>NZ_BAAAVV010000001.1:0-767961 GCF_039534705.1 Blastococcus jejuensis
ACACCACGATGGAGGCCTTGCGCGCCCTCAAACGACGCCTCGCCCGCATCGTCTTCAACCTCCTCCGACCCACCGACCAGACCGCCGCGGCCTCCCTGCCGCAGGCGGCTTGACATAGGAGCAACCCATGAGCACCATGGCGACCCGACCGCCGGTGGGAGAGCTGCTGCGCGACTGGCGGCAGCGCCGCCGGCTCAGCCAGCTCGACCTGTCCAACGATGCGAGGGTGTCGGCTCGGCACCTGAGCTTCGTCGAGACCGGCCGCTCCCGGCCGAGCCGGGAGATGGTGCTGCACCTGGCCGAGCAGCTGGAGGTTCCGCTGCGCGAGCGCAACGAGCTGCTGCTGGCCGCCGGGTACGCACCCGTGTACGGACGGCGGGGGCTCGACGACCCGGACATGAGCGCCGTCCGCGCGGCGCTCGACCTGGTGCTCGCCGCCTACGAGCCGTATCCCGCCGTCGTCGTCGACCGGGGGTGGCACCTGGTCGCCGGCAACCGCAGCATCGCGCTGCTCACCGACGGCGTCGCGCCGGAGCTGCTGGAGCCGCCGGTGAACGTGCTGCGGCTGGGCCTGCACCCCCGCGGGCTGGCGGGGCGCATCCTCAACCTGCCGCAGTGGCGCACGCACCTGCTCACCCGGCTGGCCCGGGAGGCGCACCTGACCGCCGACCCCGGGCTGGCCGCCCTGCACCGCGAGCTGGTGGCGCTGCCCGGCGGCCGGGACCCCGCGCCGCCCGACGGCATCGCCGTCCCGCTGCGGCTCCGGCACGACGACGGCCCGCTGACCTTCCTCAGCACCGTGACCACCTTCGGCACCGCCGTCGACCTCACCGCCGCCGAGCTGAGCATCGAGGCCTTCCTGCCCGCCGACGCGCACACCGCGGCGGTGCTCAGGGGCCGGTGAGACGTCTTTCCCACGGCGGCACGACGCGCAGCTCCGAGTCGCGCTCGAAGCTGCCGACGAAACCGCCCCAGCCGGCGTCGTCCGGTACGGGCGTCGTGACGACGAGGAGTCGGGCGTCGCCGTCGTTCTTGATGCGGTAGCCGTGTTCGATACCGCGCGGCAGGAAGACGCAGCCGCCGTCGGTGACCTCGAATCGATCGTCGCCGCACCGGAACGCGACCTCCCCCTGCAGGACGTAGAAGAACTCGTCCTCGGTCGCGTGGGTGTGGTTCGGCGGCTCCTCGCCGGCCCGGGTCGTCAACTCGAAGAATCCCAGCCCTCTGCCCTGCCGCTGCTCCCCGACCTTCACCACGAAGTCGATGCCGAGTTCGGCGAACCGGTACGTCCAGCCCTCCCCGGCCTGCAGTGCATACGGTCGGATCGTCGGCTCATCCATGGACGTGTGTCCTCCAACTACCGCGTCGCCCGCCGTCGGGTGGGGGCGAGGATCGTCCCGTCGGAGCGTGGGATCAACGGTGCCGGTCGCGAGCCGGGTCCGGGCGCCTGCGTCAGCCCTTGCGCAGGAGACGCCAGACGGTGCTCACCACGTAGGTCACCGAGAGCACGAAGAACAGTCCACCGACCACGGCTCGCACCTGGTCGTCGGTCAACGGTGAGCGGTGCGAGATCGGTCCCGCGACGGCGTCTCCGACCTTCGCCCGCCAACCCTGCAGACCGGCCTTGCCGAACGACACTGCATCCATCGACCTCCCCTACCCCGGTGGACCAGGGGTAGGCCCGGACCCCGGGGTTACCGCATTCAGCTGTCGAGGGAGGGAGCTGGTTGACCGGCACCAAGTCACCGATCAACCAGCGCGTCGCCCGCCGGAGGACGTGACACCGTCCAGCCGCTTCCGCGGAACCGTCCTAAGCGAGATGTTCGGCTCGGCGATTCCGCGGAAGCGCGTGCGTCGCTCCGGCGGGTGTCTCCAAGCGGCCGGCGAACTCAGGGACACCAGCCACGGACGGTCTCGGCGGCCGAGCGGTGTGCGCCACCCAGCAGCTTTCGGCGGGAAAGGTGCTGCCCAGCGCACACCGTTGAGGGAGCGAGCGCGTCCCATAGGCCGCCTTCAGAGACGCGCTCGCCCCGGCTCGGCTGTCAGCCGTAGGGCGTGAGGAGCTGGTCGACCGGGGCGAAGTCGTCGGTGAGCACCTGGGCATCGCCGACGAAGGCGTCGAGCTGCGACCCCTCAGCCACTTGCCAGGCGAGGTCCCGCTCGGCCAGCCCGGCGGCGATGGCGTCCACCGGCAACGGCGACCGCGACGCGACGGCGACGAGGTTGCCGCCGTCCTCCCCCGCGAGCACCGGCGCACGGGCGAGCAGCAGCACGTGCGGGAAGACCTCCTGGAGCGTGGCCAGCTCCGCGCGCACGAAGCGCAGCGGCGGGTGGTCGATGAGGTTGACCGCGTAGACGCCGTCGTCGGCCAGCGCGGCGTCGACCAGCTCGAGCGCCTCGCGGGTGGTCAGCTGCCAGGGCACCGACAGCCCCCCGAAGGCGTCACCGACGACGAGATCGCGCGCACCCGGGCGCTCGTCGGCGAGCCCGACCCGGCCGTCGGCGACCCGCACCCGCAGCCGGTCGGAGGTCTCCAGCGCCAGCTGCTCCCGGTCGATGGCGACCACGCCGGGGTCGACCTCGATCACCAGGCTGTCGGTGCCCGGCCGCACCTCGGCGAGGTAGCGCGGCAGCGTGAGCCCGCCCCCGCCGATGTGCAGCGCCGAGACGGCCTCGCCGGAAGGAGCGATCACGTCGGTGACCGCCGCGATCGCCCGCACGTACTCGAACTCGAGATGCGTCGGGTCGGCGAGGTCGACGTAGGAGTGCCGCAGGGTGTCGAGCAGCAACGCCCGGCCGGTGTCCCGCTCGGGATCGGCGACGACGCGGGCGCAGTGGTAGGCGGTCTCCTCCTCGCACGGCGTCGGGGCCACGGCCGCGAGCCCCACGCCGACGACGGCCAGCGACAGCAGCGCCGGCGGCACGCGCCCCGCCGACGGCGTCCGGCGGCGCAGCAGCACGCCGACCGTGACTCCCGCGGCGACGGTGACCGTGCCGGTGCCGACGAGGATGACGCTGCTGGGCAGCACCGCGATGAGCAGGAAGCCGGTGGCGAAGGTCGCCGCGATCGCGCCGAGGGTGCCGATGCCCGACAGCCGGCCGACCACCGACCCTGTCTCCGACAGGCTCGACAGCTGCAGCTTGACCACCATCGGCGGCACCGCCGAGAGCAGCGCCGCCGGCACGACGACCGCGACCGCGGCCAGCAGCAGCACTCCCCCGGCGTCGGCGCCGCTCAGCAATGCACCGGTGAAGCGCACCAACGGCAGGACGGCGACGACGAGGGCTCCTCCGGCCACCATGAGCGGCGCCAGCAGCCGGCGCGGGTCGGTGCGGTCGGCGGCGGCGCCCCCGGTCCACGCGCCGATCGCGATCGCGGCGAGGGCGAACCCGATGACGGCCGTGCTGGTCTGCAGCGTGACGCCGACGTAGGGCGCGATGAGGCGAAGACCGACGATCTCCATGACCAGCACGGCACCGGAGCACAGGAACGTGACCGCGGCCGCCACCCAGCGCGGCAGGGGTTCCGGTGCGGCCACCGTCAGAACAGCGCGGGCTGGTCGGCGGGCTCGGCCACCGACTCGGCGCGCGCGAGCAGCTCCCGGCCGTTGTTGGCCACGTTGTTCACTGCCGTGGACACCGGGCGCAGCTCGAGCGCCTCGACCAGCTCCGGCGGGGTGGGGACGGCGAGGTTCTCGACGTCCTCTCGTGTCGGGTCCAGCCACGCGGCCCAGCGATCGGGCGGGAGCACCAGGGGCATGCGGTCGTGGATCTCGGTGAGCGCGCCGACGGCCGGCTCCGTCACGACCGTGCACGTGTAGAGCCGGTCCTCCCCCCGCCCCCAGACCTCCCAGAGGCCGGCGAAGGCGAGCACCGAGCCGTCCTGCGGGGTGATGAAGTACGGCTGCTTGGTCGGCGAGTCCAGGCGCTTGGCCCACTCGAACCAGCCGTCGGCCGGCACCAGGCACCGGCGGATGCGCGCCGCCGTGCGGAAGGCCGGCTTGTCGGTCAGCGACTCCACCCGGGCGTTGAGCATGCGGTTGCCGACCGAGACGTCCTTGGCCCACGAGGGCACCAGCCCCCAGCGGACGGCCCGCAGCTCGCGGTGGCCCCCGCCGGTCAGGGCGCCCTCGGCGTCGCGCTCCTTCTTGTGCCGGACGACGTAGACGTCCTTGGTCGGGGCGACGTTGTAGTCGGCCGGCAGCGGCTTCTGCCCCTCGGCCTTGACCGCCTCGAACTCGATCGCCAGGTCGTCGGGGTTGCGGCTGGCCGCGTAGCGACCGCACATGGGCGCGTCCTCCCTCGGGTGTGCCACCGACTCTAGGTGGGGGGACCGACAGGCGGCCCGCGCTTGCGTGGTCCGCGGCTGCGCGGGTAGGGGTGGCAGGAGAAGACGACGGACGAGAGACGAGGATCCCCGACGTGACCACGACGCAGAGCCCCCAGACCGAACGCTCGACGACCGCCAGCGACTCCGGCGCCCGGAAGTACGCGACGGTGAACCCCTACACCGGCGAGACGGAGAAGGAGTTCCCCTTCACCGAGACCTCGGAGATCGACGGGATCATCGGGCGCGCCCACGCCGCCTACCAGGAGTGGCGCGACCGGCCGGTCGAGGAGCGCGCGGCCGTGGTCCGGCGGGCCGCCGAGCTGATGGACGAACGCCGGGACGACCTCGCGGCCCTGATCACCACGGAGATGGGCAAGCGGCAGCAGGAAGCGACCGGCGAGCTCTATCTGTGCTCGATGATCCTGAAGTACTACGCCGACAACGGCCCCGGATTCCTCGAGCCGACGTCGATCCAGCCGCTGATGGGCAAGGGCGAGGCGGTCGTCGAGACCCGGCCCGTCGGCGTCCTGCTGGCCATCGAGCCGTGGAACTACCCCTTCTACCAGGTCGTCCGCGTTGCGGGCCCCAACCTGGTGCTGGGCAACACGGTCATCCTCAAGCACGCCGAGATCACGCCGCAGTGCGCTGTGGCGATCGAGCAGCTGTTCACCGACGCCGGCGCTCCCGAGGGCGTCTTCACCAACACGTTCCTGCGGATCGCCGACGTCGAGCAGGTCATCGCCGATCCCCGAATCCAGGGCGTGACCCTGACCGGCAGCGAGCGTGCGGGCAGCGCCGTCGGCGCACTCGCTGGCAAGTACCTGAAGAAGTCGGTGCTGGAGCTCGGCGGCAGCGACCCGTTCATCGTGCTCGACGCCGACGACCTCGGCGCCACGGTCAAGGCCGCCACGATGGGCCGGATGCAGAACACCGGTCAGGCGTGCACCGCTTCCAAGCGGCTGATCGTCACCGAGGAGCTCTTCGAGCCCTTCGTCGAGGGCCTCAAGCAGGCCTTCTCGACGTTCTCGCCCGGCGATCCGGCCGACCCGTCGACGTCACTGGCACCGCTGAGCTCGGAGCGAGCGGCCGAGGACCTGCACGCGCAGATCCAGGACGCGATCGACAAGGGCGCCACCGTCGTCGCGGGCGGCAAGCGGCCCGAGCACCCCGGCGCGTTCGTCGAGGCGACGATCCTCACCGACGTCACCCCGGAGATGCGGGCCTACCGCGAGGAGCTGTTCGGCCCGGCGGCCGTCGTCTACAAGGTGAAGGACGCGGACGCGGCCGTCGCGCTGGCCAACGACAGCGATTACGGCCTCGGCGCCACCGTCATGAGCAGTGACCTCGACCGTGCCCGATCGGTGGCCGAGCGGCTCGAGGCCGGCATGGTGTGGATCAATCAGCCCACCGGCTCCTCCCCGGAGCTGCCCTTCGGCGGGATCAAGCGGTCCGGCTACGGCCGTGAGCTCTCCGAGCTCGCCATGGCCGAGTTCGCCAACCGGCGGCTCGTGCGCACGGTTCCGGTGAAGAAGTCGGACAAGCCGCAGGCCGGCTGAACCGGTGCGCGAGCGGTGCGGTTCGTCGGACCGGGCAGAATCCTGCCCGTGACCGAGGTCTGGACGACGCCGCACCGCAGCGCGCCGGTCGACGCCGTCGTCAGCCTGCCGGGCTCCAAGTCGATCACCGCACGGGCATTGATCCTGGCCGCGCTGTCCGACGGCCCGAGCCGGATCGTGCGCCCGCTGCGGGCGCGCGACACCGACCTGATGGCCGGCGGGCTGCGCGCGCTCGGCGTCGGCATCACCGAGGACGGCGCCGACTGGGTGGTCAACCCCGGTCGGCTGCGCGGCCCGGCCGAGGTCGACGCCGGCCTGGCCGGCACCGTGCTGCGGTTCCTGCCCCCGGTCGCCGCGCTGGCCGACGGGCCGGTGCGGGTCGACGGCGACCCCCGGCTCCGCGACCGGCCCAACGCCGGGCTGCTCGCCGGACTGCGCGCCCTCGGCGTCGAGATCGATGACGGCGGCCGCGGGCGGGCGCCGTTCACCGTGCACGGCACCGGCCGGGTGCGGGGCGGCGCCGTCGAGGTGGACGCGAGCGAGTCCTCGCAGGTCGTCTCCGGCCTGCTCCTCGCCGCGGCCCGGTTCGACGAGGGGATCGACCTCGCCGTCGCCGGGGATCTGCCCTCCATGCCGCACGTCGAGATGACCGTGGCGACGCTGCGCGAGCACGGCGTCGAGGTCACCGCGACCGAGCGGGGGTGGCGGGTCGCACCGGGCCCGATCGCCGCGCGCGACGTGGTCATCGAGCCCGACCTGTCCAATGCCGCCCCCTTCCTCGCCGCGGCGCTGGTCACCGGCGGACGGGTGACCGTGCGGGACTGGCCGGAGGTCACCACGCAGCCCGGCGCGCAGCTCGACAAGCTGTTCACGCAGATGGGCGCCCACGTGGCGCGCACCGCCGAGGGCCTGCAGGTCACCGGCCCGGAGACCATCCGCCCCCTGGTCGCCGACCTGGGCGAGGTCGGCGAGCTCACCCCGGTGCTCGCCGCGCTCTGCGCGCTGGCCGACGGCACCTCGCGGCTGACCGGCATCGCGCACCTGCGCGGGCACGAGACCGACCGGCTACAGGCCCTCGACGAGGTGCTGACGGCGGTCGGCGCGACGGTGACCCAGCTGCCCGACGGGCTCGTCGTCGAGCCCGGCCCGCACCGCGCCGCGCAGGTCGACTCCTACGCCGACCACCGCATGGTCCACGCGGCCGCCGTCCTGGGCCTGGCCGTCGAGGGCGTGACGGTGACCGACCCGGGCGCGGTGAGCAAGACGCTGCCCGACTTCTGCGAGCGCTGGGCCGACCTCGTCGGCGCGACGGCAGGGGTCGGCTCCTGAGCCCCCGGAGCCTGGACGAGGACGACGTCCGCGTCCGGCCGGGCCGCCGCGGGTCCCGGCCGCGCACCCGCACCCGTCCCGCGCACGCCGACGCCGTCCCCGGGATGGTGGTGGCCGTCGACCGCGGCCGGATGACGGTCCGGGTCGAGGGCCCCGACGGGGGGCCGGTCGACGTGACCGCCATGCGCGCCCGCGAGCTCGGCAAGCACGGGGTCGTCGTCGGCGACCGGGTGCGGCTGGTCGGCGACACCAGCGGGCGGGCGGACACCCTCGCCCGCATCGTCGCGATCGAGGAGCGCACCACCTCGCTGCGGCGCACCGCCGACGACACCGACCCCACCGAGCGGATCGTCGTCGCCAATGCCGACCTGCTGGTGATCGTCACCGCGGTCACCGACCCCGAGCCCGCGCTGGGCTTCATCGACCGCTGCCTGGTCGCGGCCTACGCCGGCGGCCTCGAGCCCCTGCTGTGCCTGACCAAGACCGACCTCGGCTCCCCCGACGCCCTGCTGGCCCGCTACGCCGGCCTGGGCCTCGACGCGGTGTCGATCAGCCGGGAGCGGCCGCTCGACGAGCTGGTCGACCGGCTCGCCTGGCGGATGAGCGTGTTCGTCGGGCAGTCCGGCGTCGGCAAGTCGACCCTGGTGAACCGCCTCGTGCCCGACGCGTTCCGGGCCACCGGAGTGGTCAGCAAGATCGGCAAGGGCCGGCACACCTCGTCGTCGGCGGTGCTCTTCGACCTGCCCGACGGCGGGACGGTCATCGACACCCCCGGCATCCGGAGCTTCGGGCTGGCCCACGTCACCGCCGACGACGTCATCGAGGCCTTCGAGGACATCGCCGAGGCGGCGACCGACTGTCCGCCCGGCTGCGGGCACACGGCGGAGGACCCGGAGTGCGCGCTCGACGCGTGGGCCGGTTCCCCGGTCCGGCAG
Organism: Blastococcus jejuensis; assembly: GCF_039534705.1. Taxonomy (NCBI): domain Bacteria; kingdom Bacillati; phylum Actinomycetota; class Actinomycetes; order Geodermatophilales; family Geodermatophilaceae; genus Blastococcus; species Blastococcus jejuensis. The sequence goes on from NZ_BAAAVV010000001.1 coordinate 8,151, forward strand.
CAGCAACTGGCCGCGCTGCGGGTGCTCCTGGGCGCCGTCGGTCAGGTCGGGCCCGGGTGGTAAGGACCCCCTCGCCCCCCACCGCTCGCAAGCTCGCGGCGGGATCCTGCGAGGGGGCCAGTCAGCGGAAGAAGCCGCGGCGCCGGCGGCGATGGTCCCGGAACAGGGCGTCGGCCATCGGCTCGTCGACCGCCTCGATCAGCATCTCGTGTCCGGCGCCGGGCGTGAGGCCGCCGATCTCCTGGGTCCGCACGCACACCCCGGTGCCGACGTCGAGCCGCACCCGGAACGCCCCCGGATACGCGTCCAGCATCGGCGCGCCGCACTCGAGGATGTCGATCTCCCGGGTGCGCAGCAGCGGACAACACGCGCAGCGCGGCTCGTAGACGGCCGTCGGCCGGACCACGGCCTCCCACGCCGGGCGGCCGCCGTGGTCGACCTCGGCCAGGTCGTCGACGAGCAGCGGTGGCCCGTCGGCCTCGCCCGTGTCGTGGTCCCGCCCGTCGGCGAGCTCGACCGGGTCGAGCATCGCCACCCAGAAGTAGTCCTGGTACATGGGCGCGTCGTAGCTCAGCCCGTCCGGCCGCTCGGCCACCAGCCCGTCGGGCCGCGTGGCCGGGGGTTCCCCCTCCGTCGGCCATGGCAGGGACACGGTCCGGCCCCCGCCGAGGGTCAGCACGCCCACGTCCGAGCGGCGCTCGCGAACGACCTGCAGCAGCTCGCCGTCCGGGGTCTCCACCCGCAGCGCGTCAGGACGTCGCAGCCAGGCGCGCACCGGGATCCGGCCGCCCGAGCGGGTCCGCCGGTCGGTGAACCGCAGCGTCGTCCAGCGCCACGGCGAGGACCGGGCGAGGGCGGCGAAGGCGTCCGCGGACAGGGTGGGCACGCCAGCAGTGTGGGCCCGTGATCATGGCGCCGCGACCAGGTTTTCGGCGCGGGAGGTGGTTCCGGCGCCATGATCGCGCGGGGTTCAGACGTCGACCCAGCCGCCGCTGCGCCAATACACCCCGGCCTCGCGGGTGAGCAGCCCCTCGTCGACGAGGTACCGCCGCAGCGCCGCGACGTCGGGGTGCCAGACCGCGAGCAGCGCGTTGACCTCCCGCTCCGGATAGCGCACCCCCGGCTCGAACACCCGCACCAGGTGCTGCAGGACCACGACCCGCTTGCCGTGCTGCGCCGGGATGGAGACCAGCCGCCCGTCGCGCACGAACGCCGAGAGCACCGCGTCCTCGGCCGGGTCGGCCGACAGCGGCTCCGGCGTCGGGGCGGCCTCGGCGGCGGCGCGGGCGGCCGCCCCGAACCGGTCGGCGTGCAGCTGCAGCACGTGCCCGTCCCGGTGCACCAGACCGGCGCGGGCCAGCCGGCGGGCCGCCAGCGCGACGTCCTTGAGGGCGAGTCCGGACAGGCGGGCGACGTCCTCGATCGTCCCCGCCCCGAGGGCGAGGGCGGCGACGACCTTCAGCCGGGCCGGATCGGCCAGCAGCCCCACGATCGTCGCTGCGTCCACACCCCGACCGTAACGGCGCGAAGGGGGCGGTTCTGCGGCCCCGGGACCGCGCCCGACTAGGTTCGGTGTCCATGACGTCGGTCCGGGGGTTCAACGAGGACATGCGGCTGGCACACGTGCTGGCCGACCAGGCCGACTCGATCAGCCTGGACCGCTTCAAGGCCCAGGACCTGATAGTCGACACCAAGCCCGACCTGACGCCGGTCACCGACGCCGATCGCGCCGTCGAGGAGCAGCTGCGGATCACCCTGAGCCGGGCCCGCACCCGCGACGCGGTCATGGGCGAGGAGTTCGGCACGACCGGGCACGGCTCGCGCAAGTGGGTGCTCGACCCGATCGACGGCACCAAGAACTTCGTGCGGGGCGTCCCGGTGTGGGCCACGCTGATCGCCCTGTTCGACGGGACCGAGCCGGTGGTCGGCCTGGTCTCGGCGCCGGCCCTGAACAAGCGCTGGTGGGCGGCCAAGGACGTCGGCGCGTGGACCGGGCGCCGGCTGGAGTCGGCCACCCGCTGCCGGGTGTCGGAGGTGACCGACCTCGCCGACGCGAGCCTGTCGTACTCGAGCCTGTCGGGCTGGGAGGAGCGAGGCCTGCTCGACGGCTTCCTCGACCTCACCCGCTCGGTCTGGCGCACCCGCGCCTACGGCGACTTCTGGAGCTACTGCCTGCTGGCCGAGGGCGCCGTCGACATCGCCTGCGAGCCCGAGGTGTCGGTCTGGGACCTCGCCGCCCTCGACGTCATCGTGCGCGAGGCCGGCGGCCGGTTCACCGACCTGACCGGCACGCCCGGGCCGGCCGGAGGGCACGCGCTGGCCACCAACGGCGCGCTGCACGACGCCGCCCTCGACCACGTCCGGCTGCGACCGACCCCGGTCACCTCCGACTGAGCCGCGGACCCGGGCCACCGCCCTCGACGAGGGCCTTGAGGCGGGTGAGCTCCTTCGCGGCCTCGCGACGGCCGAGGATCGCCAGCTCGACGATGCGCCCGAGGAGGCGCAGGCCCCGCGGCCACTCCGTCTGCACGGTGAGGTCGAGCCGGGTCCCGCCGCCGACGGCCTGGAGCGTGGACTCCACCGTGAACGTCAGGCCCAGGGAGGCGACGGTCCGGCTGACGAGACGGCGGGGTCGCTCGGCCGAGACCACGACGGTCGTCGCAGCCAGGCGGCCACGACGCGAGACGTAGGTCGTCCCCGCCTCCCCCGCCCCGTGGAGATCCCCGACGACCGGCGATCCGGTCTGCCACTCCGGGATCCGGCGCGGGTCGGTGTAGACGTCCCAGACCGCGGCGGCATCTGCCCGGATCCAGACCGAGTGGTCGGTCGTTCCCTGCACGTTCCCGGAACCTCTCGCCGGCACGAGCACGGCCACCGGGATCGTCCGGCCGGCCTTCCGGGCGAACGTCGCCACCTCGGGCGCCTCGGCCAGCACGGTGTGCTGCCACACCTCGTCCCGCTCGACTCCCGCGAGCTCCCGGGCCTCGACCTCGAACCGGTCGGCGCGCACCTGGACGTCGGCACGCCCGGCGGCCCGCAGGTTCTGGAACCAGTCGGGGTCGCGACGCGAGCCCGATCCCGTCCCCCAGACGAGCAGGCCCTCGGCCGTCTCGAGATAGCGCACGCACGTCGAGCGTGGCAGACCGGTCCGGCGGCCGGGCGTCGTCATCAACAGGACGTGGACGTCCTTGCTGCCGCTGGAGAGCCGGCCGTCGAGGCCCCGGTACAGGGCGACACCGATGCGCCCGCCCAGCCGGGTCAGCCGCCGGTTCACCGCCGAACTGCTCGCCGTGCCGCGGCACCGAGGCGCACCAGGTCCGCTTCGAGCCGGGCGTCCCGGTCGCGATGGGCCGGGATGAGCTGGGCGTAGACCCGGTCGAGCAGCCAGGGCGCGCGCAGTACCCGGAACGTCTGGGTGACCCTCGTGCCGCGTCCCGACGGCTGCAGCCCGATGCGCCACTCGGTGCTGTCCGGGAAGAGCCACGACGGCACGGTGCGCCAGACGATCTCGTGCGGTTCATCGACCGCGACGATCTCGCACGTGCGGCTCCACGACAGCCCGCGCGCCCGGTTGCGCCCCCGGAAACGCGCGCCGGGTACCGCCTGCCCCGTCCCCGACGACCACTGCGCGGAGCGGCACTCATGGCTCCACTCGCCGACGCGCGTCACGTCGGCGACGACCGCCCACACGTCCTGCACGGGCGCGTCGACGTCGACGTCGACGCGGCTGTTCTTCTGGACCCGGCTCACGGTCTCGGGCCTCCTCCTCCGGCTACTCGGTCAGCACCCTGCTGAGCGTCCGCCGCACCCACTCCTCGTACCGGCGGGTGGACCACCCGGCGATGTCGGTGAGCAGGTGGAAGACGTCAACACCGGTGAACGCCCACACGGTGTCCGCCACGTCGTCGTCGACCGGGCGGCCCACCACGAGTTCGACGCCCTCCCGCGTGTTGGTGCGGCGGCGACCCTCGGACTCCGCCACCTTCTGGGCGAGCACCGGATCGCTCACGGCAGCCTCGCCGAGCGCCCGGCGCAGCCCGCCGATGCGCCGGTTGATCGCGGTGATGAGCCGCGCCGCGGCGGCGATGCGATCGGCCGTGCTGCCCGTGGCCAACGCTGCGAACTCACGGCGCTGGGCCAGCGGAACCGGCTCGTCGTCACCGACGACCCCGACATCGATCGCGGCCATCAACAGCTCGGCCTTCGACGGGAAGTTCGCGTACACCGTCTCGACCGACACCCCCGCGGCCGCGGCGACGTCCCGCATCCCGGTCGCGGTCCAGCCTCGTCCGGCGAACAGCTCGGCGGCCGCAGCCAGGACCGCGGCCCGGGTCTCGGCCGCCTGCTGCTGCCGGCGCGGCGACCGGTAGGCGCGGCGTCCCGGCGTCGGTGACGCTGCCGTCACGAGGGCAGCCGCGGTCGGGGTACGACCGGCGTCCAGCGCGCCGCGGCCTGCCGGCGGTAGCCCGGACCGAACCCGTGGATCAGGACGAACCGCTGCAGCGGCGGGACCTTGTGGACGACGACGTCGTAGCCCTCTGCGTCGATGCCCTCGAGCAGCCAATGGCCCTCCGTGGCGAGCTGGCGAAGCGACTTGGGCGCGATGTTGAACCGCTGCTCGATCTCGTCCCACTCCCTGGCCGTGATGCTGGCCGCGACCACGGGCATGGCCTCGGCGACCTCGCGGTCCAGGTGCGGGAAGAGCACCTCGATGAGGCGGTCGACGGCCTGGGCCAGCGCCGCCCGAGGTCCGTCCGTCGTCGTGGTCGTGTACCTCCGGGCGGTCTCGGCCACCGCGTCCGCGGCGGGCGCGATGCGCGCGTGGTCGGCCTCCAGCGAGTCGAGCAGATCGCCGGCGCCGGGATTGCGGCTGCGGACCTTCGGCCACAGACCCTCGTCCTCGGAGCTGTGGTGCGCGTGCAGGAACTCCATCAACCAGGTCACGTGCCCGCCCAACGCCCTGCGCTGCCGGCCCTCCGGCGGGGGCTGGGAGTCGAGGACCTCGCGCGCGCGCATCAGGTCGCGCTGCAGAGCGGAGTGGACGATCCCCATCATCCGGGTGTCGGCCGGTGCATCCAGTGCGGTCATGGCACTCGCCTCCGGAGAGAAGGCTAGAACCAATGCGTTTTCAACACAAGAGCGTTCTAGTGGAATCTACCGGGTCTCCGTCCACTCCGCGTACGCGCCCGTCAGCAGGGGCTCGCTGCGCGGCGCCAGCTCGGCGCCGGAGGGTCCGGCCGGCGCCACCTCCAGGCCCGCACCGCGGGCGGCCAGCAGGGCGGCGCCCACAGCAGAGGCGCTGCGGAGCCACACCGGCCGCACCGGCCGGTCGAGCACGTCGGCGAGCAGCTGCGGCACCAGGGCGGAGCGGGCGCCCCCACCGCTGAGCAGCACCAGGCCGTCAGGCACGTCGAGCAGCGCGGCGGCCGAGGCGATCGCGAAGACGACGCCCTCCACGGCGGCCCGGGCCAGCTCGGCCCGGGTGGTGCCGGCGGAGAGGCCGGTCCAGCCACCACGGTCGTCCGGCCCCGCGACACCGCCTCGCTCACCGGTGAGGAACGGCCGGAACACGACGCCGCCGGCACCGGAAGGCGCGGCCGCCGCGGCGGCGAACAGGTCCGCCCAGCTCAGCCCGAGCACGTCGCAGACCCACTGCCAGGCCGAACCCGCGTTCTGCAGGGCGGCCATGGCGTACCAGCCGCCGTCGACGTCGGCGTAGGTGTGCACCGGCGGGTCGTCGGCCGGCTGCGGTGGCGCGCCGGGGCGGAGCACCTGCGCGCCGGTACCGAGGTTGACCACGATCCCGTCCGCCGGCCCGAGCGCGAGCAGCGCCAGCGGTGTGTCCGCGCCTCCGACGACGACAGGCACGCCCTCGAGCGGGCCGGTCAGCACCCCCGCGACGTCGGTGGAGGCGCGCACCACCGGCAGCATGGACGGCGAGATGCCCGCGGCTTCCACAGCCGCCGCGGACCAGTGGTCGGCCACCACGTCCCAGAGCAGGGTCGCCGAGGCGTCGCTGCGGTCGGTGACCCGCGGGTCGGTGCCCGGCAGCAGCGCGGCCCGCAGCGCGTCCTTGGGCAGCAGCAGCGCGGCCGCCGCGTCCACCGCACCGGGCTCGTGCCGGGCGAGCCAGGCCGCCATCGGCCCGGTCATGCCCGGCACCAGCGGGTTGGCCAGCCCGGCGCGGTCGGGGGTCGGCAGCTCGCGCCAGCGCGCGACCTCCGCCGTCGCCCGGCGGTCGGGCCACAGCAGCGCGGGGCGCAGCGCCGCGCCGGCGGCGTCGACGAGCACCGCGCCGTGCATCTGGCCGGACAGCCCGACGGCCCGCACCGGGGCCCCACCCAGCTGCGGCAGCAGCGCCGCGAGCGCGTCGCCGAACGCGGCGCGCCACTCCCCGACGTCGCCCTCGGCACGGTCGGGCGCGGGGTGGTGGACCTGATACCCGGCCTCGGTCTCGGCGACGACCGAGCCGGCCTCGTCGAGCGCGACCAGCTTCAGCCCGCTCGTGCCCAGATCGGCGCCGAGCAGGACCCCGGACACCGATCAGCCGCCGTGGGCGAACCCGCCCGGGCGTCCGTTGCGGTCGGCGAGCAGGCCGGCCAGCGTCGAGACGGCGATCTCGGCCGCCTGCTTGGACCCGATGTCCAGGCCGATCGGCCGGTGCACGCGGGCGATCTCCTCGGCCGGCACCCCGAGCGCGGTCAGCGCCGCGACGTGCGGGCCCTCCTGCCGAGGGTTGCCCATCACGCCGACCCAGCGGGCCGGGTGCGCCAGGGCGTCGCGCAGCAGCTCGCCGAGCTCGTCGCGGTGGTGGTCGGTGACCACGACGTCGGCGGTACCGGCCGCCAGCTCGTCTTCGAGCTCGGCGAAACCGCGCACCGTCCGGTCGGCCCGCACCTCCACCGCTGCGTCGCCCGGTTCGACCAGCACCGTCCGGAAGCCGAGCTCGGCGCCCCAGCGCAGCAGCACCTCCGCCGTCGAGGACGCGAACACGGCCACCAGCAGCCGGTCGGCGCTCACGCCGGACGCTCCGGGCTGTCGCCGTAGGCGTAGCCGGCATCGGGGTAGCGGGTGCCCTCCGCGGCCCCCGGCGGCGCGATCGCCTCGAGCCGGGCCAGGTCGTCGCCGGTGAGCTCGATCGCGGTCGCGGCGGCGTTCTCCTCCAGGTAGGTCCGGCGCTTGGTGCCCGGGATGGGGACGACGTCGTCGCCCTGCGCGAGCACCCAGGCCAGCGCGAGCTGACCGGCCGTCACACCCTTCTCCGCGGCGAGGTCCCGCACGGCCTCGACCAGCCGCAGGTTCGCCTGGAAGGCCTCGCCCTGGAAGCGGGGCTGGTTCTTGCGGAAGTCGTCGTCGCCGAAGTCCGCGGGGCTGGTGATCGCGCCGGTGAGGAACCCGCGGCCCAGCGGGCTGAACGGCACGATGCCGATGCCGTGCTCGCGGGCCACGCCGAGCACCCCCGAGATCTCCAGGTCGCGGGTCCACAGCGACCACTCGCTCTGCAGCGCGGCGATCGGGTGCACCGCCGCGGCCCGCCGGATCGAGGCCGCGCTGGCCTCCGACAGACCCAGGTGGCGGACCTTGCCCTGCGCCACGAGCTCGGCCATCGCGCCCACGGTGTCCTCGATCGGCACCTGCGGGTCGACCCGGTGCTGGTAGTAGAGGTCGATGACGTCGACGCCGAGCCGGCGCAGGCTCTCCTCGGCACAGGACTTCACGTACTCCGGCCGCCCGTCGACCCGGCGCTTGCCGTCGGGACCGATGGCCAGCGAGAACTTGGTGGCCAGCTGCACCTCGTCGCGGCGGCCCGCGATCGCCTCCCCGACGAGCTCCTCGTTGTGCCCGAGGCCGTAGAAGTCGGAGGTGTCGAGGAACGTGACGCCGAGGTCGAGCGCGCGGTGCACGGTCGCGATCGACTCCGTCCGGTCGGCCGGTCCGTACGACTGGCTCATCCCCATGCAACCGAGTCCGAGCGCGGAGACGGTCAGGCCGTTCCGGCCGAGGGTGCGGGTCCCGACTGTTGAGGTCATGCCCACATCCTCGTCCACCCGGCTCCGCCGAACACACGGGGACGTCGGCACCGGCCTCCCGTCTGATGGGATGGGGCCGGGTGCCGGTGGTCGGCGCCCGGCGAGGAGGGCCCCGTGCAGTACGCCGAGTCCGTCGTGGACCTGGTCGGCAACACCCCGCTGGTCCGGCTCACGAAGGTCACCGAGCACCTCGGTCCGGACGCGCCCCTGGTGCTGGCCAAGGTCGAGTACCTCAACCCGGGCGGCTCGGTGAAGGACCGCATCGCCGTCCGGATGGTCGACGCGGCGGAGGCCAGCGGTGAGCTGAAGCCCGGCGGCACGATCGTCGAGCCGACCAGCGGCAACACCGGCATCGGGCTCGCCCTGGTCGCCCAGCAGCGCGGCTACCGCTGCATCTTCATCTGCCCCGACAAGGTGTCCCAGGACAAGATCAACGTCCTGAAGGCCTACGGCGCCGAGGTGGTCGTGTGCCCCACCGCCGTCGACCCGTCGGACCCACGCAGCTACTACTCGGTCTCCGACCGGCTGGCCCGCGAGACCCCCGGCGGCTGGAAGCCCGACCAGTACTCCAACCCGGCCAACCCGCAGTCGCACTACGAGACGACCGGACCGGAGATCTGGGCGCAGACCGACGGCCGGATCACGCACTTCGTCACCGGCATGGGCACCGGCGGCACGATCAGCGGCACCGGGCGCTACCTGAAGGAGGCCTCGGGCGGCCGGGTCACGATCGTCGGCGCCGACCCCGAGGGCTCGGTGTACTCCGGGGGAACGGGCCGGCCCTACCTCGTCGAGGGGGTCGGCGAGGACTTCTGGCCGTCGACCTACGACCGGGAGATCGCCGACGAGATCATCGCCGTCTCCGACGGCGACTCGTTCGCGATGACCCGCCGGCTCGCCCGCGAGGAGGGGCTGCTCGTCGGCGGCTCGTGCGGCATGGCCGTCGTCGCCGCGCTGCGCGCCGCCGAGAAGCTGACCAGGGACGACGTCGTCGTGGTGCTGCTCCCCGACGGCGGGCGCGGCTACCTGAACAAGATCTTCAGCGACCAGTGGATGGCCGACTACGGCTTCCTCGACGTGGCCGCCGGCGAGACGGTGGGTGACGTGCTGCGCGCCAAGTCCGGCGAGCGGCCGACGCTGGTGCACACCCACCCCAACGAGACCGTCCGCGACGCCATCGACATCCTGCGGGAGTACGGCGTGAGCCAGCTCCCGGTGGTGCGGGCCGAGCCGCCGGTGACCGCCGGCGAGGTGGTCGGCTCGGTCGACGAGAAGACGCTGCTCGACGCGCTCTTCGCCGGGACGGCGAACCTCGCCGACCGGGTCGAGAAGCACATGTCGCCGCCGCTGCCGATCATCGGCTCCGGCGAGCCGGTGGGTGCCGCCGTCGGCGCCCTCGGCTCGGCCGACGCGCTGCTCGTGCACGTCGACGGGAAGCCGGCCGGGGTGGTCACCCGCCAGGACGTGCTCGGTCATCTCGCCGGGCTCGCGCCTACGGTCGGCTCATGACCCAGGGCTTCAACACCCGCGCCATCCACGCCGGCCAGGAGCCCGACGCGGCGACCGGCGCGGTGATCCTCCCCCTGCACCTGACCACGACCTACAAGCAGGACGGCGTCGGCGGGCTGCGCGGCGGCTACGAGTACAGCCGCAGCGGCAACCCGACCCGGACGACCCTGCACGAGGCGCTGGCCGCACTGGAGGAGGGCGCGACGGCGCTGGCCTTCGCCTCCGGGCTGGCCGCCGAGGACACCCTGCTGCGCACGGTCTGCCGTCCCGGGGACCACGTCGTCCTCGGCGGGGACGCCTACGGCGGCACGTTCCGGCTGATCTCCCGCGTGCTGTCGGAGTGGGGCCTGGAGTACACGCCCACCGACCTCGACGACCCCGACGCGCTGCGCGCGGCGATGCGCCCGACGACGCGGGTGGTCTGGTGCGAGACGCCGAGCAACCCGCTGCTGAACATCACCGACATCGCGCGGACGGCGTCGGTCGCCCACGAGGCCGGCGCGCTGCTCGTCGTCGACAACACCTTCGCCTCGCCCTACCTGCAGCGGCCGCTCACGCTCGGCGCGGACGTCGTCGTCCACTCGACGACGAAGTACCTCGGCGGGCACTCCGACGTGGTCGGGGGCGCGCTGGTCACCTCGGACCCGGCTCTCGGCGAGCGGCTGGCGTACAACCACAACGCGATGGGCGCGGTGGCCAGCCCGTTCGACTCGTGGCTGGTGCTGCGCAGCCTCAAGACCCTCGGCGTCCGCATGGACCGGCACTGCGCCAATGCCGCACGGGTCGCCGAGTTCCTGCTCGACCACCCCGCCGTCGCGACGGTGCTGTACCCCGGCCTGCCCGACCACCCCGGGCACGACGTCGCCGCGAGGCAGATGTCAGGCTTCGGCGGGATGGTCTCGTTCCGGCTGGCCGGCGGCGAGGATGCGGCGCTGAAGGTATGCGAACGGGCTCAGCTGTTCACGCTGGCCGAGTCGCTCGGCGGCGTCGAGTCGCTGATCGAGCACCCGGGCCGGATGACGCACGCCAGCGCCGCGGGTTCACCGCTGGAGGTGCCCGGCGACCTGGTCCGGCTGTCGGTCGGCATCGAGGACGTCGACGACCTGCTCGCCGACCTGGAGCAGGCGCTGGGCTGACCCTCGCCGACCGGGCAGAATCCGGGAAGCAGAACCCTGCCGCCGCGGTTGGAGATCGCCATGAGCACGACGCAGAGCCCCCCGGACCTCACCGCGATCACCGCCGAGCGCGACCGCATCCGCACGGACCACCTGAAGCCGGCCGGGGAACGTCCCGCCTCGACCGCCCGGGGCCTGCACCACACCGCCCTGATCAGCAGCGACGTCGAGCGGACGGTCCGCTTCTACCAGGACGTGTTGGGCTTCCCGCTCACCGAGCTGATCGAGAACCGCGACTACCCGGGGTCCTCGCACTTCTTCTTCGACATCGGCAACGGCAACCTCCTGGCCTTCTTCGACTTCCCGGGTCTCGACGTCGGCCCGTACGCCGAGGTGCTCGGCGGGCTGCACCACATGGCGATCAGCGTCGAGCCCGCCCGCTGGGAGGCGCTGGTCGGGCGGCTCACCGAGGCCGGGGTGCCGCACGAGGTGCACAGCGGGGTCTCGGTCTACTTCCGCGACCCCGACGGCGCCCGCATCGAGCTGATCGCCGATCCGCTCGGCGAGATGTACGGCCAGCAGGTCCTGTAGCTCTCCGCCGGTGAGCCAGCCCCCTCGTCCCGGTCCCACCCCGCGGGTCTCGCTGCCGACCCTCTCCCCCGGCTCCCGGCTCTACGTGGGCACGGAGGCCGGCGGGTCGGCGCTGCTCCTGGCCGCGACGGTGCTCGCCCTCGCCTGGGCGAACTCGCTCTGGGCCACCAGCTACGACTCGTTCTGGGCGACGACGGCGACCCTCGGGGTCGGCGACGTCGCGCTGACCATGGACCTGCAGCACTGGGTGAACGACGCCGCGATGGCGCTGTTCTTCCTGGTCGTGGGCCTGGAGATCACCCGCGAGGTGGCCACCGGTGAGCTGCGGGACCGCCGCAACGTGATGGCCCCGGCGCTGGGGGCACTCGGCGGGCTGCTGGTCCCCGCGCTGGTCTACCTGGCGTTCAACCCGTCCGGGCCGGCCAGCGCCGGCTGGGGCGTCGTCATGTCGACCGACACCGCGTTCGTGCTCGGCATCCTGGCGCTGTTCGGCCCGCGCTGCCCCGACCGGCTGCGGCTGTTCCTGCTGACCCTGGCGATCGTCGACGACATCGGCGCGATCTCGGTGATGGCGCTGTTCTACAGCGGCGACCTCCACCTGGCGCCCCTCGCCGTCTCCGGGGTGCTCGTGCTGGTCCTGCTGGGGCTGCGCTGGGCCGGGATCTGGCGGCTGACGCCCTACCTGGTCGCCGGCGTCGCGCTGTGGCTGGCGGTGCACGCCTCGGGGGTGCACGCCACGCTGGCCGGCGTCGTGCTGGGCCTGGTGCTGCCCTCCCGGCCGCCGGAGCAGGCGGTGATCGACCGCCTCAAGGTCTACGGGCGCGCGCTGCGCGAGCGGCCCGACGCCGAGCGCGCCGCCCTGGCCTCGATGGCGGTGGCCGCCACCGTCCCGGCCAACGCGCGACTGCAGTACGCCCTGCACCGGTGGACCGCGTACGGCGTCGTCCCGGTGTTCGGGCTGGCCAACGCCGGGGTCTCCCTCGACGCCGAGACGCTCCGGGCGGCGGCCGCCTCGCCGGTCACCCTCGGGGTCGTCGTCGCCCTGCTCGTCGGCAACGCCGTGGGCATCACGGTGGGCGCCGCCGTCGCGCTGCGCACCGGCTGGGGGATCCTGCCCGGCGGGGTGCGCTGGTCGCACCTGATGGCCGGCGCGACCCTGGCCGGGATCGGGTTCACGATCTCGCTGTTCATCGCCGACCTCGCCTTCGCCGACGAGACGCTGCGCGAGCAGGCGACCATCGGGATCCTGGCCGGGTCAGTGGCCGCCGCGGTCCTCGGCGTCGTCCTGCTGCGGTTCCTCGGCGAGCGGTTCCCGCTCTGCTCGCCGGGCACCGAAGGGCCACCGTCGCTGCCGCCGCGGCCCTGGGTCGCTCCCGGCGTCCCCAGCCGGGCCGGCACCGAGCATCCCGTTCCCTGACCCGACCGCCCGGCGCAGGGCACCGATCTCGACCCGACCCAGGTAGGGCTCGCCGTCGATGATCAGCGTCGGGGTGCCGACCACGCCCTCGTCGAGCCCGGCGGAGAAGTCGGCCTCCACCTTGTCGCCGAACACCTGCGCGGCCTCGCCGACGACCCGGCTGCCGTCGAGTCCGAGGTGGTCGGCGTAGGCCTCGAGCGACCGGTCGTCGAGGCGCTCCTGCTTGCCGAAGACCAGGTGGTGCATCTCCCAGTAGGCGCCCTGCGCCCCAGCGGCCTCGACCGCCAGGGCGGCGGTGAGCGCGTGCGGATGGACCCCGGGCAGCGGGAAGTTGCGGAAGAGCAGCCGCACCCGGCCACCCGACTCGTCGACGAGCTGCCGCAGGACGGGGGCGGCGGCCGCGCAGTACGGGCACTCGAAGTCGCCGTACTCGACGACGGTCACCGGCGCGCCGGGGTCGCCGTAGACGTGCTCGGTCGCCTCGTCGAAGCCGGCCTCGCTCACGAGTCGGAGCGGACGACGAGGTCGGCGTACTCGCCGTGCCGGTCGATCCAGCCACGCACGAACGGGCAGCTCGGCACCACCGAGCCGCCGCGGGCCCGGACGTCGTCGAGCGCCGCGCGCACCAGCGTCCCGCCGACCCCCGGGCGCCCGGCGTCCTGATCGACCTCGGTGTGCAGGAACTCGGTGATGTCGCCGCGGCGGCGGTAGACCGCGATGCCGAGCACGCGCTCGCCCTCGCGGATCTCGTACCGGTGCTCGTCGGGGACGTCGCGGACGGTCAGCTCGGCCTGTTCCGCCTGCTCGGTCGAGTCACTCATGCCGACGGTCAACCCGGCTGCGGCGACCGGTGTTCCGGGGTCAGTCGACCAGGGAGAGGGCCTGCGTGGGGCAGGCCTGCACCGCCTCGCGGACCTCGTCGGGTTCCGCGCCGTCGAACGCCGGGACCAGCACGTGGACGACGCCGTCATCACCGACCTCGAAGACGTCGGGCGCGAACATCTCGCAGGTGCCCGAGCCGACGCACCGCTCCGGGTCGAGCTCGACGCGGGTCATCGGGCCGGACCGAGCCGCGCGGGCAACCGCTTGATGCCGTTGACGAACGAGGACCGCAGCCGGTCCGGCTCCCCGGCGACCTCGAGGTCGGGCAGCAGGTCGAACAGCATCCGGAAGGTCACCGTGATCTCGCGGCGGGCCAGGTGCGCGCCGAGGCAGAAGTGCGGCCCCTTGCTGCCGAACCCGACGTGCGGGTTCGGGTCGCGCGTCAGGTCGAAGCGCTGCGGGTCGGCGAAGACCTCCGGGTCGCGATTCGCGGCGCCGTAGAAGAGCAGGAACTTGTCGCCGGCCGAGTACCGGTGCCCGTGCAGCTCGCCGTCCTGGGTCGCGGTGCGGCGCATCCAGGTGACCGGGCTCGCCCAGCGGACGATCTCCTCGACGGCCGTGCGGTCGATCGACGGGTCTGCCATCCAGCGGGCGCGCTGGTCGGGGTGCTCCGAGAGCGCGAGGATGCCCTGGCTGATCGCGTTGCGCGTGGTCTCGTTGCCGGCGACGAGCAGGAGGATGAAGAACGACGCGATCTCCTGGTGGGAGAGCTTCTCGCCGTCGACCTCGGTGGTCACCAGCGCCGTCGTCAGGTCGTCGCGCGGCTCGGCCAGCCGCTCGGCCGCCAGCCGTTCCATGAGCCCGGCGAGCTCCATGCCGGCCACGAGGAACGCGGTGAGCGGGTCGTCCTGGTCCTCGACGAGCTCCGGGTCCCCGCCGGACAGGATGATGTTGGACTGCGCCAGCACCATCGCCCGGTCGGCCTCGGGGACGCCCATCATGTCGCAGATGACCCGCAGCGGGATCGGGGCGGCGATGTCGGCGACGACGTCGATGGTCCCGTCACCGGCCTCGGCCTTCCGGCGGGCCGCGGCGAGCACGTCGGCGACGATCTCGCGGACCGAGTCGAGCACCCGCTCGAGCATCCGCGGCGTGAACGTCTTGGACACCAGCCGCCGGATCTTGGCGTGCCGCGGGTCGTCCATGCTGATCATCGAGCCGTAGAACTCGTTGAGATCGGTCGGGATGTCCTGGATGGACACCGCACCCTGGCCCGAGCAGAAGATCGCCGGCTGGGAACTGATCGCCTCCAGGTCGGCGTAGCGGGTGACCGCGAAGTACCCGGGGCCGGGCTCGAGCATCGGCACCTCGGGCTCGGCGAAGAACGCGAAGGGCCGCTCGCGGCGGAGCAGGTCGAACACCGCGTGCCGCTCGGCAGGCGGGCGGACCCAGAAATCCCGGTCGGACAGGTCGATGCTGTCCAGATCGATGCCGGCGGGGTCGATCGGGGCGGCGGCGTCCACGGACACGGGGGTCCTCCCTGGGAAACGGTCAACGGTGACCGGAACGCTAGAGAAGAGTTGCCGACCAGCACAACACCCCCGTCGCGACGGGACGAGGAGGCTCGGGTGGACGGTCGTCGCGCACTCGCCGGTATCGCCCTGGCGGCGGGCACCTACGCCGGGTACCGGCGGTGGCAGACCCGGTGGGGCGCCACCGCGGAGGAGGTCGGCCGGCCGCTGCCCGGCGACGAGCTGGTGGACCGCCCCTGGTTCGACGCCACGAACGTCGTGGAGATCGCCGCCGAGCCCGAGCAGGTCTGGCCCTGGCTCGCGCAGATGGGCGCCTACGGCCGGGGCGGCTGGTACAGCTACGACCGCTTCGACAACGCCGGGCGGCCCAGCGCGGACCGCGTCGTCCCCGAGTTGCAGGACCTGCGGGTGGGCGACGTGCTGGCCACCTCGCCCGACGGCAGCGGGTTCGTCGCGCGCCGCGTCGAGCCGGGGCGCTGCCTGGTCCTGGAGATCCGCGCGCCGGAGGCGTCGATCAGCAGCGCGTTCGTCCTCGACCGCGTCGCGCCGGGCCGGACCCGGCTGATCAACCGGGTGCGCTACCGGTTCCGCCCGACGCCGCGCACCCTGCCGCTGGCGATCGCCATGGACGTCGGGCACTTCGTGATGGCGCGCCGGATGCTGCTCGGCATCCGCGGCCGCGCCGAGGCCCTCGCGCGGCGTACTCACGAGTAACCAGGGCTCCGCCGCCTCGTTGCACCGGTCACACACGGGCCGCGCTCGGGGCCCGGACGACCCGCGGAGGCATCTCCATGCGCTGGAGAACGATCGTGCTGCCGGTGGCCGCCCTGATCGTCGGGACGACGGCCGGGGCCGCGCAGGCCCATACCGACAGCGGGGCCCCGGTGACCCCGTACTACGCCCCGCCGTTCGCCGACGAGTGCGAGGTCCACCGGTTCGGCGAGGGCGAGGCGCCGGACCTCTCCGCCTACCCGGACGACCCGCTGTGCGTCGAGTACGCCAAGCGGGACATCACCGTCGACAACGGCGGGGCTCTGGCGTTCGCTCTCGCCGAGCCCGCGCGGGTGGCCCTGGCCGCCCCGGCGTGCCAGTACTGGCAGCGGGACCACTGGAGCGTGCAGTTCTCCCGCGGTGACGTGCCGGTGGTCCGCTGGGACGGCAGCTACTGGTTCGACAAGGGCACCGGCCAGGCGGCCGGGCGGCTGCGCAACCTGACCGTCGGCGGGCAGCCGGCGGGCATCGCGGAGGCGGCCCGGGCGGTCGAGCAGGTGAGCCCGGAACTCGCCGCGTACCTCCGGGCATACGGCCGCGGGGGCTCCGGCCTCGGGGCCGACGCGGGCGTCCCCCTGGACCCGACCTGCGTGCGATGAGCTCGGACGCGGCGCTCTCCCGCCGGCGGCTGCTGCAGATCGTGTCGGCCGCCGCACTCACCCTGCCCCTGACCGGGCTGCGGATGCCCGCCGCCCGGGCCGACGTGCTGCCCCGGTCGCTGGACGCGGAGACGCTCACGCTCGAGGCCTGGAGCGACACGATGGTTCCCGGCGAGAAGCGGTCCCCCGACGACCGGGCGATCGCTGGGGTCGCGGCCGGTCCGGGCGCGGTGCAGGCCGGCGCCGTCGACATGATGCGGTTCGGGCCGGTCGGGCTCGCCCCGGCGGTCCCCGCGCTCGCGGCCGGGCTGAACGCCGAGGCGGTCCGGTACGCGGCCACGGTCGGCGTGCTGCCCGACCCCACCGTCCCCCCGTTCGTGGGCCTGCCGTTCGAGCACCGGACCGGCCTCGCCCTCCAGCTCCTGGACACCGGCCGGCCCGACCAGCTGGTCTGGTACGGCCTGGCCGGGATCGCCATGCTCGCCTTCCACACCGCCGGGCACCTCAGCACGCCCGACGCCGTCCGGTCCGGGCACCCCGGCCTGGCGTGGCTGGACTTCCCCCAGCCCGACGCCGACGGGCTCTGGCGGTATCCGGTCTTCTCCTACCGGCGCCGGCTGGCCCGGCCGCACCCACGGACCACCCGGACGGGACAACCGGCATGAGCGTGGAGACCGTCGACGTCGTCGTCGTCGGCACCGGCTTCGGCGGCGCGATCCCCGCCTACAACCTGGCCGCCGGTGGCGCCTCGGTCGTGATGCTCGAACGCGGCCCGGAGATGGCGACCGAGGACTTCGCCCACGACCTGCAGGTGGGCACGTACACCCGGTACGTCGACCTGATCAACGGCGACGGCGTGCAGGTGGTCGCCGGCAACTGCGTCGGCGGCTCGAGCGTCGTCTACTTCGCCGCGTCGCTGCGCGCGCCGTCCTTCGTCTTCGACCGCACCGGCTCCACCGGCCGCCGGCGGCTGTGGCCCGCAGCGCTGACCCGGGCGGAACTCGATCCCTGGTACGACCGGGTCGAGGAGACGCTCCCCGTCGCGCAGCAGACGTGGGACGACGTGCCCTACGCCGGCGGCGTGTGGGCGGCGGCGTGCCGCAACGCCGGGCACACCTGCAACCCGGTCCCGCTCGCCGTCGACCTGCCGCGCTGCACCAACTGCAACTGGATGCTGTCGGGCTGCCGGTTCGACGCCAAGCGCTCGATGCTGCTCAACTACCTGCCGGCGGCCCGCGCGCACGGGGCGCAGGTGCGGCCGCTGCACGAGGTGCAGCTGGTCGGGCCCGCGACCACCCCCGGATACCGCTACCGCGTCGACTACACCGTCGTCGACCCGTCCGACTACCGGCTCGTCCAGGGCGCCGGCTCGATCGAGGCGAAGATCGTGATCATGGCGGCCGGGGCCATGGGCACGCCGGTGATCCTGCAGCGCTCGGCAGCGGCCCTGGGCGGCGTGCCGTCGGCCGTGGGCCGGTACTTCTCCCCCAACGGCGACCGCGTGTCGATGGCGGTGCTGGACGAGGAGAAGCTGGGCTCGGTGCTGGGCCTGGAGCGGGAGCCGGGGGTCGCCTACGAGGCCTTCCACATCGGCAAGCCGATCGGCTCCATGAGCTACGACTTCCTCGACGGCCGGCTGCCGGAGTTCGAGCGTTTCGGGCTCCAGCAGATCTACTTCCCCTCGATCACCAACGTCCTGCCGGAGGACGGCACCGGCGCGGAGCCGCAGTGGTTCGGCGTGGACAAGAAGACGCTCAGCGCCCGCTGGCGGTCGTGGCTGACCGTGCTGGCGCTGACCGAGGACGACAACGAGGGAGTCTTCGGTCCCCCGCCGCCGACCGGCAACTTCGTGCGCGCGGCGCCGACCGCCTCGGTGACCACGCTGAGCTATCGGCCCAACGCGGCCACCCTCCGGGGATGGGAGCGGTCCGACGCCGAGATCCGGGCGATCATCGAGAAGGACGGCCTCGGCCGGCACCTCTCCTGGGTCGGCGGGCAGCCCTCGCTCTCGGCCCATCCGCTGTCGTCGTGCCGGATCGGTGACGACCCGGCCACCTCGGCACTGACGTCCGACCACGAGCTGCGCGGTTCTCCCGGGCTGTTCGTGACCGACGGCAGCGCGGTGCCGACCTCGCTCACGGTCAACCCGTCGCTGACCATCGCCGCGCTCGCCGAGCGGGCGTCGGTCGCCATCGCGCGCTGCGCCGCGGAGG
Organism: Blastococcus jejuensis; assembly: GCF_039534705.1. Lineage (NCBI taxonomy): Bacteria > Bacillati > Actinomycetota > Actinomycetes > Geodermatophilales > Geodermatophilaceae > Blastococcus > Blastococcus jejuensis. The sequence continues at coordinate 26,750 of NZ_BAAAVV010000001.1, forward strand.
CGGGGATCGCGGTGACCGCCGGGGTGCCGGCGCCCGGCTCGGCCTGAGAGACGGAGAAGCCCGGCCCCTGGGGGGCCGGGCTTCTCGCGAGTGGTAGCGGGGACAGGATTCGAACCTGTGACCTCTGGGTTATGAGCCCAGCGAGCTACCGAGCTGCTCCACCCCGCGTCGCATCTGCCAGGATACACGTCGGTCCTCGACCGACGCCGCGGGCACCCGATCGCCGCCTATGGACCGGCCGGATGCGGGGAAATGATGCCGGCGAGTTCGCTCGCGAACCGCCTGGTCTGCGGGTCGGCGAACCAGTCGCTGTGCAGGTGCATCGGCGGCGGAGCGGGATCCGCGTCGGCCCAGAGGACGGGTGGGTCGAAGATCTCGCGGTCCAGCACGGCGCCGCTCGTGCCGGGGTCCTGCAGCACCCACCCTCCGACGTAGTCGCTGCGCCGGACCAGGTTGATCCAGCGGACCGTGCCCGTCGTGGACAGCCGACTCCGCAGGACGTCGAGCTGCGCGGTGCCGAAGTAGGCGGGGAAGGCCCGGCCGTAGAGCCGCCGCAGGGGCGCCGCGAGCGTGAGCAGCGCCACCCGGTGGCGCACGCCCTCCGGCAGCTGCGCGATGGCCGCGTGCGCGATCACCGAGCCCTGGCTGTACCCCACGAGCAGCACCGGCGAGTGCGGCTCGCGGATCCCGCCCGGCGGGAAGGACTCCGCCATCTCCTGCGCGACGGCAGGGTCCCCACCGTCGCGGGCCTCGTCACCGACCACCCGCCGGATGCGCGTCACCACCTCCGGCACCGACCGCTCGGCGTAGCTGGGCGGGCCGAGGGGATGGCAGGCGCGCGGCCAGAACGTCACGACGTCCCAGAAGAACCCGAACCGCTTGCGCTTGATGCTGCTGGTCAGGGCGGAGCGCAGGTACACGACGAACAGGCCCGTCACGAAGACACCGATCGTGGTGCCGTACTGGGCGACGGCGCCCAGCCAGGCCACACCTCCCCCGCCGAGCAGGTATGCCTCGTAGCCCACCAGAGCCACCGCCGTGGGCAGGACGATCCCGACGAGCCCCCCGGCCCCGGAGTCGGTCAGCTTCGACGTCGCCCAGGTCCCGGCGACCTCCTTCCGGCAGTCGGGCCCGGCATGCGCCGCACCGCGGTCGGCATACACCGACGCGAGCGTGCCCAGCCCGTCGCACTCGCGCACGTGCCGGGCCATCCGTCGGCGCTTCCCGGCCAGGACGATCCCCACCACGAGCACGCTGGCCAGCGTCACCGCGAAGGCCAGCCCACCGGCATAGGCCGCGTAGGGCACGATCAGCCCGCGGCCGGACCCCTCCTCCGTGGCCGTCGGTCGGGCGAGGACGTTGGCGACGGACATGATCACCGTGCTGCCGAAGACGCCGGCCACCAGGGAGGCCAGGAGCGCGACGACCACCGGGGTGAACCCCTTCGCCATGACGTCGAGCGACTGCCTGCCATCGCGCCACGGCTTCTGGCCCCACACGAGGATGAGGAGGACGAGGCACAGGCCGAGCGGGACGAGCAGGAGGACGTCCTGGAACCGGGCGTCGTAGGGAATGGCCTCAGCGCCCGGCTCGCCCGCGTAGGACCCCCTGTCGAGCACTGTGGGCTGCCACCAGATGCGCCCCAGGGCGGTGGCCGCCGCCAGGCCGAACGACCCCCAGGCCACCGCCTCGCTCACGGTGTCGCGGCGGCCCCGGTCTGCGCCACCCTGCGTCACCCGGTCGACCCACGGCGTCGCCAGGCAGACGACCGCCCCGAGCGCGAGCAGGCCGGCAAGGACGAGCAGGGAGCAGCGGAGCCAGGGCAAAGGCGCCGCGGGCATTGCCAGCACGGCGATCAGCACCGCGCTCGCGACGGTGAGATGCGCCTGACGCTGCCGCCTCAGCGGTGTGTCCCCGCACCAGAACGAGCTGCTGGACAGCGTCCAGCCGTCCTCGTCCGGCGCGCCGTAGCCCGACTGCCGCTTTTCGTAGTCGCCCTGGGTCCGGTGGCTCAGCCACCAGAGGCCGGCGATCACGAGCAGCACCGGCACCGCCGCCAGCGTCAGCCGCACCCCGATCGACCGCTGGCTGAAGAAGTCCAGCCAGTCCCACAGCCGGTTGTAGCGCGCCGCCTGCCAGGCCAGCACGTCCAGGCACAGGTACGCCGTGGTGCCGACGAAGGCGGTGGTCAGGGCCAGCCCGAGCAGCCGGAGCACCACCCGCGACGCGGTGAGCAGCCTGGGATGCCGGTCCGCAGGCAGCGCCCAGTGCGCGACGTTGACCAGACCGAACGGCAGGAGCAGCAGCCACAGCGCCGACCACGACGCCTGGTAGTTCAGCTTGCCCCAGCAGTACGCCTCGACCCGCGGGCGGCCGGCGGCCGAGCCGCCGGGGAACCACGGCCGGTAGAACCCGGCGCGGTGGTCTCCGGCCACCTGGAGGACGGACGGGGTCTCGAGGTTCTCCTCCGCCGACGCTCCCCCCACACCGTGGATGCGCAGCTCGAGCGCGGTGACCGCGCCGCCGTGGTGACCCGCGAAGGGCACCTCGCCCCCGGCCACCGCCGCGGCCGGATTGGTCAGGTCGTCGCCGCTGAAGCCCTCGACCGCACCCAGCCCAGGGCTCACGCCCAGCAGCGTGCGCTGGGCCGACCCGCCGACTCCACTCGTCTCCCCGTGCACGGCACGCTCCCTCTCCGGAGGGACCGCATGGTGCCGGAACCTGGAGTCCCGGTGAAGAGCGCTGGTCACGGGGGCAGGTCACGAAAGCGTCGCCCCGCGCCGTCCGACGTCCCTCCCTGCACCGCCGGACCGCCCCGTCACACCGGTCCCAGACGCCGCGCGCGCCTCCCGATCGCCGCCCGCGCACCGACCTAGAGTCCGCTCCGTGATGGGGGAATCGGCGACGAGCACGTTCGTCGGCCGACCCCAGCCCGTGGAGATCCACCATCGCGGCATCTGGTACTCCGGCGAGCTGCTCGGCTGGCGGCACGAGGCCGACGGCCGGGTGTCGGCCCGGGTGCGCTGCGTCGTCGACGGCCTGCGGCACTCCACGTGGAAGGACCTCGCCGAGCTCCGGCTGCCCGACCCCAAGCACCCGCCGCGCAAGGAGGCGCTGGCCGCGGCCCTCGGCCGCCCGGCACCCACCGCTCCGGACGAGCTCGACGACCGAACCCGGCCGCACCTCCTGCGGGCCGAGCCCGGCGCCCGCCCGGCCAAGCCGGTGCACGCCGTGACGCCACCGGCGCCGCGAGCCACGCCGGTCAGCCCGTCGCGGGTCGGCCCGCCGAGACGACGCACGGAGCCGGCGCTCGCCCTGGCCTGACCATTGGACCGAACCGTAGCCTCGGTGCATGACGTTCCCTGGTGACACCCGGTGGGCAGCGGCCAGGAACGAGCGCGCTCGCTCCTTCGGGGCCGTCGCATCCGACTACGCCGCCTGGCGTCCGGGCTACCCGGACGACGTGGTGGCATTTCTCGCCGGTGGCGACGCCGGCCACGCCGAGCGACGCCGCATCCTGGACCTCGGAGCGGGCACCGGTCAGCTCAGCGAGTCGCTGGTGGCTGCGGGGCACGACGTGGTCGCCGTCGACACGTCGGCGGACATGCTGGAGCAGCTGAGCGCCCGACTGCCCGGCCTGCCCACCTTCGTGGGTCGCGCGGAGGAGCTGCCGCTGCCGGACGACGACGTCGACGCCGTGGTCGCCGCCCAGGCGGCGCACTGGTTCGAGCCGGCCCGCTCGGCCGCCGAGTTCCGCCGGGTGCTCCGGCCGGGAGGCGCGGTCAGCTTCACCTGGCACACGCGCGAGGACACGACCGCCTGGTCGAGAGCGCTCGCCGAGCTGCTCGCCGCCGATGCCCGCGACCAGACCGGTGACCGACCGGAGAGCAACGCGGCGGTGGTCGAGGCCTTCGCCACCGAATTCGGGGGCGAGGTCGTCGCGTACGCCACCCGCTGGGTGCAGCGGGTACCCCCGGAGGCCGTCGTCGGCCGCGCGGCCAGCAGCAGCCGCGTCGCACTGCTCGACGACGACGGGCGCGAGGCCTACCTCCGCCGGATCCGCGAGCTGCTGGCCACCCACCCCGACACCCGCGGCCGGGACGAGCTCGAGGTCACGTACCTGACCAGCGCCTGGCGGCTCACGACGCGCTGAGCGGGACCGCGTCCCGCTCAGCGGCCGGTCGGGTGGGCGACGACGACGGCGGCGCGACCTCGCGGCGTGGTCGTCGCTCCTCGCGCAGACCCTTCACCAGCGACCAGAGCATGACCAACAGCACCACGGCGAACGGGAACGCGGCCACGATGGCCGCCGTCTGCAGGCCGCCCAGCCCGCCACTCACCAGCAGCACGGCCGCCGACGCCGAGATCACCAGGCCCCAGACGACGGTCACCGACCGAGCCGGGTCCGCCCCGCCCTTGGTGCTCAGCGAGCCCAGCACGAACGTCGCGGAGTCCGCGCTGGTGACGAAGAACGTGACGATCAGCAGGATCGCCACTCCGCTCGCGATCGCCCCGAGTGGCAGCGTGCCGAAGAGGCCGAAGAGCTGGGCTTCGGTCGCCTGCTCCCCCAGCCCGGCCCCGGCGCGCTCGGCGAGGATCCCCGAGCTTCCGAACACCGAGAACCACAGGGCGCTGACGAGGGTCGGCACGGCCAGCACGCCGACCACGAATTCGCGGATGGTGCGGCCCCGCGAGATGCGGGCGATGAACGTGGCCACGAAGGGCGACCAGGAGATCCACCACGCCCAGTAGAAGACCGTCCAGCCGTTGATCCAGTCCGATCGGTCGGCGTCGAAGGGGCCCGTCTGCAGGCTCATCGCCGGCAGCTCGGTCACATAGCTGCCGATGGTGGTGGTGAACGCGCCGATGAGCCGCCCGGTCGGGCCGGTGAACAACACGAAGGCCAGCAGCGCGATGGCCAGGATCCCGTTGGCCGTCGAGAGCCACTTGATCCCGCGGTCGATGCCCGACAGGGCCGAGAGCAGGAACAGCACCGTGACGACGGCGATGATCCCCAGCTGGAACCCCGAGCCGATCTCGATGCCGTCCGTGGCGGTGGCCAGGCCCCCGTTGATCTGCGCCGCGCCCAGGCCCAGCGACGTCGCCACCCCGAACACCGTCGCGACGACGGCCACGGTGTCCACCACGGTGCCCAGCGGACCGTCCACGCGGTCGCCCAGCACGGGCCGCAGGGCGCCGCTGACCGTGGCCTTCCAGCCACGGCGGAACCGGGCGTAGGCCAGCGCGAGGGCGAGAAGGGAGTAGATCGCCCAGGGGTGCAGGCCCCAGTGGAAGAACGAGTACCGCAGGGCGTCCCGCGCGGCCTGGGTTGTCTCCGGGTCCGCCGTGGGCGGGGTGAGGTAGTGGGCGACGGGCTCGGCGACCCCCCAGAACACCAGTCCGATGCCCATCCCGGCGGCGAACAGCATCGCGAACCAGGCGCCGGTGCTGTATTCCGGTTCGTCGTCGTCCTTGCCCAGCCGGACCTTCCCGTAGCGGGAGGCCGCCAGCGCGATCACAGCCCCGAGCATCACCGACGCCGTGAGCAGGTAGAACCAGCCGAACCGGTCGACGACGAACGCCCGGGCCGCATCGGCCGCGGCGGCGAGCGAGTCCGGGGAGAGCGCCCCCCAGACGACGAAGGGCAGGACGAGGGCAAGGGCTGCCCAGAAGACGACGGAGGTCCTCCGCACGTGGTTCAACTCCTCGTGGATGTGGACGCGGCAGACGGGCGCGGGACTGGCGGGGGCCCACGGGCTCAGGTCTGGGAGCGCAGTACCCCTGGGACGGTGGTCGAATCGCCGTCGGGGATCGTGGGGGCGTGAACAGCGACACGCCCGATCCGCGCGAGCCGCACCTCGTCCTGGACCTGGCACTGCGCGCCGGCGAGGTGCTGCTCTCCGGTGGTGCGGGCGCCTCGTCGGTCACCGCGACGTGCACGCAGATCGCCGAGGCCGGCGGCCTGCACCGCGTCGAGTGCGACATCACGTACACGTCGCTGTCGCTCTCGGGGCATCCCAGCCCCGACGACGTCGCTCCGGTCACCTCCATGCGCCTGGTGCACCAGCGCGAGATCGACTACACGCGCGTGACCGCCGTGCACAACGTCGTCAGCGGATTCCTCGCCGGGCGGTTCGGCCGGGCGGAGGCCACCCGGCGGCTGGACGCGGTCGCCACCTCGCGGCACCCCTACCCCCGGGCCGTCGTCACGGCGGCGCGGGCCACGCTCGCCGCCTCGGTGGCGGTGCTGCTCGGCGCCGGGCCGGTGGTGACCGGGGCGGCCTTCGCCGCGACCGTGCTGATCGACCTGGCCAACGGCGTGCTGGGCCGGGCGGGCGTGCCCACCTTCTACCAGAACGCCCTGGGCGGTGCGATCGCGACGGCGACGGCGGTCGCGCTGGTGACCGCGGGAACCGGCATCCACCCCGCGCTCGTGGTCGCCGGCGGGATCGTGCTGCTGCTGCCGGGGGTCACGCTGGTGGGCGCCGTCCAGGACGCGATCACCGGCTTCTACGTGACCGCCAGCGCGCGCACCTTCGAGACGTTCCTGTTGACGGCAGGGATCATCAGCGGGGTGGCAGCCACGCTGTCGGTGGCGGTCCGGCTCGGGCTGCCGGTGCGGATCGGGGATCCTCCGTTGCCCGGCCTGGACCGCATCCCCTGGCAGCTGCTGGCCGCGGCGGTGGTGTCGGCGTCCTTCGCCGTCGCGAACTTCGCACCGCGCCGCACCGTTCCGACCGCGGGGCTGGCCGGGGCGGTCGGCTGGGCGGTGTTCGTCACGGTCGACTGGCTCCGGCTGCCACCGGCGCTCGCCTCGGCGACCGCGGCGGTGGTGATCGGCGTCGGCGCCCTCCTCTTCGCCCATCGGCAGCAGGTGCCGACCCTCGTGTACGTCGCCGGGGGGATCATCCCGCTGCTGCCCGGTCTGGCGATCTACCGCGGCCTGCGACACCTCGCGGAGGGCGACATGCTCGCGGGCGTCTCCCTGCTGGGCCAGGCGGTCTCGACCGGGCTGGCGCTGGCCGCCGGCGCGATCCTCGGCGAGTTCCTCGCGCAGGCGGTCGGTCGCACCGACGCACGGCTGCTCCGGCGGCTGGCCGGGCTGCGCCCGGCCGGTCCGCCCCGGTGGCGACGACGTCCGCCGGACCGCACGGCAGGCGGGCGGAGCCGGTCCAGCGCCCCCTGATCGGGACCGGTGCCCCGCTCTCGCCGCGGCCGGGGCCTCAGGGTCGGTCGAACTCCAGCGCGGCCACGCCCGGCTGCGGGGCGACCGACAGCGCATCGGTCAGCAGGGCGACGAGCGCCTCGAGCTGCACGTCGGCAGAGGACGCCAGCTCCTCGTCCGAGCCGTCGAGGGCCCTGGCGGCGAGCCCCGCCTTGCTGTCGATCAGCTCGGCGATCCGGCTGTCGATGGTCTGCGCGGCGATGATGCGCCACGCGGTGACGGGCTCCGACTGGCCGATGCGGTGGCTGCGGTCGATGGCCTGCGTCTGCTCGGCGTTGGTCCAGGAGAGCTCGGCGAGCACGATGTTCGAGGCGACCTGCAGGTTGAGGCCCACGCCCGCGGCGGTCAGGGAGCAGACCGCGATGGCGACGTCGGGCTCGTTCACGAAGGCGTCGATGTTCTTCTGCCGCGACGACGACGTCTGGTCGCCCCGGATCGACGAGAACCGGATGCCCTGGCGGGCGAAGGTCTCCTCGGCGGCGTCCATCACGTCGACGTGCTTGGCGAAGAAGACCACCTTGCCGGCGCTGCGCGCGAGCTGGGCCGCGTAGTCGGCGGCGAGGGGGGCCTTCGCCTGACCGATGCGCCGCACCATGCTGAACACGTTCTCGCCGGTCGACGTGGCCGCGTCCTTCAGCTCCGCCCGGGCCACCCTGCGCACCAGTTCGTGATCGATGCCCTCGCCGACGTCGGACGAGCGGTTCGCGAGCGCGGTCTCGTAGCGCGCCACCATCCGGCGGGCGAGGTCCCGCTCGGCCGCCCGGATGGACCGGCCGGCCGGCCCGTCCAGCTCGACGGGCAGGTCGGCGATGCGGCGCGCGGGGATGTCGGCTGCCACGTCGACCTTGCGGCGGCGGACGATGCCCAGGTCGACCACGCAGTCGCGGGCGGCGGGGTAGAACCCGGGGTCGGCCGGGGTCAGACCGGTCTCCTCCAGCGCCTCCATCAGCTCGCCGAGCGGATTCGCCTCGTCGATCCAGCCGAGGAACTGCCAGATGGCCCGGAAGTCCTCGATGTCGTTGATCAGCGGGGTGCCGGTGAGGGCCATCAGCAGGGGACGCGCGATCCGGGACCGGATGCGCTCGGAGAGCTCCAGGACGTGCTGCGAGCGCTGCGAGGCCGTGTTCTTGATGAAGTGCGCCTCGTCGACGACCATCCCGCGGAAGCCGAAGTCACCGATCCACCCCACGTGGCGGTCGAGCACCTCGTAGTTGACGACGACGATGTCGGCGAAGCCGTCGATGGTGTCACCGTTGCCGTGGATCACGGTGGCCGAGCGCTGGGGTGTCCAGCGGCCGGCCTCGCGGGCCCAGTTGGTCTTGACGACGTTCGGCACGACCACCAGCAGCGGATAGGCGCCCGCTGCCTCCGCGGCCAGCAGGGCCTGTGCCGTCTTGCCCAGGCCCGGCTCGTCGGCGAGCAGGAACGTGCGGTGGCCGGCGGCGGCAGCGGCCACGACCTGCGCCTGGTGCGGCATCAGCTCCAGGCCACCCGCCGCGTGCAGGGAGGACGGCGCCGGCAGGGCCATGCATGCCGGAGCTCCGGGGGCGGCGCGCTCGAACGAGCGGAGCAGCGGGCCGAGGAGCTCCCAACCGGCCAGCCGGCGCGGGCGGGCCGCGCTCGGCCGCGGGGCCGAGAAGTCGGGAGCGAGGAAGGGGTTGGCCAGCTGTCGCGAGACGACCGACTGTGGCACGACCCGACGCTCGGTGGCGGCGGGAGCGGCCGCCGGCTCCGGCGGCCTGGTCTCGTCGGGCGCCGGCTCGATACCGGCGGCCCTCAGCATGTCCCGCTTCAACGACCTGGCCGCGTCGGTGACGACCGCGTCCTCGCTGAGGAGCGCGAGGAGAGCCGGGTCGCGGACGGCGGTCTTCGCGAGGATCGTCGCGATCCCGTCGAGGCGCTTGAGCTGCTCGGCCCGCTGGGGGGCGCTGGTCTCGTCCGCCCGGACCCGGGCATGCTGCTCGCGCACGAGCAGGGCGACGACCTGGAACTTCGCGCGCACCGCGGGCGTCACGGGGCCGCGCTGGGCGGCCGCCTCGACCTCACGGACGGCGCGGGCGAGCACCGCCATGATGTCGCCACGCTCGCGCGCGGGGCGCGGGTTCCGCGGAGCGGTCCGGCCCCTGCCCGACGCGCGCTGGCCTCGTCGAGCCACAGACTCCTCCTCCGGCAGGCGCGGCACGGTTGCCGCGGGTCCGCTCGCCGTCCTGCGGGGCGATCGATGTCGCGATGGGACGCGGCACCTCGCCAGACGCGAAACGGAAACGGCCCTCACAGCGACTGTGAGGACCGTTTCAGCGTTGTAGCGGGGGCAGGATTCGAACCTGCGACCTCTGGGTTATGAGCCCAGCGAGCTACCGAGCTGCTCCACCCCGCGTCGGTGAGACCACCATACCAGCGCGGGAGCGGGAGGAGGGCGCGGGGTCGGTCACACCCTCCTCCCCGCGACTCATCCGCCGGGTGACGCGGTAGCGCCGGCCGCCTGCGCGGCCTGGTAGGCCTCGACGGCGTCCTGCAGGTCGGCCAGCGCCGCACCCTGGGCCGCGAAGTCCCCGGACCGCTGGGCATCGGCCAGCGCGTCGAGGGCGTCGTTGATGGCGGCGACCTCCTCGGCCAGGCTCTGGTCGCCCGACTCGCCGCCGTCCGGCGGCGTGGTCGTGGGCGCCGGCGTGGTCGGCGTCGGACTGCTCGGCTCGTCCGTCGGCGGGGTGTCGTCGCCGCTGGCTCCCTCGCCGGCGCCGGCACCGAAGACCTGGTCCAGCGCCTCCTCCAGGGTGTCGGCGTAGCCGATCCGGTCACCGAAGTTGACCAGCACCTTCTGCAGCAGCGGGAAGCCGCCCTCGCCGGTGCCGCGGACGTAGAGCGGCTCCACGTAGAGCAGCCCCGCGTTCCCGATCGGCAGCGTGAGCAGGTTGCCGAACACCGGATCGGAGTTCTCGCTGTTGAACAGGGTCAGGTCCGGTCTGACCTGGTTGTTGGACTCGAAGGCGTTCTGCACCTGCCGGGGCCCGCGGAACGGGGTGTTCCCGGGCAGGCGCAGCACCTGGACCTCGCCGTAGCTCTCCGGATCGCTGGAGGCCGAGATGAACGCCGAGAGGTTGTCCCGCTGGAACGCGTTGAGCGCGCTGGTCAGCTGGAAGCTCGCGCCGTCGTCGGTCGGCCGCTGCGCGAGGATGTAGTACGGCGGCTGGTCCTCCTCGGTGTTCCGCGTCGGGTCGTTCGGAATCTGCCAGCGGTCGCTCTGCGCGTAGAAGTCGCCCGGGTCGGTCACGTGGTAGCGGGAGAGGATCTCGCGCTGCACCTTGAACAGGTCCTCGGGGTACCGGACGTGGCTGACGAGCTCCTCGCTCATCTCCGACTTCGGCTGGATGACGCCGGGGAACGCCTTCATGTAGGTCTGCAGGACCGGGTCCTGCTCGTCCCAGGCGTACAGGGTCACCGTGCCGTCGTAGGCGTCGACGGTGGCCTTCACCGAGTTGCGGATGTAGTTGAACGTCTCGTCGGGCAGCGCCGTCGTCCCCGTGCCGGTCAGCGCGTCGGCCGCAGCCTGGCCCAGCTCCATCTGCTCCGCGTAGGGGTAGGACTCCGACGTCGTGTAGCCGTCGAGCATCCAGAGAACCCGCCCGTCGATGACCGCCGGGTAGGGGTCGCCGTCGACCTCCAGGAACGGGGCCGTCTTCTCCACCCGGTCCCGGGGGTCGCGCACGTACAGCACGCGCGAGGCGTCGTTGACCGCGCCCGAGAGCAGGAAGTTGCGCTCGCGGTAGTAGATCGCGAAGGTCAGCTGGCGGAAGAAGCTGCCGACCGAGACGCCGCCCTCACCGTCGTAGGTGTTGCTGATCTGGCCCTCGTCGCTGCCGCCCTCCGGCTGGTCGAACTCCCGAGGCGTCCCGCCCTCGGGGGCCCCGACGACGGAGTACACGTCCTGGCCGCCGTCCTGGATCAGCTCGCCGTAGTAGATCCGCGGCTCCTCCGGGACGATCTCACCGGTCGTCGGCAGGTCCTTGGTGGTGAAGTTGGGCTCGCCGCCCTCCTGCCCCGCGACGACCTCGTTCGCCGGCGCCGCGACGAACCCGTTGCCATGGGTGTAGACGGTGTGCCGGTTGATCCAGGTGTCCTGGTTCTCGCTCAGGCCCTCGCTGTTGAGCTCGCGGACGGCGACCACGTAGTCACGGGTCTCGCCGTCCACCGTGTACCGGTCGATGTCGAGCTTCTCCGGGAAGCCGTAGACGTTGCGGATCTGCTGGCGTGCGGTGAACGTGTCGGCCAGCACGTTCGGGTCCAGCAGCCGGGCGTTGGGGATCGTCTCGGTGTCGTTGCGCAGCTCGGCGAGCGCGGCCTCGGTGTCGACCTCGGTGCCGGTCGTGTCCTGGGTGTAGTCGATGTACTCCACGTCGCCGAGTCCGTAGGCGTCCAGCGTGGAGGCGATGGCCCGCTCGATGTAGAGCGCCTCCTTCTGGTCGGCGCTGGGCTTGACCACGAACTGCTGCACGATCGCCGGGTAGGCCACGCCGACCACGAGGCTGGTCACCAGCAGCAGCACCAGCGCGCCGGCCGGCAGCAGGAAGTTGCGGACGAAGATGTTGGCGAAGAACGCGACGGCGCACAGCGCGGCCACCCACACCAGGATCGTCTTCGGCGTCAGCAGCGCGTTGACGTCGGTGTAGCTGGCGCCGGTGAAGACCTCACCGCGGTCGGAGTAGACCAACCCGTACCGGTCGAACCAGTACGCGACGGCCTTGAGTGCCACGAAGACGCCCAGGAGCACCGAGATCTGCACCCGGGCGGCGGGCGTGAGCTTCTGGCCCGGCGTCTGCAGCCGCAGGCCGCCGAACACGTAGTGGGTGAGCAGGGAGCCGATCAGCGACAGCAGCACGATCGCGAAGCCGAAGCCGAGCACCAGCCGGTAGAAGGGGTAGTCGAACACGAAGAACGACAGGTCGATGCCGAACTCCGGGTCGACCTGGCCGAACTCGGTGCTGTTGCGGAAGGTCAGCCAGGTCTCCCAGCTGCCCTGCGCGGTGAACCCGGCGAACAGCCCGAGGACGACGGCGACGGCCGTGAGCACCAGGCCGCGGCGCGGCTCGAGGGACTGGCGGTACCGCTCCAGGTTCTGCTGCTCCAGCGACATCGGCCGGAACGTCGGGCGGAACCGGTAGGCCAGGTAGATCGACCCGGCGACCACCCCACCGGTGGCCACGCCGGCGACGGCGAAGAGCAGCGCGCGCGTCTGCAACTCGGTCCAGAAGACCTCGGTGTAGCCGGTCTCGTCGAACCAGAGGTAGTCGACGTAGACGTTGGTCAGCGTCCCGATCGCGGTGAACAGCACGAGCAGGACGCCCACGGCGCCGAGGAGGAGCTTCGCGCGCCGTGACAGGGCAGGCACGGGCACGGGGGGCCGCATGGCCACGTGGGATCTCCTTCGAGTTGCAGCATCCGGGCAGGGGGAGCGGTCCTCGGTCCGAACCCCCGGCTATCCCAGCACAACGCACCGCGGCGGTCGGGGTTCCCGGCCGGGTCAGCAGGTCTCGGGGGTGCGGCCGGCGTCCAGGTCGGCCAAGGCGGCGAGGGCGTCGTCGAGCGTGGCCACCCGGGCCAGGGGGAACCCGGGATCCTCCACGCGCAGCGCCTCGGCGCAGTTGTCGGCGGGCACGAGGAACAGGTCGGCGCCGATGTCGCGGGCGGTGACCATCTTCAGCGTGATGCCCCCGATCGGGCCGACGGCCCCCTCGGGGTCGATCGTGCCGGTGCCGGCCACGAACGATCCGCCGGTCAGGTCCTCGTCGTCGACGAGGTCGAGGATGCCGAGGGCGAGCATGAGCCCCGCCGACGGGCCGCCGACGTCCTCGACCTGGATGTCGACGTCGAACGGCGCGGTGGGCTGGACGATGACCGACACGCCCAGCAGCGACCCCTCCCGCTCGGTCGCCGGCTTCGTGGTGATCGTCGTGCTGCCCGGCTCCCCGAGACGCGTGTACTCGACCGTCACCTCGGTGCCCCCCGGGATCGAGGTGAGCACCGCGTCGAGGGCCTCCAGATCGGGGGTCGGGCGGCCGTCGACCGTCTCGAGCGCGTCACCCTCCTCGAGCCGGCCCTCGGACGGCGAGTCCTCGGCGAAGCCCTTCACCACCACCTTGTCGGGATACCCGAGGTGGCCCAGCGCCGCGGACTCCGCCGCCTGCTCGGAGGTCAGGAACGCCTCGCGGTTGGCCCGGCGGGTCTCCTCGTCGGTCTGGTCCGGCGGGTACACCGAGTCCTCGGGGACGACGGCGACCTCGTCGTCGAACCAGCCGCGGATCGCCTGCACCAGGCTCAGCCCGCCGCGGCTGACCCCCACGGTGGTCAGGTTGAGGTTGCCGTCGACCTCGTCGGGCTCCCGCCCCTCGACGGAGATGATCGGCTCGCCGTCGATGTCCCCGAGCGTGTTGAACGTCGGGCCGGGGACCTGCGCGACGTAGGGCACCGGCAGCGTCGTGCCCAGGACTCCCAGCACCACCAGGAGCAGGGCACCGGTGGTCAGGGCGGCGATCCGACGGCTCACGACGGGCGAGCCTATGCGGCGATCCCTCGAGAGGGGTGTCCGCCCAGGGCGCAACCACCACGCGCCGCGAGGACCACCGCGACGCCCCCGGCCGGAAGATCACGCGTCTACCGTGGACCCATGAGTGATGTGCCGTTCGGCTTCGGCCTCCCCGACCGAGACCCGGAGCGCCGTGACCAGGGCGGCGAGGGTGGCCAGGGCGGCCCCGCCAGCGACCCGTTCGGTCTCGGCGCGCTCTTCGGCAGCATCGGTGCCGGCGGCTCCCCCGAGGACCTGATGGCCAAGATGCCGCTGTTCGCGGAGCTGCAGAAGCTGATGAACTGGTCGGGCGGCCCGGTCAACTGGGATCTGGCCCGCCAGGGTGCGATCAGCCAGCTCGCCGCCGGGCACCAGCCGACGTCGGAGGCCGAGCGCACCGCCGTCGCCGAGGCGCTGCGGCTCGCCGACCTGTGGCTGGACCAGGTGACGGAGCTGCCCTCGGGCATCGACCGCACGACCGCGTGGTCGCGCGTCGAGTGGGTGGAGAAGACGCTGCCGGCCTGGTCGGCACTGATCGACCCGCTGGCGGAGCGGGTGGTGGCCGCGATGACCAGCGCGCTGCCGCAGGAGGCCGCGATGTCGTTCGGGCCGGTCGCCGGGATCATGGGCCGGATGGGCGGGATGATGTTCGGCGCCCAGGTGGGCCAGGCACTGGGCAAGCTCGCCGACGAGGTGCTCACCAGCACCGACGTCGGCATCCCCCTGGCCCCGGCCGGCACCGGCGTCCTGGTGCCGCAGAACGTCGCCGAGTTCGCCGCCGGCGTCGACCGGCCGGCCGACGAGGTGCGGCTGTTCCTGGCGCTGCGCGAGGCCGCCTCGCAGCGCCTGTTCGCCCACGTGCCGTGGCTCCGTCAGCAGCTCGCCGACGCGGTGCACGCCTACGCCCGGGGCATCACCATCGACCGGGAGGCCATCGAGCGCGGCCTGACCGAGGCCATGTCCGGCATGGAGGGGGGCCTGGACCCCAGCAACCCGGAGAGCATCCAGCAGCTGCTCGGCAGTGGCGTGCTCGAGCCGGAGGAGACACCCGAGCAGCAGATGGCCCTGCGCCGGCTGGAGACCCTCCTGGCCCTGGTCGAGGGCTGGGTGGACACGGTCGTGGCCGAGGCGGCGAAGGACCGGCTGCCGGGCCACTCGGCGCTGGCCGAGACGATGCGCCGGCGCCGCGCCTCCGGCGGCCCGGCCGAGCAGACCTTCGCGACCCTCGTGGGGCTGCAGCTGCGCCCACGGCGACTCCGCGACGCCGCCACGGTGTGGGGGGCCATGGGCCAGCGCTACGGCACCGCCGACCGCGACCGGCTGTGGTCGCATCCCGACCTGCTGCCCACCTCCGAGGACCTCGACGAGCCGATGGACTTCGTGGCGCGGCAGGGGCTGGACGACGAGTTCGCGGCCCTGACCGCCGACGACGCCAAGCCGGCCGAGGAACAGCCCGACGACGAGCCGGGCGAGCGCGCCTAGGTCGCGGTCAATCGACGAGGTCGGCGCCGGGCCCGGCGGTGGCCTGCTCGACGCCCTCCAGGAAGCCGCGCGCCCGCTCGGCGCGGGGGTAGCGGGCCACCAGCGTCCAGAACCGGTCGTTGTGCCCCGGCTCGAGCAGGTGCACCAGTTCGTGCACGAGGACGTAGTCGACGACGTACTCCGGCATCGACCGCAACCGGCTCGACAGGCGGATCGTGCGGTCGGCGGGGGTGCACGACCCCCACCGCCGGTGCTGGTTGTCGACCCACTTGACGTCGGCCGGCTCGGCCAGCCCGTCGAAGTGGGCCTCGGAGAGGGCCCGGGCGCGGGCCATCAGGTCCTCGTCGCCGCCGAGGGACTTGCGCCGCCGCTCCTCGCGGGTCTGCAGCTTGGCCACCATCTGCGCCACCCAGCGCCGCTCCTCGGCGGGGCTGAAGGCGGCCGGGATCAGGACGACGGTGCGCCCCTGCTCCCGGTATGCCGTCACCGTCCGGCGGCGGCGGGCGCTGCGCCGGACCTCGACGACGTCTCCCCCGGGCCCAAGCGGCCCGTCGGGACCGGAGCCCCGGCCGCTGCGGGCGGCGGGGAGGGCATGACGGACCCCGCCACCGACCGGGATCTCGCCGGCCGGCTCGGGGGACGCGGTCGCGTCGGGAGTCGATCCGGGCACGGGGGCACCGTAAGGCACCGGACGGGCCGCGCGCCCGCGGGCAGGCACCCGGTCGGGTGCCTGTCGCACGGACGGTGGACACGGGGACCGCTCTCCCCGGTGACACCGGGCCGCGCGCGTCGTCGTCCACACCCCCGGACCGGGCGTTACCGCAGGTCGATGCCCCGCTGCGGGACCTTCGGCGGGCGCCGTCCCCCGGCCCGTCCCCGGGTCGCGCACAGGGACACGCCGACGGGTCCCCACGTGATCCACACCTTTGTCCACAGGCTGTGGGTAGTCGGCCGTGCGTCACCGCCCCCGCGGGCGGGTCGCGGCTGCGGGCAGCGTGCGCCCAGCCGCGTCATCCGGGGGCGGCACGGGTACCGTCCCTGCGCAATGGCGCCCGGCGCGCGTGCCGTGGCCCCTGTCGAGAACGAGGAGATCCCGTGGCGGAGAGCTACAACGGCTACTGCGTGAAGTGCAAGGAGAAGCGCGACTTCGACGGCGAGGTCAAGGTCAGCGAGTCCGGTCGCCGGATGGCCCAGGGCACCTGCCCGGTCTGCGGCACCAAGATGAACCGGATCCTCGGCAAGGCCTGAAAGAGGACCACCCTCTCCCCACGCCTCGCACGCTCGGCGCGGGCCCCTGAGGGTGGCCGTTCCAGCACGTCACTCGGCGGCGTTCCCTTCGGGGGGCGCCGCCGTCGTCGTCCCCGGCCCTGTGGACGACGCCGGCGGGCCGGGGCCGGTGACTGCCACGCTGCCGGGGTGAACGACGTCGTCCATCCCCTGCTGCCGGCCGCCACTCCCCTGCTCCGTGGCGGCGGCGACGCCGTGCAGGTGGGCGGGGTCGATGCCACCGATGGAGTGCTGGTGACGCCGGGCGGCGGTGACCTGGCCGCGCTGCTGCGAGCCCTCGACGGGCGGCGGTCGCAGCGCACCGTGCTGGCCGACGCCGCCCGCGACGGGGTCGAGCCCGCCGTGCTGGCCGGCCTGCTCGACGCGCTCCGCGGCACCGGGCTGCTGCTCGATCTCGATCCGGCGGACCTCCTGGCGTCCGACCCCGGCCCGGCCGCCGCCGCGCGGGCCGCCACCGAGCTGCCCGCCGCCGTGCGCGGCGCCGGCGGCTCCGTGTGGCGGGCCCGCCGCGCAGCCGTGGTCGTCGTCGACGGCGCCACGCGCGTGGGGGCCCCGCTGGCCGCCGTCCTGGCCGCGAGCGGGGTGGGCCGGGTCTGCGTGCGCGACGGCGGGGCGGCCCGCGCCGGCGACGCGGTGGTCGGCGGGATCGCCGCCACCGACGAGGGCCGGCCGAGAGCGCTGGCCGCCGCCGACGCCGTCCGCCGCGCCAGCCCGCTCACCGATCTGCGGCCCCTGCCCGACGGCACGCCGGCCGACCTCGTGGTCCTGGCGCGGCCGTGGGCGGCCTCGGACCCGCTGGTCGCCGGGTACCAGCGCACGGGGCAGCCGCACCTGGTCGCGACCGTGCGCGGGGAGACCGGTGTCGTCGGCCCGCTCGTGGTCCCGGGGCGCACGGCGTGCCTGCGCTGCGGCGACCTGCACCGGCGCGACGCCGATCCCCGATGGGCGTCCCTCGCCGCCCAGCTCACCGCCGGCGAGGCGCCGCCCTCCGGCGCCACGGTCACCTGCCTGCTCACCGCCGTCACCGCGGCCGTGCAGGTGCTGGCCTACCTCGACGGCACGGTCCGCGACGACGGCCCGGCACCGGTCACCCTCGAGGCCACGGTGGAGCTGCGGCTCCCCGACCTGCTTCCGGCGGTGCGCCGGTGGCCCCCGCACCCCGCGTGCGACTGCCGGTCCGGTGCCACGGCCACCGACCGCCGACCGGGCGCGGGGTAACCCCCACGGGCGACTCCGGTACCGAACAGGGTCGGGATTCCCCTCACCGGGGGGCACGACAAGGCACCATCGGTCCACGTGACGGCCCGACAGGGGACAATGGGCAGTCGAACGACCCAGCCCTCGAGCTCACGAGCTCACCCGAAACGACACGGCGGCGCTGCGAGCAGCGGACGGGACGCCGGCGAGGAGGCCGCGTGAGTGACGACGGAGCGGTGATGCCCCGCGGTTCGGTCTCCCGGACCGCGCGCCTGGCATCACTCCCCCTGGGGGCCGCCGGACGCGCCACGCTGGGCTTGGGCAAGCGGCTGTCCGGCCGCCCCGCCGACGCCGTCGCCGCCGAGCTGCAGCAGCGCACCGCCGAGCAGCTGTTCGCGGTGCTCGGGCAGCTCAAGGGCGGGGCCATGAAGCTGGGCCAGACCCTGTCGGTGTTCGAGGCGGCCGTGCCCGAGGAGATCGCCGCCCCGTACCGCGAGGCGCTGGTCAAGCTGCAGGAGGAGGCACCGCCGATGGCGGTGCGCACCGTCCACGCGGTGCTCGCCCAGCAGCTCGGGGGCACCTGGCGCACCCGGTTCAAGGACTTCGACGACGAGCCCGCGGCCGCGGCCAGCATCGGCCAGGTGCACCGGGCGACCTGGCGGGACGGCCGCGACGTCGCGGTCAAGATCCAGTACCCGGGCGCGGCGACGGCGCTGATGGCCGACCTCAACCAGCTCGCCCGCTTCGCCCGCCTGTTCGCGGCCCTCTTCCCGGGCATGGACGTCAAGCCCCTGATCGCCGAGCTCAAGGCGCGGGTGGTCGAGGAGCTCGACTACAGCCTGGAGGCCGACGCCCAGCGCCAGTTCGCGGCGGCCTACGCCGGTGACCCGCAGATCGCGGTTCCCCGCGTGGTGGCGAGCGCGCCCAAGGTGATCGTGTCCGAGTGGATCGACGGCACCCCGCTGTCGAAGGTCATCGCCTCGGGCACCCGCGAGCAGCGCGACCACGCCGGGATGCTGCTGGCCCTGCTGCACTTCTCCGGGCCCGAGCGGGCCGGGATGCTGCACGCCGACCCGCACCCGGGCAACTTCCGGCTGCTCGACGACGGACGCCTCGGCGTCATCGACTTCGGCGCGACGGCGCGGCTCCCCGACGGTCACCCGGAGCCCATCGGCCGGCTGCTGCGGTGGGCGCTGGCCGGGAAGGCCGACGAGGTGCTCGCCGACCTGCGCGTCGAGGGCTTCGTCCGCCCCAGCGTCGAGGTCGACGCCGAGGCCGTCCTCGACTACCTGCGGCCGCTGCTGGACCCGCTCCTGACCCACCACTTCCACTTCACCCGTGCCTGGATGCAGGAGCAGGCAGCCCGGATCGCCGACCCGCGCAACGAGGCCAGCCGGCTGGGCCGCCAGCTGAACCTGCCTCCGGCCTACCTGATGATCCATCGGGTGACGATCGGCTCGATCGGCGTCCTGTGCCAGCTCGATGCTGCCGGCGACTTCCGCAGCATCCTCGAGGAGTGGCTGCCCGGCTTCACGGAGTAGTGGGGGCTCAGGGGTCGAGCTTGCCCTCGAGGTCGCGCAGCACTCTCCGGGCGCAGTCGGGGCACAGCGCCGTCACCTGGGGGTCGGCCGCGGCGGTCGACCCGGTGGGCCGCGGCGGGCTCGACATCGACCACCCGGTGGCGACGTCGGCCGGCGTTCCCGCCCGGCCGCAGTGGGCGCACCGGAACCGGTTCGGCAGTTCGGGCACCGGGCCAGCCTGCCGCAGTCGCGGCCGAGGTCGGTAGTGCCTCGGCACCTGATCGCCAGGGGGCCCGGGCGCGGCGAGGCCGGGTCCGGACGCACTCGGGAGCGTCCGGACCCGGCCCGGTCCGTCTACTGCGGGTCGGGCCACGTGGGCCCCGGAGGAGTCCGCGCAGGCGCGACAGTGGGGCTCCGTCTGCTGGGGGAACGGCTCCTGGCCGCGGTGCGATCTTCGACGATCGCGAGGTCCTCAGTAGACGGAGGCGCTGGCCCGTGCGGCCCGGCGGACCGCGCGCTCCGCGCGACGTGCCGCGCGGCGAGCCAGGTAGAGCCGGTGCGCGCGGGACGCGGCGAGCGCCTCGGTGCGCAGTTCGTGCATCCGGCTGTCGGCCATCTGGTGTTCGAGCAGGTACATGGCAGGTCGTCCTTCTGGTGTCTGTCTGGATGTGGTGTCGGTCGGTCCGTCGGTCACGCCGCGGCCACCTTGCGCGGGCGGCCGCGAGGCCGCTTGCGCGCGATGACGGCTCCCCGCTCGAAGATCTCGCCGCCCCAGACGCCCCAGGGTTCGGCGCGGTCGAGGGCGCCGGCCAGGCAGGCGTCCCGCACCGGGCAGTCGGTGCAGAAGCTCTTGGCCAGCTCGAGCTGGGCCGGGCTCTCGGCGAACCACAGCTCCGGGTCCTCGACCCGGCACGGCAGGGGGCGCCGGACCGGTGCGGGGGCCAGGGGCGTGTGCGGTCGCCTCGGCTGGTGGCTCGGTGGGAAGTGGCCGGTCCGGGGGAGCCCGGGTCGGCGGTGGGACGTCGGGCGGTCGATCGTCTGCTGCACTGCCGCTCCTCCTCGTACTCGTCGTCTGCGACGGCCGGCGGTGGAACCCGCCGACCGGTGGTCGGGGCGGGGGCCGCGGAGAAACGAAAAGGCCGCGGATCCCGGGGTTCGGGTTCCGCGGCCTCGAGGAGGACCGGTGAGCGGCTAGCTCAGTGGTCTGCCCGAGGGATGGAACCCGAGGGTGGTGCCGTCGTTCTGGGTGCTGTGCTTCGCGACGAAGCGCTGGGCGAGGAACTCGCCGCGGGGGGTGCAGTCGATGCCGGTCATGCCGCGCAGCCGGGCGATGGGCACACCGGTGCCCTGGACCGCGACCTGAGGCGCGACGGCCGGGAGGCGAACAGCGACGCCCGGGTACGGACGCGCGTCAGCGCTCCCCTGGCCGAGGACCCCGGCGGGGGCGAACGTCCACGTGCTGGTGATCATCGGTCCCCTCCTTCCGGGGTGTGCACCGGCCGCTCGGGCCGGTTTCACGTTGGCGCGCCACGAGGAGTCCCCCGAGCGCGATCCAGACAGTAGGGCGCGGCTGCGACGGCGGTCAACGCAATTAATCGGCGCGTCCTCCGCACGGGGGCAGGCAGGTTCCGTGACCCTCCTGTCGTTGCGCTGGGTGATCACCCAGTGACGGTGGAGAGGACGTCCGCGCCGTACAGCTCGAGCTTCCGGGCCCCGATGCCCGGCAGGCCGGACAACTCCCGCAGGTTCGCGGGCCGGGTCTCGGCGATCGCCTGCAGGGTGGCATCGGTGAACACGACGTAGGCCGGGACCGACTGCGACTGGGCCGCCTGACTGCGCCACGCACGAAGCCGTTCGAACAGCTCCCCCGCCTCGCCCTCGAGCACGACCTTCTGCTTCTTCGCCGACCGCCGCGCCGCCGGGGCGGTGGGCCCCGAGTCGGGTGCCAGCCCGGTGAGGAAGCGGCTGCGCGGGCGAGCCCGTTTGGCGCCCGGGTTGCGGGCCAGGGACCACGACAGGGTGAGCTGCTCGCGAGCCCGGGTGATCGCCACGTAGAGCAGGCGGCGCTCCTCCTCGACCGCGGCGGGCCGGTTCAGCGACTGGGAGATGGGGACGACGCCGTCGACGAGGCCGACGACGAACACGACGTCCCACTCCAGCCCCTTGGCCGCGTGCATCGACGCCAGGGTCACCCCCTGCACCGTGGGGGCGTGCTGGGCGTCGGCGCGCTCGGCGAGATGCCCCACGAAGCCGGCGAGGTCCAGCGCCGGGTTCTCCGCCACCAGGTCGACGGCGAGATCGACCAGTGCGGCCAGCGACTGCCAGCGGTCGCGGGCGGCGCCCCCGGGCGGGGGCCGGTGCTCCACCCAGCCCGTCGACGCCAGCACGTCGCGCACCGTGGGCACCAGGAGGCCGGGCTCGCTGCCCCCGGCCGCCGCGCCACGGAGCAGGAGGATGGCCTCCCGCACCTCGGGCCGCTCGAAGAACCGCTCGCCGCCCTTGAGCACGTACGGCACGCCGACGTCGGCCAGCGCCGCCTCGTACACCTGCGACTGGGCGTTGATCCGGAAGAGGACGGCGATCTCCGACGCCGGCATCCCGCCGTCGATGAGCGCCCGGCAGCGCGCGGCGACGGCGGCGGCCTCGGCCGGCTCGTCGGGGTGCTCGGTGAAGCGCGGCTCCGGCCCGTCGGCGCGCTGGCCGAGCAGCCGCAGACCGGGCAGCCCCTTGCGCCGCGGCGCCTGCCCGATCAGCCGGTTGGCCAGGCCCACCACCTGCGGGGTGGAGCGGTAGTCGCGCTCGAGCTTCACGACGGCGGAGTCGGGATAGCGGTCGGCGAACCCGAGCAGGTAGTCGGGGTCGGCGCCGGTGAAGGAGTAGATGGTCTGGTTCGGGTCGCCGACGACGCAGACGTCGGCGCGCCCACCCAGCCAGGCGTCGAGCAGCCGCTGCTGCAGGGGGTTGACGTCCTGGTACTCGTCGACGACGAAGTGCCGGTACTGCCCCCTCACCTCCCGGGCCACGTCGCGGTGCTCCTCGAGGGCGAAGGCGGTGACGAGCAGCAGGTCCTCGAAGTCGAGTGCGCCGTCGCGCTGCTTGGCCGACTCGTAGCTCGCGTAGACCTGCGCCACCGCCGCTGCCTCGAACGGCGGCTCGCGGCCGGCGGCCTTCGCACGGGCCGGGTAGTCCTCGGGCGTCGCCAGCGTCGTCTTGGCCCACTCGATCTCGCTGGCCAGGTCGCGGAGGCTGGTGCGGTCGGTGGTGAGCCGCGAGCGCGCCGCTGCCGACGCGACGATGCGCAGCTTGTTCTCCACCAGACCCGGCATCGGACCGCCGAGCACCCGCGGGGCGAAGTACCGCAACTGCCGCATCGCCGCGGCGTGGAAGGTGCGCGCCTGCACGCCCCCCACGTCGAGCGCGGCCAGCCGGGCGCGCAGCTCCCCCGCCGCCCGGGCGGTGAAGGTGACCGCCAGGACCTGCTCGGGGACGTAGACACCGGTGTGCACCCCGTAGGCGATGCGGTGGGTGATGGTGCGGGTCTTGCCGGTGCCGGCGCCGGCCAGGATGCAGACCGGCCCCGAGACGGCCTGCGCGGCCTCGCGCTGCTCGTCGTCGAGGCCGGCGAGCACCGCCTCGGCGCGGGTGGTCGCCCCCGCCTGTGCCGCGCTGCGCGTCATCCGCCCCCCTCGGTCGTGCGTCGTCGGACCGAGTCTCCCAGCCGGGAGGGACACCGCGGGGAAGCATCCCCAGGTGGACCACGTTGATCCGGACACATCCAGGACCTACCCCTCCGGGGGTGGACCCGCTCGCCCCGACCATGGAGGATCCCCCCGATGACCTCGACCCCCGCCGTCCCCGTCACGATGTACACGACGTCGTGGTGCGGCTACTGCGTCCGGCTCAAGCGGCTGATGCAGCACGAGGGGATCGAGTTCGCCGAGGTCAACATCGAGCTCGACGACCAGGCAGCGGACGTGGTGATGAACGCCAACAAGGGCAACCGCACCGTGCCCACCCTGGTCTTCGCCGACGGCAGCGCGCTGACCAACCCCAGCATCGACCAGGTCAAGGCGCAGCTGGACCTGCAGACGGAGGCATGACCCGCATGATCCCCGGTCCACGGCCCTCATCGGGGCACGCCTGCCCCGAGAGCGGCCGCGACGGGGGGTCACCCGCCGTTCGAGCCGCCTCCTCGGCCCCGGTCGCGCACAATCGTTCCGTGCACCCGTGGACGCAGGACGGCGCCGGCACCCCGCCGGTGGCGCTCGCGCGCACCACCCGCGGCTGGTCGGTGGTCTCCCCCGCCGGCGCTGAGCCGGCCGCCGACCTGGTGGAGGGGCTCACGCTCGCCGACCTCGTGGCCGAGGAGTTCGGCGCCCTGGCCGAGCCCGACCGCAGCACCCGGCGCTCGGCGCGGGGGCCGGTGGAGGCCTGCCCCGACATCGACCCCGTCGACGCCCGCATCGCCGCCCTGGAGCGCACGGTGGCGCAGCTCGAGCACGCCCTCGCTGCCCGCGTCGCGACCGAGCGCGCCATCGGAGTGCTCGCCGAGCGGTTCGGCACCGACCCCCGCGCGGCGTTCGAGACGATGCGACGCGACGCCCGCTCGCAGGGCCGGCCGGTGGCCGAGCTCGCTCGCGAGGTCCTCGACGCCATGACCGCCGACCGGCCCGCGACCGAGCCCGTCCCGCTGCCCATGGCCGTGGTCGCGCCGATCCCCCGCCTGCCCGCGCACGGTGGGCCCCCGACCGTCCCGATCGCGGTGGACGGCCGCTCCTGACCCGTCCGGAGCCGCTGGCACCCGCAGCCCTGGCCGACCGTCTCGCCACTCTTCTCGCCGCCGTCCCGGCCCACCCCGGGGCCGCCGCCCTCCGGGTCGCCGTCGACGGGCCCGATGCCGCCCGCCCAGGTGACCTGGCCGCCGCCGTCGCCGAGCGGCTCCCCGCACTGGGGCGCGCCGCGGTCGTCGTCCCGGCCGACGGCTTCTACCGCCCGGCCTCGCTGCGGCTGGAGCACGGCCGCACCGACCCCGACGCCCGCTACACCGACTGGCTGGACGCCGGGGCGCTGGCCCGGGAGGTGCTGGCGCCGCTCGGCCCCGGCGGTGCGGGCACCTACCTGCCGGCGCTCTGGGACACCGTTCGCGACCGCGCCGTCCGCGACCGTCCGAGACCGATGCCGCCGCGCGGGGTGCTGCTGGTCCCCGGTGCGCTGCTGCAGGGCGTCGGCCTCGACTTCGACCTCGTGGTGCACCTGCGGATGGCCACGGCGGCGCGCCGCAGGCTCACCCCGCCCGAGCAGGCGTGGGAGCTGCCGGCGTTCGACCGCTACGACGACGAGGTGGACCCGGTCGCGCTCGCCGACGCGGTCGTCCTCGCCGACCACCCCGACCGGCCCGCGCTGGTGCTCCAGGGATGCTTCTCCTGACGGCCCCCTGCAGGGCCCCGGCGCGAACGTGCGGGGCAGGGGGTCCTTTCATCAGCTGAACTCGCCGGCCACCCAGCGATCGAGGATGTGCCGGGCGATCGAGACCGGCGGCGGGAGCGCCCGGGGCCCGGCGCCCGAGCGCAGCTCGTCGCGGGTGAACCAGCGGGCCTCCTCGATCTCGTCGGGGTCGAGAACCAGCTCGCCGGCCTCCTCGGCGCGGGCCACGAACCCGAGCATCAGCGACTGCGGGAACGGCCACGGCTGGCTGGCCACGTACCGGACGTCGGTGACCCGCAGGCCGACCTCCTCCGCGACCTCCCGGGCGACGGCGGCCTCCGCGGACTCCCCCGGTTCGACGAAGCCGGCCAGGATGGAGAACCGCCCCGGCGGCCAGACCGCCTGCCGGCCGAGCACGACGCGGTCGGCGCCGTCGTGCACGAGCATGATCACGGCCGGGTCGGTGCGGGGGAAGAACTCGTGGCCGGTGGTCGGGTCGCGCTGCACCCAGCCGGCGCGCTCGATCGTGGTCGCCGCGCCGGTGGTCGGGCTGAACCGGTGCCGGTCGTGCCACTCGAGGATCGCGACCGCCTGCACCAGCAGCCCCGCGTCGAGGTCGTCGAGGTCGGCGCCGACCTCGCGCAGGCCCGACCACGAGTCGACCGGCCGGCCGTTGACGGTCAGCGACCGCTCGCCGCGGACGGCGGCGTACGGCACCCCGTCGGCCTCGCCCAGGAACACCGCGCCGGTGGGCAGCTCCGGCTGCTCGTCCCACACCAGGTACGGCCCGCCGTCGCCCTCCCGGACGGGGGCGGTGCGCTCCCGGTCCACGGTGAGCACGCGCACCGGCCGCCCGGCGGCAGGATCGGGCAGGGCCCGCCCCAGGTGGGTGCGGTCGTGCGCGGTCCGCGAGAGAACGGGCACGCTGCCGGTGGAATTCGGCGTCCCCTCGGGCCAGGCCGACTCGGGGACGCTCATGCCCCGTCGCCGTCCCCACCGCCGGTGACCTCCACCGGCGCGAGCGTGCGCAGCTGGTCGGCGACGCGGGCCGCGTCCCCGACGACGACGGCGGTCAGCCCGGCCGGGGCCAGGTAGCGCCGGGCGGCCTCCTGCACCTCCTCGGCCGTCACGCCCGCCAGCGCGCGTTGGTGATCGGTCAGCCAGTCCGGCGGGAGCCCGGCGCCGACCAGTGCCGACAGCGTGCTGGCCAGGCCGGCGTGCGTGGCGGTGGACAGCGCCATGCTGCCGAGGATGTAGCGACGGGCGCCGTCGAGCTCGGCCTCGGTGACCGAGGTCAGCGCCATGCGGCCGAGCTCGTACCAGGTCTCGAGCAGGGCCGGCCCGGTCACCTCGGTGGCGACGTCGGCCTCGACGAGGAACGAGGACCCCGCCGCCTGGTGGTCGACGGCGCTGCGCGGGCTGTAGGTGTACCCGCGACGCTCGCGGATGTTCTCCACCAGCCGCGACGAGAAGTACCCGCCGAAGATCATGCTGGCCAGCCGGGTGGCCGCGAGGTCGGGGTCCGTCCGGCGCGGGGCCGGACCGCCGAGCCGGACGTTGGACTGCACCGCCCCGGGCCGGTCGACCAGTTCGATCTCCGGCGCCCGCAGCACCGGCGCGGGCGGGGTCTCCTGCGCCGTGCCCGCACCCACCCAGCCGGCCAGCGCCTCGGCGACGGCCGCGGTGGCCGCCTTCGGGTCCAGGTCGCCGACCAGGACCAGGCTGCTGCCGGCGGGCAGGACGTGCTCGCGGTGCATCCGCCGCAGCGCGGGCGCGCGGACGTCGAGGACGAGCTCCGGGTCGGGCAGCTGGACGGCGTAGGGGTGCGAGCCGTAGCGCCGGGCGGCCAGGGCCGTGCGGGCGATGATCCCGGGCTGGGAGCGGGCGATCGCGATCCGCTCGGCCACCCGGTCGCGCTCGCCCTCGACCCGGTCGGCGGGGTACGTGGCCGCCGTGAGCAGCTCGGCGAGCACGCCGAGCACGGGCGCGAGCCCCTCGGCGAGCAGCGTCGTCCCGAACAGCAGCCGGTCGGGGTCGGTCGTGACCGACATCTCGGCGCCGTGGCTCTGCAGCAGCTCGGCGACGCCGGTCTGGTCGTGCTGCTCGGTGCCGAGCAGGACCGCACCGGACAGCACGCTGGCGCGGGCGGTGTGCACCGCCGCGAGATGGGCGTTCGGCGCGGAGAACGGGATGCGCAGTCGCAGCTCCACCAGCGGCACCCCGGGGCGGGGCACGACGACGACGTGCAGCCCGGACGGCAGGTGCGTCTCGTGCGCCGGCGGCACCGGGTGGGCGCGGGCCTCACCCAACGGCGGGATCAGAGCCAGGTCCAGCTCGGCACTCACTTGCGTCCTCCGGTCGCGCGCAGCTCGAGCACCGCGACGGTGTTCGGGTCGAGGTCGCGGGCGGCTGCCTGCACCTCGTCCGGGGTGATCCGCGCGAGGCGGGCGGCGAGCTCGCCGGCCAGCTCGGCGCGGCCGTGCACGATCTCGGCGGCCGCGAACCCGAGCGTCCGCCCCAGCACCGAGTCGGCCTCGCGCAGCAGTTGGGCCTCGGTCCGGGCCTGCACCCGACCCAGCTCGTCGGCGCCGACGTCGCCGTCGGCGATCCGGGCCACCTCCTCGTGCACCGCGGCGAGCACCTTCTCCACCGGGATGCCCACGGGGTGGTGCACCTGAGTGGTGAGCAGGGTCGCGTCGCGGACGTCGAACGGGTCGCCGAAGAGGCCGACGTAGCTGCTCTGCGCGATGGCGATCCGGTCGTCGTGGATCAGCCGCCGCTCCAGACGCGAGGCGTCGCCCTCGCTGAGCAGCTCGGCCAGCAGCACGGTGCCGAGGTAGCGGTCGAAGTCGCCGACCGGGTCGGGCACCCGCCAGCCGAGCGCGACGGCGGGCGCAGGCGCCAGGGCGTCCTCGACGACGCCGGAGCGGACCGTCGTCGGCCGCGGCTCCCCCGTCGCCGGGATCGGCGGCACCTCACGGGCCTCGACCGGGCCGAACCAGCGCCGCACCAGCCGCTCGGTCTCGGCGACGTCGAGGTCTCCCCCGATGCAGAGGACGGCGTTGCCCGGTGCGTAGTAGCGCGAGAAGAAGTCCGCGGCGTCGGCGACCGTCGAGGACTCCAGGTCGACGAACGAGCCGTAGCCGTCGTGGGTGTTGGCGAAGCTGTCGAACGCGATCTGCGGCAGCTGCAACCAGGGGAAGGCGCCGTAGGGCCGGTTCAGCACGTTGACCCGGATCTCCTCCTTCACCACGTCGATCTGGTTGCGGAGGTTCTCCTCGGTGATCGCCGGGGCGGCCATCCGGTCGGCCTCGAGGAACAGCGCGCGTTCCAGGGCTTCGGAGGGCAGCGCCTGGTAGTAGTTCGTGTAGTCCTGGTGCGTGGAGCCGTTGAACGTGCCGCCGGCGGCCTGCACCAGGCGGGCGTGCTCCATCTTCGGCACGTGCGCCGAGCCCTGGAACATCATGTGCTCGAAGAGGTGCGCGAACCCGGTGCGGCCCTCCGGCTCGTTGCGCATCCCGACGTCGTAGAAGACGCTCACCGCCACGACCGGCACGCTCCGGTCGGGGGCGAGGACGACGCGCAACCCGTTGTCGAGCGAGAACCGCTCCACCGGGTGCCGCAGGGTCAGTTCGGCACCAGCAGCTGTCACGCCAGCGACAGTAGCCGCCGGATGCGACCGACGAGCCGGGCGTCCTGGCTCGGCGCGGTCACAGGACGTCGACGTCCTCCAGGACGCGGTCGATGACGCCGTACAGCTCGGCGTGGGTGTTGGGGATGGAGATGTAGAGCAGCGCGGGACTCGCGCGGCCGACGTCGATGAGCAGCATCGCCGCCCGTTCCCCGCTCGCGTCGTAGCCCGGGGCGTCCCACGACAGGTTGAACTCGTAGAGGTGGGCGGCGTGCCCGTCGACGGTCCGCGGCTCGTCGCGGAGCACCTGCCGCTCGTTCGGGCCCGGGTAGTAGTTGGCGCGGGCGCTGTCGGCGACGGTCCGCACCGTCGGCTGCAGCGTCGCGGGCCCGCCCCATCCGTAGGCGTCGGTCAGCGGGCCCGAGGTGCACTGGGCGATGAAGATGCCGCCCTCGGGCACCACCTCCTGCGTGGTGAAGTACTGCCCGGCGATCTCGCTGATCTCGTACTGGACACCGAGATCCCACTCGTACCAGCCGTCGCCGAGGAACGGGTAGGAGATGCCGGCGGCCTCGTCGATGATCCGCACCGTCCCGGGCGGGAAGGTCGGCCCGGCGGCGGGCGGCGGGCCGGGCACGGTGGGCGTCGAGGGACCGGCGACGGCGTCCTCGCCGCCGGAATTGGAGACCAGGAACCCGATCAGGACGACGAGGACCAGGCCCAGCACACCGAGACCCACGATCAGCCCGGTCCGCGGGCCGCTGCCCGGCGCCGCGGGGGGCGGGACGACCGGAGCCGGCGGCCGGGGCGCGTATCCGGGCGGCTGCTGCACGGTGACCCCGGGCCCGGCCGGCGTCGCGACGTCGGACCAGCTGATCCCGTTCCACCACCGGACGAAGCCCGGCGCCCCGTCGGGGTCGGGGTACCAGCCGGGGGGCGTGCTCGGGCCGTCGGGATGGGTCACGGCGCCAATCTAGAAGGCCGATCCAGGACGACGGGGTAGCGTCGCCGCCCCATGCCGCCGCCGAGTCCCCCGCCGTCGAGTGCCGGAGAGGTCGTCGCCGCCCTGCGGGCCGCCGGCTGCGTGTTCGCCGAGGACGAGGCCGCGCTGCTGCTGGCGGGCGCCGACGACCCCACCGGACTGGCGGGCGCCCTGGCCCGCCGGGTGGCCGGTGAGCCGCTGGAGCACGTGCTGGGCTGGGCGCAGTTCCACGGCCTGCGGATCCAGGTCGGTCCGGGCGTCTTCGTCCCGCGCCGCCGCACCGAGGCACTGGCCGGCGAGGCGATCGCCCGCACCGCCCCGGGGTCGGTGGTGGTGGACCTGTGCTGCGGGTCGGGCGCGGTCGGTGCGGCGGTGGCCGCGGCCGTCCCGGGGATCGAGCTGCACGCCGCCGACGTCGACCCGGCCGCGGTCGGCTGGGCGCGGCGCAACCTCCCCGGCGGGCACGTGCACACCGGCGACCTCTTCGCCGCCCTCCCCGCCGGGCTGCGCGGACGGATCGGCGTGCTCGTCGCCAACGCCCCCTACGTGCCGACGACGGCGATCGCGCTGATGCCGCCGGAGGCACGCGACCACGAACCGGCCGTGGCCCTGGACGGCGGCGACGACGGCCTGGCCGTGCTGCGCCGGGTCATCGCCGGAGCCCCGCAGTGGCTGGCACCGGGCGGGGCGGTGCTGTTCGAGACCGGTAAGAGCCAGGTCGCGGCCGCCACGGAGGCGGTGCGGGCGGCCGGGCTGACCCCGGTGGTCGTCGAGGACGCCGACCGGGGCGCGACGGTCGTCGTCGGCACCCGCGACTGACCGGGGTTCAGAGGTCCCGGTCGGCGTGGTCGGTCCACCACGACCGCAGCGCGGACAGCGCGTCGGTGCCGCCCCCGCGCAGCTCGGCGAAACCGAGGGTGCCCAGGTCGTCCCAGTACCAGCGCAGCTGCGGGTCGCCGTCGTCGTCGACGGTGCACGACAGCCGGCCGACGGCGTTGCCGTCGAAGTCCTCGAGCTGCACCCAGCCCTCGGGCCGGTCGGAGCCCCCGCAGGCGTACACGTCGTCGAGCTCGGCGAGGCCGAACCGCTCGATCGAGTCGGCGACCGCCGTCTGCGCGCCGTCGCCGGTGTAGGCGGTGTAGGTGACGGTCGGGAAGCCTTCGGGCTGGCCGGCCGCCGGGCAGCTGAGCGTGTACAGCTCCCCCTCGCCCGGTGTGCCGACCGTGCACGCCTGCCGATCCAGGGCCTCCGGGAGGCCGAGGGCCACCAGCCGCTCGGCGGCGTCGGAGGCACCGGCCCGGGCGTCGTCGGCCCGGCCGTCGAGCACGACCAGCAGCGCGGTGAGCAGCACCACGGCGGCCAGCGCCGCGGCGGCGACGATCCACGGTGCGCGGGCCGCCCAGCGCGGCCGGGCCGCCGGCGGCGCCTGCGCGAGGGGCCCGGACGGCGGGGTCGCCCCGATCAGGGTGGGCGGCGCCGGCACACCCGGCCCCGGAGATACCTGCTCCGGGCGGGTGGCGGCGCGCGCCCCGTCGTCGGGCACCGGGCCCACCGTCGTGGCGGCGTCGTCGCGCGGCACCGGCACCCCGCTCGCGGTCAGTGCCGCCCGCGCGGCGGCGGCGAACTGCCCGGCGGTCTGCCACCGCCCCGCGGGGTCCTTGGCCATGCCCTTGCCGACGACGTCGTCCAGGGCCGGTGGCAGCGACGGGCGCAGCCGCGAGGGCCGCTCCGGCTCCTGGTGCAGGTGCGCGTACATCAGCGCCAACGGGTCGCCCGCCATGAACGGGCGCTGCCCGGTGAGCAGCTCGAACAGCACGCTGGCCAGCGAGTAGACGTCGGAGCGGGCGTCAGGGGCGGCGGAGCCGAACCGCTCCGGCGCCATGTACTCGGTGCTGCCGACGGCCGTGCCGGTGGCGGTCAGCGCAGGGCCGCCGCCCTCGTCGGCGACGCGGGCGATGCCGAAGTCGGCGAGGTAGGCGAAGTCGTCGCCGGCCGCCGAGGTGGTGAGGTCGGCGCCGTCCATGCGGGGCACGAGCAGCACGTTGGAGGGCTTCACGTCGCGGTGCACCAGTCCGCGGGAGTGCGCGGCGTCGAGCGCGTGGCTGACCTGGCAGACCAGGTCGACGGCCCGGGCGGGGTCCATCGGGCCGAGCCGGCGCAGCAGCGAGTCGAGGTTCTCGCCCTCGACGAGCCGCATGTCGAGGAACAGCTGGCCGTCGATCTCCCCGTACCGGTGGATGGGGATGACGTGCGGCTCGTTGAGCCGGGCGGCGATCTGCGCCTCCCGGCGGAAGCGGCTGCGGTAGCTCTCGTCCTGCGCCCACTGCGGGTGCAGGACCTTGAGGGCGACCTCCCGCTCGTGCTCGGCGTCGTAGGCGCGCAGCACGCGTCCCATCCCGCCGTTGCCCAGGACGCCGAGCACGCGGTAGGGACCGAAGGTCTCGACCGGCTGGTCGGCGCCCGGCGTCACCGCGTGTCCCGCGGGAGCGCCGCGAGCTCTCGCCACAGGTGCGCCGCGGCCTCGGCGGCCCGGTAGAGCATCTCGAGCAGCACGCGCTCGTTCGGCGAGTGGATGCGATCGGTGGGCAGGCCCGCGCCGAGGAACACCAGCGGTGCGCCCAGCACGTCGACCAGGTCGGCCTCCGGCCCGCTGCCGCCCTCGCGGAGGTACAGCACGTCGCCGGGCTCGCTGTCCCAGGCCCGGGCGATCGCGGCGAGCAGCGCGCCCATCGCCGGGGAGTCCAGGTCGCTGGCGCACGGGGAGACACCGCCGGGCGGGGTGTGCACCTCCGCCTCGATGCCGTCGGGGAGATGGGCCTCGACCCAGGCCCGCAGCTGCGGGCCGACGTCCTCCGGACGCTGATCGGCCACCAGCCGGAACGTGACCTTGGCGTGGGCCTCGGCGGGGACGATCGTCTTGTGGCCGGGGCCGGTGTAGCCACCCCACATGCCGTTGACCTCGGCGGTGGGCCGGGCGCCCACCCGCTCCAGGGTGCTGAACCCGTCCTCGCCGGTGGCGACGCGGGAGGCCGCCGGGCCCGCCAGCCACTCCTTCTCGTCGAAGGGCACGCGGGCCATGAGCTCGCGCTCGCGGTCGGTGAGCGCGCGGACCCGGTCGTAGAAGCCGGGCAGGGTGACCCGGCCCTGCTCGTCGTGCAGGGCGGCGAGCAGCGACGCCATGGCGTGCAGCGGGTTCGGGACGGCGCCGCCGAAGGAGCCGGAGTGCAGGTCGATCGCCGGCCCGCGCAGCGTGATCTCGGCGTCGGCGAGGCCGCGCATCGAGACGACCGCGCTGGGGATGTCCCGCGCGGCCATGCCGGTGTCGCTGACGACGACGACGTCGCAGGCCAGCCGGTCCCTGCGCTCGGCGAGCAGCGCGGCGAAGTGCGGCGAGCCGGACTCCTCCTCGCCCTCGATGAGCAGCTTGACCGTGACGGCGGGGGTGTCGCGACCGGTCGAGGCCAGGTGCGCCCGCAGGCCGAGCAGGTGGAAGGCGACGTTGCCCTTGTCGTCGATGGCGCCGCGGGCGTGCAGCTCGGGACCGTCCTCGCCGTCGACGACGGTGGGCTCGAACGGCGGGTGCACCCACAGCTCGGGCGGGTCGACCGGCTGGACGTCGTGGTGCCCGTAGACCAGGGCGACCGGCGCGCCGGCGTCGGCGCTGGGCCACTCGGCGTAGACCGCGGGCGCGCCGGGGGTCGGCCAGATCTCGACGATCGGGAAACCGACCCGGGTCAGCGCTCCGGCCAGCCAGGCCGCGCTGGCGGCGACGTCGTCGGCGTGCGCCGGGTCGGCGGAGATCGACGGGATGCGCAGCCAGGCGTCCAGGTCGGCGTGCAGGTCGTCGAGGTGGGCACGGACATAGGCACGTTCGGCGTTGTCGCGTTCTGGGCTGCTGCTCACGGGCACCGACGGTAGCGCCGGGCTAGCGTCCACCCCATGTCGGGACAGGTACTGCAGGTCGACGTCGGTGATCTCGTCTTCGACGTACGGGTCGACGGGCCCGAGGACGGGCGGCCGGTGCTGCTGCTGCACGGCTTCCCGGAGACCTCGCAGTCGTGGGCGGCGGTGACGCCCCTGCTGACCGACGCCGGGCTGCGGACCTACGCGCCCGACCAGCTCGGCTACTCCCCCGGCGCGCGGCCCGCGGAGGTCGAGGCCTACTCGATGCCGAGCCTGGCCCAGGTGACCGTCGACCTGCTGAACGCGCTCGAGCTGCCCCGCGTCGACGTGGTCGGCCACGACTGGGGCGCGAACGTGGCGTGGACGCTGGCCGCCTGGCACGCCGACCGGGTCCGCACGCTGACCGCGGTGTCGGTGCCGCACCCGGCCGCCTACACGGTCGCCTACCGCGTGGACCCGGAGCAGAAGGAGCGCTCTGCCTACATCCGGCTGTTCTGGCAGGCGGGCAAGGCCGAGGACGTGCTGCTGGAGGACGACGCACGCCGGCTGCGGCGGATGCTGAGCGGGAACGGCGACACCGGGATCCCGGCCGAGGCCATCGACCAGTACGTGGCGGTGCTGTCGGCGCCGGGCGCGCTGACCGCGGCGCTGAACTGGTACCGCGCGATGAGCTCCGGCACCCGGGTGGACAAGGTCGACGTGCCGACCACCTACGTGTGGAGCGACGGCGACGTGGCTATCGGCCGCATCGCCGCGGAGGCGTGCGCCGAGTTCGTCACCGGCGACTACCGGTTCGTGCAGCTGCCGGGTATCACCCACTGGATCCCCGAGCAGGCGCCCGAGCAGCTGGCCGCGGCGATCCTGGACCGGGTCGCCGGCAGCTGACTCACGGCCCCTCCCGCCGCAGGGTCACCCGCCAGAGCCGGCGCGGCAGGTCCCCCTCCTCGAACGGCGTGAGGTCGAGCAGCGTGCATCCGGTGGCCAGCCGGTCGACCAGCGCGCGGTCGAAGAAGTGCACGACGAAGCCCCCGTTCTCGAACATGCCGTCGCCGAGAGCGGTACCGGCGCCGCAGTGGGCGTCGCCGGTGTGCCGCACGGTGTAGACGTGCAGGCCCCCGGGACGGAGCACGCGTCGGATCTCGGCGGCCAGAGCCTCGAGTTCCGGCGTGGTCAGCGCCATGTTCAGCAGCATGTGGCTGTAGACCGCGTCGACGCTCGCATCCGGCAGGGGCAGCGGCCGTCGGACGTCGGCGGCGACGGTGGCCAGCCGCTCGGCGTCCGCACCGGCCGACTGCTCGATGCCGGCCAGCGCCTCCGCCGCGTAGTCGAGGGCGGTCACGCGGAGCCCGGCGCGGAGGAACGCCAGCGTGTCCCGCCCCTGCCCGGCACCGAGTTCGAGGACCGTTCGGCACCCCTCGCGCACGAACAGCTCGACCGCGTAGGCGCCGGGTGCGCTGGGCTGCCCGCCGTACATCTCCGGGTGCGCCGCGAACGTGGCCGCCCAGTGCGCCTGCTGCGCCTCGACGTCGGTCATCAGAGCACCCTCCGCAACGCCGGGACCCGGCTGATCAGCAACCACGACACAGCGAACGAGCCGATGACGGACGCGAGCGCGACCGTCACCGCCTTGACCTCCGCGGGCACCGGCACCGGGCGCAGGGCCAGCGCGGTCCCGTAGAGGAAGACGCCCTGGAGCACGAACGCGCCGTAGGAGCTGCGGGCCAGCGCCGTCCCGTGCGGCAGCGGACGGGCCAGGCGCCGCTGGGCGACCGCAAGGAGCCAGACCGGCCCGAAGACCGTGAGCACGCCCTCGAGTGCGGCCGCCACCGCGGCCTGCCAGTGCCATCCCCCGGCGGCGTAGTCGATGGGGAAGCCGAGCGGCAGTGCGATGAACACGGCCAACCCGAGGGCGCCGAGCAGGGTGGCTGTGCGCGCGTGACGCCGCACCGGTTCGGGCACCGCGACGAGCCAGCCCTGCCCGGCGGCGATGGCGCCGAGGGCGAACGCGGCGAGGCACTCCGGCCACTGCCAGGCGTGCAGGCCCCAGAGCCCCCAGCTGTTGTAGGGCGACGCCAACCGGACGAGGAAGCTGACCGCCGCCACGGCTGCCGCGAGCAGCAGCAACGCCCGCAGGCTGATCGGCCGGCTCGTGCGGGCCCGCTCCGGCCGCCACCGTCGCAGCCCGGCGTAGCCGAGGGACAGGACCAGCAGGACGGCGGCAAACCACATGACGCTGCCGGTGGGGACGTCACGGACGAACTCGTCCCAGTAGGAGCCGCGCTCGTAGCCCAACGGCCGGTACAGCGCGTAGTTGAGCGCCGGCCAGAGCAGCAGCGTGCCGACGACGTACGGGGCCCCGAGGCGCAGCAGCCGGTCGTGGACGAACCGGCCGGCGCCCTTCCGGTCGTAGGAGCCGGACGTCAGCAGGCCGGCCACCAGGAAGAGCAGGGCGATCAGGAAGATCCCGAACGGGAAGGCGACCACGACGAGCACCACGAACGTGGGCTCGGCCAGCGTCGTCTCGCGCACCTCGCTGTAGGCCCACGCGTTGCCACCCAGATCGGAGTAGCCGATCAGCGCGTGTGCGGCGATGATCGCGGCGATCAGCAGGACCTTGAGGTTGTCCAGGTAGGCGTGGCGGGCTGCCGCCGTCGCCGGCTGCCGGGACGGTGCCGGTCCCCTGCCCGGCCGGATGGCCATGGCCGAGAGCGTGCGCCCGACGGAAGAACGCTGGTAGGGAACGAGGGCCCCGGGCACCCGTGCCCGTAAGCCCCTGTGCGCGGCACCGGGCCGGGCGGTACCCAGGGGATCGTCGCCGACCGACGGGAGCGTCCGTGCGCACCATCGACCCGGAAGGCGTCACCCCGGCCGGGCTGCTGCCGCACCTGCTGGTCAAGCAGCACCTCGCGCCCGGCTCGGCGGGTGCCGACGTCGTCTCGCTCGCCGGAGACCTGATCGGCCTGCACGCCACCAGCTCGCTCAGCCCGTACCTGTCGGCGTTCGCCCGGCTGACCTCGTTCCGGCCGGAGGACCTCGACCGCGAGCTGTACGAGCGCCGGTCGCTGCTGCGGCTCAAATGCATGCGCGGAACCGTGTTCGTCGTGCCGCGGGACCTGGCGCCGGTCCTCTTCGCCGCGACGCGGGCGGCCACCCTCTCCGGGGACCGCCGGTGGTTGCGCGTGGCCCGCGACCACTACGAGCAGTGGGCGCCGAGGGTGCTCGACGCGCTGGGCGGGCGGGCGCTGGGCGCGGGCGAGCTGCGGAGGCTGCTCGGAGCCGACGACCGGTTGCCCGCCGTCGTCTCGATGCTGTGCGACGAGGGGCTGATCCTTCGCGACCGGCCGACGGGCACCCGGCGCAGCAGCGCGTTCCGCTACCGCCGATGGGACGACGTGTACCCCGACCTCGACCTGTCGGCGGTGGCGGAGGCCACCGCGATCGAGCTGCTGGTGCACCGCTACGTGGCGGCCTACGGGCCGGTCAGCCACCGCGATGTCGCCTGGTGGTCGGGACTGCCCCTGAGCACGGTCCGGCCGGCGGTCGACGGGCTGGTCGAGGCGCAGGTCGTGGTGCGTCTGGCCGGGGCTCCGGACGACCTCCTGATGAGCGTCGACGACCTGTCGAGCGCCGACGCCGCACCGGCCGGGGCGGGCTCCGTGGTGCTGCTCCCGGTCCTGGACCCGTACCTCATGGGCTACCGCGACCGGGACAGGTTCCTCGACCCGTCGCTCCGTCCCCTCGTCTACGACCGGGGAGGCAACGCGACCTCCACCGTGCTGGTCGACGGCCGCGTCGAAGGCGTCTGGGACCTGACCGACGCCCCTCGGCCGGCCGTCCGGGTGCTGCTGTTCGACCCGGCGCAGCCGCACCGGTCCGCGGTGCTGGACCGGTGTGCCGCGGTCGGCGAGTTCTGGTTCGGCGGGCCGGTGCCGGTGCTGGAGCACACTGCGATGGCCGCGCTCGCCGAAGGGCGCACCGCCATGCACCCCCTCGACGATGCCGTGCCCCGCTGACCCCGTCAGTGGGCCGTGCCGGTGACCAGGGCGAGCAGGCCGGCCTCGTCGAGCAGGTCGACCGGCCGCAGGGTCACACCGGCGGCGACGTGGTGGAAGCCCGCGCTCACGTGCTCGACGGGGACGCCCAGGAGCCGTGACCAGCCCAGCCGGTAGGCGGCGAGCTGCACGCCGGCCGCGGTGAGCTCCCCGCCCGAGGGCGGCGGCCCGGTCTTCCAGTCGATGACCTCGTAGCGGCCGTCGGCGTCGGCGTAGACGGCGTCGATCCGCCCGCGCAGGATCAACGGTCCCAGGGGGGTCTCGAAGGGCACCTCGACCTCCATCGGCTGCCGGTCGGCCCACTCGCTGGCGAGGAACGCCTCCTGCAGGTCGGCCAGCGCGCCGTCGGGGGCGGCGAACTCGTCGCCGGACCCGGGCAGCTCGTCGAGGTCGACCAGCCGGGCGGCGCCGAAGCGCTCCTCGAGCCAGGCGTGGAAGGCGGTGCCCCGCCGGGCCTGGGGTGCCGGGGCCGCCGGCATCGGTCGCCGGAGCCGTCGCGCCAGCTCCCCGGGGTCGCGGCGCAGCGCGACCAGCGCCGAGACCGAGAGGTGCGAGGGCAGCGGGACGTCGACGGTCGGGCTGGCGTGGCGCGCCCGCTCGCGCAGCAGCAGGTCGGCGTCGCGCACCCACTGCGCCACGAGGTCGTCGGGCTCGCCGAGCGTCGTCGCCGGGTCGAGGGGGTGCGGCGCGGCGCCGTCGACCAGTTCGGCGGCGGCGGTGAGCGCCCGGCGCCGGCCCGAGGACAGCGGATCGGCCGGCCAGCTGCCGATCGGCCACTCGGCGAGGGCCGGGTTCGTGGCGTCGTCGGCCGGCGCCTCGGCCCAGTGCACGACGTCACCGGCCCCCGCCTCGCAGGCGGCTCGCGCCGTCGTGAGCAGCGACGACGGCCCGCACGGCTTCACCCCGTCGCGCCACCAGCTCCCCGAGCAGACCAGCAGGTGCCGGGCGCGGGTGACCGCCACGTAGCCGAGGCGGATCTCCTCGGCCAGCCCGAAGTCCTTCCACTCCTGGACGTACTCCTCCAAGGCCGCCTTCACCACGGCCTGGTCGCCGGAGCCCGGCACGGGCAGCCGGAGCCGGGGCAGCTCCTCGCGGTCGGTCAGCCGCAGCTCGGCGGGCACCGCTCCCGGGTCCTTCACCCAGGAGTCGCTGGTGTCGGTCTTGGCGGGGAACTGGTCGGCGGTCATGCCGGGCACGGCGACGACGTCCCACTCCAGGCCCTTCGCCGAGTGCCCGGTCAGCAGCTGCACGGCCTCCGGGTTGACCGCGACCTCCCCCGGCTCGAGGCCGCGCTCGCGCTCCTCGGCATCGCGGAGGTAGCCCAGGAACGCCGGCAGCGACGGCAGCTCGGCCAGCTCGGTGAACTCCGCCGCCACCCCGTGCAGGGCGTCCAGGTGGGCGCGGGCGCCGGCGGGGCTGACGCCCGGAGCGCTGGCCAGCTCGGTCTCCAGGCCGAGGGTGCGGGCGACCTCGTCGACCAGGTCGGGCAACGACTCCCCCAACCGCGTCCGCAGCTGCGCCAGCTCGGCGCCGAGCCGCCGCAGCCGCCGGTAGCCGGTCGCGGAGTAGGGGTCGGGGCCACCGAGATCGTCGAGCGCCTCGACGATGCTGCCGCGCTCGGCGGGCGCCTCGACGACGGGCGCCGCGTCCGGCGCGTCCCCCGTGGGGCGCTCCGGCCGGCGGGAGTGCACCAGGGCCCGCGCCTGGGCCTCGAGGGCGGCGAGGTCGCGCGGCCCGATCCGCCACCGAGCGCCGGTGAGCAGGCGGCCGAGCGCGTCCCCGGCCGTAGGGTCGACCAGCACGGTGAGCGTCGCGACGACGTCGGAGACCTCGGGCACCTCGAGCAGGCCGCCGAGCCCGACGACCTCCACCGGGACGTCGCGCCGGCGCAGGGCGGCGGCGATGCCCGGCAGCTGCTTCCGTGCGCGGACCAGCACCGCAACAGTGGGCCGGCGGTCCGCGCTGGGGCCGTCGAGTGCTTCCTGCTGGTGCCAGCACGCGGCCAGCCGGTCGGCGAGCGCCTCGGTCTCGTCGGCGACGGTCTCGTACAGCCCGACGGTCACCGCGCCCCGGCCGGCTGCCGGCGCGGGCGCGAGGTCGGGCAGCGGCTGCTCGGGCGCGGGGAGCATGGCCGAGACGGCGTTGGCGACGGCCAGGACCCGCTCGTCGTTGCGCCAGCTGGTGGCGAGCGTGAGCCGTTCCGCCCGCCGGTCGGGGACGCCGGGAAACGTGCGGGCGAACCGCTCGATCGTGCCGGCCGAGGCCCCGCGCCAGCCGTAGATCGACTGTCGGGGATCGCCGACCGCGAGCACCGGATGTCCGGTGTCGCGGCCGAACAGGGCCTCGAGCATGCGCAGCTGCCCGACGCTGGTGTCCTGGTACTCGTCGAGCAGCACGACCTGCCAGCGGGCGCGCTCGCGGCGGCCCACCTCGGGGGCGGCGACGGCGATCCTCGCCGCGTAGGCGACCTGGTCGGCGTAGTCGATGGCCCCCGCGGAGCGCTTGCGGGCCTCGAACGCCTCGACCAGCGGCAGCAGGGCCGCGCGCGCCTTCTGCCGGGCCAGCATCTCCAGCACCGGGGCGTAGGGCCCCTTCTTCCGGGGGGCGTCGGGGTAGCTCGCGATCTGCGCCTCGAGCCTCGCGGTCCAGACGCGCAGGGCCGCCGGGGTGATGTCGTGCTCGCCGAGCTCGGCGGCCAGCGCGAGCACGTCCTCGACCGTGGTGAGCAGGGTCAGCGGCACGTCGGACATGTCGCCGGTCCAGGCCGACACGACGCTGGCGGCCTGCCCCCAGCACATGGCGGGGCCCAGTACCCCGGCCCCGGGCTCCACGCCGATCCGCAGCCCGTGCTCGGCGACGAGCGCGGCCGCGTAGCCGTGGTAGGTCGAGACCGTCGGCTGCGCGATCTCCAGCCGCTCGCGCAGGTCCTGCTTCGTCTCCGGGTGGCGGGCCAGCGCCCCGAGCCGCAGCCGGATCCGCTCGTTCAGCTCGCTCGCGGCCTTCCGGGTGAAGGTGAGCCCCAGGATCGCCTCGGGCTCCACGATCCGGTTGGCGACCAGCCAGGAGACGCGGGCGGCCATCGTCTCGGTCTTGCCGGACCCCGCGCCCGCGACGACGACCAGCGGCCGGTCGGCCGGGGCCTCGACGACCCGGGCCTGCTCGGGTGACGGCCCGTAGGAGAGCCCGCAGCGCCGGGCCACCTCCGCCGGGTCGAGCAGGCGGCCAGGCCGCTTCGCCTCCGCCGGCTCCTCGGCGAACAGCTCGTCGAAGGAGAGTTGCTCGTGGCCGACGCTCATCCGGTCACCTGCCGGCCGGGCTCCTGGAGCGGGCAGGTGCGCCGGGCCGTGCAGCGCGCGCAGTGCGTGCCGGTGCGCACCTCGAAGGTGCCGGCGCCCATGCCCTCGCCCACCTCGGCCAGCAGTTCGCCGGCCCAGGTCTGTTCCGGTGGCACGTCGGCGGGCAACGGCTCCTGGTGCTGCTCCTTCGCCTTCGCCCCGGTGCCGACCTGCAGCAGCGCGGCGCCACCGGGGCTGCTGCCGTGCTCGCCGAACCCGCCCGCCGCGACCGCGACCTGGTAGGCGGCGAGCTGGCCGTGCTCCTCGATGTTCCTGGCGGCCGTCTTGCCCGTCTTGAGGTCGACGACCACCAGCCGCCCGTCGGCGTCCCGCTCCAGCCGGTCGACCTTGCCCCGGATCAGCGCCCGGCCGACGGTGGCGTCGAACTCGACCTCGACTCCGACGAGCTCGCGACCGTCGGCGGCGTGCCAGGCGAGGAAGCGGCCGAGCATGTCCTGCGCCGCCTGCCGCTGCCGCTGGTCGGACCAGCCGGGACCGAGGTCGAGCTGGTCGAGCTCGGCGGCGAGGACCGCCGGTGCGTCCACCGCCGGGAGGCCCTCGGCGACCTGCTGGGCGACGGCGTGGACCGCTGTACCCACCGTTCGCGTCATGTCGGGCGATGCCTCGGCCCCGACCGCGCTCAGCACCCACTTCAGCGGGCACCGCTGGAACGTCTCGATGGCCGACGGCCGGACGCGGACCGGCTCCTCGGCCGGCACGAGCGGCGCGTCGTCGGACAGCGGCGCCAGCCCCCACCAGTGTGCGGGCGCGGCCCCGGGCACGCCGTCGTCGGCGAGGCGGCGCAGCACGGACGCGGCGGCCGACCGCCGGGCCGGGGGCGTGAGCGGGTCGGTCAGTGCGCGGCGCAGCTCCGCGACCAGTGCCGGCAGCGTCAGCGACCGCGGGAGCTCGGTCGGTGCCCGGCCCTCGTCGGGCGGCGGGGCGACCAGGTCGAGGAACCGGGACGCGGTCGCGCCCGCGTCGGCGCCGTCGAGAGCACCCTCCACGGCGGTGACGACGAGGCGGCGCCGGGCCCGCGTGCAGGCGACGTAGAACAACCGCCGCTCCTCGGCCAGCGCGAGCGTCCGCCGGTCGACGGACGTGGCGTCGATGCCGGCCGCCCGCTCGACGAGCTCCTCGGTGCCCAGCAGCGAGGAGCGCTCCCGGAGGTCGGGCCACACGCCCTCCTGCACGCCCGCGACGCAGACCAGGTCCCACTCGAGCCCCTTGGAGGCGTGCGCCGTGAGCAGCCGCACCGTCTCCCCCGCGACCGCGCGTGAGGCGCCGCTGTCGGCGGGCAGCTCCTGCGCCGACAGGTGGGCGACGAATGCCCGGACGTCGGCCGACGGCAGCCGGTCGACGAAGCCCGCGGCCGCGTCGAACAGGGCGACCACGGCGTCGAGATCGCGGTCGGCGACGGCACCGGACGCACCGCCCGCCGCGCTGGCCCGGGCCCACCGCGCCGCCAGGCCGCTGCGCTGCCACATCGCCCAGAGGACGTCCTCGGCCGTGCCCCCCTCGGCGAGGGCGAACCGGCCCGCCGCCAGGACGGCCGCGACCCGCCGGGCGGGCCGCGACAGGTGCTCGGGCAGCGACTCGAGCAGTGCGTCGTCCTCGATCGCGGTGGCCAGCGGCGCGCCACGCTCGAGCGGGTCGACGCCCTGCTTGGCGAGCGCGACGCGCACCGCGCGGCGCAGCCGGCGCAGGTCGAGCACGGTGGCCCCGCCCAGCGGCGAGGCCAGCAGCGCCTCGGCTGCCGGCTCGTCGAGGCCCACCGGCGGCGCGGCCCCCTCCGGGCCGGCGCCGGCCGCCGGCAGCAGGGCCGTGAGGCAGCTGAGCAGCGGGGCGACCGCGGGCTGCGCGGCCAGCGGCAGGTCGTCGGAGGAGACCGCGACCGGTACGCCCGCCGAGGCGAGGGCCCGGCGCAACGGGCCGAGGGCGCCCGCGGTGCGGACGACGACCGCCATCTGCGACCACGGCACGGCGTCGAGCAGATGGGCACGGCGGAGGACGTCGGCCAGGTAGGCGGCCTCGACGGCGGCCGAACCGAACACGTGGACCTCGGCGCTCCCCGGGTCGGCGGACTCACCGGCGGCGAGCCGACGGTGCTCCCACGGGCCCGGGAGGCTCTCGGCGATCCGACGGGTGACCCGCAGCAGCTCCTCACCCGAGCGCCGGCACACACCGAGCGAGACGCGCCCCGCGCGCCGGCCGTCGGTGTGGCGGAACCGGTCGGGGAACTCGACGATCCCGCGCGGCTCGGCACCGCGGAAGGCGTAGATCGACTGGTCGGGATCGCCGACGGCCACGAGGTTGCCGCCGCCGCCGGCGAGCAGGTCGAGCAGCTCGACCTGGGCCGGGTCGGTGTCCTGGTACTCGTCGACGAACAGCCACGACGCGCGCTCGCGCTCCTGCCCGAGCAGCTCGGGATCACTCGCCAGCTCGGCGATCGCCGTGCGGACCAGCTCGGCCGGGTCGTACCCGGACGCGTCGCCGCGCCCCGCGGTGGAGAAGGCGGTGACGCCCTCGTACTGCTCCTGGAACGCAGCGGCCAGCACCCAGTGGTCGCGGCCGGTCGCCCGGCCCCACGCCGCGAGCTGCGCGGAACCCACGCCGCGCTCGGTGGCGCGCAGCAGGAGTTCCCGCAGCTCGGTGCGGAAGCCCGCCGTCGCCAGGGCCGGGGCCAGCTCGGCCGGCCAGCGGACCGCACCCTCCTCCTCGACGTCGCCGCGCAGCAGCTCGGCGACGACGGCGTCCTGCTCGGCGGACGTGAGCAGGCGGGGTGGCGGGTCACCGCGCAGCAGTGCCGCCCGCCGGAGGACGCCGTAGGCGTAGGAGTGGAAGGTGCGGGCCAGCGGCTCGCGGATGGTCTTCGCGACCCGGGCGGTGATGCGGCTGCGCAGCTCGGCCGCGGCCTTGCGGCTGAAGGTCAGGACGAGGATCTGCTCGGGGTCGACGCCGGCCTCGATGCGGGAGGCGACCGCCTCGACGATCGTCGTCGTCTTGCCCGTGCCCGGCCCGGCCAGCACGAGCAGCGGGCCGGCCGCATGGCCGACGACGGCCTGCTGGGTCGGGTCGAGACGGGGCGGGGCGACCGCCACGGCGGCGTCGGGCTGCACCAGCCGGTAGACCGGCGCCGCCTCGCTCCCCCGAACTGCCACGCCCCGATGGAAGCACGGCCCCCCGACAGTTCCGGGACTCGCGGGGCAGGTGTGTCGACGGCCCGTTCCTTTCCGGGTGTTTGTTCGCGCCTTGCGTGTCCTGCAGGACCCCCAAGGCGCGAGAAACTCCCGCAAAGCGCGGCCCGGGGCAGCGGGGTCCTTTCAGTCGGGCCAGCCCACGGTGCGCAGGTCGACCCGCCCGTGCCGCACCGGCACGCCCTCGGCGGCGAGCCGGGCCAGCTGCTCGACGCGGACCGGCTC
Organism: Blastococcus jejuensis; assembly: GCF_039534705.1. Taxonomy (NCBI): domain Bacteria; kingdom Bacillati; phylum Actinomycetota; class Actinomycetes; order Geodermatophilales; family Geodermatophilaceae; genus Blastococcus; species Blastococcus jejuensis. Next base: position 70,769 of record NZ_BAAAVV010000001.1, read on the forward strand.
GGCGACGGTGCCATCCGCACGCACCACCCGGAACCACGGGACGGCGCCGCCGCCGGAGGACAGCGCCCGAGCCACCCGGCGCGGCCCGATGCCGACCAGCCGGCCGATCGCCCCGTAGGTGCTCACCCGGCCCGGCGGGATCCGCTCGACGACGTCGAACACCGCCTCGTCGACGTCGATCGGATCCGTCACGGGCCCATCGTCGGGCACGGCCGCGGACGATGTCCCGGAGGCGGGCATTCCGTCGGCGGAAACGTCCTGCTCAGGGACATCGAGCGCGGCGACCGGCCCGGCTCAGGTGGCCTTGCGGCCGAAGCGCGCCAGCAGCCGGGTCTGCGGATCGGCCGACGGCGGGACGTCCAGCGGCGGGTCGATGATGCCGGGGATGCCGTCGTCGGGCAGCCGGTCGGCGTAGACCAGCGCCGCGGTGAGCAGTTCCCCGTCCAGCTCGGTGTCGCCGTCGGTCGCGCGGGCGAGGTCCCAGGTGTGCACGGTCAGGTCCGCGGTCATCTCGAAGATGTACTCGGTCGCCGGCGTCGGCCCGCGGGACAGGTGCACGGTGCGCACCAGCGCGTCGTCCTCGGCGAACGCCGAGAGCGCGTCGTCGGCGGCGGATTCCCAGCCGGTGAACGGATCGTCGCCGAGCAGGTCGCTGGTGGCCTCGGGGAACCGGCCTTCCGCGACCGGCTCACCGGCCAGCAGCGGCGGAACCCACAGCGCCTCGGTCACCAGGTGCGCGACGAGGTCGGCGACGGTCCAGCCGGGCAGTGCCTCGTCCTCCCACTGGTCGGGCGCGACGGCGTCCACCCGGTCGGTGAACTGCGCCTGCGCGCGCTGGAAGAGTTCGAGCAGCTCCACGGGTGAGAAGTCAGCCATGCACCCCAGTGAACATGCCGAAGGCCCGGCCCGCTCCCCGGGGAGGGAGCGGAACCGGGCCCTGCGGCCCCGTCCAGAGGCTCGCGCCGAGCCTGCGAGGCGTGAGGGGGACGGGGTCCTTAATACGTGGGCAGCGTCTTGTCGATGCGGGTCGCCCAGGCCGTCACGCCGCCCTGCACGTGCACGGCGTCGGAGAAGCCGGCGTTCTTGACCGCCGCCAGCACCTCCGCCGAGCGGACGCCGGTCTTGCAGTGCAGCACGATCGGCTTGTCCTGCGGCAGCTGCGACAGCGCCCGGCCGGAGAGGATCTCGTCCTTGGGGATGAGCTTCGCGCCCGGGATCGACACGATCTCGTACTCGTTGACCTCGCGGACGTCGATGAGCTCGAAGTCCTTGCCGGCGTCCATCATGTCCTTGAGCTCGTCGACGGTGATCGTCGCGCCCGCGGCCGCCTCCTGCGCCTCGACCGACACGACACCGCAGAACGCGTCGTAGTCGATGAGCCCCGTGATCGGCTCGGCCTCCGGGTCCTTGCGCACCTTGATCGTCCGGAAGGTCATCTCCAGGGCGTCGTAGACCATCAGCCGGCCGAGCAGCGACTCGCCGATGCCGGTGATCAGCTTGACCGCCTCGGTGGCCTGGATGGCGCCGATCGTGGCGCAGAGGACGCCGAGCACGCCGCCCTCGGCGCAGCTCGGCACCATGCCGGGCGGCGGCGGGACCGGGTACAGGTCGCGGTAGTTGGGGCCGTGCTCGTTCCAGAAGACCGACACCTGGCCGTCGAACCGGTAGATCGAGCCCCAGACGTAGGGCTTGTCCAGCAGCACGCACGCGTCGTTGACCAGGTAGCGCGTCGCGAAGTTGTCGGTGCCGTCGACGATCAGGTCGTACTGGCTGAAGATGTCCACGACGTTGTCGCTGTCCAGCCGCGTCTCGTGCAGCCGGACGTCGATCAGCGGGTTGATCTCCTTGATCGAGTCCCGCGCGCTCTCGGCCTTGGACCGGCCCACGTCGGACTGCCCGTGGATGATCTGGCGCTGCAGGTTGGACTCGTCGACGGTGTCGAACTCGACGATGCCGAGCGTGCCGACACCGGCTGCGGCGAGGTACATCAGCACCGGCGAGCCGAGGCCGCCCGCGCCGACGGCGAGCACCTTGGCGTTCTTCAGCCGCTTCTGCCCGTCCATCCCGACGTCGGGGATGATCAGGTGGCGGCTGTAGCGGCGGACCTCCTCGATGGAGAGGTCGGCGGCGGGCTCCACCAGGGGTGGCAGGGACACGGGTTGCTCCTCACGACGTACGGGCACGACCGGCGCGGAGCCGGCGTTCGTGCGCATAACAGCGTGACACGGCCCGCTCTTCCCGCTCAGCCCCGGAGGTCGCGCCGCGCGTAGCCGGCCAGCCCGGCGGCGGCCAGCGCGAGCACCACGACGAGCATGCCGGCGGCCCCGCCCGCATCCACGGACTCGGCGGGGACCGACGCCAGGTGGGCGAACGGCGAGACGGCACGCACCCACTCCGGCCACGCGAAGGTGTCCGCGAAGACCAGGAGCAGGTAGCCCCCGGCGGCGGGGAGGACGCCGACCGCGAGCACCGATGCCGGGACCCACCCCAGCGCCAGGAGCGCCGCCCCCAGGCACAGCAGGGCGACGGGGACGGCGTTCAGCGCGCCGGCCAGAGCGGCACCGACGCCCAGGTCCGCACCGACCCACGCCGTACCCGCCCACGTCGCCAGGCCCGCGACCGCTGCGAGGACGGTGGTTCCGACCGTGACGACGACCGCCTCGGTCGCCGCCCATCGCACCCGTGACACCGGCAGCGAGAGCAGCGGGGTCAGCCGGCCGGCCTGTTCGTCGGCGGCGGCGTGCGCGACGCGGCCCGCCGCGAACGCCCCGACCGGGACGGCGAGCAGCGAGAACAGCGCGGACACGTAGCCCTCCACCGACCCGAGCTGGACGAACCCCGCCTGGGCGGCGAGCCGGGCGAACAGCGGGTTGTCCGCGAGGAAGTCGACCATCGTGCGGGCGAGCAGGCCGATGAGCAGGAAGTACGCCGCCAGACCGGCGCCCCAGGTGATCACCGGACGGCGGACACGGTGCACGGCCAGCCCGCCGAGAGAGCGGACCAACCGGCTGGGCGCGGACACCCGGTCGCGGCCGCGCAGACGGGCACTGCCCACGTCCCGGTCATCGGAGGCGCGGACGGCGGCGGTGGCCACCACGGAGACCATGCCCATCAGGACGAGGGCGGGCACCCACCGGTCGGCGCCGAAGGGCTCCGCCCGGCCCAGCAGGCCGAACGGGCTGGCCCACTGCAGGAACGCCAGCGCCGGGACGCCGTCCCCGACCATGCGCACCAGCAGCATGCCGAGCAGCACGGCCACGGCGAGACCCGAGGCAGCGCGGCGCTCGGCGAGCAGCTGCGCCCCGAGGACACCGAGCGCGACACCGGTCATGCCCGTGCCGGCGATCATGGTCCCGAACAGCAGCGAACCCGTCGCATCCGTGCCGGAGAGCAGCAGGCCCAGCGCCGCGGCCAGTCCGGGCAGCACCGCCGCGCCGAGCAGCACGACGACGTGGGCCCGGATCAGGACCGCGAGTCGCAGGCGCCCGGCCAGCAGCAGATCCCACCGGCCGGCCTCCTCCTCTCCGCGGGTCACGCGGGTCGCCGCCAGGGCCGCCCAGATGCCGACCAGCACCGCCAACACCGTGCCCAGCCGCCAGACCGTGAAGCCGCCCGGGTCGTCGAGGGCGACGGGCGGCCCGAACAGGGTCCGGATGGCCGGGTTCTGCGCCAGCGCCTCCAGCGAGGACGCCGGCACGGCGCCGCTGAACGTGCCCTGGTACTGGGCCGCCACGAACGCGGGCATCACCCCCGCGATGGCGCTGACCACGAGCGTGCCGCGCCGCAGCTGCCGGCTGACCGCCCCGACGACCGGCCCGGTCGCGGGCGGGAGCGCGACCTGCGGCGGTCGGGCGGTCCGGGCTGCCGTCCCGGCGCTCACGCCGGGACCTCCCCGTAGTAGTCGAGGAAGATCTCCTCGAGCGACGGCTCCCGGACGTCGAGCCGCTCGACGTCGACCTCCCCCAGGGCCCGCAGCACGGCGCCCGGCGGTCCGGTGAGCGACAGACTGATCTGCAGGTCCGACCTCCGCCGCAGGTCGACGACGCCCGGCAGGTCGGCCAGCCGGTCCAGCTCCGGGGCGGGGCGGGCGAGATCGACGACGACCTCGGTGCGACGCAGGCGCCGCAGCTCGCTCATCCCGGCGACCTCGACGAGCCGGCCCGCTCGCAGGATGCCCACCCGATGGCAGACCGCCTCGACCTCCGCGAGCTGGTGCGAGCTGAGGAAGACGGCCTGCCCCCGCTCGGCCGCCTCCGCGATGCACCGCCGGAACTCCCGCTCCATCAGCGGATCGAGCCCGCTCGTCGGCTCGTCGAGCACGAGCAGCGGGGCACGCGTCGCGAAGGCGGCGACGAGGGCCACCTTCTGCCGGTTGCCGCTCGAGTAGGCGCGGGCCCGCTTCCCGGTGTCGAGCTCGAACCGGCGGACGAGTTCGGCGCGGTAGGTCAGGTCGGTGCCCGGCCCGAGCCCGGCCATGAGGTCCAGGCACTCCTGACCGGTGAACGCGGGCCACAGGGCGACGTCGGCGGGCACGTAGGCGAGCCGGGAGTGCGCCCGCTCCACCTCCGCCACGGGTTCGCCGAACACCCAGGCGGCGCCGGCGCTCGGGCGGAGGAGGCCGAGCACCATGCGGATGGTGGTGGACTTGCCCGCCCCGTTGGGACCGAGGAAACCGAACACCTCACCGGGCGGGACAGTGAGCGTGAGGTCGTCGACCGCCAGGGTGGTGGAGAAGCGCTTGCTCAGCCCCTCGGCGCGCAGCGCGGGAACAGCGGACATGACGCTCCGATCGCAGTCGGGAACTCGACTGCCGACCAGACTTCCCGGCGCACCGGAACAGCAGCCTAGACCCGATGTGGCTGCGTCAGGGGTACGGCCACGCGTTCTTGGTGCAGCCGTCGAGGCGGAGGGTCTGCTGCTGCATGACCGGCGCGACCTCGCCCGGGCCGGGGCAGGGCCGGTGGCCGTTGCCGAGCGCGTGCCCGACCTCGTGATTCACCACGTACAGCCGGTAGGTGGCGATGTCGCCGTCGTAGTGCGGGACGGCGGTGGCCCAGCGGGCGAGGTTGATGACGGCGCGGTCGCCGTAGCGGCAGGAGGTGTAGCCGCCGGTTCCCACGCCGGGGCAGTACCGCTCCATGCTTCCCGGGCTGACCAGCGCGACGCGGATGTCGAACTCGCCGGCCGCGGCCTCGGCGGCGCCGACCCGCTGGAACGACATGCGGCCTCCGGCGCCCCACGAGCGGGGATCGCCCAGGGTCAGCGTCACAGCCTCGGCGAAGGCCGCGCCGTCGACGTCGATGCCGTGCTCGACCTCGACGATGAAGCGGGTCAGCGGACCGGTGCCGTAGACCCGTGAGCTGCCGTCGACGACGGACAGCGAGCCGGCGCCCAGTTCGACGTAGGTCCCTGCGGCGGGCACGGGCGCGGTCTCGGTGGGGCCGGCGTCGCCCGCGGCCGGAGCGGACGCCTGGGCGACCGGCGTGGGCGCCGGTGTCGGTGCCGGCGTCTGCACCACCGACGGCGCGGTACTGATGCTCGAGGCGGGTGCCGGATCGTTGACCGCGAGGTCGACGAGGGTCAGCAGCGTCGCGACGGTCAGGAACGGCACGGCGTAGGCGCGCCAGCCGTAGCGCCGGACGAACCGGCGCAGCCGCCCGGGCTCCTCGCGGACCGCCGTCCGCACGGCGGGACGATCCAGGACGTCGACCCGCGCGGCGAGCGGCGCGCGGCCCGCCGTCCGCACCTGCGGGCGGGCGGCCGGAGGACGGGGCACCGGAGGAAGGTCCCGGCGGACGCGCCGCGGACCTTCGGGCCGGCCATCGGCCGGGCGTGCTCCCACTGGCCGCCCCTCCCGGTCTCGTCAGTCGGCCGCCTCAGGGTCTCACGCTGCGTGGCGCGGCGGCAGCAGCGCGAGACATCGGCACGTCACGCCGCTCGACCAGCCCGAGCACCGCGCGGGCCGTCGGCTCGGGTGCCTCGAGCATGGCCACGTGCCCGACCCCCTCCAGGACGTGCAGTCCCGCGTCGGGGATCGCGCCGGCCAGCCGCGGGGCGAGCGCGGGGTCGACGAGCCGGTCGCGGTCCCCCCACACCACCAACGACGGCATTCGGAGCGAGCGAGCCATGCGCCACGCGTTCGTGCCACCCACGCGCAGGTAGGACGTGATCAGGCCGCGCATGCTGCGGGTGAGCGCCCGGTCGGCCCACGGTTGCTCGGCCCGCTCGCGCATCTCCTCGACGGCCTGCTCGATCCGCTGTCGCGGCACTCGCCTCGGGTCCCCGAAGCACATCCGCACCATGGCCCGCACGTGCTGCTCCGGGGCGATGCCGGCCATCCGGCGCTCGGCGAGCGACGGGATGCCCGGCAGCAGGAGCAGCAGGAGCGCCCGGCTGAACGCGGGCGGCACCCGGTAGACCGGCATCGCCGGGGAGACGAGCGTCAGGGAGGCCACCAGGTCGGGACGGCGGGCGGCGACGAGCACGCTGACCAGCCCGCCGAGGGAGTTGCCCAGCAGGTGAACCGGCTGCCCCTCGGCCTCGCCCGGCCGCTGCCGCACGTGCTCCAGGACGTCGACCACCGCGCCGGCGTGCCCGCGGATGGAGTACCGCCCGCGCGGCGGCGGCTGCGACCGCCCGAAGCCCGGCAGGTCCAGCGCCCAGCCGTCGAACCGGACGGCGAGCAGCGCGGCCAGATCGGTCCAGTTGGTGGAGGCACCCCCGAGGCCGTGGACGTAGACCGCACGCTCCCGCGGGGCGCCCCGTCCATCGCCCTCGACGGGTCCGCGCCACGGCGTGTGCCGGACGAACACGTGGCCGCCCCGGACCGGCACGTCGGCGCCCGGCCACGGGGGCGGCAGCGTCGTCAGCCGCGGCAGCGGCCGATCCGACAGCGCTGCCGCGCGCGGACCCGCGGGCGCGGTCGGGACGGGCTGCTCGGACATCCCCCCGACGGTAGGACACTTCCGCCACCGGACATGCGGAACCGCAACTCGCCGGTAACATCGACGCTGTCATGCAGCCGACCCCGCGCCCCGCCGACGCCAGCAACCGCCGCACGTCCCGCCTCCCGCGGAGCGCCCGGCGGCTCCAGTTGCTCCGCGCGGCGCAGGACGTCTTCGTCGCCCAGGGGTTCCACGCCGCCGCCATGGACGACATCGCCGACCGGGCCGGCGTCAGCAAGCCGGTGCTCTACCAGCACTTCCCCGGCAAGCGGGACCTCTACCTGGCGCTGCTCGAGGAGCACGTTTCCGAGCTGGCCGACCGGGTCGGCGAGGCCATGGGCGGCACCGACGACAACCGCGCTCGCGTCGACGCCGCTGTCGGGGCCTACTTCGACTTCATCGACGCCGAGGGCGAGGCGTTCCGCCTGGTCTTCGAGTCCGACCTGCGCAACGACGGCGACGTGCGCGCCATCGTCGACCGCGGCACCGAGGTCTGCGTCGAGGCGATCGCCGAGGTGATCGCGGCCGACACCGGGGCCGACCCCGAGCGCGCCCTCCTGCTGGCCTCGGGCCTCACCGGCCTGGCCGAGACCAGCGCCCGCTGGTGGCTGCCGCGCAAGGGCACCGTGTCCCGCGACGAGGCGGTCTCCCTGATGTCCGCGCTCGCCTGGCGCGGCATCTCCGGCTTCCCCCGGGTCGACGGCGACCCCCGCTAGTCCGTCAGCCGCGTTCGCTGTCGGCGCACCCGTCGGAACGGTCGCGCGGGCCGGGGCTGGTCTAGCGTTGGCGGCAGTCGCGCGAACCGAGGAGGCATCGCCCACGTGGAAGTGAAGATCGGTGTTCAGCACTCCGCCCGGGAGCTGGTCATCGACAGCCCCAAGACCCCAGACGAGATCGCGGCCGACGTGGCCGCCGCCATGGCCGGTTCGACCAAGGACGGCCTGCTGACGCTGGTCGACGACCGCGGCCGGCGGGTGCTCGTCCCCGTGGACCGCATCGCCTACGTCGAGATCGCCCAGGCCGACCAGCGGCGCGTGGGCTTCATCGCGGGCGCGTAGCCAAAGCACACGATTCCGGGCCCTTCGGCGCGGGGGCCGGAGGCCTCCCGCCGAAGGGCCCTGACGCGCTCAGCGCCATCGGGGCACGGCACGTGGCCGCGGTGCGATCCGGAGGATCGCAGTGTCATTGCAGGTCGACGACGGTGCGCCAGCCCTCGCGCGGGCCCGCCGTCTCGGCGACCAGGTCGGCGTAGAGCTCGGCCACCCGCTGCGGCGTGATCTGGCGGTCCTCGCCCACGAAGCCCCGGACGGTCACCGTCGCCACGTGCACGCCGTCGTCGGCCAGGGCGATGGCCTGCAGCTCCGCGAGGGCGCGCAGCGCCGCCTTCTGGACGCCGAGCGTCGCCATCGAGCGGATCGGCTTGTCCGCCGAGCCGCCGCCGGTCACCAGCACCGTGCCGCCGCCCCGCTCCCGCATGCCGGGCAGGACCGCGCGGACCGCCGTCTGCAGGCCGACGGTCCCGGCGGCGAGGTCGCGCAGCAGGTCGTCGGGCGTCAGCTCCGCCACGGTCACCTCGCGCCCCACGGAGACGTTGTAGAGGACGACGTCCGCCGGCCCGAGCTCCCCGACCAGCCGCAGCACCGCCTCGGTCAGCGCCGCCGGGTCGCCCGCCTCGGCAGCCGCCCATCCGGTGCGGATGCCTTCTGCGCGCAGCTCCGCCCCCAGCTCGGCCAGCGGCTCCTCGCGCCGGGCGACGAGGCCCACCGCGTACCCCGCGCGCCCGAACCGGCGGGCGGTGGCGGCCGAGATGCCCGGGCCGGCGCCGATGATCAGCAGGTGCGGCACGGGCTCCTCCTCAGCCGCGCAGGCCGAGGGTGGCCATGCGCTCGGTGTGCGCGGTCGTGATCCGCTCGATGAGCCGGCCCACGCCGGCGATGTCGCCGGTGCCGGTCATGATCAGCTCGGCCAGCCTGTCGTGCTCGGCGATCACCGCCTGCGACTGCGTCATGGCCTCCCCCACGAGCCGCCGTCCCCACAGCGCGAGCCGCCCACCGACGGTGCGGTCGGCGGCGATCGCCGCTCGCACCTCCCGGACGGCGAAGTCGGCATGGCCGGTGTCGGCGAGGACCTCGAGCACCAGGGCGCGGTCCGGCTCCGGCAGGAACGAGGCGATCTCCCGGTAGAAGTCACTGGCCAGCCCGTCGCCGACGTAGGCCTTCACCAGGCCCTCGAGCCAGGTCTTGGGCCGGGTGCTCTCGTGGAAGGTGTCGAGCGCCGGGACGAACGGCGCCATCGCGGCCGCCGGGTCGACGCCCAGCTCGGCCAGCCGCTCGGTGAGTCGCACGTGGTGTCCGATCTCGGCCGCCGCCATCTTCGCCAGCGCCGCACGTCCGTGCAGCGTGGGCGCCAGGCGCGCGTCCTCGGCCAGCCGGTCGAACGCCGTCAGCTCGGCATACGCGAGCACGCCCAGCAGATCGGCGACGGCCGTCGAGTCGACCGGGGTCATCCACGTGCTCCTGACTGCTCGGGTGGGCGGCACTGCCCCCGAGGAGTGTGATGCACGTCCCTGGACGCGCGGCGCAGAGGGGGCTGGCCGGCCCCGCAGGTTAGGATGGGAATCGGCGAGCCCTCGGGCGCGCTGTGTATCTGTGCGCTGACGACCGCTGGACGACGCCCCTACGGGCTGTCTCCCGGGCCGATCTGATGACACGGCCCGGTTCTGCTGGCTGCGTTGGCGCTGGAACTGATCCCGCGACAACCACCGGGACAGGTCCGGAGCGGCGGAGCCCCGTCGCCGGAGCCGGTCCCCCAGCAGACCAGAGGCGAGAGCACTGACCTCCACCGAGAACACCCCCACGTCCACGCCCGACCTGGAGCCGACGGCCCTCGACCACGCGGAGACCGGCGCACCGGCTCCCGAGGAGATCGAGTCGCAGGTCGAGGAGCTCGGCGGCGCACCCGTCGCCCCCGACAGCCCGCTCTTCAGCGACTTCGACGTCCACCCCGACATCGTCGCCGCGCTGACCGAGGTCGGGATCACCCGCACCTTCGCGATCCAGGAGCTGACCCTGCCGCTGGCGCTGGCCGGCCACGACCTGATCGGTCAGGCCCGCACCGGCACCGGCAAGACCCTGGGCTTCGGCGTCCCGATGCTGCAGCGCGTCGTCCCCGTCGACGAGGGCGGCGACGGCGTCCCGCAGGCGCTGGTCGTCGTCCCCACCCGTGAGCTGTGCGTGCAGGTCTCCCGCGACCTGGCCGCCGCAGGCGCCAAGCGCCGCATCCGCGTGCAGGCGATCTACGGTGGCCGCGCGTTCGAGCCGCAGGTGCAGGCGCTGCAGAACGGCGTCGAGATCGTGGTCGGCACCCCCGGCCGGCTGCTCGACCTGGCCCAGCAGGGCCACCTGATCCTCGGCAAGGTGAAGGTCCTCGTCCTCGACGAGGCCGACGAGATGCTCGACCTGGGCTTCCTTCCCGACATCGAGCGGATCCTGGCGATGGTCCCGGACAAGCGGCAGACCATGCTGTTCTCCGCGACGATGCCCGGCCCGATCGTGACGCTGTCGCGGTCGTTCATGACGCAGCCGACGCACATCCGCGCCCACGGCAACGACGAGGGATCGACGGTCCCGCAGACCACCCAGTTCATCTACCGGGCGCACAACCTGGACAAGCCGGAGCTGCTCTCGCGGGTCCTGCAGTCCCGCGACCGCGGCCTGGTCATGGTCTTCTGCCGCACCAAGCGCACCGCCCAGAAGGTCGCCGACGAGCTGGTCGACCGCGGCTTCGCCGCCGCCGCCGTGCACGGCGACCTCGGCCAGGGCGCCCGCGAGCAGGCGCTGCGCGCGTTCCGCAGCGGCAAGGTCGACGTCCTGGTCGCCACCGACGTCGCGGCGCGCGGCATCGACGTCACCGGCGTCAGCCACGTCGTGAACTACCAGTGCCCCGAAGACGAGAAGACCTACGTGCACCGGATCGGCCGCACCGGCCGTGCGGGCAGCACCGGTGTCGCCGTCACCCTGGTCGACTGGGACGACATCCCCCGCTGGCAGCTGATCAACAAGGCGCTCGGCCTCGGCTTCGACGACCCGCCGGAGACGTACTCCACCTCGCCGTGGGTGTACAGCGACCTCGACGTCCCGGAGACGGCGACCGGCCGGCTCCCGCGGTCGCAGCGCACCCGTGAGGGCCTGGAGGCCGAGACCCTCGAGGACCTCGGCGAGACCGGCAAGCGCAACCGCCCGGCCGCGGGTGGCCGGGGCGACTCGCGCCGTCCCGCCGGCGACCGCCCCTCGCGCGACCGCGCCTCGGGTGACGCCGCCGAGGGCGAGCGGACCACCGGTGACGGCAAGAGCCGTCCCCGGCGCCGCACCAGGGGCAGCGGCGCGGCCGCGGCCGGTGCCGCCGGCGCCGACCTCGGCGGCGGCTCCGTCCCGGCGTCCGACGCCAGCGGCCAGGGCTCGGGCCAGAGCTCCGGTCAGGGCTCGGGCGAGGGCGGGTCGGGCAAGCCGCGTCGCCGTCGTCGCCGCGGCGGCGCCAACCGCGGCGGCGGCTCCGAGTCCGCCGCGTAGCGGCCTCGGCGCCCGTGGTCCGTCTCTACCGCCCGCCGCTGCGGGTATGGGTGTGGATCGCCGCCTCCGTGGCGCTGGTCGTCGTCGCCACCCTGCTGTGGCGGGGTTCGGACGCCGCCGCAACCGAGAGCACGACCGCCGAGCCGGCCGGCGTCCCCGTGGGGGCGCCGGCCGGCACCGTGTCGCAGGCGTGGTCGGCGGTCTCCGAGCCGATGCCCGGGGACGTCGTCGACGACGGTCGCGTGGTCGTGGCGTCCGAGCACGGGGTGCGCGCGGTCGACCCGCTGACCGGCGACGAGGCGTGGCACTACACGCGCAGCAACGCCCGGCTGTGCGACGTCGCCGTCACCAACGGCGTCGCGGTGGCGGTGTTCCGCACCGAGGACCGCTGCGACGAGGCGGTGGCGCTGGACTCCGGCACCGGGGTGCGTACCTGGACGCGCAACCTGAACTTCCGCGCCGACGTGCGGCTCGAGTCGACCGACAGCATCGTGCTGGCCGTCACCAGGTCGGGCCTGGTGACCCTCGACCCGAACAACGACAACATCCGCTGGCGGTACGAGCCGCCGGAGCGGTGCCGCATCCTCGACGCGCAGGCCGGGGCGTCGGGGATCGCGCTGCTGCAGCGCTGCTCGGGATCCCCCGCCGTCCAGCTGCGCCTGCTCGACGGGTTCGCCGGGGACGCCCGGTGGAGCCGGGACCTGCCCGACGTGACCGACGACGAGGTGCGACTGCTGGGCGCCGACCGGCTGGTCGGCGTCGTGGTCCGCGACGAGATCCAGCTGCTCTCCGGGGCGGACGGCGCACCGCTGGGGTCGCTGCCCTCGGCCGGGGACGCCCTCATGACGTCGGCCGGCGTCGCCGCGCTGCTCCGGGTCGACGGCATCCTGCACGCCCTCGACCCGGCCACCGGCGACGAGCGCTGGGCCGTCCCCGCCCTCGGACTGCCGACCGCGCCGCTGACCGAGAAACGCGGCACCGCCGAGGGGGTCGTCGTGGTGCCGGAGGCGGCCGGCTTCGTCTTCCGCGACGTCGTGACCGGGGAGCCCGTGGGTGATCCGGCGGCGGTCGAGGGGCTCGCCGAGGGTGGCGCCGCGACGGCGCTGGGCCCGGTCCTCGTCCACCAGCTGACCGACCGCGTCGTCGCCTACAGATAACCCGCTGCGGCACTCTCTTGCTGACCCGCTGCGGCGCAGTGCCCGCCGGCGAGGTTCACTGAAGGCATGGTCCTGCCCGGCGGCGCCGCTCCCGACGTGCCCCTCGCCATCGCCCCCGACGATCTCCGGCAACTCGCCGACCACGACGCCGCGCACCGCACCTTCGCCGGCGGTGCCGGCCCGCTGGCCGCGCTGGACACCGGCGGCGACGGCGTCCGCGGCACGGTGCTCATGGTCGCCGGCTACACCGGCAGCAAGGAGGACTTCGCGCCGCTGTTCTCACCCCTCCCCGAGGCCGGCTACCGCGTGGTCGCCATCGACCAGCGAGGCCAGTACGAGTCCCCCGGTCCTGAGGACCCGGCGCGGTACTCGGTCGAGGAACTCGGGGCCGACGTCCTCGCCGTCGCGGCCGTGCTGCGGGAGGAGTCCGGCGAGCCGCTGCACCTGGTCGGGCACAGCTTCGGCGGGCTGGTCTGCCGCTCCTCCGTCCTCGCCGACCCGGCCGCATTCACGTCGTTCACGCTGCTGGGATCGGGGCCGTCGGAACTGACCGGGCGGCGGGCCGACCTGCTCGCCCACCTCGGGCCGCTGCTGGACGCCGGCGGGGTGCAGCTGGTGCACGAGACGCTCGAGCAGGTGGCGATGACCGACCCCAGGGCGCAGGCGGTGCCCGCGCCCACCCGCGAGTTCTACGCGCGGCGGTTCCTGGCCAACTCCGCCGCCGGACTGCGCGGGATGGCCGACGCGATGCTCTCGGAGCCCGACCGGTGCGCGGAGCTGGCGACGGCCGGCGTGCCGCTCCTGGTCGCGCACGGCGAGGCCGACGACGCCTGGCTCCCGCACGTGCAGGCCGAAATGGCCAGGCGTCTGGGCGCCCGCTACGAGGTCATCGACAACTCCATCCACTCGCCGGCGGTGGAGAACCCGCGCCGCACGCTCGAGGTGCTCCTGGACTTCTGGGCGAGCGTGCGCTCGTGATCCCCCTGCCGTCGGGGTGGACGCCCGAGGAGGACGTCCTCGGGTTCTTCGGGCCGGACAGCGTCAGCTGGCGCGTGCACTCCGACCCGACGTTCTCCGTCGGCGGGCTCCGGGCGCTGCTGCTGCAGGCGCTGCACCCGGTGGCCATGGACGGCGTCGCGCGGTTCTCCGGCGGTTTCCGGGAGGAGCCGTGGCCGCGGCTGATCCGGACGGCCACCTACGTCGACACGCTGACGTTCGGCACCCGCACCGAGGCCGTGCGCGCGGCGGCCCGGGTGCGCGACATCCACCGCAGGCTCGGTGGCGTCGAGGAGACGACCGGGCGGACTTACCGCGTGGACGACCCCGACCTGCTGCTCTGGGTGCACTGCTGCGAGGTCGACTCGCTGCTGAGCGTCGCCCGACGGGCCGGGGTTCCGCTGACCGACGGCGACGCGGACCGGTACGTGGCCGAGCAGGTGACCGCCGCGGAGTTGATCGGGATCTCGCCGGACGAGGTGCCGGCGTCGGTGCCCGAGCTGGCCGCCTACTTCGAGGAGATCCGGCCGGCGCTGGCGGTGACCCCGGCGGCGCGAGACGCCTACCGGCTGATCGTGCTGCCGCCGATGCCGACGTGGGTCCGCTACCTGACGCCGGCCCAGCCCGCGTGGGGCGGGCTCGCCTCCCTGGCGGTCGCGCTGCTGCCGCAGTGGGCGCGGCGGATGTACTCGCTGCCCGGGCTGGGGCTCACCGACGCGGCAGCCACCGCCGGGGTGAAGGCGTTCCGGCAGACGATGCTGCGGCTCCCCCAGCGCGCGCGGCGCTCGCCGATCGTGTGGGGCGGCTACGAACGGGTGTCGGCGGCCGACCCGGCTGCCTGAGCCGGCTCCTCCTCCGCGAGGAAGCTCCACGTGTCGCGCGCGGGCGCGGCGGCCTGCCCGGTGGGGCAGCTGGGCCGGAAGTCGCACCAGCTGCACTGCATGCCGGGAGTGGTCGGGAACGCGACGTCGGGGTCCTCGCCGGCCGCTGCGGCCTCGGTGGCCGCGGTGATGTCGAGCGCGATGTCCTCCGCGCGACGCACGTGGTTGGCCAGCGATCGGTCGGTGTGCTCGAACGCGGCCACCGTGCCGCTGGGCAGGTGGTGCAGCTCGACCCGGGTGCAGGGCCTCCGGAGGGTTCTCCGGACGCCGAGGACGTAGGCCGCCAGAGCCGGCGAGCCGCGGGCCTCGTCGTCGGTGCTCGGGGTGCGCCCGGTCTTGTAGTCGACGACGACCAGCTCGTCGCCGCGCTGGTCGATGCGGTCGACGCGGCCCGAGAGCGCCAGCCGCTCGGTGGTGGCGCCGACCGTGCGCTCGGTGCCCACCGGCTCGTCGGTCGGGTCCAGCTCCTCGACGTAGTCGGTCAGCCAGCCCGCGGCGCGGGCCCGCCAGCGGCCGGACTGCTCGTCGTCGCGGAACCCGTTGGCCGACCAGGCCGTGTAGAGCAGCTGGCGCGCAGCCCCCGTCGTCCGCTTCTCGACCGGCAGCTCCCACCAGGAGCGCAGCGCCGCGTGGACGGCGGCGCCGACGCTGTTGTGCGCCCACGCCGGCCCCTTGGGCGGGGTCGGGCGGTCGACGTAGGCGAACCGGTACCGGCGCGGGCAGTCGGCGAACGAGGCGAGCTTGCTCGGGGTCGCGGAGAACAGCCGGCGCGGCATGCCCGGCATCTCGATCTGGCTCATCGGGGCACCCCCTCGCCGTCGGTGGATCCGTCGCGTCACGGTAACCGCGGGGTCCGACGGTTCCTGGACACCGGGTGGCCGCGTGTCAGTCGCGGAACGGCTCGCTGCCGATCCCCGCGTCGAGGAGCGCCTCCAGCTGGGCGGGAGCGGTGGTGCAGGCGCCGATGACGGTCTGCTTGTTGGTGCCGTGGTAGTCGCTGGACCCGGTGACGATGAGGCCGAGGTCGCCGGCCAGACCCCGGAGGTGTGCGCGTTCGGCCGGTGAGTGGTCGGGATGGTCGACCTCGAGGCCGAGCAGGCCGGCCTCGGCCATGGCGGCGATCGCGTCGTCACCGACCGTCCGTCCCCGTTTCGTCGCCAGGCCGTGGGCGAAGACGGGGACCCCACCCGCGGCGCGCACCAGCGCGATGCCCTCGAAGACGTCGGTGTCGGCCTTGGCCACGTAGTAGGGGCTGCGGTGGTGCAGCAAGGTCGCGAAGGCGTGGTCGACCGATTCGGCGGCCCCGGCGTCGACGAGCGCCCGGGCGATGTGCGGACGGCCGACCACTCCCCCGGCACACCCGGCGACGATCTCCTCCCACACCAGCGGGTAGCCGCCGTCGACCAGGGTCCGGACGATCCGCTCGGCGCGGGTGAGCCGTTCCGCACGCAGCCGCTCCCGCTCCGCGGCCAGGCCCGGGTGCGTGGGGTCGAAGAGGTAGGCGAGCAGGTGGACGCTGATCGGCCGGTCCGCGGGCGGGAACCACCGGCAGGAGAACTCCATGCCTGGCAGGACGGTGAGACCGCGCGGCCGCGCGCGTTCGGCCAGGGCCCAGCCGCCGGTGGTGTCGTGGTCGGTGAGCGCGACGACGTCCAACCCGGCACGGCGCGCGGTCTCCATCAGCGTGGCCGGGTCCTCCGTGCCGTCGGACACCGAGGAATGGAGGTGCAGGTCGATCCGCATCGCGGGTCAGCCTGCCGTACGCGGCCGGCAGGCACCCACCGGGTCGGCGGGCGAGCGGGACGTCACGCCTGCGGCGGCCGCGGGATCGGCTGCGTGTCGCGGCGGTCGACACCCCCCGGGGGCCGGCCGACGGTCTCGCGCTCGTCGTTGCCCTCGTCGTCGCCCATCGTCGCGGCGCCGACGTCACTGCCGAACAACAGCTCGCTGACCTGCCGGTACCGGGTCTGCGCGTCGGGCATGAAGGTGAGGTGCCGCAGGGCCTGGTCCTGGCCGGCCGACTCGAACCGGAAGGTGCCGTAGCCGAGCACCTGGCCGAGGAGGGTCTCCTGCCAGGTCAGGTCGGTGATGCGGCGCAACGGCAGCAGGGTGACCGTGCGGACGATGACGCCCGAGGTGAGCAGCACCCGGCGGCGGCTGACGATGAAGTGGCGCATCCACCACTCGGCCACGCGCAGGCCGTAGTAGACCAGCGCGGCGAGGATCACCAGCAGGCCGGCGGAGCTGGTGACCCGGTTGTCCGGGTCGAACAGCAGCAGCCAGCCGCCGGCCAGGAAGACCGGCAGGAACTTCGCCGTCGGCTCGATCAGCACCGCCCAGTGCCGGCGGGTGACCACCACCGCGTCCTCGGTGGGCAGCAGGTACTTCGCGACGTCCTTGCGCGCCCGGGTAGGCAGCCCGGCCGGCGGACCCGACACGGGGCTCAGACCAACGAGCCGACGAACGCCGCCAGCGAGGAAGCCGCGTCGCCGAGGGCCTCACCGGCGTTGCGCACCAGCTGGGCCGAGGACTCCGGGGCCTGGATCACGTAGAAGACGACGAACGCGACGACCAGCCAGGTGATGACCTTCTTGAGGTTCACCGTCACCTCCGGGTGCGCTCGATGGGGGCAGACCGGTGGGGGCCGGACTGTCGGGGTCAGGCGGCCCGCCCGGAGTGCGGCGGACGCGTTCGTCCCATGGGTAACACAGGTCCCACCCGTCGCATCCGCGGCGCGCCGACCTGGGAGAAGACCGTCGGGTTCCGGTTCAGCTGCCGGGCAGCAGGTGCTCGCTCGGTGGCCCGAGCGGCAGGTCGGGGTAGATGCGGTCGCGCAGGTCGAGCAGCTCCAGCTGCTCCGCCAGCAACCAGGCGGCGTTCATGGGCCACATGACCAGCCACAGCCACACACCGTAGGCCTCGCCGACGAACGCGGCGCGGTCGTCGGACGTCGGTACGGCCCACAACGGCGCACGCTGGCCGGCCGCTTTCACGTCGACCGAGGACTGGCCGGTGATGACGTCGCCGGGGTCGAGCCCCGGCAGTCCGGCGTAGCCGCAGCCGACGCCGGTTCCGGGCTCCTCGGCGACCAGCAGGAGCTCGGCCGAACCGCCGAGGGGTGCCGGCCCGGCGCAGTTGACGACGATCGCCCGAGCGCCCGGCTCACCTCCCCAGGCCAGGCCGGTGACCGCCCACCCCGACGGCATGGGGTCGGGCACCCAGGCGGGCACCCGTGCATCGGCGGTGACCGCGACGATCGCGTCGTGGGCCAGCAGGACGGCGTGGTGCAGCGGGGTGACCGCTCCGTGTACGTGGCACCAAGCCTGAGCCGCGGACCCCGGGCGGACCACCAACTGCTCACCACAGCGCGGGCAGACCGGCGACACGCTCATCGGGCAACACCGTCCTGTGATGAGCCGGAATCGTCAAGCGGAGCGCAGCCATTCGACTGCGTGCCGTGGGTGCGGCGTGGCAGCGGGTACGGGCTGCGTAGCCTGCCGCGCATGGTCCCCGGCCACGACGACGGCGCCGCCACCGGCGGCACGTCCCCGCAGGTCGTCCCCTGCGTCGGTGCCGTCGTGCACGACGGGGCAGGGCGGCTGCTGCTCGTCCAGCGGGGCCACGACCCGCACCGCGGTCGCTGGACGCTGCCCGGCGGCCGGGTGGAGGCCGGGGAGACACCCGAGCAGGCCGTCGTCCGGGAGATCCGGGAGGAGACCGGACTGGACGTCCGGGTCGGGGAGGTGGTCGGGCGGGTGCTGGTCCCGGCCGGCGAGTTGCAGTACGACGTCGTCGACTTCGCCTGCACGCTGATCGACCCCATGGCCACACCGACGGCCGGGGACGACGCGGCCGACGTCAGGTTCGCCGACCGCGCCGACCTGGACCGGCTGGACTGCACGCCGCGGCTGGTCGACACCCTGCGGAGCTGGGGCCTGCTCCCCCGCTGAGATATCCCGGAGCCCACGTGCCCGTCGCGTTCAGCGCGGTGCGGGCTCGGGACGACCGGGCTGCTCGCCGCCGCGGCTCTCCCCGTAGGAGCGCTTGGGCACCATGACCTTGCGCCGGAAGATGCAGACCACCGTGCCGTCCTGCTTGTAGCCGATCGTCTCCACGTGGACGATCCCGCGGTCGTCCTTCGACTTCGACTCGGTCTTGTCGAGGACCGTCGTCTCGCCGTAGATCGTGTCGCCGTGGAAGGTCGGCGCCACGTGCCGCAGCGACTCGATCTCCAGGTTGGCGATCGCCTTGCCCGACACGTCGGGAACGCTCATGCCGAGCAGCAGCGAGTAGATGTAGTTGCCCACGACCACGTTCTTGCCGAAGTCGGTGGTCTTCTCCGCGTAGTTCACATCCATGTGCAGCGGATGGTGGTTCATCGTGAGCAGGCAGAACAGGTGGTCGTCGTACTCGGTGACGGTCTTCCCGGGCCAGTGCTTGTAGACGGCCCCGACCTCGAACTCCTCGTAGTACCGACCGAACTGCATGTGCTGCTCCCGACGTCGACGCGCGCGGGTACCCGCCGGCACCGGGCGGTCCGCGCCCCGGACGACGGGCGCGCACTGCCCACCACGGAGCGCCGGCGACCCGTCTGGACGGTGGATGATCTTACGGACGGCGCCGGCGACCGCCTCCCGGGCGGCAGCCGGCCGGCCCCGTGACCGTCGTCAGAGCATGGCGCCGATGCGTGCAGCCATGTCGGCCTCGTGCTGCTGGTAGGAGCCGGCGACGTTGGTCAGCAGCGTTCCCATGCCGGTCAGCGCGTCACTGACGCCCTGGGCCGACATCCGCCACTGCTCGTAGAGCTCGGTGAAGCGGACGGCGGCCTGGCTGTCGGTCCAGCCCTCGAGCACCGAGCCGTTGATGCTGCTGGAGAGCGTCGCGTGCCGGGCGGTGCTCTCGGCCGCCTCGGACCGGCACTGCCCGGCCATCGACTGCAGGGTCGCGATGTCGACCTTCATGGATCCTCCTCTGGGCGCCGGGAGCCTCCCGGTCCTGCCGCACGCTAGGGCGTCCGGCCGCTCCGCCCCCTGCGTTGTCCACAGGTACGGAGGTTGTCCACAGGTCGCCGCCCGCGGGCACCGCGCCAGCGGATCGTCGGTCACGATCCCCCGGTGACCGCCACCCCGTCCGATCCGCCGGCCCCCTCGCCGGGTACGCGGTGCTGGACCCTGTTCGCCGCCGACGGCGCCGTCGACGTCGAGCTCACCGCACCGGACTCCGCGTCGCTCGGCACCGTGCTGCCTGCCCTCGCACGAGCGTTGGGTGTCCCGGTCGACGGCATCTGGGACGGCTCGGTGCGGCTGCCGGAGGATCTGCCGATCAGCGTGCCGGCGCTCGCGCACGGAGCCCTCCTCGGGCTCGGCCGGCCGGTACCCCCCGCGTGGCGCGCGCGCCGCTCCAGCGCCCTCGAACTGCACGTCGTCGGGGGTCCGGAGGCCGGCCGGACGCTGCCCCTCGGGCAGGGACGGCACGTCCTGGGGCGCGGCGGCGAGGCCACCGTCGTCGTCGAGGATCCCGACGTCTCGCGACGTCATGTCGCGGTGCAGGTCGGCGGCGGACGCATCACGGTGGCCGATCTCGGCTCCACGAACGGCAGCCGGCTCGGCGACGTCGAACTCGACGCGGAGCCGCGCCCCTGGCCGGTCGGCGCCGTGCTGCGGCTGGGTGGCACCGCGATGACGATCGCCGGCCCGGGCCAGTCGTCCGCGAGCCTCGCCGCCGGTCCCGGCGGGCGGCACCGGCTCCGACCGTCCCCCCGCCTCGAGCCGCCGATCCCCGACGTCGAGGTCGCTTTCCCCCGCGCACCGGAGCCGCCGCCGTCCCGGCGGCTCGCCTGGGCCGCGATCGCACTGCCGGCCGTCGCCGGCGTGCTCATGGCCTGGTTGCTCAGCGCCCCGACCTTCCTGTTCTTCGCCCTGCTCAGCCCGGTGGTCGCCCTCGGCACGTGGCTGTCCGAGCGATGGACCGGTCGGCGCACCGGGCGCCGCACGGCCGCGTCGCACGCCGTCGAGGTCCTCGCTGCCGACACCCGTCTCGACGAGGCCGTGCGCGCGCACGTGGGCGCCCTCCAGCGCACCCACCCCGACCTGGCGACACTCACCGCCGCGGCACGGCGGCGGACCGACGTGCTGTGGAGCCGGACGCTCGGTGCCTCCGGCGCCCTCGGTGTCCGGCTCGGCACGGGCACGGGACCCACCGGCGTGACCCGGGTGGACGGCGATGGCACCCGTCGCCGGCAGACCGCCCCCGATGCACCGGTCGTGGTGGATCTCGCGCGCGACGGGGGGCTCGCCGTGATCGGTCCGGTGGACGTGGCCACCGGCGTGCTCCGTGCGGTCGTCGCGCAGCTGACGGCGTTGCATCCGCCGGGCCAGGTCGAGCTGATCCTGCTCGCCGATACCGCGGGGCTCGCGCGCTGGGCGTGGGCACGATGGCTCCCGCACCTGTCACCGACCTCGGTGCACGTCCAGGCTCACGGGCGCCCCGAGGCGGACGACGAACTGCTCCGCCGCTTCTCCGCTCTGCTGGCCGCCCGCCGGTCAGCCGCGGAACGCACGGCGGGACCTCCGCGGAGCCAGGCGGTCGTGCTCGTCGACCGGCCACTGGATCCACGTCTCGTGGCGCTGCTGCGAGAAGCTCGGGACGCCGGGGTCGCCGTGCTCACGTCGGCGGTCTCCGCGGACACGCTGCCGGTGGGGTTGGCCGTGTCGTTGCGGCTCAGCGGGGAGACCGGGGACGCCGCCGTCCTCAGCCGCAGCGGACTGCCCGACGTGCACGTCGCGGCGGTCGACCGGCTGCCCCCCGCCACAGCGGCGCGCTTCGCGCGTGACCTGGCGGCCCTCGCCCCGGCGGACACGGTCGGCATCCTGCCCCGCGCGGTCCGCCTGCTCGAGCTGCCGAGCGCCGGGGTCGGGTTCGACGCCGACGGCCTCACCGGCTCGTGGTCCCGCTCGCGTGACCGGCTGCAGGTCGCGGTGGGGCGCACGGCGGACGGTCCCTACGCGGTCGACCTGGTCCGCTCCGGCCCGCACGTCCTCGTGGCGGGGACGACGGGCTCGGGCAAGTCCGAGCTGCTGCAGACGCTGATCGCGGGTCTGGCGCTGGCCCATCCCCCCGATCGGTGCTCGTTCCTGCTCGTGGACTACAAGGGCGGCGCCGCGTTCGCCGAGGCGGCGGCCCTGCCGCACACCGTCGGCGTGGTCACCGACCTCGACGGCCAGACCACCGCCCGTGCGCTGCGCTCGCTCACGGCCGAGCTGGCCCGGCGGGAGTCGATCCTGGCCGCCCACCGCGTCCCCGACATCGCCGCCCTGCCCGACGCGGTCGAGCTGGCCCGGCTGGTGATCGTGGTCGACGAGTTCGCCACCCTGGCCGAGGAGCTTCCCTCCTTCGTGCCGGGCCTGGTCTCGATCGCGCAGCGGGGTCGATCGCTGGGAGTGCACCTCGTCCTGGCCACGCAGCGCCCCAGTGGGGTGGTCTCACCTGAGATCCGGGCGAACTGCACGCTGCGGATCTGCCTGCGCACCACGGACGAGGCCGACTCACGAGACGTCCTGGGAACCCCGTCGGCGGCCCACTTGCCGATCGACGTGCCGGGCCGCGCCTACGTCCGGGTGGGCAGCGCCGAGCCGACCGCGGTCCAGGTCGCCCGCGTCGCCGCGACCGCTCCGCGGGCAGCGGCAGACGGTCCGCGGGTGCGCCGGTGGACGTGGCCCGTGCCCGCGGCGGACCCGCCGCCGGAGTCGCCCGGCCCCACCGACCTGGCGCGCCTGACCGCGGCGATCGAGCAGCTCACCGCGGCGACCGGCACGCGTCGCCCCCATCGCCCCTGGTGCCCGCCGCTGCCCGACCGGATCACCGCGCCGGAGCTGCCACAGGGCACGACGGCGGCGGTCCTTCCGCTCGGCCTGGTCGATCTGCCCGACACGCAGGCGCAGGCAGCCCTCGAACTCGACCTCGCGATCGGCGGCACCTGGTTGGTGATCGGCGGGCCGGGCAGCGGTCGGAGCACCGTGCTGCGCACCGTCCTGCGGGAGGCGGTCACGCGGTCAGGCCCCGACGACCTGCACGTGCACGTGATCGAGACCGGCGGAGGATCACTGGGCGAGGAAGCAGCGGCACTCCCGCACACCGGCACCGTCATCAGCGGGGCGGACCACCTGCGCACGGCGCGACTGGTGGAGCGCCTGGCCGACCAGGTCGCGACCCGCCGGGCCGGGCCCGGCGGCGGCGCTGCCCCCCGCATCCTGCTGCTCGTCGACGGGATCGAGGAACTCACCACCATCCTGGAGGACGCCGACCCCGGGCACGGATCGACCACGCTCAGCCGCCTGCTCAGGGACGGTGCCGCCGCGGGCCTGACCTGCGTCGTGACCGCCGATCGGGCGGTCCCCGGCGGCCGATTGGCCGCCCTCGCCCGTCAGCGCCTGGTGCTGCCGCTGCCCGACCGGGCCGACTACGCCGTGGCCGGGGTGCCACCCCGCGCCGTCCCGGGCCATCGCCCGCCCGGCCGGGCGCTGGTCGGCGAGGACGCGCTCGAGTGCCAGCTCGCGCTGCCTCGAGAGCCGGCC
The DNA here is from genome assembly GCF_039534705.1 of Blastococcus jejuensis. Lineage (NCBI taxonomy): Bacteria > Bacillati > Actinomycetota > Actinomycetes > Geodermatophilales > Geodermatophilaceae > Blastococcus > Blastococcus jejuensis. The sequence goes on from NZ_BAAAVV010000001.1 coordinate 93,888, forward strand.
CACGACGCCGCGCACCCTCCGCGGACCGGGCCGGCGCCGCTGCGCATCCCGGAGCTGCCGGTCGATCCGGTGTTGCCGCTGCCGTCGGCTCCGATCGCGACCAGTGACCGGCCGCTGCTCCTCCCGATCGGGCCGGGCGGCGACGAGGGCGCCCCCCTGACCGTCGACCTGGCGCGCACCGGCGGGCTCCTCGTCGCGGGGCCTCCGGGGAGCGGTCGCACCGCCACCCTCGACGCCTTCGTGCGCCATCTGCTCGCCGCCGGTGTCCCGGTGCTCCGCCTCGGCGACCCGCCGTCGGCTCTGCGGCCCGCGGGCGATGCCCTGGAGCGCTGGGCGGACCCGGCCGACGCCGCCGCCGTCCGCACCTGGATGGCGGCGCTGCCGCCGGGCACGGGGGTCCTGGTGGCCGACGACGTGGCCACGCCGACGGACCATGCCGCGCTGAGCGCGGTGACTGCGACGGCCGGCCCCGGCCGGACGGCGCTGATCGCCGCGGGGCACGCCGCCCAGCTCTCGGCGCACTACCAGGGTCCGATCGCCGCGCTGCGGCGGGCCCGCGTGGGGCTTCTGCTGTGCCCCGGCCCGGGCGACGCCGACCTGCTCGGCATCCGACTCCCCCGCACACCGCTGCCCGCACGGGCGGGGGCGGGCTGGCTGGTCTCCGGCAGCCGGACCGAGCGGGTGCAGGTCGCCCGCCATCGGGGGCACGGTCCGTCGTGAAGCGGTCAGAGCAGGTCGAGCAGGGCACCGATCTCCTGGGTGGCGTACCAGGCGAGCTCGTGCCCCTCGGCCTGGTCGACGACGAACTGCGAGTCCTCGCTGCCCAGATCGGCCTCGAGCACCACCGCGGTGGCCGCACGGACGTCGTCCTCCGCCCCGGCCTCGTCGAGGTGCGCACTCGCGACGTCCCGCATCCTGATGTCCGCGGTCACCCGCACCGCCCCGGGCTCGACCTGGGGATCCTCCATCGGCGTCACGGAGTCGTCGGGGACGTCGGCCGCGACCACGGCTCGGCGGCGCGCAGCGGTGGGGTCGACGTCGAGAAGGCGCAGGCTGGCCCGCGCCGCGGCGAGCAGGGCCGCGTACTCCAGTTCCTCGGTGTCGGCGTCGGCGTCGCTCACCGCGTAGAACCGGCGCAGCTGCGGCGTGACCGCGAAGGCGGTGTGCGGGCCGGCCAGTTGCCCCTCGTCCACCAGGCGCCGCAGCACCGTCGTCGTCGCAGGCAGGTAGACGCGCACGCGGCTGACCCCTCTCGTCGATGGAACGGCGACGGTAACGCGCCCGCCCGCGGGCACCCGGCCCGCGTCAGGTCAGCGGGTCGACTCCACCAGTTCGGCGACCTCCTGCTCGAGCAGGTCGGCCAGGACGTCGACGTCGCCGACCGTGTCCAGGTCGGCGTTGAGCCCGAAGAACACGCGCCCGTCGTAGCTCGTCATGCCGATCGCCAGGCCCTGCCCGCGGGCCAGCGGCACCACCGGGAACACCTCGAGCATCTGGCTGCCCGCCGCGTACAGCGGCACCTGGGGGCCGGGCACGTTGGTGACGACCAGGTTGAACAGGCGCCGCGAGAGGCCACGTGCCGCCCGGGCTCCCAGGGCATGCAGGGTGGGCGGCGCGAAGCCGGTGAGCGCGATGAGGCTGTCCGCGCCGACCGACTGGCCGTGCGCCGCGACCCCGCGCATCGCGTAGCTGAGCCGGGTCAGACGCACGCGCGGGTTGGGTTCGCCGACGGGCAGGTCGACCAGGTAGGACGAGACCCGATTGCCCTCGGCCGTGTCGTCGTCCTGCAGCGACACCGGCACGAGCGCGCGCACCGAGGTTCCGGCCAGCACCGGCTCACCGCGGGAGAGCAGCCACTCCCTCAGCGCGCCGGTGACCACGGTGAGCAGGACGTCGTTGACGGTGCCGCCGTAGAGCTTGCGCACCTCCTTGAGCTCGTCGAGCTCCGCGCGGGCCACCGCGACGCGCCGCTGTCCGCCGATCGGCGCGTTCAGGGGGCTGTGCGGTGCGGGCAGGATCGCCGAGCGCGCCGTGCGGAGCAGCCCGCCCGCCGAACCGCTGACCCGCGCAGCCGTGGCCCGGACGTCGCTCACGGCTCCCCGCACCGCGTCGATGATGGACGAGGGGCGCCGCACGTAGTCGTCGAGCGCCTGCAGCACCAGCTCCGGACCGCTCGGGGCCCGTCGTGGTCGCCACTCCCCGGGCTCGGGCGCGGGCGCGTCCGGGGCGACGTCGAGCAGCACCTGCCCGATGTCGATGGCACTGAGCCCGTCGACCAGCGCGGGGTGCGTCTTCGTCACGACCGCGACCCGCCCACCCGAGAGACCCTCGATCAGGTAGGCCTCCCACAGCGGGCGCCGCCGATCGAGCGGCCGCGCCGTGAGCCGGGACACCAGGTCCAGCAGCTGCGCCTCGGTGCCCGGACGTGGCAGGCCCGAGCGCCGGACGTGGTAGTCGAGATCGAAGTCGGGGTCGTCGACCCACACCGGATTGGCCAGATGCCCGGGCACCTCCGCCACCCGCTGCCGGTAGCGCGGCACCAGCGAGAGCCGCGCCTTGATCAGATCGGCGAGCGCTTCGACGCCCCCGGTCGGCGCCTCCAGGATCAGCACCCCGCCCACGTGCATGGGCGTCCCCGGCTCCTCCAGGTACAGGAACGACGAGTCCAGAGTGCTGAGCCGCTCGGCCATCGATCTCCTTCGGGGCGGGGGGCTCACGGTACGGCGGCCCGGCGGACCGTCGACAGCCACGGTCAGCCGGCTCTGCGCATCCGGCGGCCTCGCCGCTGCACGGCCGGCATCGCCACCCCGGCGAGCGTCGCCGCCATCGCCCGGAGCTCCGCCCGCAACGGCGACGACGCGGCCACCTCGGCGAGGGTGCGGCCGGACGCCAACGCGGCGTCGGTCGCCCGCCGGTCCGCGGGCAGGAAGAAGCGCACCTCCCGGCCGGTGAAACGCTCCAGCGCCTCCGCGATCTCCCGGCGCGGATCCCCGGGCACCGGGCCAGGGCGCACCTGGTTGACGACGACCAGGGGGTCCACGTCGGGCAGCGCGTCCCGCAGGTCGTCGAGCCCGCGAATGCTCCGCTGCAGCGCCACGGGGTCGGCACCGGTCACGCAGAGCACCGTGTCGGCGGCCTCGAGCACGGCCAGCGTGACCCCGTTCCGGCGGGGGGCGGCGGTGTCGAACGACAGCTCCTCGTCGTCCTCGAGACTGAACGAGCAGTCCACGACGATCACGTCTGCCAGACGTCGCGCCTCCTCGAGCACCGCCGTGACCGCCCTCGGGCGCAGCTCGGGCCACCGGTCCGCACGCGCCAGCCCGGTCAGCACCCGCAGCTGGGGGCGCACCGCCCAGGCCAGCCGCACCAGGGCGTCACCGTCGAGGCTGCCCGCCGACGCCTGCCGTGCGGCGCCGGCGATCCCCGGGGACTCGTCCAGCAGACCCAGGACCTGGGCGATGACTCCCCCGTAGACGTCGGCGTCCAACAGCAGGGTCGAGACCCCGAGCCGAGCGGTTTCGTCGGCCAGGCCGACGGCGACCGTCGTGCGACCGGGCGCACCGGTCGGTCCCCACACCGCGACGACCCGCCCGCGGCCGGCCGGACGGTCGACCGGGTCGGCCGGCACGCCCAGCCGCGGCAGGGCCGCCGCCGGGTCGGCCACGTCACGGGTGCGGCTCGCGCCCCCTGCCACGGCGTCCCGGAGCGCCCGAGCGATCACCTCCGGTTCGGCGTCGGCCGGCAGGACGATGTGCACGCCCAACTGGCGCAGCCGCCCGGCGGCACGCTCGTCGCCCGGTTCCACCAGCCCGACCACGGCCACCCCGGCGGCGTCGAGCCGGGCCACGGCGTCGACGTCGAGCCGGCGCAGCTCGGCCGACAGCAGCGCCGCCTGCCCCGTGCCCGTGGCGGCGGCGGCCAGCAGCTCGGCGACGTCGACACAGCGACGGACGACGGTGACGCCGTGATCGGCACGGTCGAGCGCCCCCACGAGCTCCGACTCCCACGCCGCACCGGTGACGGCCGTGAACACCTGCAGAGCCATCAGCCGGCCGGGTCCTGGTCCACCGACTCGTGGACGACGACCACCAACGGCCGTCCGCCGATCGACGCCAGCACCTCGTCGGCCTCCCCGGCGGGCACGGCGACGACGACCTGCACCGTCGTGGTGGGCGTCGAGAGCACCCCGTCGCTGCGCCCCGACAGCGCCTGCACCGGCGCGTCCTCCACGACGAGGGTGACGCTGCCGTCGGCGTCCGCGGAGGCGCCCGCGGCGGGATCCGCGAGCGCGTACACGTCGACGAGCTGACCCCGCTCGAGACTCGGTGGCACGTAGCCGGCCTGGACCGGCAGCGCCACCTGGACCAGTTCGGCCGGCTCCTCGAGCACCGAGCGCGGCAGCAACTCGCCGGCCCGCACGGCGCGTGCGAGCGTCCGCCCTTCGGGCCGCGTGCTGGTCGACAGGTAGGCGTCGGCCGTGCTGTCGAGGCGGACGTCGACGGCGACGAGGTCGCCGGCCGCCAGTTCCGTACCGGCAGCGAGGTCCTCGGCGACCGCCCACACCGGCACGGTGGCGTCGGCCGCGCTCACGACGCGGGCGCCGAGCAGGACCGAACCGAGGACCAGCAGCACGCCGAGCACGAGCCGGAGGTCGAGCCAGCGCGGCGGCCGCACCCGGCGCGGCACAGGTCCCGCCGTCGTCTCGGCCGGCGTCGGCGCAACGGGAGTGCGGACGGCGGTCACGGCGCTCCTTCTCTGGTCCGGCGACGACCTCTCGGTCGCGTCCTGTTGCCGCTCGTTGACGGCGATCGGATGCAGATGATGCGTCATGAACGCAGTCGCTCGCACTCGCCGTCCACACGTTCGGGTGTGGACAGTTGCCACGTTCCACCGACCGGGCTGCCAGACTGACCCCGAGAGGACGGAGACGACCCGATGCCCACGCCCCGCTTCCTGACCCTCGACGACGTCGCGGAGATCCTCAACGTCTCGTGGTCGCAGGCGTACGCGCTCGTCCGGCGCAAGGAGCTGATCGCGATCCAGATCGGCGGCCGCGGTCAGTGGCGCGTCGAGGTCGACGAGCTCGAACGCTTCATCCAGCAGAAGTACGCCGAGGCGCGGGCCGGAACGCTGCCTGCCGAACCGGCGGTCGCTCCGGAGACCGACGAGGCCGACGCCCCGGCCTGAACGACGGTCAGCCGGCGGGGCTCAGATCCCCGGCGTCACGGTGCGGACGATCGCCACCGCTGCGATGACCACGGCCCGCACGCCCTGGACCGCTTCCGCCCGCCGCGGGGTGTCGACCGCGTGCTCGGCCAGCTCGACGTAGTCCGCACCCACGCGGTCCACCGTGCCCGAGAGGGCGACGCCGTCGTCGAGCACGACCTGCACGACGGCCCGGTCGCGGGCCAGGCCTCGCAGCGCCCGGCGTAGGTCCAGCCGAGCCCGCACCGGCCCGGCGTCCTCGGCGGTCACGGTCCGCCGGCCGAGGCCTGCCACTGATCGCACCGCCGCCGTGGCCAGGAGCACCTCGCGGCCGAGATCGTCCTCGAGCAGCAGCCAGTCCGTCCCGACGTCGAGCAGGACGCCGCTCACACGACCGGCCCCGCCGCAGTGCAGCGACAGCGGCGTCCCGGTCGCACCGCGCAGGCGGTCGGCCAGCCGGAGGCCCCCGATCTCGGCACGCGCCCGAGAGGCCACCTCGGCGCGCTCGGCCCCGCTCTCCTCCTCCTCGAACTGCGCCTGCAGGTCGGCGAACAACTGCTGCCACCGCACGTGACCACCTCCTGCCAGCAGCCTAGATGCACTCGTTGACTTGCGTTTGGATGCATTTGCTTGCTTTCATCTGCATCCGTCATCGCAGAGGAGGGGTCATGTCCGTTCGTCGACTCGCGCTCACCAGCGCCGGGATGGCCGCCGTCGCCCTGCTCCTGAGCGGGGTCACGCCGGCCCCGGGTGAGATCGCTGCCGCGCTGAGCACTCCCCAGCGCACCGTCGACACCGCCGGAGCCGATGCGCTGCTGCTGTCAGCGGCCGGCCTGGCCGCCTGGTGCGTCTGGGCATGGGGCGCACTGGGCCTTGCGCTCACCGCGGCCTCAGCCGCTCCGGGGCTGGCGGGGGCTGCGGCGCGGCTGCTCCTCCGTGCCGTCCTGCCCGCCGGTGCCCGCCGCGGCGCCGCCCTGGCACTCGGACTGGGTCTCGGCCTGGGCGTCGCGGCCCCCGCCCTCGCCGGCACGCCAACCGGCCCGAACCCCGGCCCGGCAGCTGCCAGTCGGCTCGCGGTCCCGGACTGGCCGTCTGCCGACGGCACCGCGGTCCCCGACTGGCCCTCGGCCGATGGCACCGCGGTCCCCGACTGGCCCTCGGCCGATGGCACCGCGGTCCCCGACCGGCCCGGCGGCGAGACACCCGGTGCGCACGTCGTGGTCGCCGGTGACTGCCTCTGGGACATCGCGGAGGACGCACTGCGGCGATCGGGACCCGAACCCGCGACCGCCGACGTCGCCGCCGCCGTGCACGCCTGGTGGTCGGCCAATGCCGACGTCATCGGCCCCGAGCCCGACCTGATCCTGCCCGGCCAGGCTCTCCGGCCCCCGGCGACGCCGTGAGCCGGCGGACCGCCCCGATCCACCCCCCTGCCCACCCCGAGGAGTCCGAATGACCGCCAGCCCCCACCCGGAGGTCACGACAGCCGCGCGCCCGGCGCTGCGGCTGGTCGTCGTCCGCACGCCGCAGCCGCCGCTCGTGGAACCCCGGCCGCTCCGCCTCGTCCTCCCGGGGGTCCCCGTCCCCCGCCGGATGCACCGGCCCGGTCCCCGGCCCCGGGTGATGACCCAGCAGGACCCCGACGCGGCCGAGTTCGGCCCGACGCTGTCCTCGCGCAGCGATCTGCCCGACCCCGGCGCGGCCGGACGGCGGCTCATCACGCTCACCCTGGAGACGCTCGCGGGGCGCCGACCACTCGCCCAGGTGCAGCCGCTGACCTCGCCGGGCGTCTTCGCCGCGCTGGCCGGAGGACGTCGTCCTCAGTGGTGCGCCGAGGGCGCCTCGCCGCTGTTCGTCGGGCACGTCCACGTCTGCGAGCCGGTGGACGGGGTCGCCGAGGTCAGCGCGGTGGCACGGCGGGCCGGTCGCGCGCACGCGGTCGCCGCTCGCCTCGAAGGCATCGACGGGCGCTGGCGGTGCACCGCGCTACAGATCGGCTGAGGGCGGAACCGGCTCGGGGGCGTTCCTCGCGCCCCCGGGGTTCTGCAGAACCCCTGGTGCGGGAGGAACACCCCCGAAGCGGTAGTCGAGCGGCGTCAGCGGCCCGGCGCCCCGTGGCACTGCTTGTACTTCTTGCCCGAACCGCAGGGGCAGGGCGCGTTGCGCGGTGTCTCCTTGGTGCCCGTCACCGTGGCCGACTTCGCCGCCTTGGCCGTGCCGCTCTCCTTCGGGGAGGCGTCGAGCGTCGGAGCCGAGTAGCTGAGCTGGTCCGGCGAGGTCTTCGGCGCGTCGAGGCCCTTGACCGCGAGCTGCGGCCCCGTGCCCGACGGCGTCGCGGGCTCCGCGACCGGCGCGGCAGCGGCAGGTGCCGACTTCCGGGCCGACGCCTGCTTCGGCGCCGTCCTCGCGCCGTCACCCGCCGCGGCAGCCTTCGCCTTCTCCTCCGCCGCCCTGCGGGCCAGCACCTTCGCCGTCCCGGCCTGGGCGGCCGCGAGAGCCGCCGCCTCGGCCTCGTCCTGCTTGGCCTTGGCCTCGGCCTCCTGCTCCTCCTTGGTCTTCACCTCGAGGTTGAACAGGAAGCCGACGGACTCCTCCTTGATGCCGTCGAGCATGGCCATGAACATGTCGTAGCCCTCGCGCTGGTACTCCACGACCGGGTCACGGTTGGCCATCGCGCGCAAGTGGATGCCGGCCCGCAGGTAGTCCATCTCGTAGAGGTGCTCGCGCCACTTGCGGTCCATGACCGACAGCAGCACCCGCCGCTCGAGCTCGCGCATGACCTCCGAGCCGAGCTTGGTCTCGCGCTCCTCGTAGGCGCGGTGCACGTCGTCGAGCAGCTCGGACTTCAGGCTCTCGGCCGACAGCGCCGACTGGTCGCCGTCGGCCTCCTTCTGGAGGAGCTCCTTGACGGTGATCCCGACCGGGTAGAGGGCCTTCAGGCCGGTCCAGAGCTGCTCGAGGTCCCAGTCCTCGGCGTAACCGGTCTCGGTGGCGCCGTCGACGTAGGCGCTGATCACGTCGTCGACCATCGACTGGATCTGCACGTGCAGGTCGGCGCCCTCGAGCACCTTGCGCCGCTCGTCGTAGATGACGGTGCGCTGGCGGTTGAGCACCTCGTCGTACTTGAGGACGTCCTTGCGGACCTCGAAGTTCTGCTGCTCGACCTGCGTCTGCGCCGAGCGGATCGCGCGGCTGACCATCTTCGACTCGATCGGCTGGTCGTCGGGCACCCGGAGGGTGTTCATCATCCCCTCGAGCATCGGCCCGTTGAACCGGCGCATCAGGTCGTCGCCGAGGGAGAGGTAGAACCGCGACTCCCCCGGGTCGCCCTGACGGCCCGACCGGCCGCGCAGCTGGTTGTCGATGCGCCGGCTCTCGTGCCGCTCGGTGCCCAGCACGTACAGGCCGCCGGCGTCGACGACCTCCTCGTGCTCGGCCTTCACCTGCTCCTGGGCCGCCTCGAGGGCGTCGTCCCAGGCGGCCTCGTACTCCTCCGGCGTCTCCGTCGGAGACAGTCCCCGGGCCTTCAGTGCCTCGTCGGCGATGAACTCGGGGTTGCCGCCGAGCTGGATGTCGGTGCCGCGGCCGGCCATGTTGGTCGACACCGTGACGCCGCCCAGCCGACCGGCCTGGGCGACGATGTGCGCCTCGCGCGCGTGGTTCTTCGCGTTCAGCACCTCGTGCGGGATGCCGCGCCGGAGCAGGAACTTCGCGAGCAGCTCGGACTTCTCGACGCTCGCCGTGCCGATCAGCACCGGCTGGCCGGCCTCGTGGCGCTCGGCGATGTCGTCGACGACCGCGTCGAACTTGGCCTTCTCCGTCTTGTAGATGACGTCGGACTGGTCCTTGCGGACCATCGGCTTGTTCGTGGGGATCGGGACGACGCCCAGCTTGTAGGTCTGGTGCAGCTCGGCGGCCTCGGTGGAGGCCGTACCGGTCATGCCGGCGAGCTTCTCGTAGAGCCGGAAGTAGTTCTGGAGGGTGATCGTGGCGAGCGTCTGGTTCTCGTCCTTGATCTTCACCTTCTCCTTGGCCTCGATGGCCTGGTGCATGCCCTCGTTGTAGCGGCGCCCGGCCAGCACGCGGCCGGTGAACTCGTCGACGATGAGCACCTCGCCGTTGCTGACGATGTACTGCTGGTCGCGGTGGAAGAGCTCCTTGGCCTTCAGCGCGTTGTTGAGGTAGCCGATGAGCGGGGTGTTGACCGCCTCGTAGAGGTTGTCGATGCCGAGCTGGTCCTCGACGAACTCCACGCCCTCCTCGGTGATGGCGACCGTGCGCTTGGCCTCCTCCACCTCGTAGTGGACGTCCTTCTTCAGCAGCGGCGCGATCCGGGCGAACTCGCCGTACCACTTGGCGCTCTGCTCGGCGGGCCCGCTGATGATCAGCGGGGTGCGGGCCTCGTCGATGAGGATCGAGTCGACCTCGTCGACGATCGCGTAGAAGTGGCCCCGCTGGACCAGGTCGGCCTTGCTCCACGCCATGTTGTCGCGCAGGTAGTCGAAGCCGAACTCGTTGTTCGTGCCGTGCGTGATGTCGCAGAGGTACTGCTCGCGGCGCACCGGCGGCGCCTGACCCGACACGATCGTGCCCACGGTCAGCCCGAGGAACCGGTGCACCCGGCCCATCCACTCGGCGTCGCGCGAGGCGAGGTAGTCGTTGGTGGTGACCACGTGCACGCCGTTGCCGGCGAGCGCGTTGAGGTAGGCCGGGAGGACCCCGGTCAGGGTCTTGCCCTCACCGGTCTTCATCTCCGCCACGTTGCCCAGGTGCAAGGCGGCGCCGCCCATGATCTGCACGCGGTAGTGCCGCTGCCCCAGGGTGCGGGTGGCCGCCTCGCGGACGACGGCGAACGCCTCGGGGAGCAGTGAGTCCAGCGACTCGCCGTCCTCGTACCGCTCCTTGAACTCGTCGGTCTTGGCCCGCAGCTCCGCGTCGGTCAGCTCGGCGGTCTCGTCGGAGAGCGACTCGACCGCGTCGGCGATCTTGGAGAGACGTCGGAGGAGCTTGCCCTCGCCGGCACGGAGCAGTTTCTGGAACACCACGCCCCCAGCGTAGGCGGCACGCGACGGCCGATGGTGTCACCGGGCCCATCCGTAGCCTGCCGACGTGGCCTACGACCTCACCGACCTCCCCGCGGGGCTGCTGGAGTTCCTCACCGAGCGCCATCTGGCGACGCTGACCACCCTGCGCGCCGACGGCAGCCCGCACGTGGTCCCGGTCGGGGTCACCTTCGACGCGGCGAGCCGCACGGCCCGGGTGATCACCTCCGGCACGTCGGCGAAGGCCCGCCACGTGCGGGCCGGCCAGGCCCGCGTCGCGGTCTGCCAGGTCGAGGGGCGGCGCTGGACGACGCTCGAGGGGACGGCGGTGGTGCGCGACGACGCGGCGTCGGTCGCCGACGCCGTCGAGCGCTACGCCCGGCGCTACCGGCAGCCGCGGGAGAACCCGGCCCGCGTGGTCGTCGAGATCTCGGTCGACCGGATCCTCGGCAACGCGTGAGAGAGGACCCCGTCCTCCCCACCCTTCGCAGGCTCAGGGCGGGACCCGGGACGGGGCCATGATGAGCCTGTGGATTTCTCCGGCATCGACCTGACCACCGAGGTGGTGCGCACCGAGCGCCTCCTGCTGCGCCCGTACCGCCCGGAGGACGTCGACCCGGTGTACCGCGCCTGCCAGCACCCCGACCTGCAGCGCTGGCTGACGGCGCTGCCCTCGCCGTACACGCGGGAGGCGGCCGCGGACTTCGTCACCGGGATCGCGCCGCGCGGCCGGGCGGCGGGCACCGACCTCGGCTGCGCGATCGACGTCGACGGCGAGTTCGTCGGGTCGTGCGGCCTGCACGCGCTGACCACCGGCCGGCTCGGACCGGAGGTCGGCTACTGGGTCGCGCCCTGGGCCCGCCGTCAGGGCTACGCGTCGGAGGCCGCCGGTGGCCTGGCGCAGTGGGCGCTCGACCGGGGGGCGGCGCGGGTGCACCTGTTCACCGACGTCGAGAACACCGCCTCGCAGGCGGTGGCACGGCGGGCGGGGTTCACGCAGGAGGGCGTCGTCCGCAGCTGCCTGGAGTACCGGGACGGCGGCCGGGGCGACGCCGTGCTCTTCGGCCGGCTGGCCGGCGGATGACGGAGGCCGGGGACGCGGCGGTGCCGCGCCCCCGGCCCCTCGTCAGGTCAGGACGTCGCCGGTACGGCCTCGGCCGCGTGCTTGGGCGCGTGCGCGGCGTCGCCGTTGAGCGGCACATCGGTCAACCGGATGAGCCCGTAGTCGTAGGCGTGCCGGCGGTAGACGACCGTCGGCTGGCCGGTATCGGCGCACTGGAAGAGATAGAAGTCGTGGCCGACCAGCTCCATCTCGTGGAGGGCCTGGTCGACGGTCATCGGGGTGGCCGGGTGCTGCTTCTCGCGCACGACCCGCCCGGGCAGGTGCTCGTCGAGGTCGGTCACGTGCGGACCCTCGGCGAGCTTGCGGTCGAGATCCAGGGCGCCCTCGACGCCGAGCTCGGCGGAGTTCTCGGCCATCCGGACGCTCTGCGGCGTGCGCCGGCCGTGGTGCACTCGTCGGCGGTCGGCTGCCCGGCGGAGCCGGTTCTCCAACTTGCCGGTGGCCAGGTCGAGCGCCTCGTAGAAGTCGGCCCCGTCGGCCTCGGCCCGCACGACCGGGCCCTTGCCGCGCAGCGTGATCTCGACGCGCTGGCAGTGGGCGGACTGGCGCGGGTTCTTCTCGTGGAAGAGCTCCACGTCCACCCGCAGGATCTTGAGCTTGCCGTCGAACCGGTCGACCTGACCGATCTTGTCCTCGACGTGCTGACGGTAGTGCTCGGGAACTTCGACGTTGCGACCGCGGACCACGATCTCCATGAGACCTCCCGGTTTGACGGGTTGTAGGTCGCTTCGACGCTAGTCCCTCGTGCTCGCGTCCGACAGTCGGCCCGGCAGCCCGACCGGACGTCCCCAGGCGTGTCGCCGGACAACGTGCAGGTGACGCCCGGTAGCAGGAATTACGGCCGTTTCGGGGTCGCAGCGACGACCGCCGCGAGCACCGGCTCGGGGCCCTCGACGACCCGCGTCAGCGCCCCCGCTGCCTCGGTGAGGGTGGCGCCACTGGTGACGACGTCGTCGACGACCACCAGCAGCGCGCCCCGCGGCACCCCGGCGCGACGGATGTCGACGACGAAGCTGCCGGCCAGGTTGGCCCGGCGCGCGGCCGCCGACAGCTCCGCCGAGTCGCGCACCCGGCCGCGCCGCCGCAACAGCCTCGTCGTCCGCGCGTCCAGCCCCGCCGCCCGGAGCTCGGCCTCGGCGCGGCGGGCCAGTTCCCGCACGTGGTCGCGCCCCCGGACCCGCACCGCCGCCGGCGTGCTCGGCACCGGCACCAGCAGCACCGGCCGGGCCAGGCCGGGGCCGGCGGCGGTGACGACGGCGGCCACGGCGAGCGCCAGCGCAGCGCCGAGCGGCGCGGCCAGTTCGGCCCGGCCGCGCTCCTTGAACGCGATCAGCGCCGGGCGCACCGGACCGGCATAGGCGCCCGCGGCCGCGGCGGGCGGGAACCCGTCGGGGAACCGCCGCGGCGAGGCCGGTCGCGGCTGCGCCAGCAGCGCGGCGCAGCGCGCGCAGAGGACCGATCCGGGGAGCCCGCAGCCGGCACACGTGCGCGGCATCAGCAGGTCGGCGAGAGCACCTAGCCACCCGCCGTCCACCCGGCCAGCCTATGGCCGCGTCCCGGGGCCCGACCCGAGCTCACGAGGGCTGGGGACGACGGGGTCCCCGATCAGAGGGGGAAGAAGGGTGCGGTGCCCGGCCGCGGCTCGGCGCCGCGCTCGAGGGTCACCCAGGTGCCGCCGGCCAGCTGCCAGATCGTGTTGCCGGCGCTCACCAGCGGCTGCCGCGCGGGCGCCGCGGCGACCGACGTGGGCTGAGTCGGCAGCCCGGACGTCGAGACGTCGTCGAGCCCCCAGCCGTCGACGCCGACCGTGTAGGGGTCGGTGCGGTCCTCGCCCGCGTCGCCGGCGAGCACCAGCAGCTGCGCGCTGTCCCGCCAGGCGACGTCGACGACCTGCGAGAGCGATGGCGCGATGGCGCGCAGGTCGCGGAGCACCACGCTGCCGCCCTCGGTCCGCACCACGGTGCCGACGTAGAGGGTGCTGTCGACGACGACCGCCGCTCGGACGCCGTCCGGCGAGAGCTCGAGCACGTCGGTGCGGCCCAGCCCGGGCAACGTCGGCGCGTCGACCGGCAGCGGGGACGCGCCGGCCGGCACCCGGACGATCTCCGTGCCGTTGCGGACCACCCAGGCCTCGGACCGGGTGGCGGCCACGGTGGGGGCGGTGAGCGTTGCCTCGTCGAGCACGACGGCCAGGTTGCCGTCGTAGGGACCCGCGAGCAGCTGCGCCCGGCCGTCGACGGTGCGGACACCGACGAGGAACGACAGCTCCCCGGTGCGCGGCTCGGCCTTCACGGCCGCCGACGCCAGGCCGTACCGGCCGTCACCCGCGGGAGTCTGGACCGACACCCCCTCGGTCACCACGCGGAGCGCGCCGTTGTCGATGTAGTGGCCCACCCCGTCGACCGGGACGGCGTCGGGATCGAAGGACGCCCAGTTCTCCGTGGTCTGCTCCGCCGGCGCCCCGTCCAGCCGGACCGCGTCTCCGTCGACACGGACCTCGACCGACCTGATCCCGGGCAGCTGCGTCAGCGTCCAGACCAGCTGCGGCGAGATCTCCTCCAGCAGCGGCGCGGGCTCGGTGTCCAGACCGGTCAGGTCGACGACCGCCGTCTGCCCCGCGACGGTGATCGTGCTGCGCAGCTGCACGCCGGCCAGCGGATTGCGGACGCCTGCGGCCAGCGACGACGACGGGCCCGCCAGGAGCTGGAGGACCAGCACCGTGGGCTGCGCGTCCCCGGTGATCAGGTAGCGCGGGTCGGGCACCACCCGCTGGACGGTCGGGTCGAGGAAGTAGGCCTGCCGGCGGTGGTAGAGCCGCTCGAAGTCCGGCTGCAGCAGGATGAGCCCGTCGGGCGGGTTACTGATCCGCCACTCCCCCTCGACCTCCTCGAGGTTGAACACCCGCGTGAACTCCCCGGTCCCGCCCACGGCGAAGATGCCGCGCTGGTCGACCGTGCCCACCAGGTCCGCAGTGACTGTCACCGAGCCCTCGTCCCCGGTGACGACGGCGAAGCTCGGGCTGATCACCGAGATCCCGGCCTCGTCCGACCACGACTCGGCCGCCTGCTCGGTCAGGTGCTGCCGGGCCACCGGGTGCCCGGCCAGCGTGCTCGCGGCGGCCTCGATGAACCCGCGGACGATCTCCTCCGTGGTGGCCCCCGCCTCGGGTGGCCGCGGCTCGATGCCGACGTCCTCGGGTGGGCGCTGCGGGGCCTGGGTGATCTGCACCGTCGCCGACTCCTCCGGCACCGTCGAGCAGGCCACCAGACCGGGTAGCAGCGCGACCAGGGCGGCGAGCACCGCGAGCCGCCCGGAGCGGCGGGTCACGAGGGTGCCCCCGGTGGACGCGGGCGCAGCAGGGTGGGGCGCAGCGGCAGCGGTGAGCCGGTCAGGTCGCCGCCGGCGACCAGCGGCAGGGTGAGCCGGAACTGGGCGCCGGCGCCCGGCTGCCCCCATACCTGCAGCCAGCCCCCGTGCAGTCGGGCGTCCTCGAGACTGATCGACAGGCCCAGTCCCGAACCCCCCACGGTGCGCACGCGGGACGGGTCGGCCCGCCAGAACCGGTCGAAGACGTGCTGCGCCTCGGCCGAGCTCAGGCCCACCCCGAGATCGCGCACCGTCACCGCGGCCGCCGTCTTGTTGGCCGCGAGGGTGATCTCCACGGGGTGGCCGGCGCCGTGCTCGACCGCATTGCCGACCAGGTTGCGCAGGATGCGCTCCACCCGGCGGGCGTCGACCTCGGCGATGACGTCCTCGTCGGGCCGGTTGACCACCAGCTCGCAGTCGTGCCGCTCGGCCAGCGAGTACATGCCCGCGGCCACCCGGGCGACGATCGCGCCGAGGTCGCTGGGCTCGGAGTCGAGGACGGCCGCGCCGGCGTCGTACCGGCTGATCTCCAGCAGGTCGGTGAGCAGGCTCTCGAAGCGGTCCAGCTCGGCGCGCAGCAGCTCCGCGGACCGGGCCACGTGCGGCGGGAAGTCGCCCCGGGCCTCGTGCAGCACGTCGGCCGCCATCTGCACGGTGGTCAGCGGGGTCCGGAGCTCGTGGGAGACGTCGGAGGTGAACCGCTGCTGCAGCTGGGAGAGCCCCTCCAGCTGCGTGATCTGCCGCTGCAGGCTGTCGGCCATCGCGTTGAAGCTGGTCGCCAGCCGGGCGAGGTCGTCCTCGCCGCGCACGGTCATCCGCTGCTCGAGCTGCCCCTCGGCGAGCTGCTGCGCGGTGCCCGCCGCCCGGCGGACCGGGTCGACCACCAGCCGGGTGACCATCACGCCGATGCCGACGACGAACAGGGTGAGCGCCACCCCGCTGATGATCACGGTGCTGCGGATCAGGAAGAGGCTCTCCTCCTCCTGGACCAGCGGGAAGACGTAGTACAGCTCGATCTGCTCGGCGCCGGGCGAGTCGGCGACCACGGGGGCGCCGATCAGCAGCGAGGGCTGCAGCTCCCGGTCCCGGTCGGGCATGAGGTGGTACTTCCAGGACTGGCCGCCGTTGTCGACGTCGGCGCGCATGTCGGCCGGCAGGGCGCCCAGGATGAACCGGCTGCTCTCGGCCGGAGTCTCGCGGCTGCCGGTCCGGTAGACCATGGCGACGTCGAAGTCGCCGGCCGCGCCGCCGCGGTTGAGCAGCTGGGTCACGGTGCGGTCCAGGGCCGTGCGGACGCTGGCGGCGTCGCCGGTGGCGATGCCCGCCACCTGGCTCTGAGCGTAGAGGACCCCGTTCTGCGCCTGGTCGATCGCGGCCTGCCGCTTCACGCGGAGGAGCTGGTCGCGGATCTGGCTGAACAGCACCAGGCTGACGATGACCACGACGGTGCCGGCCACGATCATGGTGATCGCGCCGATGCGGATCTGCAGCGACGAGCGCCAGGTGTGCACGGCGCGGGCGGCGAACCGGCGCAGCCCCCGACGGGCGCGCCGCTGGCCGTCGCGCACGCGACCGCCCGCGGCCCCGCGCAGACGCCGCAGGCCGGCCGCGCGACGGGACGGCCGCGCGGGCTCCGGCGACGTCGGGGACGCGACGTCGCCGGGTGGCAGGTCCGTCCGGGTCACGACCCCATTGTCACCGCGGCCGCGGCCGCAGCGGCACGACTCACGGGGGGCCCGCCTTGTAACCCACCCCGCGCACGGTCAGCACGACCTCGGGCTTCTCGGGGTCGCGCTCGATCTTGGCGCGCAGCCGCTGCACGTGCACGTTCACCAGCCGGGTGTCCGCGGCGTGCCGGTAGCCCCACACCTGCTCGAGCAGCAGCTCCCGGGTGAACACCTGGCGCGGCTTGCGGGCCAGGGCGACCAGCAGGTCGAACTCCAGCGGCGTCAGCGCGATCGGGACGCCGTCCCGGGTGACCTGGTGCGCGGGAACGTCGATCTGGACGTCCCCGATGGCCAGGTTCTCCGCCTGCCCCGTCTCCCCCCGGCGCAGCTGGGCGCGCACGCGCGCCACCAGCTCCACCGGCTTGAACGGCTTGGTGACGTAGTCGTCGGCGCCGGCCTCGAGGCCCTGGACGACGTCGATCGTGTCCCCCTTGGCCGTCAGCATGACGATCGGCACCGTCGACTGGGTGCGGATGTCCTGGCAGATCTGCAGGCCGTTGCGGCCGGGCAGCATCAGGTCCAGGAGCACCAGGTCGGGTCGGGTCTGCTGGAAGACGCCGACTGCGCGGTTGCCGTCGGAGACGAACGCCGGTTCGTACCCCTCGCGGCGCAGCACGATGCCGAGCATCTCCGCGAGGGCGGCGTCGTCGTCGACGACCAGGACACGGCCGCGACTGGGCCCGTTCTGGGGAGCGGTGGGTGGCACGGGGCCCATTCTGCGCTGTCAGGCAAGGAAAGCGGCCCACCCATCAGGGTGAGCCGCTCTCCCGGACGACTGATGGAACGGCCCCGCTGCAGGGTCCCGGCCTGAGCTTGCGAAGGCTGGGGGGGCAGCGGGGTCCTCTTTCAGTAGCGGTAGTGGTCGCTCTTGAACGGACCCTCGACCGGGACGCCGATGTAGTCGGCCTGCACCTTGGTGAGCTCGGTGAGCTTGACGCCGAGGGCGTCGAGGTGCAGCCGGGCGACGTGCTCGTCGAGCTTCTTCGGGAGCACGGTGACGCCCGGGGTCTGGCCCTCGTAGGCCGCCCGGTTGTTCCACAGCTCGATCTGGGCGAGCACCTGGTTGGAGAACGAGGCGCTCATGACGAAGCTGGGGTGCCCGGTGGCGTTGCCGAGGTTCAGCAGCCGGCCCTCGGAGAGCACGATGATCGTGTGGCCGTCGGCGAACCGCCACTCGTCGACCTGCGGCTTGACCGTCGTCCGGGTGATGCCGGGCGTGCGGGCCAGCCCGGCCATGTCGATCTCGTTGTCGAAGTGCCCGATGTTGCCGATGATCGCCTGGTGCTTGGTCCGACCGAGCTGCTCGGCGCTGATGATGTCCTTGTTGCCGGTCGTGGTGATGATGATGTCGGCCTTGCCGATGACCTCGTCGAGGGTGGTCACCTCGTAGCCGTGCATCGCCGCCTGCAGCGCGCAGATCGGGTCGATCTCGGTGACGATCACGCGGGCGCCCTGGCCGCGCAGCGACTCCGCGCAGCCCTTGCCGACGTCGCCGTACCCGCAGACCACGGCGACCTTGCCGCCGATCATGACGTCGGTGGCGCGGTTGAGGCCGTCGATCAGCGAGTGGCGGCAGCCGTAGAGGTTGTCGAACTTGCTCTTGGTGACCGAGTCGTTGACGTTGATCGCCGGGAAGAGCAGGCGACCGTCGCGCGCGAGCTCGTAGAGCCGCATGACGCCGGTGGTGGTCTCCTCGGTGACGCCCTTGATCGCCTGGCCGATGCGGGTCCAGTAGCCCTTGTCCTCGGCGAGGGTGCCGCGCAGGACGTCGAGGATGACCCCGTACTCCTCGGAGTCGGCCTCGGTCGTGTCGGGGACGACGCCGTCGCCCTCGAAGCGGGTGCCGAGGTGCACCAGGAGGGTCGCGTCGCCGCCGTCGTCGAGCAGCATGTTCGGGCCGACGACCTCGCCGGAGGAGTCCCGGAACTCGAACAGGCGCTGCGTGCACCACCAGTACTCCTCCAGCGTCTCGCCCTTCCAGGCGAACACCGGGACGCCGGCGGGCTGCTCGGGGGTGCCCTCACCCACGACGACGGCCGCGGCGGCGTGGTCCTGCGTGGAGAAGATGTTGCAGCTGACCCAGCGCACGTCGGCGCCCAGCGCGGTCAGCGTCTCGATGAGGACGGCGGTCTGCACCGTCATGTGCAGCGAGCCGGCGATGCGGGCGCCGGCCAGGGGCTGCGCGTCGCCGTACTCGGCGCGCAGCGCCATCAGGCCGGGCATCTCGTGCTCGGCGAGCTGCATCTCCTTGCGGCCGAAGCCGGCGAGGGAGAGGTCGGCGACCTTGAAGTCGCCGTCGGTCAGTACGTGGGTCACTGTCGCTCCAGGGGTTGGCCCGGCTCCGAGGCCGGACGCGTGATGTCGGGATGCAAGGTCGCTGCGATCCCCGCGCACGGCGGGGAGAGCGAGCATGCCGAGGCTTCGGCGGGGCTCGTGCCGTCACCCAGGGTACCCGGAGGAACGACGATCGGGTGACCCGTGCTCAGGGGAGGTTGGTGGTCGCCCGGTAGAGGACGGCGGGGCCGCGAGCGCTGACCGGGGCCCCGGCCGGCACGAAGACCGACTGCCCCTTGCCCAGCGTCACCTCGCCGTCGGCCGACCCGAGCACCGCGGTGCCCTCGGTGCAGAGCACGACCTGCGGGCCGCTGGTGGTCAGCGTCCCGGGATCGGTGCCGAGCTGGCAGCGGGTGAGGTCGAAGTCCTCGACCGGCACCGGGTAGCGCAGCCCGCCGGGCCCGAGCACCGGGTGGAGCACCGGAACCTTGCCGTCGGAGAAGTCGAGGACCTCGATGAGCGCGGCCAGGTCGACGTGCTTGGCGGTGAGCCCGCCGCGCAGCACGTTGTCGGAGCTGGCCATGACCTCCACGCCGGCGCCGGACAGGTAGGCGTGCAGGTTGCCGGCGGGCAGGTAGACGGCCTCGCCCGGGGCGAGCTTGAGGTGGTTGCACATCAGCGAGATGACGACGCCGGCGTCACCGGGGTAGGTCGTCGCCAGGGAGGCGGCCCACCGGTAGGTGTTGATGAACTCCGGGTCGTGCGCGGCGACGAACCGGGAGGCAGCCTCGGCCACCGCGCTCACCAGCGCCGTGCGGCGCTTGCCCGACAGGGCGATCAGCTGCGGGATGGCGGCCTGCAGCCCGCCGCGGGCCAGTGCGGCGATCGTCGGCTTCAGGTCGGGGACCTGGAGCTTGGCCAGGCAGTGCAGCGACTCCTCGACCGGCCGGAAGCCGCACAGCGCCTCGAAGGTGGTCAGCGCGAGCAGCAGCTCCGGCTTGTGGAACGGGTCCTTGAAGGTGCGGGTCGGATCGTCCCGCGGGATGCCGGCGGCCTCCTCGGCGGTGAAGCCGGCCTGCGCCTGCTCGGTGGTCGGGTGCGCCTGCAACGACAGCGGCGTGTCGGCGGCCAGCACCTTGAGCAGGAACGGCAGCCGGGGGCCGAAGCGTGCCACCGCGGCCGGCCCGAGCAGCGCCTCCGGGTCGCTCGCGATCGCCACGTTGAGCGGGCGGCCGTCGGGAAGCAGGCTCGGCTCGTCGGGGTGGGCACCCACCCACAGCTCGGCGTGCGGCCGGTCGGCCGGAACGGGCAGCCCCAGGAGCTCCGGGATCACCGTCCGGCTACCCCACGGGTAGTAGCGCACGCCGTTGCTGAGCTGCCACATCGAGGTCAGGCTACGGTGCGCGCCCGACCGGCGGGTACGCCCCGAGGCCACCGGGACGCGGATCACCCTCCAAGGAGGGAGGTCTCCGGCGCGGCGGCCCGCACGTCGGGCGCGCCGAGCCGGGCCGCGTCGGCGGTGTGGTCGTCGGGCATGCGCTGCGACTCGCGCTCGGCGGCCACGCGCGCGGTGTAGTGCTCGACCTCGCGCTCGGTCCGCTCGGCGTCCCAGCCCAGCGGGCCGGCCATCAGCGCGGCCACCTGCGGCGCCGACTCCACCCCGCGGTGCCCGGTCTCGATCGACACCCGCGTCCGGCGGGTCAGGACGTCGTCGAGGTGCAGCGCCCCCTCGGCGGTGACCGCGTGGACGACCTCGGCGGCGAGGTAGGCCGGAGCACCGGCGAGCGGCCGACCGAGCTCCGGGTCGGCGCGCACCAGGTCGAGCAGATCGCTCACCCTGTCCCCGTGCCGGTGCAGCAGTCGCCGGACCGCCTCCTCCGGCAGCCCGGCTCCGGCCGCCAGCTCCGCGGCGCGGTCGCGGACGAGGGCCCAGTCCCGGGCCCCGACGAGCGGCAGGTGCGCCGTCCGCGACGCGGGCACGCCCGGCAACCCCGCGGCCGCGGCGTCGACGGCGTCCTCGGCCATCACCCGGTAGGTCGTGTACTTCCCGCCGGCGACCAGCACCAGCCCGGGCACGGGCGTGACGACGGCGTGCTCGCGGGACAGCCGGCTGGTCTCGTCGGACTCGCCGGCGAGCAGGGGCCGCAGGCCCGCGTAGACGCCGAGGATCTGGTCGGGGGTGACCGGCCGGGTGAGCACGCGGTTGACCTGGTCGAGGAGGTAGGCGATGTCGGCACTGCTCGCGGCCGGGTGCGCACGGTCCAGCTTCCACGGCGTGTCGGTCGTGCCGATGATCCAGTGCTCGCCCCACGGGATGACGAACAGCACGCTCGTCGTCGTCCGCAGGATCAGACCGGTCGGCGGCATCCTTCCCTCGCCCACCACACCCCCGTCGACCGCCGACCGGGGCACCACCAGGTGCACGCCCTTGGAGGCACGCACCCGCAGGCTGGGCGCGGAGTCGCCGAGCATCGCCCCGATGTCGTCGCTCCAGACGCCGGTGGCGGCCACCACGCTGCGCGCCCGGACGGTGAAGGTGGAGCCGTCGGTGAGGTCGGCCGCGTGCACGCCGACGACCGGCGCCCTGTCTCCCCCGCCGTCCCGCAGCAGGCCCACGACCCGCGCGCTGGAGAGCACCCGCGCGCCGTATCCGGCGGCGGTGCGGACGACGGCCAGCGTGTGCCGGGCGTCGTCGACCTGGGCGTCCCAGTAGCGGATCGCCCCGCGGACGACGTCGGCGCGCAGGCCCGGGAAGGCCGCCAGGGTCGCCCGCCGGGAGAGGTGCCGGTGGGTCGGGATCTCCCGCTCGCTGGTCAGCGCGGCGCCGAGCACGTCGTAGAGCGCGATGCCGGCGCCGAAGTACGCGCGCTGCCAGACCGGCGCCGTGAGCGGCAGCAGGAAGGGCAGCGGGGTCACCAGGTGCGGGGCGATGGTCTGGACGAGGCGCGCCCGTTCCTGCAGCGCCTCGTGCACCAGCGGGAACGCCAACTGCTCGAGGTAGCGCAGCCCGCCGTGGATCAGCTTGCTGGACCGGCTGGAGGTGCCGGCCGCCCAGTCCCGCGCCTCGAGCAGCGCGACCGACAGCCCGCGGCTCGCGGCGTCGAGCGCGGCGCCCGCGCCGGTGACCCCGCCGCCGATGACGAGGACGTCGACGACCTCCTCGACCAGCCGGGCGCGGTCGGCCCGCCGGCGCTCCGGCGAGAGCTGCGTCCGTGCCATGCCCTCCACTGTCCCTGGCTCCGGTGGCGCGGCGCTGCGATCCGGATCACACGCGCGCGCCGGCTAGTGCCCCGCGGGCTCCCCGGCGGGCTGGGCCTTGCGCCGGTGCCAGGTGAGGTTGCCGACGAGCACCACCACGACGCCGACGACGAGCCCGAGGAGGGCGCTGGCGACCGTGTTGACCAGCCAGGCCACGACCCCGCCGAGGGCCCCGGTGGCCTCGTGCGCCAGCTCCTCGAGGTGGTGGACGGCGTCGTAGATCGCGTGCAGGCCCAGCTCGTCGGTGCCCACCAGGATGATGTGGCCGCCGACCCACAGCATGGCGGCGGTCCCGACGACGGTGAGCGCGGTGAGCAGCCGCGGCATCGCCTTCACCAGCCCGTGGCCGAACCGGGAGATCCTCTTGCCGGCGCGCTGCGACAGCGACAGCCCGACGTCATCCATCTTCACGATCAGGCCGACGACGCCGTACACGAGAACGGTGATCCCGACCGCGACGACCGCGAGGATGATGGCCCGGGACACGAACGCCTCGTCGGCTACCTCGTTGAGCGAGATGACCATGATCTCCGCCGACAGGATGAAGTCGGTGCGCACGGCCCCGGACACGATCGTCTTCTCGTCGGGCATCGCCTGCTGCACCGACGCGTGATCCTCGTGGTGGCCGCTGAGTCTGTGCCAGACCTTCTCCGCACCCTCGTAGCACAGGTAGGCGCCACCGATCATCAGGATCGGGGTGAGGAGGAACGGCAGGAACTGACTGAGCAGCAGGATCGCGGGCAGGATGATCAGCAGCTTGTTGCGCAGCGATCCGACGGCGATGCGCCGGATGATCGGCAGCTCCCGCTCCGCCGCCAGGCCGTGCACGTACTGCGGGGTGACCGCCGTGTCGTCGACGACGACGCCGGCCGCCTTCACGCTGGCCCGCCCAGCAGCGGCCCCGATGTCGTCGATGGACGCGGCGGCCGCGCGCGCCAGCACCGCCACGTCGTCGAGCAGGGCTACGAGTCCACCGGCCACGGGACGTCCTTCCGGTCGGTCATCAGCTGCGTGCTGTCTCGGTGATGGTGCCCGCGCGGTACCCACCGGAGGTCCGTCGAACGCCCCGGACGGAGGAGACCGGGGTGCTCATGTCCCGAGCGCTCTCTCGTTGTCCAGCGCCAGCGCCAGGTACACCGCCGTGAAGTCGGCGACGGCGAGCTGCCGGGCCAGGCGCGGCAGCCGGGCGAAGCGCGCGGGATCGCCGTGCTCGGCCAGCCCGCTGACCGGGATGTTGTGCGTCGCCGCGGTCCGCAGCACCTCGTGCATGGCCTCGGCGGCCGAGCGGGGTTCCCGCTCCCCCGCGCCGTCGTGCTCGCCGGCGTCGGTGTCGCGGATGGTGATCAGCCGCAACCGGCGCCCCTCGTCCGCCGACCGGTCCCGGAAGAAGTCCTCGGTCTCGCTGGGCGCCAGCGGTCCGCGCAGCACGGCACAGGCGGCCACCCGCTGGTCGGGCAGCCGGAAGGTGGTGGCCGGCAGACCCGCCAGGGTGGCGAGCTGGTCGGCGATCCGGATGGCCGCGGCACCCGCCAGCGGCCCCTCGGCGGCGATCACCGGCAGCGCGTCCATCAGCTCGAGCGCCAGCGTCTTGGCCGGGTTGACGAACGACTCCTGGGCCGGCCCGCACTCACCGGCCACCTCGTCGAGGGCGGCGGCGATCGCCTCGGGTTCGGCCGCGTCCGCGGGCAGCAGGCCCAGCTCGGTGACCAGCAGGAGCATCGGCGTGAGCAGCGACCAGAGCGTGGTGTGCCTCACCCGGGACCGGGGCAGCTGCACGTAGGGCGCCCGCGCGGTGGCGCACGCCGCGTGCAGCGGCGCGTCCTCGGCCCCGATGCCGAGCAGCGCCACCCCGCGCCGGGCCGCCTCGTAGGCGGGGGCCACGGCATAGGCGCCGGCCCCGGTGCGGGTCGCCACGACCGCGATGTCGCTCGGTCCGGTCCACACCGGGAGCACCGGCCCGGGGACGACGTCGACGGTGACCGGGCTTGCCGAGCCCAGCAGCGCCCGTAGCACCGACGCGGCGACGGCCCCCTCCCGGCGGGCCACGATCACCAGCCCCCGGGGACGGCCGCCCTCGGTCACCCGGCCCAGACCGGCCTCCGCGGTCAGCCGGGCGGTCTCGCGCACCTGTGCCCCCGCCCCGGCGACGGCCGGCAGCAGGCCCCGGGGGTCGCGGGCGCGGAGCACCTCGAGGTCGTCGAGGACCTCTTCGGCGAACTCGGGCGGGGTCACGAGCGGCCCGTCACAGCGTCCGGTGCCGGGCCTCGTCGAGCAGCAGCACCGGGATCCCGTCGCGCACCGGGAAGGCGCGGTCGCAGGTGGTGCACAGCAGCTCGCTCGCTGCCTCGTCCACGGTCAGCGGGCTGTGGTGGGTGTCGGGGCACGCCAGGATCGCCAGCAGGTCGGGATCGAGGCCCAACGGACCCGTGCCGCCGCCGCTCACGACCGCACCATCTCGAGCACCTGGTCGCGCACCTGGGCCATCCTCTGCTCGTCGGGGGCTTCCACGTTCAGCCGCAGCAGCGGCTCGGTGTTGCTGGCGCGCAGGTTGAACCACGCGCCGTCGGGCAGGTGGACGGTCAGCCCGTCCAGGTCGTCGACGGTCGCACCGTCCTGCGCGGCGAACGTCTCGCGGACCCGGGCCGTGCTGGCCCGCGCGTCCGCGACGGTGGAGTTGATCTCCCCCGAGGCGGCGTACCGGCTGTAGGCCGCGGTGAGCTCGGACAACGGAGCGCTCTGCTCCCCCAGCGCCGCGAGCACGTGCATCGCGGCGAGCATGCCGGTGTCGGCCCGCCAGAAGTCGCGAAAGTAATAGTGCGCGGAGTGCTCGCCGCCGAAGACGGCGTCGGTGCGCGCCATCTCCGCCTTGATGAACGAGTGCCCGACCCGGGTGCGCACCGGCGTGCCGCCGTGCTCGCGGACGATCTCCGGCACCGCCTGCGAGGTGATCAGGTTGTGGATGATCGTCGTCCCGCGGCCCGTGGCCAGCTCCCGGACGGCGACGAGCGCCGTGATCGCCGACGGGCTGACCGGCTCGCCCCGCTCGTCGACGACGAAGACCCGGTCGGCGTCGCCGTCGAAGGCCAGGCCGATGTCGGCGTCGTGCTCCCGGACCGCCTTCTGCAGGTCGACCAGGTTCGCCGGCTCGAGCGGGTTGGCCTCGTGGTTGGGGAACGAGCCGTCGAGCTCGAAGTACAGCGGGACGATCTCCAGCGGCAGCCCGTCGAGCACGACGGGCACGGTGTACCCGCCCATCCCGTTGCCGGCGTCCACCACGACCTTCAGCGGGCGGATCCCGGTGAGGTCGACCAGGGCGCGCAGGTAGGCGGCGTACTCCTGGACGATCTCCCGGGCGGTCACGTCGCCGACCCGGTCGGGGGTGCGGTCGTAGCTGTCGCGCTCGGCCCACTCGCGGATGGTGGCCAGGCCCGAGTCCTGGCCGATCGGCGCCGCGCCCGCCCGGCACATCTTGATCCCGTTGTACTGGGCGGGGTTGTGGCTGGCCGTGAACATGGCGCCGGGCAGGTCCAGCGAGCCGGCGGCGAAGTAGAGCATGTCGGTCGAGCCCAGGCCCGCCTCGACGACGTCGAGCCCGCGGCCGATCACGCCCTCGGCGAAGGCGCGCGAGAGAGGCACCGACGAGTCGCGCATGTCGTGGGCGGTCACCACCGCGGTCGCGCCGGTCTCCTCCGCGACGAACTCGGCGAACGCGGCCCCGATGGCGCGCGCGACGTCCTCGTCCCACTGATCGGGCACGACGCCGCGGACGTCGTAGGCCTTGATGATCGATGAGAGGTCTCGCACGTCCGCGACCCTATCGGCGCGCCTGGTGAGGTGCTGGAACGGCCGCCCTGCGAGGGGAAGGGCGGGGCCGTGTCAGGGGATGTCGGGAAGGACGCGCAGGTGCCCGCGGCGGGTGCCGCTGCCGTCGTCGGCCGGGTCGCGCGGCGGCTCGGGGCGGGCCGCCTCGCGGACGGCGTCGGCCAGAGCGAGCAGGTCGTCGCCGGTCGGGCCGGAGTCCTCGAGGTCGATCTCGTGCCGGACGACCTCCCAGCCACGCGGCACCGTCAGGCGCTCGGCGTGGAACTCGCAGAGGTCGTAGCTGTGCGGCTCCGAGAAGGTCGCCAACGGCCCGACAACGGCCGTCGACTCCGCGTACACGTACGTCAGGGTCGCCGCTGCCGGTTGCGCGCAGCCGCTGCGCGAGCAGCGACGTGACTGCCTCACCACCGGTTCCTCACGCCAGGCACAGTAATCCTGCCCAGCGGCCGATGGGAGCAGGCGCACCGGAAATCTGGGTGTGCACGGAACGCCCCGTCCCATCCTGCACGATGACCCCGTGGGCACCGACAGGGGTCTCCGGAGCCCGCCCCCGCGCCGTAGTCTTCGCCCGTCATGAGCGGAAAACGTCCACCGCGCCGCCCGGCGAGATCCCGCCGCGACCGCCACGGCCGCGGCCTGCGCGGCCGGCTGGTGCCCGACGAGGTCCCGCTGGCCCGCAGCCGCGCGGAGCAGTTCGACGACCTGGTCCTCGACGCGGTCGAGGACATCGAGCGCCGCTGGCAGCGGGAGCTGGCCGGGGTGGAGTTCGCCGTCGAGGACGTCCCGTGGGTCGAGCACACCAGCCCCGACGAGGTCGTGCTCGACGCCGATGTGCTCGACGACGGCAGCGTGCCGCTGGCCCGGGTGCTGCCCGCGCACCGGGAGAACGGCACCGAGGTGCCGCCGCGCATCGTGGTCTACCGGCGGCCGCTGGAGATCCGCGCGCACGACCGCGAGGACCTCGCCGACCTGGTCCGCGACGTCGTCGTCGACCAGGTGGCCGTGCTGCTCGGCCGCGATCCCGAGGAGATCGACCCCACGGCCTGACCGGTCGTCGCGGTCCCGCGGTGGACCGGCTCCCCGCGGGCCACGACCCGCGCGCCGGCCCCTGACATGCTGGTCGGGATGGACATCGGAGCGGCACGGGCGGCGGTGGAGCCCTGGATCGCGCTCGGTGTCCTGCTGGGGATCGCCGGGCTCCTGCTCACCGGTCTCGTCGCCCTCCTCGTGGCCCGCCGGCGCACCGCTCCGCGCGGCGCCGCACCCGCGCAGCGCTGGCCCGACGACGACCTGCCCGGCTTCCTGGCGACCCCGCCCGGATCCGCACCGCCCGGTTTCGCGCAGCGGCCGGCCGGCGACACCGCCGTCCCCCTCGCCGTCCCGGCCCCGCGCGCGACCGCGCCGTCCCGCCCGGCCCCGCCGTCCGCCCGCTCCCTCGCCCTCGGCGCCGCCGCCCTGCTCCTCGTGGCGACCGTCGTCGTCGCCGCCGTGGCCGCGGCGGTCCCCCGCGAGCGGCACGGCCCCGACCGGGACGGGCGCGCCGACCGGGGCGACGCCCACCGCCCCGGCCCGGCAGGCGCGGCCACCGAGGCCCGGTTGACGTTCGAGGGCGTCGTGCTGGAGGAGCGCGCGGTGGGCGTGACCGTCACCTACCCGGAGCTGGTGCTGCAGGGCGGGGTCGCCTCCCTCACGCTGCCGACCTGGAACTGCCTGGCGAGCGAGGCGCCCGACGACCCGGTCGCCGAAGGGTGCGCCGCCGGGCGCACCGAGTACGCCGAGCTGGGCGCCCCCGGCCTCGCGGTGACCCGGACCGGCGACGGGCTGCGGCTGCGCGGCGAGTTCGCCACGGCCACCCGCCCCACCTCCGGTGCCGACGAGCCCACCGGGCGCGCCTACGACCTCGTC
Source organism: Blastococcus jejuensis (assembly GCF_039534705.1). NCBI lineage: Bacteria > Bacillati > Actinomycetota > Actinomycetes > Geodermatophilales > Geodermatophilaceae > Blastococcus > Blastococcus jejuensis. The sequence continues at coordinate 121,610 of NZ_BAAAVV010000001.1, forward strand.
GTCACGGTCACCTCGGACGGCCGGGCCCGGCCCGGCCGATGGACGCCCGCGAACGGGGAGCTGGAGCTCGGCGGGCGGCAGGCCGCGTCGGTCGAGGGCGAGCTGCGGCTCGGCCGCTGACGGTCAGCGGGGCCAGCGGCGGGCGGGCACGGTCAGTCCCACCAGGGGCACACCCATCTCGGTGTCCAGCCCGCCGATCGTCGTGGTCCCCCACCAGGGCCACCGGTCGGCCCCGTCGACCAGCGTGAGCAGCGCCGCGCGGACGACGCCCCGGTGCTCGACGACCGCGAGTTCCAGCTGGTCGATCGCGACGTGCAGCCGGGCGGCCGCCCGCAGGAACCGCCGGGCGCGCGGCCGGAGGCCGGCGACCGGCAGGACGGGCAGCCACCGTTCCAGCGCGACCGGGTCCCGGGTGCGGAGGACATCGCCGACCTCGTCGAGCCGGTCGACCAGGCCGCGGCTGCGCGTGGTGGCGACCACCGACGTCGGCAGCCGGGCGGCGAGTGCGGCCACCGTGGGGTCACCCAGCGGCAGGCCGGCGAGGTCCACCGTCGCCGGGCCGCGCAGCGAGTCGAGCAGCGCGGTGATCCCGCCGGCCAGCAGGGCGGCCGCCGCCGGGTCCCGGGCGAGGAGCCGGCCCGGCGGGCGGCCCTGGGGCCGCGCGTCGGTGCCGGCGCCCAGCAGCGTGACGGCGGTCCACGGACCGCGGCGGCGCAGCTCGAGGAAGGCCACCGCCTCCGGCCGCCCCTGGGCAACCGCCTGGACGCCGGCCTCGACGACCACCGCGACCGGCCGGGCCCGGGGATGCCGCGTCGCGCCCTCGTCGAGGACGGCGGTGAGCCAGGGGCCGCGCGCCGGGACCGGGGCCCGCAGGGCGGCCATCAGCGGACCGGCGGCGCGGACCTCCCGGACCACGCGGGCCCGGCCGATCGCCACCCGGGTGAACACGGCCCGAATACGACCACAGCCGCCGACACGAGGTGTCGGCGGCTGTGGAGGGACCCTTCCGGGTCGGGGTTCAGACGGCGCGGCGGCGCAGCCGGCGACGCTCGCGCTCGGAGAGCCCGCCCCAGATGCCGAAGCGCTCGTCGTTGGCCAGCGCGTACTCGAGGCACTGGGCCTTGACCTCGCAGCCGGTGCAGATCTTCTTCGCCTCGCGGGTCGAGCCGCCCTTCTCGGGGAAGAACGCCTCCGGGTCGGTCTCGGCGCACAGCGCCTGCTCCTGCCACGACTGCGCGTCGGCCTCCAGGCCGATGCCCAGCAGCCCGGCGATGCCCTGGCTCTGTCCCAGACCACCCGTCATGCCGATCCCCTGGCCGGCGCCTGCCCCGATCCGGTCCGTGGACCGCTCGGACGCACTGACGTAGTCGCTCAACCAAGAAACCTCGGCCATGACGATGCGTCCCCTCTCGCTCTCGTCCCGGTGCGCGGCTCCCAGGACGATCCCGGCCCGCTCTGCACTCGATGACATCGACGGAATTACACGCGTGTCGTTGCTCAGCCGTCAACTTCGCTCGGTGTAAGCGACACGCCACACCAGCCCCACCTGTAACACGCGTTCGTCAGATCTCGTGGGGACCCTCGACACGCCCATGGAACAGTCGACAACTGCCTATGCGGAAGGATGCGTTTCGTGCAGATCGTCGTGCTCGCCGGGGGGACCGGTGGGGCTCGTTTCCTCCGCGGAGTCCGTGCCGCCGCCCCCGGGGCCCAGATCACAGCCGTCGTCAACACCGGCGACGACGTGACGATGCACGGGCTGCGCATCTGCCCGGATCTCGACACCGTCGTCTACACCCTCGGCGGCGGCATCGACGAGGAGCGCGGCTGGGGCCGCGCCGGCGAGACCTGGACGGTCAAGGAGGAGCTCGCCGCCTACGACGCCGACCCCGCCTGGTTCGGGCTCGGCGACCGCGACCTCGCGACCCACCTGATCCGCACCCGCATGCTCGACGCCGGCTACCCGCTGTCGGCCGTGACCGCGGCCCTCGCCGCCCGCTGGCAGCCGGGCGTCACCGTGCTGCCGATGAGCGACCAGCGGGTCGAGACCCACGTCGTCGTCCCCGATCCGGACAGCGGGCGCCCGCAGGCGATCCACTTCCAGGAGTGGTGGGTCCGCCACCGGGCGGCTCTGGAGCCCTCGGCCTTCGTCCAGGTCGGCGTCGACGCCGCCCGCCCCGGGCCGGGGGTGGTCGAGGCCTTCGCCGCGGCCGACGCGATCCTGCTGGCGCCCTCGAACCCGGTGGTGTCGATCGGCACGATCCTCGGGGTCCCGGGCCTGCGGGAGGCGCTGCTCGCCTCACCCGCCCGGATCGCCGGTGTCTCGCCCATCGTCGGCGGGGCGGTCGTGCGCGGCATGGCCGACCGCTGCCTGCCGGTGCTCGGCATCGAGGTGAGCGCGCAGGGTGTCGGCCGGCACTACGGCGCCCGCACCGACGGCGGCCTGCTCGACGCCTGGCTCGTCGCACCCGACGACCCGGCCGACGTGCCCGGGGTCGACGTCCGGCAGGTCCCGCTGCTGATGTCCTCTCCCGAGGCCACCGAGGCCCTCGCCCGCGCCGCCCTGGACGCCGCCCGTGGTTAGCCCGCCGGCCGGAGTTTCCGTGCACCCCGTCGCGGGGCTCCCCGAGTTCGCGCCCGGTGACGACCTCGCGGGGGCCGTCGCCGGCGCCGCGCCGTGGCTGGCCGACGGGGACGTCGTCGTCGTGACGTCCAAGGTCGTGTCGAAGGTGGAGGGTCGGCTGGTGCGGGTTCCGGCCGGCGCCGACCGCGAGGCCGTGCGCCTGCAGGCGATCGAGGACGAGGCGGTCCGCGTGGTCGCCCGCCGCGGACCGCTGGCCATCGTGCAGACCGGCCAGGGGTGGGTGGTCGCGGCCGCGGGCATCGACGCGTCCAACGTCGAGCCCGACCTGCTGGTCCTCCTCCCCGAGGACGGCGACGCCTCGGCCCGTGCCCTGCGCGACCGGCTGGCCACGCTGCTCGGCGTCGACGTGGCCGTGGTCGTCAGCGACACCTTCGGCCGGACCTGGCGGGAGGGGCTGACCGACGTCGCGGTCGGCGCGGCCGGCCTGCCGGCGCTGATCGACCACCGGGGCGCCGTGGACGCCCACGGCAACCGGCTGGAGACGACCCGGATCGCACTGGTCGACGAGCTGGCGTCGGCGGCCGACCTGGTGAAGGGCAAGCTCGAGGGCGTGCCGGTGGCCGTCGTCCGCGGGCTGCGGACGGAGCGCCCCGACCCCGATCCGGGCACCCGCCCGCTCGTGCGGCTGCCCGGCGACGACCTCTTCCCCTACGGCTCGCGCGACCTCGTCCCGTCCCGAGCGCCCAGCGCCGAGCTGGTCCCCCGGCCCGGCGACCTCGAGGCCGTGGCCGACGCCTTCCGCATCGCCAGCGCCGCGCTCCCGGAGTTCCCCGTGGTGCTCCGCTACGGCGGTGAGGACGACGGGGTCGTCGACGTGCACCTCACCGACGCGGTCACCACGACGACGGCGCTCAACCTCGGCGCGCTGCTCGGCGCCGCGATCGTGCAGCTGCACGCCGGCGGCTGGGCCACGCGCTGGGAGCCGGCCGCCACCGCCGGGGGCACCTCGCTGGTCGGGCGGCTCTGGCTCGGGACGGCGCCCTCGTGACCTGCCCGCGCGCTGCCCGCCGCGGGGGCCTTCGATAGCGTCGTCGGCGTGGAGATCCGCGAACTCGCTGTTCCCGACGCCTACGTCCTCGACCTCGTGCCGCACGGCGACCAGCGCGGCCGGTTCACCGAGTGGTACCGCGCGGACGTGCTGGCCGGCGCGACCGGCTTCGGCCTGACCCTCGCCCAGGCCAACCACAGCGTGTCGGCGCGCGGCGTCCTGCGGGGCGTCCACTTCGCGCTCGTGCCGCCGGGGCAGGCCAAGTACGTCTACTGCCCGTCGGGCAGGGTGCTCGACGTGATCGTGGACATCCGCGAGGGCTCACCCACGTTCGGCGTCCACGACTCCGTCGTCCTCGACAGCGACGAGCCCCGGGCGGTCTACCTGTCCGAGGGCCTGGGCCATGCCTTCGTCTCCCTCGCCGACAACAGCTCGGTGACCTACCTGGTGTCGACCGGCTACTCCCCCGGGCGGGAGTTCGGGATCCACCCGATGGACCCGGAGCTGGACCTCCCGTGGCCGGCGGACATGGAGTTCTCGTTCTCCGCGAAGGACCAGGCCGCCCCGACCCTCGCCGAGGCCAGGGAGCAGGGCCTGCTGCCCACGATGGAGCAGTGCGCGGCCCGGTACGCAGAACTCCGGGCCGGCGCCTGACCCTTCAGATCCGGCGGTAGTCCGTGGGCGCGTAGCGGGGTCCGCGCCGCGGCCGCCGGGGGCCACCGGCCAGCAGCAGCCGCACGACCCGCTGCCGGTGCCCGCGCCAGGGCTCGAGCAGCTCGAGCATGCCGGCGTCGTCGGTGTTCCTCCGGCCGGCGAGCGCGAAGCCCACGGTGTTCTTCAGGTGGTAGTCGCCGACGCTGACCGTGTCGGGGCAGCCCAGCGCCCGCTGCACCACCTCGGCCGCCGTCCACACCCCGATGCCCGGGATCGACCGCAGCCGCCGCTGCAGGGTCGGTGAGTCCCCCGCGACCTCCGGCTCCAGCCGGGAGGCGACCGACGCGACCGCCCGCAGCGCCCGGCGCCGGGCGCCGTCGAGACCGCAGCGGTGCCACTGCCAGTCGGTCACGTCCAGCACCCGCTGCGGCGACGGCGGGACGAGCATCCCCGCGGGCGCCGGGCCCGGCGCGGCGTCACCTGCCAGGCGCAGCAGCTCCCGCCACACCCGGTTGGCCTCGACCGTCGTCACCTTCTGCTCGAGGACGGCGGGGACGAGCGCGTCCCACGTGCGACCGGTGCGGCCCAGCCGCAGCCACCGGGTGGTGCGGTGCAGCTCGGCGACCAGCGGGTGGCCCGAGGGGTCGAAGCCCTCGGGCCGGTCGGCGGCGCCCAGCCATTCGGGCACCGCCGACCCGGCCCGCTGCGCACCCGGTCCCCACGCCGAGACGCGGACGACCCCGGCCGCCACCGCGATCCGCACCGTGGCCGGTCCGTCGGGCGTCGTCGTGGTCCGCCACAGCCCGTCGTCGGCCACCCGCATCGTCGGGTCGCCGGTGCCGCGCCGGTGCGGGCCCAGCGCCCGGACCAGGTCCAGGGGCCAGTCGGGCGTCCAGGCCGACTCGAAGGCCGACGGCGTCGCTGACAGCGTGGCGGTGCTCAGGAGTTCCCCCGGGGTGGTGCGGTGTCCGGCTCCGCTCCGGTCAGCGCGGCGCCATGCGCAGCGCGCCGTCCATCCGGATGACCTCGCCGTTGAGGTAGCCGTGCTCGACGATCGCGAGCGCCAGCTGGGCGTACTCGTCGGGCCGGCCCAGCCGCTTGGGGAAGGGTATGCCCGCCGAGAGCGCCTGCCGCGCCTCCTCGGGCAGGCTGCCCAGCAGCGGCGTGTCGACGAGGCCGGGGGCAATGGTGCACACCCGGACGCCGACGGTGGCGAGGTCGCGCGCGGCCGGCAGCGTCAGGCCGACGATGCCGCCCTTCGACGCCGCGTAGGCGATCTGCCCGATCTGCCCGTCGTAGGCCGCGATCGAGGCGGTGTTCACGATGACCCCGCGCTCGCCGTCCTCCTCCGGCTCGGTGGCGGCCATCGCCGCGGCCGCGAGACGGAGCACGTTGAAGGTGCCGACCAGGTTGACCATCACCGTCGTCGTGAAGGCCCCCAGGTCGTGCGGTTCGCCGCCGCGGCCGACGGTGCGCTGGGCCCAGCCGATGCCCGCGCAGTTGATCGCGATGCGCAGGGGGCGGTCCTTGCCGGTCGCGTCGGCGATGGCGGCCTGCACCGACGCCTCGTCGGTGACGTCGGTGCGGACGAAGGTGGTGTGCCCACCCAGTTCCGCCGCGAGCGCCGAACCGCGCTCCTCGTTCAGGTCCAGGACGGTGACGGCGACGCCCTTGGCGGCCAGCGCACGGGTGGTGGCCTCGCCGAGCCCGGAGGCTCCTCCGGACACGACAGCTGCGACATCGAAGCTCTTCATTCCGGCAAGCTATCCCGGAGGGTCGGCCTCGCTGCAGGGGCCCGCCACGAGCCTGCGAGTGGCGGGGCAGGGAGGTCCTTCTTCAGCTGTACCGGAGGCCGTACCGCTGCTCGACCTCCGCGAGCAGCGCCTTGACCCGCTCGGCGTCGGTGACCGGGCAGACCATCGTCACGTCGGCGGTGTGCACGACGATGCTGTCGCGCACGCCGACGAGCGCGACGAGGTGCTCGGGGTCGTCGCTGAGCACGACGTTGCCCGACGCGTCCAGGAGGACGGTGAGCCCGCGCACGGCGTTGCCGTCGCCGTCGACGGCCAGGGTGTGCGCCAGCGCCGGCCAGGACCCCACGTCCAGCCAGTCGACGTCGAGGTCGACGACCAGGACCCGTCCGGGCTCGGTGGCCGCCGGCTCCAGCACCGCGTAGTCGACGCTGATCTTCGGCAGGGTCGGGAAGACCTCGGCGAGCACGGCGTCCCGCGCCGGCCCGGCCGGGGCGGCCACGATCCGCCGCAGGCCGTCGGCGGTCTCGGGGAGGTGCTCGGCCAGCGCGTCGAGCACGGTGCCGGCGCGCCACACGAACATCCCCGAGTTCCAGAGGTACTCCCCCGACGCCAGGTACTGCTCGGCGGTCGCCCGGTCCGGCTTCTCCCGGAACGACGCCGCCTCCGCGACGCCGGCGGTCGCGGTGGCCGCACCGCGCTGCACGTACCCGAAGCCGGTCGCCGGCGAGGTCGGGGTGATCCCGAGGGTGACCAGCGCACGGGGGCGCTCGGCGAGTGCGGCATACGCCGTGCGCAGGGCGTCGGCGAACCGCTGGACGGGGCGGATGACGTGATCAGCGCTGACGACGGCGAGATCGGCGTCGGGGTCGACGTCGGCCACGAGGGCGGCGCTGAGGCCGACCGCGTTGGCGGTGTCCCGGGCCATGGGCTCCAGCACCAGCCGGTCGGCGCGCAGCCGCGGCAGGGCCGCCCGCACCGCGTCGGCGTAGCGCGCGGCGGTGCAGACCCAGATCCGCTCGGCCGGCAGCACCTTCTCCAGCCGCTCGAAGGCCTCGGCGAGCAGGCTGTGCGCCCCGCCGTCGGGTGTGGTGACGACGTCGAGCAGTTGCTTGGGACGGGATGCCCGCGACAGCGGCCACAGCCGTGTGCCGGATCCCCCGGCCATGATCACCGCGTGCTGCACGGGCCCTCCCTTCCGGCCGGACCGGTCACCGCCGGCGCCGGAGGCGCCACGGCCTGGGCAGTTGCGCGGCCTTCTGCTGCAACTGCGCACCGGCGCCGACCCGGTCGCTGACGTAGGAGAGCAGCATCCGGCCGCCGAGACCAGCACGGAGAGCCCAGCGCAGGGGCGCGTGTCGCCGGAGCGGGTACTGCGCCGACAGGTACCGCATCGCGCTGGTGTGGTGCACCCGCAGCATCCGCCGGGGTTCCCGCGACGTGGCGTGCCCGCCCTCGTGGGTCACCACCGCCGACGGCACGTACACGTGCAGCCAGCCCTTGCGGGTCAGGCGCTCGGCGAGGTCGACGTCCTCGAAGTACATGAAGAAGGCCGGGTCGAAGCCCCCGACGGAGTGGAACGCCGCCATGTCGACCAGGAAGCACGAGCCCGACAGCCACCCCGCGGGCCGCTCCCGCGGTTCGTCGCGCTCGCGCCGGTAGCGCGCCGTCCACGGGTTCGCCGGCCAGAGCCAGCCGAGCGCGGCGTGCCCGATGCCGGTCGACAGCGACGGCAGGTCGCGCGCCGACGGGTAGAGCTCGCCCTGCGGCGTGCGGATCGCCGGGCCCAGCGTCGCGGCGCGGGGCCAGCGCTGCGCCGCGGCGAGCAGCTCGTCGACCGCGCCGTCCTCGAAGCGGAGGTCGGGGTTGGCCACCAGGGCCCAGCCGGTGCGCAGGTCGGCGAGCGCCGCGTTCGCCGCGGCCCCGTATCCCACGTTGCCCCCGGTCGGCAGCAGCCGGACGTCGCCGTGCGCGGCCGCCACCCGCTCGGGGACGCCGTCGGTCGACCCGTTGTCGGCGAGCACGACGTCGACCGGTCGGACCGTCGCCCGCCGGAGGCTGGACACGAACTCCTCGAGAGCCTCGCCCGGCGAATAGGTGACCACCGCGACCCGCAGCGCGCCGCTCATGCGGCGGCCGCCGCGGCGTAGGCGCGCAGGTGCTCCCGCGCGCACGACCGCCAGTCGAACCCGGCGGCGCGGGTGCGGCCCGCGGCGGCGAGCTCGGCCCGGCGGGCGGGATCGGCCAGCAGCGCGGCGAGCTCCGCGGCGATCGACTCCTCGTCGGTGCCGGTGTAGGCCACGGCCTGTCCGCCGATCTCCGGGATCGCGAGCACCCGGGTGGTCAGGACCGGCGCGCCGCAGGCCATCGCCTCCAGGACCGGCAGCCCGAATCCCTCGCCGAGGCTCGGGTAGACCACCAGCTCCGCGCCGCCCAGGAACCCGGCCAGCAGCTCCAGCGGCAGGTAGCCCGGCAGGTGCAGGCGGTGCCCGGCCGGGACCTGGGCCGCGGCACGGTCGACGTCCTCGTCCCAGCCGCGGCCGCCGGCCAGCACCAGGTCGGGCGCGTCGGGCAGCGTGCTCCACGCCCGGATCAGCGCCGGCAGGTTCTTGCGCGGCTCGAGCGTGCCCAGGAAGGCGACATAGGGGCCGTCGATGCCCAGATGGGCGCGCGCGGCGGCCCGCTCCTCGTCCGTCGGCACGTGGAAGCGCTCCGGGTCGACGCCGAGGTGGGCGACGTCGACGCGCGCCGGGTCGGCGCCCGCGACCCGCACCAGCTCGTTCCGGGTGGCCGCCGACGGGGTGAGGCAGCGCCGGGCGCGGGCGAGGGAGATCCGCGTCCAGGTGCGGAAGAAGCGGCGCTTCACCGGCAGGTGCACCTCGGGGTGGGTGAAGAAGGTGGCGTCGTGCAGCGTCGTCACGACCGGCAGGCCCGGGACCAGCGGCATCGTGTAGTGCGGGCAGTGCAGCACGTCGGCGCCCGCGCGGCGGGCCAGCCGGGCGAGGCCGACCTGCTCCCAGGCGAGGCGCACGGGGATGCGCGCCGCGGCCGCCGGGGCGGCGCGCAGGTCGGCGCCCGGCACGAGCTGCGCGTAGTGGGCCAGGTCGTGCGCCTGGCAGACGACCACCAGGTCGGCGCCCTCCGCGGCCAGGGCGGGCAGGAGTTCGTCGACGTACCGGCCGACACCGCCGCGATCGGCAGGAACGGCGGTGGCGTCGACGGCCACACGGGGTGGAGGAGGCAGGACGAACTCCTGAGGGGCGGGTGGTCGGGACGGCGCGGCGGTCGGACGCGAACGGTCCGAGACTACGAGAACCGGGTCCGGGGTCCGCGCGTCCGAGGTCAGCCGCCTACGCTGCGCCCATGCGAGGGATCATCCTGGCCGGTGGCAGCGGCACACGGCTCTACCCGATCACCAAGGCGATCAGCAAGCAGCTGATGCCGATCTACGACAAGCCGATGATCTACTACCCGCTCTCCCTGCTGATGAATGCCGGGATCCGCGAGGTGCTGGTCATCACGACGCCCGAGGACCAGTCCGGTTTCCAGCGCCTGCTGGGCGACGGGTCCGAACTCGGCATCGAGATCAGCTACGCCGTCCAGCCGCGGCCCGAGGGCCTGGCCCAGGCGTTCGTCATCGGCGCGGACTTCATCGGCGACGAGTCGGTGGCCCTCGTCCTCGGCGACAACATCTTCTACGGGACCGGCCTCGGGCAGAACCTGCGGTCCAACACCGACCCGACCGGCGGGCACGTCTTCGCCTACCACGTGGCCAACCCCAGCGAGTACGGCGTCGTCGAGTTCGACGACGACGGCAAGGTGATCTCCATCGAGGAGAAGCCCGAGAAGCCGAAGAGCTCCTACGCCGTCCCGGGGCTGTACTTCTACGACAACCAGGTCGTCGACATCGCCGCGAACATCCGCCCGAGCGCGCGCGGGGAGCTCGAGATCACCGCGGTCAACGACGAGTACCTGCGTCGGGGCGAGCTCACGGTCAGCGTCCTGCCGCGCGGCACCGCGTGGCTCGACACCGGCACGCACGTCTCGATGATGCAGGCGGCCGAGTTCGTGCGGGTCGTCGAGGACCGGCAGGGCTGGAAGATCGGCTGCATCGAGGAGATCGCCTGGCGCCGCGGCTTCATCGACGACGCCCAGCTCGCGGCGCTGGCCAAGCCGCTGCAGAAGAGCGGCTACGGCGACTACCTGCTCGGCCTGCTCGACGACGTCCAGCGCTGACCGGCCACCGCGTCGGCACAGGGCCGCCGTCTCAGCACAGCGAGGCGTAGAGCTCCCACAGCTGCGCGGCCGTCCGTGACCAGCTGAAGTCCGCTGCCCGCCGCCGGCCGGCCGCGGCGAGCTGCGCGCGGGTCGACGGCGACCCCAGGACGTCCGCGAGCGCGCTCGCCAGCGCCGCGTCGTCGCCGACCGGCACGGTGACCGTGGCACCGCCGCCGACCTCCGCCAGCGCCGGCGCGTCGGAACTCACGACGGGGACGCCGGCCGCCATCGCCTCCAGCACCGGCAGGCCGAAGCCCTCGGCTCTGCTCGGGGCCACCAGCACGGCGGCTCGGGCGAGGGTCACCCCGAGGTCCTCGTCGTCCAGGCGACCGAGCAGCCGCACGCGGTCGCCGAGGCCGAGCTCGGAGGCCCGCTGCGTCACGTCGATCCCGCCCCAGCCCGGCTGGCCGACGACGAGGAGGGGGACCTCCGGGGCCGCGCGCCGGGCCAGCGCGTCGAGCAGCACGTCGAGGCCCTTGCGCGGTTCGATGGTCGCGAGCGTGACCAGGTAGTCGCCCTCGGGGAGGCCGAGCGCCGCGGCCCGGCGGTCGGCGTCGGCCGGCGGCTCGAGGCCGGCGCTCACCCCCTCCCCGACGACGACCACGGGACGGCGGAACGCGACGTGCGGCGCCAGGGCCTCGGCGACCGCCTCCGTCGGGACGACGACGGCGTCGGCGACGCGGGCGGCCCGCTCGATCATCGTGCGGTGCCAGCGCACGCCCCGCGGGGTGAGGGTCTCCGGGTGGGTCCAGGGCACCGCGTCGTGGACCGTGACGACCAGCGGCCGGCCCCGGCGGGGCGGGAACAGCGGGGTCGGGGCGTGGACGAGCCCGGCGCCCCGCGGCGCCGGGCCGACACCCCGCTCCCACGCCGCGATCAGCGGGCGCCGGGGCAGCAGGAGGCGGCGGGGAGCCGGACCGCCGGGGACGCGGGCGCCACCGACGTCGGCGTGCCACGCCGTCCAGCCGCTGACGGTGGCGCCGGGCGGGCGGTTCTCGGCGAGCGCGCGGAACACCTCGGCCGCGTAGCGGCCGGTGCCCCCCGGCACGGGGGCCAGGCACTGCTCCAGCAGGACGGCCACCGCCAGGTCGGCCCGCGGCCGGCTGTCCGGGCCGGCACCGGTCGACTGCCCTGCGGCCACCCGCAGACCGTAGCAACGGCCCCTCCGCCGCCGATCCGGACGGGCGTCGGCCGCACGACCCCCGGATGCGATGCTCTGGGCTGGGCCGACCGGTCGACCCGCACAGGAGGGCAGGGGGATGGCAGCCGAGGACTACGAGGCCACCAGCGAGCGCATGACCGAGGACAGCTACCAGTCCTCGGCCGGGGACCACCTGATCTACCTGCTCCACGTGGCCACCTACGACTGGGCCGCGAAGCAGGCGGCCGGGGCCCGGGTGCTCGACTACGGCACCGGCACCGGGTACGGCGCCGCCCGCATGGCGCCGTCGGCGGCCTCGGTCGTCGGGGTGGACGTGTCGGAGGACGCGGTGCGCTACGCCCGCGGCCGGTACTCGGCGGACAACCTGAGCTTCGAGCGGATCGCGCCGGTCGAGGAGACGCCCCTGCCGTTCCCGGACGACTCGTTCGACGTCGTGACGTCCTTCCAGGTGATCGAGCACGTCCCGTCGGCCCCGGCCTACCTCGCCGAGGCCCGGCGCGTGCTCAAGCCCGGCGGGACGCTGCTGTGCGTCACGCCCGACCGGGCCACCCGGCTCTTCCCGAAACAGCGCCCCTGGAACGTGTGGCACCTGCACGAGTTCACGCCCGAGGAGCTCACCGGCCTGGTGTCCGCGGCCGGCTTCGACGTGCAGGAGACGCTCGGGATGTCCGCCCCGGCCGACGTCATCGCCCTCGAGATCAACCGCTGCCGCAAGCTGCGGATCGCCGCCTACCCCTTCACCTTCCCCGGGGCTCCCGAGGCCTGGCGGACACGGGGGCTGCACGCGCTGAAGAAGCTCGACGGAGCCGCGTCGGCGGCGACGTCGCCGTCGGCGCCGCAGGACTTCGGCTTCGGCCTCGACGACATCGAGATCTCCGCGACCGCAGCGCCGTCGGTGAACGTCGTCGTCGTCGCCCGCGCCTGACGCGCCGCTCCGGCGGCCGGGTCAGACCGCGTCGCGCGAGCGCCGGGCGCGGTAGGCGAGGACGGCGAGGCCCGCGAGGAGCAGGTCGGTCACCGTGAGCAGCACCCGCGACAGCAGCGCCACGGCCAGCGCGGCGCCCGAGGGCAGCACCGACGCCAGCCCCAGGACGATGATCACCTCCCGCACGCCGGCGCCGGCCGGCACCACGACGAACAGCAGGCCCGCCACCCAGGCCAGGGCGAAGATGCCCAGGCACTGGAGGGCGACCTGGGGGCCCGCGGACACGTCGTCGGGTGCCGCGTCGGCCACGAGCGCGTACAGCTGCAGGCCGTAGAACACCCACGCGACGACCATCCAGCCGACGGATGCGGCCAGTGCCCGCACCGACACGTCCAGGTCGTCCGCCGGGCGGCGCAGCAGCCGGAACAGCAGCGCCGACCACCGCCGGATCACGGGCGGGTACAGCAGGACCAGCAATGGCGGCAGGAGCAGGACGACCCACCAGTACCCGCGCCGCAGTTCCTCGGTGGAGAAAGGCAGGGCCAGGCCCAGGACGAGCACGGCACTGACCGCCGCGGTGACGATGGTCAGCAGCCCCACCGTCGCGGAGCGGCGGGCCGGGACCCGGTACTCCCGGGCCAGCTCCACCTGCGCGAGCACGCTCCACACCGAGCCCGGGATGAACTTCCCGAGCTGCGCGACGAAGTAGATGCGGGCGCCGGCCGCGAGCGGGATCGGGGACCCGAGGTCGAGGATGAGCACCCGCCAGGCGAACATGGGCACGACGCCGCCGACGAGCACAGCCAGGAACGCGAGCACGAGCGGGAAGGCGGAGACGTCGGCCACCGCGGCCAGGAAGTCCTCGCGGGTCCGCCAGATGACCAGCCCGCACGCCACGAGAGCGGCCACGAGGAAGGCGGTCCGGACCACCCAGCGCCACCCGCGAACCCGCGTCCGCCCGGCCCCGTCCGCGGGGGCCGACACGGCTGCCCACTCCTGTTCGGACATCGCGGCCACCCTAGGCTACGGACAGTCCCGTCCCGGCTCACGCCACGGCACCACCCCCACCCGAGAGGTTGCATGCGCGTCCTGGCCTTCGGCACCTACGACGTGTCGCGTCATCCCCGGGTCGGGGTCCTCGTCGCCGGGCTCCGCGACCGGGGCGTCGAGGTCGAGGAGGTCGTCCGGCCGCTCGGGCTGAGCACCGCGGAGCGGGTGCGCATGCTCCAGCAGCCCTGGCGGCTGCCGCTGCTCGTGGTGCGGCTGCTGCGGTGCTGGACCTCGATCCTCGTGCGCGGCGTCCGGGCCGTCCGCAGGTCGCCCGTGGACGCGGTGCTCGTGGGCTACCTCGGGCACTTCGACGTCGTCCTGGCCCGGCTGGCCTTCCCGCGGACCACCGTGGTCCTCGATCACCTCGTGTTCGCCGGCGACACCGCCCGCGACCGCGGGGCCGGCGCGGGGCTCCGCGGCCGGCTGCTGGACGGGCTGGACCGCCTCGCCCTGGCCTGCGCCGACGTGGTGGTCGTCGACACCGAGGAGCATGCCGCGCTCGTCCCCAGCCGGCGCCGCGAGGACACCGTGGTCTGCCCGGTCGGCGCGGACGTCTCGTGGTTCGAGGCGCAGCAGGCCGCCCCCGCCCCGCGGGCCGACCGGCCGCTGCGTGCCGTCTTCTTCGGGCTGCACACCCCGCTGCAGGGCACCGTCACCATCGCGCAGGCGCTGGCCCTGCTGGCCGACCGCCCCGACATCGAGGTGACGATGGCCGGCAGCGGCCAGGACTTCGAGCGCGCCCACGCGCTCGGCCGCGCGAACCCGCACGTCACCTGGCACGAGTGGATCCCCGCCCACGAGCTGCCGGCGCTGGTCGCGGCCCACGACGTCTGCCTCGGCATCTTCGGCACCGGGCCGAAGAGCCGGCGCGTGGTGCCCAACAAGGCCTACCAGGGCGCGGCCGCGGGCTGCGTCGTCGTCACCGGTGACACCCCGCCGCAGCGCCGGGCGCTGGGATCGGCGGGCGTGTTCGTCGAGGCCGGCGACGCCGCCGCGCTCGCGGTCGCCCTGCGGCGGCTGGCCGACGACCGGGCGGCGACCGCGGAGCTGCGGACGGCGAGCGCCGCCCGGGCCCGCGAGATGTTCTCGCCGCGGGCCGTGACCGCACCGCTGCAGCAGGCCCTCGCCCGGCGCCATCCCCCGTCGACGTCTCTCCAGGAGCACAGATGACCCAGGCCCCGCCCCTCCCGCCGCTGACCCTCCGGGCGTGGCTCCGGTGGGACTTCATCCGGCGGTGGGTCGAGGAGATCGCGCCCGCGACGGTGCTCGAGTTCGGCTGCGGCATGGGCGCCGCGGGCAGCCGCCTGGCTCGCGGGCGCACGTACACCGGCATCGAGCCCGACGCCCAGTCCCGCGCGGTCGCGGCCGAGCGGGTCGGGGCATCCGGTCGCGTGCTGGCCGGGGACGAGTCGCTCCCCGCGGAGGAGACGTTCGACCTCGTCTGCGCGTTCGAGGTCCTGGAGCACATCGAGGACGACCGCGCCGCCCTGCAGTCGTGGACCCGCCGGGTGCGTCCCGGAGGGCACCTCCTGCTCTCCGTCCCGGCCTGGCAGGACCGCTACGGCCCCATGGACGCCGAGGTGGGTCACTTCCGGCGCTACGACCCCGACCAGCTGGCCGCGGTCCTGGCCACCACCGAGCTGGAGGTCGTGCGGACTGTCCTGTACGGCTGGCCGCTGGCGTACGTGCTCGAGGACGTCCGCAACCGCGCGCTGCGCCGGGCGGAGGCCGCGGCGGCGGAGCGGTCCATGGACTCCCGGTCGGCCGGCAGCGGACGCGCCTTCCAGCCCCGCAGCACTGCCGCCGGGCTGGCCACCCAGTGGCTCAGCCTGCCGTTCCGCGTCGCCCAGCGCCTCCGGCGCGACCGCGGCACCGGACTGATCGTCCTGGCCCGGCGGCCGGCCTGACCGCTGACACCGCTGACCCGGGGCGCCGGGTCAGGTCTCGCCGCGCGACCGGACGATCAGGTCGGCCAGCAGCGCCAGCGTGAAGATCAGCAGCCCGCTGATGAACAGCAGGACGGCGTTCGTGGTGATGCCGAAGTTGTAGCGGATGACGTCGATGACGCCCTTCACGAACGACAGCCCCAGCAGGGTCAGCGCCAGCGGCATGAGCACCTTGATGGGATTGAAGTACATGACCATCCGGAGCACCTGGAGGATGTAGCGGTAGGCGTCCTTGGTGAAGTGGAACTTCGACTGGCCGGACCGCTTCGCGTAGTCGATCGGCAGGTACTCCACCGGGTGCTGGTTGGACAGGAACGACATCGTGATCGTGGTGACGCAGCTGAACCCCGGGGGCAGCAGCCGCAGGTAGGGCAGGGAGACGTCGCGCCGGAACGCCCGGAGACCGGAGTTGAGGTCGGGGATCTTGGTCGCCGACAGCCGCTCGGCCACCTTCCGGATCATCCACTTGGCGGGCACGCGGAGGAACTTGTGCGTCCCCTCCTCGGTCGTCCGGGCGCCCACGACCTGGTCGACGCCCGGGTCCTGCACCAGGTACCGCACGAACTCGGGGATCCGCTCGTTCGGGTACGTCATGTCCGCGTCGGTCCAGACGACGATCCGCCCGTAGGCCTCGCGGGTGCCGATCCGGCGAGCCGTGCCCGACCCGCCATTGACGCGGAAGGGCATGAGCCGCATGTGCGGGAAGCGCGGCAGCGCCTCCCGCAGGACCTCCAGGGTCCGGTCGGTGGACTTGTCGTCGATGACCAGCAGCTCGTAGCTGAACTCGCTGTCGTCCATCGCCTTCGTGATGCGCTCCACCTCTTGGAGGACGTGCGCCTCCTCGTTGAAGCACGGGAGCACCACGGTGACGTCGAGACTGTTCTCCCCCGCCGGCTGCTCGGCAGCGGTCACGGAGAGGTGCGCAGGAGCAGCGGTCACAGTGGGCTAGCTTAGGCAAAGGCCTCAGTCACCGCCCCGGCCCGCGCCTGGCGACAGGCACTGCGCCGGGAGTCCGCTGTCATCGGCCACGGTCCCCGCGCGACTCGTCGCAGGTCAGCGGACCGACCCGCCCGTGACCGATCCGGAGGAACTCCGTGCCGCACCCCGCCGACCAGGCCGAGTCGGACCGTCCCGGGCTCGGGCGGAGCGCGTCCCGCTTCCTGACCGCCGTCCTCGTCCTGTCCGCGCTGGCGTTCGTCGTCCTGACGCTGGGGTCGTCGCTGGTCGGGCAGACGGCGTTCTACGGCGGCGGCGAGCTGGTCAACCACAAGCCGTGGCTCGCCTACGGCCAGGAGCCCATCGAGGTCACCAACAACACGATCGGCGACACGATCGACTCCGCCATACCCGGGCGCGCCGAGATCGTCGACCGGGCCCGCGACGGCGACTGGGCGGGCTGGTCCTCGCGCCAGGGCGCCGGGGGTGCACTGCTCAGCACCCCGTCGTACGGCCTGCTGGCACCCACCGGGTGGGCCTGGTGGGTGTTCCCGCACAGCATGGCGCCGGCCTGGGAGAAGCTGACCGTGCTCGTGCTGGCCACGGCCGGCACGGCTCTGTTCCTCCGGCGGTGGAGGCTGGCCCCGCACGCCGCGTGGCTGGGCGGCATGGTCTACGCCGGCAGCGGTTTCATGATCGCCTGGACGAACTGGCCGCACGCCGGTGTGGCGGCGATGCTGCCGTGGCTGTTCTGGTCGGTCGAGCGCGCCCTGCAGGTGCGCACCTGGCGGGCCCAGATCCCGGTCGCGCTGACCGTCGCCTTCCTCCTCCTCGGCGGGTTCCCGGCGGTGACCGGCCTGGGGCTCTACGCGGCCGGCGGCTACGTGCTGCTCCGCCTGGCCACCCGCGCGGTGGACGGCCCCCGGCTGCGGGCCGCCCTGCTCGACGTGGGCCGGCTGGTCGCCGCGCTGGCGACGGGCTTCCTGCTCGCCGGCGTGCAGCTCGCGGGCTTCGTCTACACCTTCGTCGACCTCGACACGAGCTACCGGGCGGAGTCCTTCGACCGGCTGATCCCGCTGCGCATGGCGCTGACCTCGCTGTTCCCCAACGCCTGGGGGACGCTGCACGGCGAGCCCTTCCAGACCGCGACCAACCCGATCGAGGCCGACGCCTACCTCGGCGCGGCCGCCGCGGTGCTGGTCGTCGTCGCGCTGCTGGTGCGCCCGGGGGGTGGCGTGCCGCGGGGCGCGCGCTCCTACTTCGCCGCCGTCGCCGCCGTCGGCGTGCTGCTGATCTACGTGCAGGGCCCGCTGCTGGACTGGGTGGGTGCGCTGCCGATCTTCTCCGGCAACCCGATCGGCCGGCTGACCTCCGTGGTGCTCCTGGCCGCGGCCGTGCTCGCCGGGCTGGGGTTCGACGCCGCGCTGCGGGGCCTCCCGGTCACCGGCCGGTGGTCCCGTCCGGCGCTGCTGGCCGGGATGGGCGCGGCCGTGGCCGTGGTCGGCCTGGCGGCGTTGTGGGTGTACCGCCGGACGGCGGGACCGCTCGACCCGGCGCAGCAGCGAGCCATCCTCGCCCTCGCGATCGCGGCGGCCGTGGCCACCGCGGGCGCGGTCGTCGTCACCGCGTTCCGCCCGTCCTGGCGGGTGGCCGTCCTGGCGGTCGTCCCCGTCCTCGTGGCGGTCCAGGCGGTCACCGCCGCCCGGCCCATGTGGGCGCAGGTCGACCGCGAGGCCTTCTACCCGACCACCCCCGTCCACGACTTCCTGCTCGAGCACCAGGGCAGCGACCGCATCGCCGTGACCGGGTCGACCATGGTCAGCGGGCCGACCGCCTACTACGGCCTGCGCACCGCACCCGGGCACGTGTTCTCGACCTCGGAGTTCAACGACCTCCGCCGCGCCGTGTGTGAGCCCTGCCTGCTCAGCGCCACGAACTGGGTGCTGCCGCGCGAGACCGACCTCGACATCTGGCAGTCCCCGGGCCTGGACCGCATGGGCGTGCGCTACATCACCGTCGACCCCGACCAGGAGGTGCCCGGCCGCGTCGAACCGGTGGAGTCCGAGGAGGAGGCCGAGCTCGAGCCCGTCGCCGTCCCGACGGCCGACGCCCCCCCGATGACCGCGGAGATCCCCGGCGGGCCGCTGCGCGGGCTGGTCCTGGACTTCCGCAGCAGCCCGGCCACGCCCGGGGACGGCCACCTCGTGGTGCGGGTGCTCGACGAGGACGGGGCAGAGCTGGCGGCCACCCGCCGCTACGTCCAGTACCCCCGGCCACCGTCGTCCCTGACGGTGCCCCTGGTCGGCGAGTCCCTGCCCGAGGGTGGCACCGCCACCGTCGAGATCTCCTGGGTCGGGTCGTCGGACGCACCCCTGGTGGGTGCCGACGGGTCCGGACGGCCCGGCCTGTCCGTCGTCCGCCCCGAGGACGACGGGCTGCGCATGGTGCACGCCGAGGGGGCGGTGATCTGGGAGCGCCTGACCCTGGCGCCCCGCGTGCGCTGGGCGTCGGCCACCGAGGTGATCGCGGCACCGGAGGACCGGGTGGCGGCCCTGACCGGGGGCGACCTCCCCGCCGACACGGTCGTCCTCGACCGGGCGGCCGACGACCCCCTCGAGGGCAGCCCGGCGACGGTCGAGGTCCTCGAGGACAGCGGCGACCGCGTGCGGGTGGACGTGACCGCCGAGGGTGCCGGGTACCTGGTCCTGGCCGACTCCGTCCAGGTGGACTGGACGGCGACGGTCGACGGGGCCCCGGTCGACATCGTCGATGCCGATCACGCCTTCGGCGCCGTGCCGGTCCCGGCCGGCGACCACGAGGTCACCTTCACGTACACGCCTCGGGGCGCCGCGGCCGGCCTCGCCGCCACCGGTCTCGGCGCCGTGCTGATCCTGCTGATGGCCCTCGCGCCCTGGTTGCCCCGCGGCCGTCGGCTCCGGCCCGACCGCGCCTGATCCCGGCACGCCGGGACCCCTGCGACGGATGTGACCGACGGGTACCACCCGCTGCGTCCGGTTGCTCGTGTCGCGGGTCCGCGCGGGCCCGGCGTGCCTACGATCGGCGCTCCCCCACCGCCCGTGCGGCGCCGGACCGGCGCCCCCGGGGATCGTGGTGGCGGACGGGCCCGTCACAGCCCGCCGAGAGTGAGGAAGCCGGTGAATCGACAGCGGGTCCCCGGGCCGGGCGCCACGAGCGGCCGCCCCCTCCCCGCACGGCTCGACCCGCGCCTCGGCCGACCTCCCCGTCCCCGCCCGCACCGCGACCACGGCTCCCTGGCGGGCTCCTCCCGGTCGTGGGACCGCGAGGCCGTCGAGGAGGATCCCGGCTTCGGCCGCGTGCTCGCCCTCACGGTCCTCGGTGCGCTGATCCCGGGCTCGGCCCTGGTGGTCGCGGGCCGCCGCCGTCTGGGGTGGCTGCTGATCGCGGGCCTGGTCGCCGTCGTCGGCGGCGCCGCGTGGCTGGCCACGGCCGGGCAGGACGTCGCCGTCCGCGTCGCGGTGGACCCGACGGCCCTCCTGCTGGTCATCGCGGCCGCGGTCGGGCTGGCCGTCGTCTGGTCACTCGTGATCATCGCCGGCTACCGGATGCTGGCCCCCGACTCCACCTCGCGGCCGCAGCACGCGTTCGGCGGCCTGCTCGTCGTGCTGCTGGCGCTGGCCGTCGCCGCACCCGCGTTCGAGGTCGCCCACCTCGCCTCCGTCCAGCGCGACCTCGTGAGCGGCCTGTTCGGGGACTCGGGGAGGTCGGCGACCGTGCCGACGGCCGACGCCTGGGCGGGCAAGGAGCGCGTGAACATCCTGCTGCTCGGCGGCGACGGCGGCGACGGCCGGGACGGCGTCCGGACCGACACGGTGATCGTCGCCAGCATCGACACCGAGACGGGCCTCACGACGACCATCAGCCTGCCGCGCAACCTGCAGGAACTGCCGTTCCCCGAGGACAGCCCGCTGGCCGACGTGTACCCCGACGGGTTCTGGGCCGGCAGCGAGAGCGAGAGCCTCCTCAACGCGGTGTACCGGAACGGCCCCGCGGCGCACCCCGACATCCTCGGCCCGACCGACAACCCCGGGGCGGACTTCCTCAAGCTCGGCGTGGGCGAAGCGCTCGGCCTGACCATCGACTACTACGTGCTGGTCAACCTCGAGGGCTTCAGCCGGCTGATCGACGCCCTCGGCGGCATCACGGTCAACGTCAACTACTACGTGCCCATCGGCGGCGAGCCCACGCTGGGCTACCTGCCGCTGGCCTACATCGCGCCGGGCCCGAACCAGCTCATGGACGGCGAACGGGCCCTCCACTTCGCCCGCGGGCGGTTCGGGCTCACCGACTACCAGCGGATGGACCGTCAGCGCTGCATGATCGACGCGATGATCGCGGCAGCGGACCCCATGACCCTCCTGCGCCAGTACCAGGAGATCGCCGCCACGACGCAGGACATCGTCACCACCGACATCCCGCAGTCGGTCGTCGGCGACCTGGCCGACCTGGCCCTGAAGGTCAAGGACGCCGGCATCCGCAGCCTCGTCCTGGACGACAGCGTCATCCGGCCGGCCTACCCCGACTACGACCTGATCCGCAGCCTGGTCAGCGAGGCCGTCGCCACGGGCGGCACGGCACCGGCGCCGGCCGGGGCCCCCACGGGCGAGCCGGGAGCGGGAGCCCCCGTCGCCGTTGGTGAGCCGTCGGTGGCCGGCGGGCAGACCGGGGCGACGACGTCGGCTCCCCCGGTACGCGCCACCGCCGATGCCTGCGCGTACGACCCGGTTGCCGCCCGCGAGGCGCTCGACGAAGGCCAGCCTCCGACGAGCAGGTGACGTACCAGACACCGAACGGGTGAAAACGCCGGTCAGGGCCGACTCTCCGGAGTGGGTGCCGGCCGTCGCGCTGGCGCATCGCTGCTCCTGCGGTGATGGTAGGTGCGTGGGTCACGTTGAGAAGTGCGGTTCCTGGAGTCCCTCGACCGGCTGTTTCGCCGTCTCTTTCGTGTCGGCGGTGCCCCGGTGACGATCACAGGGCGCCACGAGATGCCGCACGGAGCGGCCACCCGTCACCGGTTCGAGGGCAACGTCGTCCAGACCGACGGTGTCCGGTTCGACGACAACCACGTCGAGGACATCGAGCTCAGCGTCGTCCTCCCGTGCCTGAACGAGGCCGAGACGCTGGAACTGTGCATCCGCAAGGCGCGCGCGAGCCTCGACGAGCTCGGCGTCCGCGGGGAGATCGTCGTGGCGGACAACGGCTCGACCGACGGCTCGCAGGCCATCGCCGAGGCGGCCGGCGCGCGCGTCGTCCCGGTCGATCGTCGCGGGTACGGGGCCGCGCTGCGCGGCGGCATCGACGCCGCCCGGGGCCGGTACGTGCTGATGGCCGACGCCGACGACAGCTATGCCCTCGACGACCTGGGTCCGTTCCTCGAGGCACTGCGCGGCGGCGCCGACCTGGTCATGGGCAACCGCTTCCAGGGCGGCATCGCCCCCGGCGCGATGCCCCCGCTGCACCGCTACCTCGGCAATCCCGTGCTCTCCTGGGTCGGCCGGCGCTTCTTCGGCATCCCGGTCGGCGATTTCCACTGCGGCATGCGCGCGTTCCACCGCGACACCATCCGCAGCCTCGGCATGCAGACCGACGGCATGGAGTTCGCCAGCGAGACCGTCGTCCGCAGCGCGCTGGCGGGCCTGCGGATCACCGAGGTGCCCACCACCCTGCGGCCCGACGGCCGCAGCCGGCCGCCGCACCTGCGCACCTGGTCCGACGGCTGGCGGCACCTGCGCTTCCTGCTCGCGTTCAGCCCGCGCTGGCTCTTCCTGTACCCCGCGCTGCTGCTGCTGGCCGTGGGCACCGTCGGCCTGGCGGCGCTCTCGGGTGGTTCGGTGCAGGTGGGTGACGTCACCTTCGGCATCCACACCATGCTCGCCAGCGCCACGCTGGTCGTCGTCGGCCTGCAGGTGGGCGGGCTGGCCCTGGTGGCGCGCGCCTACGCGTCGGGGCTCGGTCTGCTGCCACCCAGCCCTCAGCTGGAGAAGTGGATCGACCGGGTGACCGTCGAACGCGGGCTGATGCTGGGCGCCGTCTCGGTCCTGCTCGGCATCGGTGCGTTCGTCTACGCGCTGGCCAGCTGGGGCGCCGAGGGATTCGGCGAGCTCGACCCGGTCTCCTCGATGCGCCTGCCGATCCTCGGCATGGTGTTCGTGGTCGGCGGCGTCCAGATCGCGGTGACCGCCTTCGCGGTCAGCCTGTCGGGAGCGGCTCGGCAGGATCCTGCTCCGGCTCCCGCCGCGGCTCCGGCGGCTCGGGACGACGTCGCCCACCCCGACCCGGAGCGCTCGACCGTCCTGCGCTGATCGACGCGACCCCGGCCGCGATGCCCACGACCGCGAAGGCCGTCGCCATCGCGTAGCCCGGGAGCAGGTAGCGGGCGACCACGTCGAAGTCGGCGGTCTGGATGACGGCGAGCAGGAAGGACCGGACGGCGAACCCGGCCGCCAGACCCAGCGCGAGGGCCAGCAGGAAGCCCGCGGGCCGCCGGCCGCGGACCGCGCGCACGACGGCCGTCCCGCACCCGGCCAGGCCCAGCAGGACCGATGCGGGCACCAGCACCCCGTAGAGGCTGCCCAGGGCGTCGTAGGGCCCCTGCCGCTCGCGGAACTCGGTCATCTCCTGCTCCGCGGCCGCGGAGCTGTCCGGGAGATCGCTGACGACGAGGGCGTACTCCGCCCGGAACAGCTCCGGCAGCTCCGGCGTCACCGTGGGCGTCTGGTACAGGTCGCGGGCGGTCAGCGTGTCCCAGGCGAACCCGGCGATGTTCGCAGCGAGGGGCCCCAGCGGCGCCCGCTGCAGCGGCTGCAGGCTGGCCGGCAGCCGCGCGGCACAGGTCAGCCGGCCGTCGTCGCAGGCCGCCTCGATGTCGGCCGACAGCCGCCCGAAGAAGGCCTGCGCGTCCTCGGCGGTGTCGAAGTGCCCCCGCTCCTCCGCCGCCTCGCGCAGGGCCCAGATCATCCATCCGCCCGAGTAGTCGCAGACGGCGCCGTCCTGGACCACGCACCCGAAACCGCGCCATTGGTTCTCCGGGTCCTCGAGGCTCCGGCGCAGCTGTCGCGCGGCGGGGCTCACCTCGTAGACCGCTTCGCGCTGGTCGGCGTCGATCGGGACCCGCGCCGGCCGGGGGCCGGCGTCCACCCGGCTCCAGTCCGCGTACGCCCGGAGGAAGGTGCCCTCCCCCTGGTCGTTGAGCAGCAAGACCCCGTACCGGTCCTCGTTCACGGCACCCACGGCGTACAGCGGCGCCACGGCGAAGACCGCGACCAGCACGGTCGCCACGGCCGGCCGGGCGATCCACCACCGGCTCCGGGGCTCGTCGTCCCGGCGCCGTCCCCGCCAGGCCACCAGCAGGACGGCGAGCACCATCACGGCCAGGGGCGGGAGGATCGTCACCCCCTCCTCGCGGGTGAGCCAGTACGCGGCGCCGACGATCCCGGTGCTCACCGCGCCGAGCACGATCCACACCCAGCGGCTCCGGCGGGCCACGCCCACCGCGGTCAGGAACCCCAGGGCCAGGACCAGGACGCCGAACGAGGCGAACAGGTTGTCCCGCATGACGTCGGCGCTGTTGACGCCGAAGTTCGCCGGGTCGAGGGCCAGGAAGACGAAGCCCGCCGTGGCCATCCACGGGCGCCGCGTGCACACGAGGACGGCGAGGGCGACCGCGGCCGCCGCGCACAGGTGGACGAGCTGCTCGGCCACCTTGAGGTCGACCCGGAACCCGTGGGCCAGGGCGATGAAGAACGGGTAGCCGGGCCCCTTGGCCAGCGTCAGCAGGTCGTAGTCGCCGAGCCAGTCACCGACGACCAGGTTGCGGCCGAGCCGGGCGAACAGCAGCCCGTCGTAGCTCGAGGTGTTGGGCACCAGGGGGACGCCGCTGCGCAGGACGAGGCTCGCCCAGCCGGCCAGCACGACGACGACGGCCTGCACGGCCAGCGCTGACCACGACCGCACCCTGGGGGCCAGTGCCCGCAACGACGAACCGCCCTCAGCCCGAGGGATCGGGTTCGCGGGGCCACCCCTCCATGGCCCGCGCCAGCGCGTCGCGCCAGGGACGGGTGGGGGTCAAGCCCGCGGCCGCCCACGCCCCGCCGTCGAGGACCGAGTACGCCGGGCGGGGCGCCGGGCGGGGGAACTCGGCCGTCGTGATCGGCCGGACCCGCTCGGGGTCGGCGCCGATCTCCTCGAAGACGGCCCGCGCGAAGCCGCACCAGCTGACCTGGCCGGAGTTGGTGCAGTGCAGCACCGGGGGGACGTCGCCCTCGCGGACCCCGAGCTCGACCAGGCCTGCGGCGAGGTCGGCGGACCAGGTGGGCGACCCGACCTGGTCGTCGACGACGGTGAGGGTCTCGTGCTGACCCTCGAGCCGGATCATGGTGCGCACGAAGTTGGCACCGTGCCGTCCGTACACCCAGGCCGTGCGGACGACGGCGGCGTCCCCACCGACCGCGGCGACCGCCTGCTCACCGGCCGCCTTCGTGCGGCCGTACGCCGAGCGCGGCGCGATCGGGGCGTCCACCGGGTAGGGCTCGCTCGCCGTGCCGTCGAAGACGTAGTCGGTGGACACGTGCACCAGCCGCCCCCGGCCGGCCATCTCCTCGGCCAGCCACCCGGGGGCCAG
Organism: Blastococcus jejuensis; assembly: GCF_039534705.1. Taxonomy (NCBI): domain Bacteria; kingdom Bacillati; phylum Actinomycetota; class Actinomycetes; order Geodermatophilales; family Geodermatophilaceae; genus Blastococcus; species Blastococcus jejuensis. Next base: position 146,603 of record NZ_BAAAVV010000001.1, read on the forward strand.
CCCGTTGACGACCTGCGCGGTCTCCTCGTCGGTCTCCGCGGCGTCGACCGCCGTGTAGGCCGCCGCGTTGACCAGGACCGCACGGTCGGCCCGCACGCCGGAGAGCCAGTCGTCGACGGTCGACCGGACGGCGGCCTCGTCGGTCAGGTCCAGCTCCGCGCGGCCGAGGCCGGTGACGTCGTTCCCGGGACGGCCCGCGAGCACCGCCAGGAGATCCGTACCGAGCTGCCCGCGGGCGCCGGTCACCAGCCAGGCGATGGTCTCGCCGCTGGTCACTCCGCGTCCTGCGAGCCCACTACCTGGTGCGCCGTCGCCGCCGCGGCCTTGAGCGGCTCCCACCAGGCGCGGTTGTCGCGGTACCACTGCACCGTCAGGGCCAGGCCGTCCTCGAACGTCATCCGCGGGGCGTAGCCCAGCTCGGCGGTCTTGGAGTAGTCGACCGAGTACCGCAGGTCGTGACCGCCGCCGCGCGGGTCGATGATGTTCTCGACGTAGCTCCAGTCGCGGCCGGTCGCCTCGAGCAGCTTCTCGGTGAGCTCCTTGTTCGAGAGCTCGCGGCCGCCGCCGATGTTGTAGAACTCACCGGGCCGGCCCTTCTCGACCACCAGCTGGATGCCCCGGCAGTGGTCGTCGACGAACAGCCAGTCGCGGACGTTCGCGCCCTCGCCGTAGAGCGGCACCTTCTCGCCGTCGAGCAGGTTGGTGACGAAGAGCGGGATGACCTTCTCGGGGAAGTGGTACGGCCCGTAGTTGTTGCTGCAGCGGGTGATGGAGATGTTCAGCCCGTAGGTCTTGGCGTAGGCCCGCGCGATCAGGTCGCTGCCGGCCTTCGCCGCGGAGTACGGGGAGTTGGGCTCGAGGATGTGGTCCTCGGTCCAGGAGCCCTCGTCGATCGACCCGTAGACCTCGTCGGTGGAGACGTGCAGCACGCGCCCCACCTTGTGGCGCAGCGCCGCCTCGAACACCTGCTGGGCGCCGAGGACGTTGGTCAGGACGAAGTCGGCGGCGCCGTGGATGGACCGGTCCACGTGCGACTCGGCCGCGAAGTTGACCAGGATGTCGTGGCCGGGGACGGCCCGGTCGAGGTCCTCGGAGCTGCAGATGTCACCCTGCACGAACCGGTAGCGGGGGTTGTCGGCGACCGGGGCGAGGTTGGCCAGGTTCCCGGCGTAGGTCAGCTTGTCGAAGACCGTGACCTCGGCATCCTCGAACCCGGGGTAGCCCCCGGTGAGCATGGTGCGCACGTAGTGCGAGCCGATGAAGCCGGCGCCGCCGGTGACCAGGATGCGCATCGAGTGGGAACCCTTCCGGGGTGGACGTGACAATCAGCACGCGGACGTGAGACACGGACGGTGCCAGTGTTACAGAGACCCCGGCCGGGTCCCCGACCTGTGACGGAAAGAGTCGTATCGTCGCGGCCGACTCCGCCGCTGGACGACGAGCTCGCGCGCTGTCGTCCGAGCAGGCCAGCCCGACGTGAGGAAGTCCCGTGAGCACGTTCGACCGAGGCAACGAGCCGCAACGGCCGCCGCTGCCTGCGCGCCTGGACCCGCGCCTGGGGACACCGCGCACGTCGCGCTCGCGGGACGGCCGGGGCGGTCAGGGTCCTGGTCGGGGTTCCGGTCAGGGTTCCGGCCGGTCCGGCGGCACCCGGATCGCCATCACGGCGCGCGCCGTCGCCGGCCTGGTCACCGTCTGCATCCTCGCCGCGAGCGGCTGGGGCTGGTATCTGGGCCGCGTCGCCGACGCGAGCGTCAACCGCACCGACGCGATCCCGACCGAGGGCAACGACGGCATCGGCGGCGGCGAGGCCATGAACCTGCTGCTGGTGGGCAACGACAGCCGGGCCAGCGCGACCCCGGATCAGCTCGACGACCTGAACACCACCGCCCACGAGGGCGTCAACACCGACACGATGATCCTGGTGCACGTGCCGGCCGACGGCTCGAAGGCCTCGTTCGTCTCCTTCCCCCGCGACTCCTACGTCGAGATCCCGGGCTACGGCATGGACAAGCTGAACGCGGCCTACGCCTACGGCTACCAGAACGAGGCCGGCGACGAGGCCACCGATGCCGAGCGCCAGGCCTCCGGCGCCCAGCTGCTCATCCGCACCATCAGCAGCCTGACCGGCCTTCAGATCGACCACTACGCCGAGGTGGACCTGCTCGGCTTCTTCAACCTCAGCTCGGTCGTCGGCGGCGTCGAGGTCAACCTCTGCGAGCCGGTGCAGGACGCATACTCGGGCGTGAACCTGCCGGCCGGCGTGCAGACCATCGAGGGCGAGCAGGCGCTGGCCTTCGTCCGCCAGCGGCACGGCCTGCCCCGCGGCGACTTCGACCGGATCATCCGCCAGCAGGTGTTCATCGGCGGGATGATCCGCAAGCTGCTGAGCGACAACGTGCTGTTCGACCTCGGCAAGCAGCGGCAGCTGGTGGAGGCCGCGGCGAACTCGCTGACCGTCGACCGTTCGCTGGACCTGCTCGGCCTGGCCGGTCAGATGCAGGCGGTGACGGCCGGGACCGTCGACTTCCAGACCATCCCCTACATCGGCGACGACGAGGACGACCAGGGGCGCTACATCCTCCGGCTCGAGGACGAGGACACGCTCCACGAGTTCTTCGCCAACCTCTCGGCCGACCCGGAGCCGCAGCCGGAGCCGACGGAGACCGCGGCCCCCGAGACGGTCGCCCCCGCCGAGGTGTCGGTGGCCGTCTACAACGGGTCGGGCATCTCGGGCCTGGCCGCCTCGGCGGCGGCCGCCCTGGAGGCGCAGGGCTTCGTCGTGACGAGCACCGGCAACGCGGACAACCACGAGTACACGGCGACCGAGATCCGGTACGCGGCCGGCGACCAGGCACTGGCGGCCACGCTGGCCGCGACCATCCCCGGTGCGACCACGGCCGAGGCGGAGGAGCCGACGCCGGGCACCGTCGACCTCGTCCTCGGGTCGAACTTCAACGGGGTCGGGCAGGCCGTGACGACCCCGGAGCCGACCGAGACGGTCGAGGGCGAGGACGCGCGCACCGCCGCCGACACCACCTGCATCAACTGACGGCAGGGCCGCCGCCCAGGGTGTCGAGAGCGCTGGCACCCTGGGCGTCGTGCCTGCCACCGGACCCGCACTGCCCGCGGACCTGCTGACCGCCGTCCTGCGCACCGACGCCGCCCGGCCGCTGTTCACCCAGTACGACGACTCGACCGGCGAACGGGTCGAGCTCTCGGGCGCCACGCTCGCCAACTGGGTCGCCAAGGCGGCGAACCTGCTGCAGGACGAGTTCGACATCGGCCCGGGCAGCACGGTGGCCCTCGCCCTGCCGGTGCACTGGCAGACCGCGGCCGTGCTCCTGGCCGTGTGGAGCTGCGGCGCGACCGTGCTCGACACCGCCACGGAGGACAAGGGCCGGCTGGCCGAGGCCGACGTCGTCCTGGCCGCCCAGGACCGCCTGCCGGCGCTGGAGGACGAGTTCCCCGAGGACGCCGCCGAGCTGGTCGGGCTCTCGCTGCACCCGCTCGGGCTGGGCATGGCCGGGTACGTCGGGCCGGCGCGGGACTTCGCCGTCGAGGTCCGGGCGCACGGCGACTTCTTCACCCCCTACCAGCCGCCGGATCCCGCCGTCGTGGGCCTGCGCCTCGGCGGGCTGGAGCTGACCCTGGGCGGCCTCGCCGAGGCGGCCCGGGAACTCGCCGCCCGCCTGGGCATCGCCGACGGCGAGCGCGTGCTGCTCGACGAGCGGGTCGCCGAGGAGGCGGGGCCCGTGGCGTGGCTGCTCGCTCCCCTGGCCGCGGGTGCCTCGCTCGTGCTCGTCCGCAACCCGGTCGAGCAGACGCTGCCCCGGCGGGCGGCCGACGAGCGGGTCACGGCCACCTTCGGACGGCGGATCGAGGGCCTGCGGGAGCTGGGACGGGCATGACCTTCTCCGTGGTCGCGCGCGACCCCACCACCGGGGAGCTCGGCATCGCCGTCTCCTCCTGCATCCTCGCCGTCGGCCGGGCCGTGCCCAGCGCCCGGCCCGGCGTCGGGGTCGTGGCCGTCCAGGCGCGCAGCCGGCGCGGGCTCGGCGGCCGGCTGCTCAGCGGGCTGGCCGAGGGCGCGGCGCCGGCCGACCTGGTCCGCCGGGCGGCGCACGCCGCCGAGGACGCCGACCGGCAGATCGCCGTCCTCGATGCGAGCGGCCGGATCGCGGCCGACACCGGCCAGGGGTCCTTCCCGGTCAGCGGCCACCTCGTCGGCGACGGCTGGAGCGTCCAGGGCAACATGCTGGCCTCGACCGAGGTGCTGCCCGCCATGGCGCAGGCCCTGGTCGCGGCCCGGGGCGGGCTGCCCGACCGGCTGCTCGCCGCGCTGACGGCCGGCCAGGACGCCGGCGGTGACCTGCGCGGCCGGCAGTCCGCGGCCCTGCTCGTGGTCAGCGGCGACCCGGCCACCGACGAGGACGACGGCGTCCGGATGGACCTGCGGGTCGACGACTCCGGCGACCCGGTCGCCCAGCTGCGGATGCTGCGCAACCTCCAGCGGGCCTACGACGAGCGCGACTACGAGATGCTGGCGCTGTTCGCCCCCGAGGGCGCGCGCGACCTCTACGCCGCCGCCGCGGCCTCCGGGCGGGGCGACCGGGAGGCCGCCCGCACCGCGCTGGAGGCCATGCGGACGCGGCCGGGGTGGTCGGCGTGGCTGGCCGCCATGGCCGGGGACTCCCGGCTGTCGGCGGTCAGCCGGCTGCTCGACTGAGTGCGCGTCAGCGCAGCAGGCTGCGGGCGATCACCATGCGCTGGATCTGGTTGGTGCCCTCGTAGATCTGGGTGATCTTGGCGTCGCGCATCATCCGCTCGACCGGGAAGTCCATCGTGTAGCCGGCGCCGCCGAAGAGCTGCACGGCGTCGGTGGTCACCTGCATCGCGACGTCGGAGGCGAAGGCCTTGGCCGACGCCGAGACGCGGGTGACGTCGGCACCGCCCTGCTCGCCGCGCGCGGCCGCGACGTAGACCAGGTGCCGGGCCGCCTCCACCTTCATCTCCATGTCGGCGAGCATGAACTGCACGCCCTGGAAGCTGCCGACGCTCGTGCCGAACTGCGTGCGGTCCTTCACGTAGGCCACCGCGGCGTCGAGCGCGCCCTGGGCGATGCCCACGGCCTGCGCACCGATGGTCGGGCGGGTGAAGTCGAGCGTGCGGAGCGCGGTCTTGAACCCGGTGCCGGGGGCGCCGATGATCCGGTCGGCCGGGATGGTGCAGTCGGAGAAGTACAGCTCGCAGGTGGGCGAGCCCTTGATGCCCATCTTGCGTTCCTTGGGCCCGACGGCGAAGCCCGGGTCGTCGCGGTGGACGACGAACGCGCTGATCCCGTTCGCCTTCTTCTCCGGGTCGGTGACGGCCATGACCGTGTACCACTCGGAGATCCCGGAGTTGGTGATCCACGCCTTGGTGCCGTTGAGCACCCAGCTGTCGCCGTCGAGGCGGGCGCGGGTCTTCATCGCCGCGGCGTCGGAGCCGGCCTCGCGCTCGGACAGCCCGTAGCTGATCATCGCCCGGCCGGCGGCGATCGAGGGCAGCACCTGCTGCTTGAGCTCCTCCGAGGCCGACAGGATGATCGGCACCGAGCCCAGCTTGTTGACCGCGGGGATCAGCGAGGCGCTGGCGTCGACGCGGGCGACCTCCTCGATCACGATGCAGGTCGCGATCGCGTCGGCCCCCTCCCCGCCGTAGGCCTCGGGGATGTGCGTGGCGTGGAAGCCCGCGGCGGTCAGCGCCTTCTGCGCCTCGATCGGATACCGGGAGTCGGCGTCGACCTCGGCGGCGAACGGGGCGATCTCCCGCTCGGCGATGTCGCGCACGGCGGCGCGGATGGCCTCGTGCTCCTCGGTCAGTGCGTACAGCCCACCGTTGTTACCCACGGGTAGATCGTAAGCCCGGAGTCAGTCCTCCGACGAGAGCCGCTCCTGCAGGGCGGCGTCGCGCGCCAGGACCGAGTCGGCGAGCTCGGCCTGGAACCGGACGACCGCCTGCCGCAGCCGGTCGTCGCCGGCGGCGAGGATGCGGACGGCGAGCAGCCCCGCGTTGCGCCCACCACCGATGCTCACCGTCGCCACGGGCACCCCGGCCGGCATCTGGACGATCGACAGCAGGCTGTCCAGACCGTCGAGCCGGTCCAGGGGGCGGGGGACGCCGATCACCGGCAGCGGCGTGGCCGCGGCGACCATGCCGGGCAGGTGCGCCGCTCCCCCGGCCCCGGCGATGATCACCCGCAGCCCGCGGTCGGCGGCGGTCTCGGCGTAGTCGAGCATCCGGCGCGGCGTGCGGTGCGCGGAGACGACGTGCGCCTCGTACGGGACGTCGAACTCCTCGAGGGCCAGCGCGGCCGGCTCCATGACCGGCCAGTCGGAGTCGCTGCCCATGACGATGCCGACGACGGGCTCACTCATGGCCGGGCTCCCTGGGGGTGGTCGGAGTCGGAGGCTGGTTCTCGAAGGCCGGCTTCTCGAAGGCTGGCTTCTCGAAGGCTGGCTTCTCGAAGGCATAGCGCGGGTCGACCACGCCGTCGGCGAGGTAGCGGGCCGCGGCGACCGCGCGGGCCCGGACCTCGGTGACGTCGTCGCCCAGGGCGGTGACGTGCCCGAGCTTGCGGCCGGGCCGCTGGCCCTTGCCGTACCAGTGCAGCTTGACGTCGGGCCAGTGCGCCATCAGGTGGTGGACGCGCTCGTCCAGGCCGGGGCCGTCCCAGTCGTCGGCGGCCGCCGCGCCCCCGAGCACGTTGGCCATCACCGCGACCGGGGCGGTCATCGCCGTCGACCCCAGCGGGTAGTCGAGCACCGCGCGCAGGTGCTGCTCGAACTGGCTGGTCCGGGCACCCTCGATCGTCCAGTGGCCGGAGTTGTGCGGCCGCATGGCCAGCTCGTTGACCAGCACGCCGTCCCCGGTCTCGAACAGCTCGACCGCGAGCATCCCGACGACACCGAGCCGGTCGGCGATCCGGACGGCGAGCTGCTGGGCGGCCGAGGACAGCTCCTCGGACAGGCCGGGGGCCGGGGCGAGCACCTCGGCGCAGACGCCACCGATCTGCACGGTCTCGACGACCGGCCACACCGCGACCTGGCCGTACGGCGAGCGGGCGACCTGGGCGGAGAGCTCGCGTCGGAGATCGACGCGCTCCTCGACGAGGAGGACGCCGTGCCGCTCGAGGAGCGTCTGCGCCTCCTCGCGGTTGTGGACGACGAACACGCCCTTCCCGTCGTAGCCACCGCGCGGGGTCTTGAGGATCACCGGCCAGCGGTGCTCCGCGGCGAACGCCACCACGTCGTCGGGCGTCTCGGCGCGCGCCCAGACCGGCTGCGGCTCCCCCGCGTCGGCCAGCGCCCGGCGCAGGACCAGCTTGTCCTGGGCGTGCACGAGCGCGTCGGGACCCGGGGCGACCCGGTGTCCGGCCCGCTCCAGGGCGTGCAGGTGCTCGGTGGGCACGTGCTCATGGTCGAAGGTGAGCACGGTGGCGCCGTCGGCGACCCGGGCCAGCGCCTCGGGGTCGCGGTGGTCGCCGAGGACGACGTCGGCGGTGGCCATCGCGGCCGAGTCGGACGGGTCCGTCGCGAGGACCCGCAGCGTCTGACCCAGGGCGATCGCCGCCTGGTGCGTCATGCGGGCCAGCTGCCCGCCCCCGACCATCGCGACGACGGGCAGGCCGGTACGGGGATCGACGGGTGAGGCCGGATCGACGGATGGGGACATGGTGATTGGTGAGGCTAGATCGGTCCGCGGTCCGGCCTGTCCGCCGGGGGGCGGGCCGCCCGGACTTCTAGCCTCGCCGAGTGACGGTGCGAGCACTCCCAGTGAGGCCCCGCACCGGGTCGCCGTCCGGCCGGCTGGATTTCCGCCGGCTGGATTTCCTCGACGGCCTCCGCGGTGTCGCCGTCGGACTGGTCCTGCTGCAGCACGTCGGGGAGCTCTGCTTCCCCGCCGTCCGGTCGTTCACCGCCGGCACCCTGCAGTTGGGTCAGCTCGGCGTGCTCGTGTTCTTCCTCTGCAGCGGATTCATCATCCCGGCCAGCCTGGAGCGGGGCCGCCGGGAGCCGGGGCGCCTCCCGGCGCTGCGCGCGTTCTGGATCAGCCGCGTCTTCCGGCTCTACCCGCTGTACTGGCTCAGCCTCGCCGCCGCGGCCGCGCTCGTCGCCGCCGGCCGGTACGCGCCCGGGACGCCCCTGTCGGCCGGCGACTGGCTGGCCAACGCCGCCCTGCTCCAACTGCCCGCCGGGGCCCCGCACGCGCTCGGTCTCTACTGGACCCTGGCCTTCGAGATGGTGTTCTACGCCCTCGTCTCCGGCCTGTTCCTGCTCGGCTGGCACCGCCGCAGCGTGCTCCTCTCCCTCGCCGCGTCGGGCGCCTGCCTGGCCGCGGCGGCGACGGCGCAGCCGCTGCTGGGCCGCCCCGCACCACTGGGGCTGTTCTGCCTGGCCACGATGTTCCTGGGCACCGTCGTCCACCGCTGGCACGCCGGCGACGTGCGGCTCCGGGGGGTGCTCGGCTGCGCTGCCGGCACCCTGCTCGGTGGGGTCGCGATGCTCGTGTCCACCGGCACGGCTGCCGCGCCGATGCTGACCGCGTGGCTGGGCGCGTACGCGGTCTTCGGCCTGGGGGTGGCGCTGCGTCGTCGCGCCGTCCCGGGCTGGCTGCGCCGCCTGGGCACGATCAGCTACTCCGTCTACCTCGTCCAGGCCGTGGTGCTGCTCGCCGTCCCGGCCACCCCGCACCCGCTCCTTACCGCGGCCGTGTGGACCGTCGTCGTCCTCGGCGTCAGCGAGGCGACCTACCGTCTCGTCGAGCGGCCGAGCATCCGGCTGGGCCGCGTGCTCGCCGCGCGGACGACCGAAGGAGCCGGGGCCGCCGTGCCGATCCGGCCGGACGTGGCGGTCCGCCCGTACCGCGCTCCCCGCGGCGCCGGCCAGATCGCGGTGTGACCCCTCCGGGGCAGCGCCGACGCGGGCCCGACCGGGCGATGGCGCGCGCCACCTAGACTCGGTGCCGTGCGGCGTGGAGAGGCGATCAAGCGCCTGAGGTCGACCTGGCGCGTGCTGGCCAAGGAACTCGGCGCCTTCGGCGTCGTCGGCGCCGTCTGCTTCGCGCTGGACATCGTGCTGTTCCAGGTCCTCTACACCTACGCGGGCGCGGACGCCGTGCTCTCCAAGCTGCTCGCCACGCTGGTGTCGATGACGGTCGCCTACGTCGGGCACCGCTACTGGTCGTTCTCCCATCGCGCCCGCACCGGGGTCCGCCGCGAGTACCTGCTGTTCGTCGTGATCAACGGCGCGACCCTGCTGCTCGGCCTGCTGATCATCTTCGTGGTGCGCCACCCCCTCCAGCAGGAGAGCGCCCTGGTCCTGCAGATCGCCAACATCGCGTCCATCGGGGTCGGCACGGTCATCCGGTACCTCAGCTACCGGCGATGGGTCTTCCCGGCCGTCGGGCCCACGGATGCCGCGGCCGAGCGGACGCACCTGGCGACGACGACCGGCGCCACCCGTCGCCCGGTGGCCGAGACCGGGCGCTGACGCGCCGGGACCTACGGAGGGGACGTCCATCCCGCGCGCCCCACCCGACGCCCGGGACCCCAGGCGTCACGGAGGATCCGAGCCGCCGGGGTACCGTGCCTGGAGTCGCCTGACCGACGATCCGGGGTGCGCGACGGGGTGAGCAGAGACTCCCCGACCGTCGCCGCAGGAAGTAGACATGCGTTCACACGAAACAGACGCGCCCGCGGGCCTGCGGGACCTGATCCAGTGCAGCGTCCGCCTCGGGTCGGACCTCCGACTGGTCCAGGGGGCCGGCGGGAACCTCTCGATCAAGTCCGACGGCGTCCTGTGGATCAAGGCCTCGGGCACCCGGCTGAGCCAGGCCGCTGACCAGGACATCTTCGTCCCCATGGACGAGGCCGCCACGCGCGAGGCCGTCGCCACGACCGAGGTGCTCGCTCCGTACGTCCTCCCCGCCGCCCGCACGAGCGGTCTGCGACCCAGCATCGAGACCGCCCTGCACGTCCTGCTCCCGCACACCGTGGTCGTCCACGTCCACGGGACGGGCACCATCGCCGCCGGTCTCAGCGACGGGGCACTCGAGGCGGTGCAGCAGTTGTCGGCGCGGTTCGACACCGTGGTCGTGCCGTACGCCAAGCCCGGGGTGGAACTCGCCCGCGCCGTCCTCGACCGGACTCCCGCGGACCTGACCGCCGAGCGCCCGCTGGTGCTGATCCTCCGCAACCACGGCCTGGTCGTGGGCGCCTCCGACACCGCGACCGCGGCGGAGATCCTCGACGAGGTCGAGTCCACCTTGCGGAGGACGGATGCACCGGTCGCCGACCTCGCGGACGACGCCGGGCCGCTGTGCCCGCCAGGATCGGTGGATGCCACGGCGGCCGCCGTCCTCTGTGCCGGCGCCCTGACGCCGGATTCCGCGGTGTTCCTCGGCCCCCGGCCGTTCGGCCGGATCGACCGCGGCCCGGCCCCGCAGGACGGGGGCTCACCCCACGCCGGCTTCGTCGCCGACGACGGTTCGGTGTGGCTGCGGCCCGGCCTGGGTGCCGACGAGCGGGAGGTGGCAGCAAGCCTCGTCGACGTCGCCCGGCAGGTCGAGGACCCGCACGTGGTGACCCTGACCGACGACCACATCGACGCGTTGATCAACTGGGAGGCGGAGAAGTGGCGCCAGCAGCTCAAGCGATGAAGCCCCAGCTGGTCATCCCGATGACCGGGGTCAGCGCGCGGTTCACCGCGGCCGGCTACGACCGGCCCAAGTTCCTGCTCGAGACCGACGGCCAGCTGGTCATCGACCACGTCGTCGACATGTACCCCGACTGGGACGACGTCGTCTTCATCTGCAACGCAGTCCACCTGGACGATCCCCGCTTCGGCCTGGAGGAGCACCTGCTCGCCCGGCGACCGGGAGCGACGGTGGTCCGCGTCGACACGCCCGCCCTGGGCCCGGGGGACGCCGTGCTGCGCGCCCGGGAGCACATCGCCCTGGATCGGCCGGTCGTCGTGAACTACTGCGACTTCGCCGCCTACCAGGACAGCGACCTGCTGGCCGCGCGGCTGGCGAGCGGCGAGGTGGACGGCGTCATCCCGGTCTACACCGGCGGGCACCCGCACATGGCGCACTCGACCTCCTACGCCTACGTCCGCATGGACGGGCAGCGGGTGGTCGACATCCAGGAGAAGCAGCCCTGGACCGACGACCCGCTGCGCGAGTTCGCGTCCAGCGGGACCTACGCCTTCGCGTCGGGGCGGCTCCTGCTGGACTCCCTCGAGCAGCAGGTCGAGGAGGGCCACCTGCTGAAGGGCGAGTACTACCTGAGCCTCACCTTCAAGCCGCTGCTGGCTCGCGGCGGCCGGGTCGAGGTGCTCGAGCTCCAGCACTTCATGCAGTGGGGCACCCCGCAGGACTTCGAGGAGTACCGGGAGGCCAGCCGGGCCGTCGCGGCGTGGACGGCCCCCCGGGTGCGGCCCTCCGGCGCCGGGGACGACGGCCCGAAGGCGCGGGTGCTGCTGGCCTCCGGTGCCGGGCAGCGCTTCAAGGACGCGGGCTACGACCTCCCCAAGCCGGCGCTGCCGCTGTCCGGGCGGCCCGTCGTGGACCACGCCCTGGCCGGGCTGCCCGGCAGCGAGACCGTCCTCGTGACCCGGCAGGACCTGCCCGACTCCGGGGCGCTCTCGGCGCTGGCCGAGCAGGTGGGGGCCCGGCTGGTCGCCCTGCCCGGCATGACCCGCGGGCAGGCCGAGTCGGCCCTGCGCGGGCTGGAGGCGGTCAGCGGCGACGTCCCCGTGACCGTCGGCGCCTGCGACGCGCTGCCGACCATCTCCCAGGCCGCGTTCGACGAGGCGCTCGCCACCGCCGGGCACGACGGTCTCGTCGTCTGGCTGGCCCGGCCGTACCACGCCGCGGCGCGCCGGCCCGGGCAGTACGGCTGGTGCTCGATCCTCGACGACGGCACCGTCGGCGAGTCCTGGTTGAAGACGACGCCCGCCGACCCCACCGCCGGCGTCATGATCGGCACGTTCACCTTCGGCTCCCGCGACGCGGGCATCGCGCACATCGAGTCGCTGATGAGCGACGACGAGCGCGTGAACGGGGAGTTCTACCTCGACAGCCTCGTCGCCCGGCTGATCAAGCAGGGCCTGCCGGTCGCCGGGCTGGTGGTCGACACGTTCAGCTCGGTCGGGACCCCGGCGGAGTACGAGGCGCTGCTCTACTGGCAGTCCTGCTTCCACAAGTGGGCGCACCACTCGTACGCCCTCGCCGCGGACCCGCTGGCGCGTCCGGCCGACCGGGCCCGGCTCGACCACCGCTTCCGGCAGTTCCAGCCCGTGCTCGCCGCGCCGGAGGCCTCGCGTCGTGGCGCGTGACCAGCACCTCCGCTCGCTCCTGCGGTTCGCGCTCGTCGGGGCCACCGCGGTGGCGATCGACGCGGTCGTCTACGTCGCGGTGGCAGCGGTCGGCGTCCCGGTCGACGCGGCCAAGGGCATCGGCTTCGTCAGCGGGGCCGTCTTCGCGTACTTCGCCAACTGGCGCTTCACCTTCGGCGCCCGCCGGAGTCGCTGGAGCGAGGTGCTGTTCGTCGCCGTCTACGCGCTCGCCCTGGTCCTGAACATCGCGGCGAACGCCGCGGTCCGCGCCTGGCTGGGCACGGAGACGACCGGTGCGACGCTCGCGTTCCTCGTGGCGACCGGGCTGTCGGCCGCCTGGAACTTCATCGGCATGTCCCTGTTCGTGTTCCGTCGGGAGGAGTCCAGCGTTGACCGCGTCGCGCAGCGGTGAGGACGAGCGGGCCTCCGGGCTCGCCTTCTCCCTCGTCATCCCCTGCTACAACGAGGCCGCCGGGCTGCCCGAGCTCATCCGCCGGTGCGCCTACGTGGCCGCCGAGGGCCGGGGCGAGGTCATCCTGGTCGACAACGGCTCGGCGGACGACTCCGCCGCCGTCCTGGAGGGCCGGCTCGGGCCGGCGGGCTCGGACGGGGTCGACGGCGTCCGCTGGGTCCGGGTCCCGGTGAACCAGGGGTACGGCTTCGGCATCACCAGCGGGCTCGCCGACGCGCGGGCCGGCGTCGTGGGCTGGACGCACGCCGACCTGCAGACCGACCCGGCCGACGTCCTGCGCGCGATGGCGCTGTTCGAGGACGGCGGCGAAAGGCTCCTGGTCAAGGGCCGCCGCTTCGGGCGGCCCCTCGCCGACCGGGTCTTCACCGCCGGCATGTCGGCGTTCGAGACCGCCCTGCTGCGGCGGCCGCTGCGGGACATCAACGCCCAGCCGACGCTGTTCTCCCGCGAACTGCTCGACCGGTGGGGGACACCGCCGACCGACTTCTCGCTGGACCTCTTCGCCCTGTACTCGGCGCTGGACGCCGGTTTCCGCGTGCGGCGCTTCCCGGTCATCTTCGCGCCCCGGAAGTGGGGGGTGTCGAGCTGGAACACCGACTGGTCGGCGAAGCGCCGGTTCATCCGCCGGACGCTGGACTACAGCCTCCAGCTGAGGAAGACGCTGTGACCCTCATCTGCGCCCACCGCGTCAACGATCCGGCCGCGCTGCGCGACGTACCCACCGAGCTGGGCGTGGAGATCGACCTCCACGCCGACGGCGACCGCCTCGTGCTGGTGCACGACCCGTTCTCCACCGGCCCCGACTTCGAGTCGTGGCTGGCGGACTACCGGCACCGGTTCATCGTGCTGAACACGAAGGAGGAGGGCCTCGAGCAGCGGATCGCGGCCCTGCTCGACGAGCGCGGGATCACCGACTGGGCGTTCCTCGACCAGTCGTTCCCGTTCCTGGTCCGCGGCCTGCGTGCCGGTGAGACCCGCACCATGGTCCGGGTCTCGGAGTACGAGTCGGTCGTGACCGCCCTGGCCCTCGAGCCGCGCCCGGACTGGGTGTGGGTGGACTCCTTCACCGGCCGGTGGCCGGCCGCCGACGAGCTGCGCTCGCTGGCCGCGCACGGCTTCCGCCTCATGGTGGTGAGCCCGGAGCTGCAGGGCCGGTCCCTCGCCGACGAGATCGACGTCATCACCGGCCGCTTCGTGGACGCGGGCGTGCCATTGCACGGCGTGTGCACGAAGTCGCCCGCCACGTGGCACCGACCGGAGGCGGCGTGGTGGGACGGGTGATCGCGCGGCTGCGTTCCAGCCGCACCCTCGCCGCGCTGTCGCCGCAGACGGCGGTGCTCCTCGGCATCGCCGTGCTCGTCCGGTTCGTGCTCGTCCTGGCCGTCGTCCCCGACATCCAGGCCGCGTGGTTCGTCCCGTTCCTCGACAACGCCGTCGAGCACCCCTCGTGGGATCCGTGGCAGTCCTTCCTCGACCGCGGCGGCGATCCGGCGTCGTTCCCCTACGGGCCGGTCATGTTCGCCTGGTTCGGCGTGTGGGCCTTCCTCACCAGCTGGCTCCCGGCTCCCTGGGGCACGCAGATCGGTGTCAGCCTGGGCCTCCTGGTGCTCGAGCTGCTCCTGTGGGCGCTCGTGTCCCGGTGGAACCGGGCGGCCTCCCGGCTCGCGCTGCTGCTCATCGCGTTCAGCCCGGTGGCGGTGTACGCCGGCTACGTCCACGGGCAGCTGGACATGCTGCCGACCGTGCTGATCTTCGCCAGCGCCCTGCTTCTGCGGGAGCGCCGGTGGTCGGCGTCGGGGGTGCTCGCCGGGCTGGCCGTCGCGGCCAAGTTCTCGTCGGTGTTCGTCCCGCCGCTCGTGCTGATCTTCCTGCTGCGCAACGTCCGCTTTCGCGAGCACACCCGCGCGTACGTCCTCGGGCTGCTGCCCGGGTTGCTGCTGACGGTCCTCCCGGTCCTGTTCCCGGGGTACCGGACGATGGTCCTGGAGACGCCCACCAGCCAGACGGCCGTGTCCTACGCCCTGGAGCTGGGCCCCGGGCTGTCACTGGTCGTCCTGCCGGTCGTCTACCTCGCGCTCGCCGGCCTCCTGTACCGGTTCAAGCGCGGCAATCCCGACATCGTGGTGCTCGTCCTCGGCGTCATGCTCACGGCGGTCACGCTGCTGACCCCGGCCAGCCCCGGCTGGTACGTCTGGTCGATCCCCTTCCTCGCGGTGCTCGCGACGCCCCTGGGGCGGCAGGCCGTCGCCGCCGTCTGGGTGTTCTGGGCGTTGGCGACGGTCACGTTGGCGCTGCGCGCGTCCCCGGCGTCGTGGCGCGGGTCCGACGGGCCGGACGGGCGTTTCGTCGAGGTGGGCAGCTTCGTCAACCGCACGGGGACGCTCGGGGCGTTGCTCTCCACCGCCACCATCCTCGTGGGCGTCCTGATGCTGGTCCTGATCTATCGGCGGGCGCGCCCGCGGCTGGACATGTACCGGCTCAGCGGGTCGCCGATGTCGGTGGCCATCGCCGGCGACAGCGGGACCGGCAAGGACACGCTGTGCATCTCGCTGGCCAACGTCTTCGGCGTGAGCGCGACGTCGTTCCTCATGGGCGACGACTACCACCTCTACGACCGGAAAGCGCCGCTGTGGAAGGTCACCACGCACCTGCACCCGGCCGCCAACGACCTGCCGTCGATGAACCGTGACGCGCTCTCCCTCATGCAGGGCCAGCCGGTGTCGGCCGTGCACTACGACCACACCCGGGGGCGGTTCACCAAGCCGCGCCCGATCCGCCAGCGGGAGCTGGTGGTGGTCAACGGGCTGCACGCGCTCACCTCCGAGGAGGTGCGCCGCACGGCCGACCTGACGGTGTTCACGTCGATGGACGAGCGGCTCCGCCGCCAGCTGAAGATCAACCGGGACGTCGGTCAGCGCGGGCACGCCCTGGAGGGGGTCGTGGCCTCGATCGAGCGCCGGTACCCGCACGCCCACCGCTTCATCGAGCCGCAGGCCGACCTCGCCAGCATCGTCTTCCGCCTGGAGCCGGTGCGTCCCCTTCCCGTGGAGGAGCGGGTGGACGACCGGCCGGTGGAGATGACGCTGGTCGCGTACCTGCGCGGGTCCTCGTTCGTGGAGAAGCTGCAGCGGGCGCTGATCTCCATCGCGAACTGCCCGACCTGGATCGAGTACCTGGGCACCCCCGGCTCCGTGCGCGTCGTCGTCCACCCGGAGCACCTGCGACCGGCGGACACGGCGGCGGTCGCCCAGCACCTGATCGAACGCCCGGAGGAGCTGTTCACCGGTACGCCGGTGTGGCTGGACAAGAGCCGGGGCGCCATGCAGTTGATCACCGTTCTGGCGCTGCTGGAACGACGGAAGAACGGACGCGTGCGGTGACCGCCACGACGATGCCGACGATGGTCGTGTTCGACCTCGACGACACCCTCTACGAGTACGCCCCCTGCGACGCCGCGGGCAAGGCAGCGCTGTTCCGGTTCGCGGCCGAGGAGCTCGGGGTGATGTCGCCGGCCTTCGAGCAGGCGTACGCCCAGGCCCGGGTGAACGTGAAGAAGCGGCTCGGGCCGACGGCGAGCAGCCACAGCCGGCTGCTGTACTGCCACGAGGCGATGGAGCTTGTCGGTCTGCGCAGCGAGCCGCACGTGGCGCTGGTGATGGAGCAGGAGTACTGGCGGAACTACATGCTGGCGATGGAGCTGCGTCCCGGTGTCGGTGACCTGCTGCAGACGCTGCGCTTCAACGACGTGGTGACGGCGATCGTCACCGACCTCACCGCGCAGATCCAGTTCCGCAAGCTGTACCACCTCGACATCGCCAAGCTCATCGACCACGTGGTCTGCTCCGAGGAGACGGCGCTGGAGAAGGCGTCGCTGCAGCCCTTCGAGCTGCTGGCCTCCCGGGTGGCCCCCGACGCGCTGGACTGCGTCTGGTTCGTCGGCGACCAGGACTTCGACGCCCCCGTGGACGCACTGGTGGAGAAGGGCGTCATCCGCGACGGCTTCGGCTTCGTGCACGGTGCCACCGGGCAGGAGCGGGTGCAGCACTGGAACTCCGTCCGCGAGGTGGAGGACCTGCTCGAGCGCAGCGCCGGCCGGGCGGCGTGAGCTCGGCCGAGCAGGCGACCCGCCCGGCCGCGACGGCCTCCCGGCCGGCGGTGGCGGGGAACCGTCCCCTCCACCACCGTGCTCGGCAGCGCGGGAGGAACGCGGTGGCGGTCCTCTCCGGGCGGCGGGACCGGATCCTCGGGCTGGACGAGGCCGCTCCGCCCGCTCCGGCGACCGGGCGGGCGTACGCGTTCTTCGTCGTCGCGGCGCTGTTCTACGTGCTGCACCAGTTCCTGACCCGGGGCGGGTACCTGCTCAGCGGCTCCATGTGGGCCGAGATGGCGACGAACTACTACGTCAAGGCGCAGTCGGACTCGGTGCTCGACCAGCTGTTCGCCACCGACGCCGGCTACATCCCGCTCCCGCAGCGCATCATCGCCATGGCCGGGCACGAGCTCGGGATGACCCCGGGCGCCGTGCCCTATCTCTACACCGGGACGGCGGTGGTCCTGGGCGCGGTGCTCATCGCCACGGTGTGCCTGCCCGCGTTCCGGCCGGTCGTCTCCAGCGACGGGCTGCGGCTGGTGCTCGCGCTCACCCTGATGCTGGCACCCGACTTCGAGACCCGGACCTTCATCAACGTCACCTACTTCGCGGTGGTCCCGCTCGTCGCGGTCACCGCTCTGGCGGCGGTCCAGAGGGACTCCGACGTCCCCGGCTGGGCGTGGGTGCTCCCGCTGTTCATGCTCTCCAAGCCCGCCGTGCTGGCGGCGCTGCCCGCCATGCTCCTGGTCGCGCTGATCAGCCGCCCCCGGTTCCGCCGGATCGCGCTGGTCTCCGCGGCGGTCGGGGCGGTGCAGGTGGTCCAGCTCTTCCGCAGCGCGCTGGCGGGCGGCACCCCGCTGCAGGCCAGTGACGAGTCGGCGCTGTCGAAGCTGATCGCCGCGATCAAGTACACGCTGGGCTTCGCCGGCCGACTGGTGCTCGCGCCGAGCACGACGCTCGGACCGGGCGCGCTCATGCTCGCCGGCGGGGTCTTCCTCCTGCTCTGCCTGGCGGGCGCGGTGTTCCTGCGGTCGCGCGCCTCCGCGCTGGTCGGCGTCGGTGTCGCGTTGCTGTTCTTCACCATGCTGGTCGACGCCTTCACGTTCGCGGCCGCCTTCGGCAGGGACATGGGCATGCTGGCGATCCCCGGCTTCGACCGGCGGCTGGTCGGCGCGGTCGTGGGCGTGCTCATGGCACTGACCGGGCTCGTGGCCATGGTCGCGGAGTCGCCGCGCACGGCGGCCCTCGTGCGGCGGTTCCGGCCCGCGGGGGCACCGGGGGCGACGCGCCTGGTCGCGACCGCCGTGCTGGCGGCGTGGGTGCTCGCGGTCGGCTGGGTGCCGTACGCCGTCTCGGTCAACCAACCGCTCGCCGTCCAGTACGGCAACGCCTCGCAGTGGCAGCGGATGAGCCCGGTGATGGCCGGCGCCGAGCCCGTCGTCTGCATTCCCCTCAACCCCTACGGCTGGATCGGCGGCCGGGGCTGCGTGCCGCTGTCGGACATCGGCGGCACCCCCGTCACGTTCGAGTGGCAGCCCGCCTCGCCCGAGGGGGACGACTGGGAACTCGACCTGCCCGTCCCCCGCACGGTGCAGGACGCCGCGCTCGCGTCCGTGGCGGTGATGGTGCGGCCCCCGGACGGCGTCGAGTCCGTGTCGGCACGGGCCGTCATCACCCAGGACGACGATCGGGAGACGGTGCTGGCGGCGGACGCGGAGCTGCCCGCCGAGGGTGGCGTGCTGCAGTTCTACGACGTCCCGGCGCCGCTGCTCGCCGACGTCCGCTCGGTCCGGCTCGTGTTCGACTCGCCGGTCGAGGTCGCCGTGAAGGACGCCTCCGACGACGACGACGCCTCGCTGGCGCTCTGGCTGGGGCTGCCGCGCTGAGCGAGGCTCCCTCGCACCAGCTCACCCACCCGCCGGAGGTCCAGCGCCCGGAAGCCCTCGGCCAGCGCGACCGCCGAGAAGGCGAGCAGCAGCGTGTGCGCCGCGAAGGCGTAGCGGGCCGGGGTCTCGAAATCGGCCGCGTCCACGATCGTCACCAGCCCGAGCCGGGTGAAGACCGCGACGAGCAGGGCCAGCGCCAGGCCGAACAGCGGGCCGGCGTGCGCGCGGCCGCGGCGGCTCAACGCGACACCCGCGAGCAGGACCAGCCCTAGGCCTGCGGCCGCGGGGATCAGGACGGTGTAGGCCAGCGCGAGCCAGAGGAACGGCGTCCGGTGCTCCTCGAACCGGGCCACCTGCTCGGCCGCCGCCCGCTCGGTCCGCGGGACGCTGGTCGAGACCTCCGCCAGCTCCCTGCGGCCCTCGTCGGGCACGTCGACCAGGGTGGTGAGCTGGTCGTACATCCCCCGGGAGACCAGCAGATCGCCGGTGTTCCGCGTCCACGCGTCGATCACGTGCTCGAGGTCGATCCGCAGGACGGGCTGCAGCGCGGCCGGCAGGCGCGGCCGGCAGGTCAGCCGCCCGTCCGAGCAGGCCGTGTCGATGTCGCGGGCCACCCGCGTGAAGAAGGACTGCGCCTGGCGCGCCGAGTCGAAGGCCCCGACCGCGGCGGCGGCGTCGCGCAGGGCCCAGGGGAGCCAGCCGCCCTGGTAGTCGCAGATCGGCCGCGTGGTGCACCGGACGAACCGCCAGGGGTTCTCCGGGTCCTCGAGCGTCGGCGCGAGCAGCCGCGCGGTCTCGCTGATCTGGTAGACCGCCCGGCGTTGGGCCCCGGTCAGCGGCACCCGGAAGGTCGCGGGACCGGCCTCCACGCGCTGCCACTGGCCGTACGCCTCGGCGAAGGCCCCCTCCGACCAGTCGCTGGTGAGCGCAACCCCGTACTCCTCCTCGTTCCGGTCGGTGACGGCCTGCACCGGTAGCACGACGCAGACGCCCAGCACGAGGGCACTCGGCAGCGCCCGCGCGGTGGAACGCAGCACCCGGCGCCCCAGCCGGCCACCTCGCCAGGCGCGCGACTGGACGAGCCGCAGCACCGGCGCCGCCAGGAGCGCCGTGACGACCATCGGGGCGGCGGCGATCCCTTCCTCCCGCAGGAGCAGGTAGCCGGCCAGGAGCAGGCCGGCGAGCGCCGCGCACACGACCGACCAGACGACCGACCAGACCCGCGAGCGCCGGAACACGAGCAGGTAGCTCACGAGGTACAGGGAGGTGACCACCAGGACGCTGAGCGAGGAGAACACGGAGTCGCGCAGCACGTCGCCGGCGGCACTGCTGAAGAAGAGCGGGTCGAACGCGCAGAAGACGAACGCAGCCAGGGCCCACAGCATGCGCCGGGTCGCCAGCAGGACGCAGACGCCGACGGACACCGCCGCGAGCAGCGCCACCCCGTGCTCGAGATCCTTGAGCGCCACGTCGAAGTGCGTGGCGGCGGCGATCAGCAGGGGGTACCCGGGGACCTTGGCCAGGGTCGTGTGGTCGTAGGCGCCCAGCCAGTCCCCCGCGGCGATGGAGCCCGCCTGCCGCGCGTACAGCAGGCCGTCCAGGCCCGACATGTTCAGCTGGGGCGGCACCTGCCGGCGCAGCACGAACGTCAGGGTGGACACGCCGGCGACCACGAGCGCCGCCAGGGGGTAGGAGACGAACCACCGCCGGAAGACGTTCCGCGCCCTCGTCGACCAGGCGGCCACGCGTGATCCGGCGGTCACGGTCCCCCTCGTTCTCCACGGTGGCAGCCGCGGGGGCACGAGGAACCCGGCCCCGGACCGGGAGGGGTCTGCACAGCGCCCCGGCTCTCGGGCGACGGTACCGCGCACCGTGCGCGAACTGCGGGAGGTTGCCGGTCGGCGCTGTTCAGCCCGCCAGCCGCGACCCGTGCCGTCCGGTGAGGACCTCGAGCCGGGTGGGGATCCGCGTGCGCAACTCCTCCAGGTGGCTGATGACGCCCACCGTCCGGCCGCCGCGGCGCAGCTCGTCGAGCACGCTCATGACGGCGTCGAGGGCCTGCGGGTCGAGCGTGCCGAACCCCTCGTCGACGAACAGCGTGTCGATCTGCACGCCACCGGTCTCGGCGGTGACGACGTCGGCCAGGCCGAGCGCCAGGGCCAGCGACGCCATGAAGCTCTCCCCGCCGCTGAGCGTCTTGGTGGGCCGGCGCACGCCGGTGTACTCGTCGAAGACGTCGAGCCCGAGACCCCCGCGGGCGCCGTTGCGGGCGTGGGCGTCGCTGTGCAGGAAGGTGTAGCGCCCACCGGACATGTCCTGCAGCCGCAGACTGGCCACCTCGGCCACCTGCTCGAGCCGGGCGGCCAGCACGAACGACTGCAGCCTCATGCGCTTGGTGTTGGAGCCGCGGCCGTGGGCGAGGTCGGCCAGCGCCGTGACCTGGTCCGACCATGCGCGCAGGTCCGCGAGCTCGACCTCGGCCGCCGTGACGTCGCCGGCCAGCCCTTCGAGCGCGCCGGCGCAGCGCCGGGCGCTCTCGAGCTCGGCGACCGCTTCCTCCCGCCGCCGGGTGACGGTCGCGCAGCGCTCCTCGAGCGCTGCGAGGTCGGGCCGGGCGGGCAGGTCGGTGAGGTCTGGTTCGGCGAGCCGCGCCCGCAGGACGGCCAGCTGGCGGTCGTGGGCCTCGATGTCGCGGTCGAGGACGGCGAGCCGCCCGGGGGGCAGCAGCGCTCCGGCCGCGTCGAGGACGTCGTCGAAGCCGGCGTCGGCCGCCCGCTCCTCCGCCGTCCGCCGGGTCGCGTCGGCGGTCGCCCGAGCCCGCAGCTCGTCGGTCTCCGCCGCGACCAGCGCCTCGCAGCGTTCGGCGGCCTCGGCCAGCCGGGCGATCCGGGCGGCGAGGTCGACGTCGTCGCCGGTGGCGGCGGTCAGCCGCGCCCGGAGCTCGGACAGGTTGGCGGTGAGCGCCTCCCGCTCGGCGGTGCGCGCCCCCAGCTCCTCGCGGTCGGCGGCCAGCCGGGCGGCGGTCTCGTCGCGCTCGGCCAGCAGGGTGCGCAGCGCGGCCTGCGCAGGCGCCAGCCCGTCGGCCAGCTCCCCCACCGCGGCGGTCTCGGCTCGCACGGCCACGAGCGCGGCCTCCTGCTCCCCCGCCGGCACCGGACCAGCCTGGGCGCGCAGCCCCGCGAGCTCGCGCTCCTGCCGGTCGAGCGTCGCGGTGGCGGCGCTGGATGCCGTCTCGGCGGACTCCACCGCGTCGCGGGCGGCCTGCTCGTCGTCGGCGGTGACGACCGGGCCGGTGTGCAGGGCCGGCCGCGGGTGCTCGACGGCGCCGCAGACCGGGCAGTCGGCGCCGTCGACCAGGCCCGCGGCGAGCTCGGCCGCCATGCCGTCGAGGCGGCGGGTGCGCAGGTCCAGCCAGTGCTCGCGGGCGTCGTTCCAGGCTGTGCGGCGCGCCGCCACCTCGGCGCGGGTGCGCGCGAGGGTCGCCTCCAGCCGATCGGCGGCGCGGGCCGCGTCGAGGGCGGCCTGCGTCGTCGCGACCGATGCCCGCAGCGCGGGCAGCCGCACCGCCGCGGCCTGCGCCTCGGCGACCAGCCGCTCCTGCTCGGCGAGGCGGGCCGGCCAGGACTCCCCCGTACGGGCGGCAGCGTCGCAGGCCTCCCCCAGCTCGGCGATCAGCGCGTCGAGCTTCGCGATCGCACGGCCGGTCGTGGCGGCGCGGTCGACCTCGGGCAGGAGCGCGGCCGCGGCCGCCGCCTGGTCGCGCAGCTCCCGGGCAACCGCGGACGTGCCTTCCCGCCGCTCCGACACCGGGCGCCAGGCAACCCGTGCCGCCTCGAGACCGTCGGCGGCCTCCTCGGCGGCCAGCGCCGCCCGGCCGGCGGCGTCCAGCACGTCGCGGAGCACCTCGGCCCGGCGCCCGGCGTCGCGCTCGGCGCGCAACGGGAGGAGGGCCGGCTCCTTGGCCGTGAGGCTCCCGAGCTCCTGGGCGGCGCGGGCACGGCGCTCGTGCCGCTCGTCGAGAGCGCGTGCGGCGGCCAGCTCGGCGTCGATGGTGCGCGCGTCGGACGCGGCGCGATCGGCCTGCTCCTCGGCGGCGGCCAGCCGGCCGGCCGCCCTCGTCCGGACGGCGCCGACCCAGGGCGCCACGTGGCTGCCGGGACCGCCACCGACCAGCTCCGGGGCCAGCGCCTCGGGCACGTCGACGTCGGCGATCTGCGCCACCCGGGCCAGCAGGGTGCTCAGCCGCTGCCGGTGCACGACCACGCGCTCCCGCGCCGTCGCCCGCTCCTCGGCCAGCCATTCCTCGGCCTTCGCGAAGCGGTCGACGTCGAACAGGGTGCGCAGCAGCTCGGCGCGGTGCTCGGGCTCGGCGCGGAGGAACCGGGCGAAGTCACCCTGGGGCAGCAGCACCACCTGGCAGAACTGGTGGACGTCGAGCCCCAGCCGGAGGCGCAGGTGCTCGGACCCCTCGTCGATGCGGGTGCTGACCGGCTCCCACCCGCCGTCGGTGAGCCGCGTGACGGTCAGCTTGGCCTGCTCGGTCGTCCAGCCCTCGCCCCGCTTCTTCGGCCGCTGCTGCTCGGGACGACGCACCACCCGCAGCCGCTCGCCGCCCAGCGTGAGCTCGCAGGTGACCTCGGTGCGCGTGGCGGCGTCGGCGTGGTCACTGCGCAGCCGCTTCTCCTCGCCGCGGGCGCCGGGCACGGTGCCGTAGAGCGCGAAGACGACCGCGTCGAGCAGGGTCGTCTTGCCCGCGCCGGTGGGCCCCCAGAGCAGGAAGAGCCCGTCGCGCCCCACCTCGTCGAGGTCGACCTCGGCGGTGCCGGCGAACGGGCCGAACGCCGAGAGCGAGAGCCGGTGCAGCCTCACCGGGCCGCCTCTGCGCGGCCGTGCGCGCCGAGCGCCCGGGCCAGCAGGTCTCGCTCGGCGGCGCTCGCGGCCACCCCGCGGACGTGCTGGACGAACTCGCCGGCGATCTCGACGTCGCTGCGGCCGCGCATGCGCTCCTGGTAGCTGCGCGCGTCGGCGGCACCCCCGGCACCGGTCCACTCCAGGTGGACGCAGTGCGGGAAGCGCGTCTGCAGCCGGCGCATCGGGTCGGTCGGACGGGCCGGGTCGGTGAGCCGGGCGGAGACGAAGTGGTCCTCGACCTCCGCGTGGACCGGATCGGCCAGCAGCTCGTCGAGCGTGCCCTCGAGCACCGTGAGCCGCCGCGGGGTGGGCAGCGGCACGGGGCGGACACCGGCCAGGCCCGTGCCGTCGAGCTCGACCAGCCAGGCCTGCTTCTGCTGGCCGGCCTCACCGAACGAGTAGGCCAGCGGGGAGCCGCTGTAGCGCAGCCGGGGGGACAGGGTCTGCGGCCGGTGCAGGTGCCCGAGCGCGACGTAGTCGACGCCGTCGAACACCGACGCGGGCACGAGGTCGACCCCGCCGACGCAGATGTCGCGCTCGCTCTCGCTGGCCACGCCACCGCCCACGAACGCGTGGGCGAGCACGACCGAGCGCGTGCCCGGACGGAGGAACAGGTCAGCGCGGACCCGCTCCATGGCGGCCCCGAGCACCGCCTCGTGGCTGCGCGCCCCCTCCGTGCCCAGCTCGTGCCGGGCGACCTCGGGCTCCAGGTAGGGCAGCCCGTAGACGGCGACGTCGCCGTGCTCGTCGGACAGCAGCACCGGCTCGTCGAGCCGGGGGGTGGACGCGCGCACGTGCAGCCCCGCCGCCGAGAGCAGCCCGGAGAAGGTGCCCAGCCGCCGGGCGGAGTCGTGGTTGCCCGGAGTCATGACCACCGCGGCCCCCGCGGACAGCAAACGCCCGACGACCCGGTCGAGGACGGCCGTCGCGTCGGCCGACGGGACGGCCCGGTCGTAGACGTCACCGGCGACGAGGACGACCTCGACGGACTCGGCCGCGACCACCGCCGCCAGCCCGCTCAGCACGGCCTCCTGCTCGGCGAGCAGGTCGGTGCCGTGCAGCGACCGGCCGAGATGCCAGTCGGAGGTGTGCAGCAGCCGCATGGCCCGGAACGTAGGCACGGGGTACGACAGAAACGGTCAGGCGCGCCGTGACGGAACCGTCACACCGCGGTACCGGCGCCGAGTGTCGATGACAGCCACCCGCCGGACTCATAGCATTTGGCCACCCGGCCACAGGAGGCTGCCGTGCCACTCGCCCCGGGCGAAACGATCGCCGGGTACACGGTGGTCCGCCCGCTGGGCAGCGGCGGCATGGGCGCGGTCTACCTGGTGCGGCACCCCCGCCTGCCCCGGTACGACGCCCTGAAGCTCCTGCGGTCGGAGCTGTCGGCCGATCCCGACTTCGCGCGACGCTTCCTGCGCGAGGCCGACGTCGTCGCGGGGCTCTCCCACCGCAACATCGTCTCCGTCCTCGACCGCGGCGAGGACGACGGGCAGCTGTGGCTGACGATGCAGTACGTCGACGGCATCGACGCCGAGCAGGCGCTGGAGGGAGCGGGCGGGCTGCTGCCGGCCGAGCGGGTGGCGCACATCGTGACCGAGGTGGCCGCGGCGCTCGACGCGGCCCACCGCGCCCACCTGATCCACCGCGACGTGAAGCCGGCGAACATCCTGCTGTCACCGGCGGCCGACGAGGACGATCCGGAACAGGTGTTCCTGACCGACTTCGGGATCGCCAAGTCGCTGGAGTCCGGCGACACCCGGCTGACCCGCACCGGCGCGGTGGTGGCGACCTTCGACTACGCCTCGCCGGAGCAGATCGAGTCCCGCTCCCCCGACGCCCGGTCCGACATCTACTCGCTGGGCTGCGTGCTGTTCAAGCTGCTCACCGGCCGCGTCCCGTTCCCGGGCCCGGGCGTCGCCGCCGCCATCCACGGCCACCTGCAGCTGCCGCCACCGCGGCCGACATCCCTGGTCCCATGGCTGGCCCCGGGCATCGACGACGTCGTCGCCCGGGCGATGGCCAAGGATCCCGCGGACCGCTTTCCCACCTGCCGCGCCATGGCGGCGGCCACCGCGCGGGCGCTGGCCGACTTCCCCGAGCCGCCGGGGCCGCCGTACACGGTCCTGCTCGCCCACACCGGCACGGGACCGGTGGTGGGGCCCATGATCACCGACTCCCTCTCCCAGCAGGCGACCGAGCGGTTGGTGGACCTGGTCCGGCGCACCCGGTTCTTCGACCTACCGGAGAACATCCACGAGGTGGCCGGCCGCACCACGACCGGGCACCGCCCCCGCGGCGGGCGACCCGTGACGATCGAGATCCGGTCGGGGCAGCGGGTCGGGCGGGTGGCCGCCGACCTCGACGAGGCGCGCCGACCGGCGACGCTGGACGCGCTCGTCGACGTCATCGAGCACCTCTCCCCCACACCGGACCACCCGCCCGCACCCGCGACGGTCCTCAACGACCTGCGCGCGGCGCAGGGGGTGATCGCGGCAGCGCAGGCGCCCCCGGCGCCGACCGGCGCCGGGGCCTCCCTCGGCCCGACGGTCCGCGAAGCGCCGCACCCGGCGCGGACCGGCGCGCCGCCACCCGTGCGGCAGCCGCCCAGGCCGCTGCCGGCCTACCTCTCCCCGCACGTCACCGGGGGCACGGGTTATGCAGGCACGGGTTATGGCCCGGGCCAGCCGGTCCCACCCGGCGGCCCGGGCGGGCCCGACGCCCCGCGGGCGTACCCGGGCGGCACGGCACCGGCGCCCCGCCGCGGGCGGCTCCTGCTCGTCGCGATGGTGATCCTGGTGCTGGTGGTGGCGGCCGGAACCGTGTGGTGGTTCAGCCGGGACGGCACACCGGGGTCTTCGGGATCCTCGTCGGCGAGCCAGACGTCGTCGTCGACCACACCCCCGGGCATCCCGGGCCTGCCCGCGGCGGAGGAACTGCCATCCGCCACCTTGGTGGCCCCCCGCAGCCAGGACGGGAACACCGACCTCTACCTGCTCGACACCGGCACGGGCAGCACGACGCTCCGTCTCACCTCAGCGCCCGAGGCGGACACGGCGCCACTCCTGTCGCCCGACCGCCGCACCATCGCCTACATCCAGAAGTCGGCGGACGGCCGGGGTTCCCTGCGCGTGGTGGCCACCGACGCCTCCGGCGACCGGCCGATGTTCGAGACCCCGCCGCCGGGCTGCGGCTCGGTGCTGCGGCCGGCCTGGAACCCCGTCGACGGCCGGCAGCTGGCGCTGGTGTGCATCGACGACGGCGGCGGCCATTCGCTGCACATCGTGGACGTTGACGGCACCGTGGTCCGCGACCTCGACGTCGGCTTCGACGTCGTCGACGACGTGTCGTTCTCCCACGACGGCAGCACGCTCGTCTTCTGGGCCAGGAACGGTTCCGAGGGTTCGGCGCTGTTCAAGGTCCCCGCCGACGGCAGCGGCGACCCCGTCCAGCTCACCGCCGGCGGGGATGCCGAGGACGCGGACGCCGTGTGGTCGCCCGACGGGCAGCAGATCGCGTTCCGACGGGCACCGTTGGATGGTTCGGGCGAGTCCGACATCCTCGTCATGAACGCCGACGGCTCCGGCGCCCGCACCCTGGCGGGCGGGCCCGGCTTCGACCAGGACCCGTCCTGGTCGCCCGAGGGCGACCAGATCGCGTTCAAGAGCAACCGTTCGGGGCCCTCGGACCGGGACGGCAACCACCTGTGGCTGGTGCGCACCGACGGGTCGGACCTGCGGCAGCTGCCGGCCGGCCCCGAGGGTGCCGACGACTCGGCCCCCGCGTGGGGCCCTCGCTAGCACGCCGTCCCGCCCCGCGCAGCTCAGAACCGTGTCGTCGGGTGTCCTCCCTCGCCGGGGCGGTAGGGCTCCTCCCCGCGGATGTACCCGGCGTTCTCCTGCGCCCGCCGGTCGGCGTCCTCCTCGATCATGTGGTTGAGCAGCTGCTGGACGCCATCGCTGTCGGGGATCTGTCGCAGCACGGTGGCGCCGCTGTCGCCGGCGGACTCGATGATCAGCGTGCCGGAGTTGATCAGCCGCTCCCACACGGACTGGCGGTAGGAGACGTCGGTGATCCGGGAGAGCCCGATGTCACGGCCGTGACGGGCGAGGATCCCCTGCCGGAACAGCAGTCGGTGCGTGGTGACCACGTAGTGCGTCGTCCGCCAGCGCAGGACGGGCACGACGACGAATGCGATCAGCAGGACGACGGCCGTCGCGATGACCAGTAGGCGGTACAGGCCCTGGTTGCTCCCGACGGGGATGACGGCGGCACCGAAGGACGCCCCGCCGACGATCAGCAGGAACGCCACGATCGGCCAGAAGACGGTCAGCCAGTGCGGGTGCAGGTGCCGGACGATCTCCTCGTCCTCGGCCAGCAGCTTCTCCGGGTACGCCACGCGGAAAGGATGACGGACGAGAGGTGCCCCGTCACGGCTCCAAGCCGCGGTGTCGCGAACTGCGCCGAACCGTTCCGAGGCAACCCGACCGTGGCCGCGGTCCGCCTACCGAGTGTCGCGGAAAGCGGCCTAAGAGACAACTTGCCTTCAAACCTGGACCCGCGCCGTGAAGAGCGTCGCTGGGTGCGGGCATGGCAACCTGCGTTCCCGTGGCGATCGACGTAGAGGCCCTCCTGCGACGGGTAGTGGGCGAAGTCTTCGACGCGGACGTCGAAGCGACGTACTCGACAAACCCGAGAACTCCGTACCTGCATCTCGTGCGGCTAAGCGACCCGAGTGGCCAGCGCCACGCGGGCCTGCGCGCGTCCTACGAATGGTTCGACGCCACCATCTTCGGCCTCGGTGTCTCCACAACACTGTTCGACTACGACGACGATGAAGAGGACAAGGAAGCCGTACTACGTGCGCTCGCTCGTGTCGTCCGCGCCTACCTACGCGGTGAGGGGCGGGTCGAGCACAGGCGCGGCCTGATCCGTTCCCGACCGGTGCTGAGAATCCAGGTCGACAACCAGGAATGGGAGCTGGGTCGCCGTGTGAGCCGGGTCCACTACCCCGACTAGAGCGCGCCGTGCGACGCCTCCCACGGCCTTGGGCATGGAGGGTTGGTCATTCGTAGATGAACGACGAGAACACAAGGTCCCCCGCCATGCGCCACCCCTTGCCGGTGACGTTCGCATAGCGCTGCATGTAGCCACCGTCAGTCGCCGTATCCATCAGAAACGCCTGCATACGCTCGATCAACATCTCGGCGGAACCCACCTCGTTCATGATCGGGTCCCTTCTAAGCTGCTCAAGAAAAGCAGCCAACGACTTGGCGTCCGAGACGCGATCCAGTGCCTTGTTGAGGTCCACGTCTGTTCGGTTCCTCCCTCGGGAGCGGTTGCCCGGCGCCCTGAGGCCGCCCACCGTCGCCGCGTAGCCCGGTAGAGCCAGGGTGTCTCATAGTGTGCCGCCTAGAGAGACCGACACAGCAAACGCCCGCGCTTCCCGTCTTCGACGGACGCGCTTCCGCGGAAGCGTCAAGCCGTAGTCCTTGACGATTTCGCGGAATCGTCGTCAGCCACACGAGTGGCTCGCTCAGACAAAGATGGTGTCAGCGTGTCCTGACGTGGCGGACGTCGCCGCTGGCCAGGTCCAGCCGGCCCTCGGAGGTCGCGACGACGAGGCGCCCGTCCCAGTCGACGGCCTCCGCGACCCCCTCGACGATCGACCCGTCCGGGAGCGTGACGGCGATCGTCGCGCCGACCGTCGACGACCAGGCCAGGTAGTCGGCGGCCAGACCGGAGAGGACCGGGTCGCCCAATGCCTCCGTCCACCGGAGGTACCGGCGTTCGACGGCCCGCAGGAAGGCGAGCAGCACCGGCCCCCGGTCGACCGTGGCCCCGGCGATCCGGGTCAGCGAGGTGCCGGTGTCGGGCAGCTCCTCGGCCGTCGTCGACACGTTGAGCCCGACCCCGACGACGACCGCGGTCCCCGTGCTCTCGGCGAGGATCCCGGCCAGCTTGCGGCCGTCGCGGGCGAGCAGGTCGTTGGGCCACTTGAGCGAGGCCAGCACCCCCGTCCCCTCGGCGACCGACTCGGCGAGGGCGACGCCGGTGAGCAGCGGCAGCCAGCCCCGGCGGGCCGCCGGCACGTCGGGGCGCAGCAGGAACGAGACCGTCAGGCCCGCCCGCGGCGGCGACGTCCACACCCGGTCGAGCCGGCCACGCCCGGCCACCTGGTGCTCGGCGACCAGCACGGTGCCCTCGGCGGCGTCCTCGCCCGCGGCCCGGACCAGCTCGGCGTTGGTCGACCCGATCTCGGGGACCACCTCGAGGGAGCGCCAGAGCCCGCTGTCCTTGATGAGGGCGGCGGCCAGGGCCGGACCGTCGAGCGCCGGGCGCTCCAGATCCGACCATCGAGATGAGGGGGCGTCGGGCACTCCCTTACGCTACGGCGCGTGACAGCGGCCGAGAGAGCGAGCGGCGGGGAGCACATCCCCGACGACATCGACATCCACACCACCGCCGGAAAGCTGGCCGACTTCGAGCGACGCGTGCAGGAGGCAACGCACGCGGGCTCGGAGCGCGCCATCGAGAAGCAGCACGCCGCGGGCAAGATGACCGCCCGCGAGCGGATCGACGCGCTGCTCGACCCCGGGTCGTTCACCGAGTTCGACGAGTTCGCCCGTCACCGGTCGACGACGTTCGGCATGGAGGCCAAACGGCCGTTCGGCGACGGCGTCGTCACCGGGTACGGCACCGTCGACGGCCGGCCGGTGGCGATCTTCTCCCAGGACGTCACCGTGTTCGGCGGCAGCCTCGGCGAGGTCTACGGCGAGAAGATCGTCAAGGTCCTCGACTTCGCGATGAAGAACGGCTGCCCGGTCGTCGGCATCAACGAGGGCGGCGGCGCGCGCATCCAGGAGGGCGTGGTCTCCCTCGGCCTCTACGGCGAGATCTTCCAGCGCAACGTGCACGCCTCCGGGGTGATCCCGCAGATCTCCTTGGTCATGGGCCCGGCGGCCGGTGGGCACGTCTACTCCCCCGCCCTGACCGACTTCATCGTCATGGTCGACAAGACCAGCCAGATGTTCATCACCGGCCCCGACGTGGTGAAGACCGTCACCGGCGAGGAGGTCACGCTCGAGGAGCTCGGCGGCGCCCGCACGCACAACACGAAGTCCGGCGTCGCGCACTACCTGGCCGAGGACGAGGCCGACGCCCTCGACTACGTCAAGGCGCTGCTGTCCTACCTGCCGAGCAACAACCTCGACCCGCTGCCGGCGATCGAGGTCGCCCCGGTCGACACCGTGCTGCCCGAGGCGCTGACCGACGAGGACACCGAGCTCGACACGTTCATCCCCGACTCGCCGAACACGCCCTACGACATGCACACCGTCATCGAGCACGTCCTCGACGACGGCGAGTTCCTCGAGGTGCAGCCGCTGTTCGCGCCGAACATCCTGATCGGCTTCGGCCGGATCGAGGGTCGGCCCGTGGGCGTGGTGGCCAACCAACCGACGCAGTTCGCCGGCACGCTCGACATCGACGCCAGCGAGAAGGCGGCGCGCTTCGTGCGCACCTGCGACGCGTTCAACATCCCGGTGCTCACCTTCGTCGACGTGCCGGGTTTCCTCCCGGGCACCTCGCAGGAGTGGGAGGGCATCATCCGGCGCGGCGCCAAGCTGATCTACGCCTACGCCGAGGCCACCGTCCCGAAGGTCACGGTGATCACGCGCAAGGCCTACGGCGGCGCCTACGACGTCATGGGGTCCAAGCACCTCGGCGCCGACATCAACCTGGCCTGGCCGAGCGCCCAGATCGCCGTGGTCGGGGCGCAGGGGGCCGTCGGCATCCTGTACCGCAAGGAGCTGGCGGAGGCGAAGGACCCCGACGCCCGTCGGGCGGAGCTGATCGCCGAGTACGAGGACACCCTGGCCAACCCCTACATCGCGGCCGACCGCGGCTACGTCGACGCGGTGATCCCGCCGTCGCACACCCGCGTACAGGTGACCAAGGCGCTGCGGGTGCTGGCCAACAAGCGGCAGACCCTGCCGCCCAAGAAGCACGGGAACATCCCCCTGTGAGTGAGCATCGCCGGGAGCGCCAGCGACCGAGGAGCGGAGCGAACAGCCTCGCGGAGCGAGAGATGACACTGTGAGCGAGAACCGCCCGCTGCTGCACGTCGTCAAGGGCGAGCCCACCATGGAGGAGCTCGCTGCCCTCACCGTCGTCGTCGCGACGCTGTCGCAGCGCCGCGAACGCCGCCGCTCGACGCCGGTGGGCGCCTGGGCGTCCTACGGCGACGCCCACCGACGTCCGCTGCAGCCCGGACAGGGCGGCTGGCATGCAGCGGGGAGGTTCGCGTGAGCTCCGACCGCAGGCTCGTGCTCGCCTCGGCGTCCCCGGCGCGGCTCTCGCTGCTGCGCCAGGCCGGCCTCGCCCCCGAGGTCGTCGTCAGCCAGGTCGACGAGAACGGCGTGACGGCGCCACGCGTCGCCGAGCAGGTGGCGCTCCTGGCCGCCGCCAAGGCCGCCGACGTCGCCAAGCAGGAGACCGATGCCCTGGTGATCGGCGCGGACTCGCTCCTGGAGTTCAACGGCCGGCCGCTGGGCAAGCCGGCCGACGCCGCCGACGCCCGCGACCGGTGGCGCCGCATGGCGGGGCGCTCGGGGGTGCTGCACACCGGCCAGGCGCTGTTCGACGTCCAGGACGGCGCCGTCGCCAGCCGCGACATCGCCGTCGCCTCGACGGTCGTGTACTTCGCATCGCCGACACCGCAGGAGCTGGAGGCCTACGTGGCCACCGGGGAACCGATGGCGGTCGCCGGCGCGTTCACGCTGGACGGCCTCGGCGCCCCGTTTGTGCGCCGCGTCGAGGGCGACCCCGCCGCCGTGGTCGGGTTGTCGCTGACGGTCCTGCGCACCCAGCTGGCCAAGCGGGGGCTCGCGATCACCGACCTGTGGCGGCGCTGACGTCCGCCTGCCGCGCAACGACTACTGGCGGGTAGCTACAGTCCGACCGGCTCAGAGCAGAGGGAGAACACCGGTGCAGAAGGTCCTGATCGCCAACCGCGGCGAGATCGCGGTGCGCGTCGCCCGCGCGTGCAAGGACGAGGGGCTGACCAGCGTCGCCGTCTACGCCGAGCCCGACCGTGACGCCCTGCACGTCCGGGTGGCCGACGAGGCCTTCGCCCTCGGGGGGACGACGCCGGGTGACTCCTACCTGGTGATCGAGAAGATCATCGACGCGGCGAAGCAGTCGGGCGCGGACGCGGTCCACCCCGGCTACGGGTTCCTGTCCGAGAACGCCGACTTCGCCCGGGCGGTGATCGACGCGGGGCTGACCTGGGTCGGCCCCTCCCCCGAGGCGATCATCGCCCTCGGCGACAAGGTGCAGGCGCGGCACATCGCCACGAAGGCCGGCGCCCCGCTCGTCCCCGGCACCAAGGACCCGGTCGGCGGCGCCGACGAGGTCATCGCCTTCGCCGAGGAGCACGGGCTGCCGGTGGCCATCAAGGCCGCCTTCGGTGGCGGGGGCCGCGGCCTCAAGGTGGCCCGCACCAAGGAGGAGATCCCGGAGCTGTTCGACTCCGCCGTCCGCGAGGCGGTCTCGGCCTTCGGCCGCGGCGAGTGCTTCGTGGAGCGGTTCCTCGACAAGCCGCGGCACGTCGAGGCCCAGGTGCTGGCCGACACCCACGGCAACGTCATCGTCGTCGGCACCCGCGACTGCTCGCTGCAGCGGCGCAACCAGAAGCTCGTCGAGGAGGCGCCCGCGCCGTTCCTGACCGACGAGCAGCGCGAGCGGATCCACTCCTCGGCCAAGGCCATCTGCGCCGAGGCCGGCTACCACGGCGCCGGCACCGTCGAGTACCTCGTGGGCGCCGACGGCTCGATCTCCTTCCTCGAGGTCAACACCCGTCTGCAGGTGGAGCACCCGGTCAGCGAGGAGACGGCCGGCATCGACCTGGTCCGCCAGCAGTTCCGCATCGCCGCCGGCGAGAAGCTGCAGATCACCGAGGACCCGACACCGCGCGGGCACAGCATCGAGTTCCGCATCAACGCCGAGGACGCCGGCCGCAACTTCATGCCCGCGCCCGGCCCCGTGAAGCGCCTGGAGGTGCCGCACGGCCCCGGTGTGCGCTGGGACTCCGGGGTCGAGTCCGGCGGCGAGGTCGCCGGTGCGTTCGACTCGATGCTCGCCAAGCTGATCATCACGGGCGCCTCCCGCGAGGAAGCCCTGCAGCGGGCCCGTCGCGCACTGGACGAACTCGTCGTCGAGGGCATGCCGACGGTCATCCCGTTCCACCGCGCGGTCGTGCGCGACGAGGCGTTCACCAGCGAGCCGTTCACGGTGCACACCCGGTGGATCGAGACCGAGTGGGACAACCAGGTCCCGCCCTACGACGCCGCTCCCGAGGAGCCGGCCGAGGCGGCGCCGCGGCAGACGGTGGTCGTCGAGGTGGGCGGCCGGCGGCTCGAGGTGTCGCTGCCCGCCGGGCTCGCCGCCGGGGGGCCGGCAGCCGGCGCTCCCGCGAAGCCACGCAAGCGTGGTGGCGGGGGCAGCGGGTCGGCGGCCTCGGGTGACGACCTGACCTCGCCGATGCAGGGCACGATCGTCAAGGTCGCTGTCGAGGACGGCGCCACCGTCGAGGCCGGCGACCTGGTCGTCGTGCTCGAGGCGATGAAGATGGAGCAGCCCATCACCGCCCACAAGGCGGGCACGATCAGCGGGCTGAACGCCGAGGTCGGCGCCGGCGTCACCAGCGGTGCTGTCATCTGCACCATCGCCGACGCGGCGTCCGACTCGGCCGAGTAGACCTGAGGCGGCCCCCGGTCGTCCCCCGCAGGGACCACCGGGGCCTGCCGTTCAGGCGGGGTCGGCGGCCCTCACCAGGCCGGTCCGGTCGGGATGAGGGACAGCGCGAAGTCCGAGGTCTGGATGGTGTTGGCGCTGGTTCCGCCGAGCGCCACGTACCCCGGGTAGGAGCGGATCGGGCGCTTGACCCCGTTCTCCACGTAGTAGATGGCCCCTGAGTCCGCCCGCAGGAAGCGGGTCAGCGCGCCGGCCTTGGGCAGGGCGGCACATGCCTGCGCGTCGAGGGTGGTGTAGCTCAGGTTGTAGTGCGCCGCGACGTCCGGCCCGACCTGGTAGAGCTTCCCGCCCAGCCCCAGGTAGCGGGTGCCCGAGCACTCGACCGCCGTGGTCATCCCCGACCCGCGCACCGCGTAGGCGTCGACGTCGGCGTCGGCGACCCGCACCACGCGGTTCGCCCCGAGCTCGCCGGTGGTGCTGAACGACCACACGGGGATGAGCTCGTCACGGCCGTTGACGAAGAAGACCGCCGCGCTGCGCGGCGAGTGGACGAGCGCTCCCGGGCCCAGCTGCGCCGGCCCGACCGGCAGGAGGTCGGCCAGGCGCTGGTCGATGCTGAGGATGCTCGGCGACGGGTTGCCGCCGTTGAGCGCGAGCAGGTCCGACCAGGAGGAGACGACCCGGCGGCGGCCCTCGTGCAGCACGTACACCGCGCCACTGGCCGAGCCCTTGATGAACCCCGTGCCGCTGATCGTGCCCGCATCCGGGAAGTAGCCCAGGACGGCCGCCCCCACCTCCGGAGGCGACGAGGGCAGCATCCGCGGCTCGGTGATCTGCTTCTTCCCGGTCTCGGTCAGCAGGTAGACCCGCGACCCCCCGGACTCCTTCACGATCGCCCCGAGGGCGCTCGAGACCGACAACCGCCGCATGCTCGCGTCGTCCAGGCGGCGCACCGGCAGCGCCGACAGCGCCGTCGCCGCGCGCACCGCCTCCGAGACCGTGGAGAACCCGCCCGTGACGCTCAGCGTCACCGCACCGGTCGACCGGTTCTGCAGCACCACGCCCGGCCGGGTCACCGGCACCCCGTAGGGCAGGTAGCCGAGCCCCGACTCGAGCAGCTGCACCCCCGACGTCGGCAGGCCGGCCGCGGTCAGCGCCGCGTCGTCGACGACCTCGCGCTTGACCCCTCCTGTCACGTAGAAGGCCTTGCCCGACGTCGTCCGGTACAGCGGCGTGATCGGCGGACCGCTGTGGAAGGCGTCGATCAGCGGCTGCTCGAGCCGCACCAGGGAGTCGCAGGACGCCCCGAACTCGGCGACCTGGGCGCACGACCCGAACGGCAGCTTGATGCCCGCGTCGATGAAGTACACCGAGCCACCCGGTGAAACCACGACCCGCGACATGCGCGACACGGTGGCCCGCCGGTCCAGGTACTGCTGCGACACGTAGCCCACCGCGCCCAGCGGCGACAGCGCCTGCATCGTGGCCAGGTCCTCGATCAGGTACTTGTTCACGCCCGACACCACGTACACCGCGGGGTTGTCCACCGTCCGCACGAGGTGGCTGCCGGCGCGAGGATCGCCGAACCAGTCGGTGAAGATCCGCCAGAAGTTGCGGTTCCCGTACGCGCTGCAGGAGTCCCCTTCGCCGTACAGGTTGTTCATCGCCGCGTCGTTCGGCTGGTACGGCGTGTAGTTGTAGAGGCCGGCGGTCGCCTGGTTGGCGATGTAGAGCGGGCTCGACCCGCACCGCTGGATCTCCGGGTGGAAGTAGACGTTGTTCACCTGGCCGGCCTTGTGGCGGAAGCTGCCCGGCCGGGCCGCGTAGTCCTGGTACCGCCACGCGGCGGAGTAGAGCTGGTTGAAGAAGCCGGCGTACCGCGGGTCGCAGGGGGCGGTGTCCGGGCAGGCGTAGCCGGCCGCCTCGCGGTACTTCCGCGTGGTCGGCTTGGTCCGGCTCACCAGGCCCTGTTCCTTCTCCAGCAGGACCATCAGCACCTGCGGGTTGATGCCGCAGCTGCGGGCGACGCCGCCGATGATCTGCGCCGCCGAGTGCACCAGGCCCCCCTGGTACCCCAGGCACAGCCCGTCGGCCGGCCGCTCCGTCGTCGTCGTCGTGTAGTCCTTCAGGCAGGCCTCCTCCCCCGCGACGCAGTTGGCGCCCCGGGCGTTCAGGAAGGTCTGGATCTCGCCGTCGGACATGGCGGCCGGGTTGAAGAACACGCTGTCGCTGATGATGTTGCCGGGGTCGAAGTCCGCCGCGATCGCGGCGGTGGCGCCCCGCTCGCCGCCGCCGACCCACATCACCATCCCGGCCAGCAGGGCCAGCACGACGACGGCGGACCGCGCCCGCCTCCGCCGGGGGCGCACCGGCGTGCTCACCAGGCCGGCCCCGTGGCGATGAGGGACAGGGCGAAGTCCGAGGTCTGGATGGTGTTGGCGCTGGTGCCGCCCAGGGCCACGTAGGCGCCGTAGGAACGGATCGCCCGCTTGACCCCGTTCTCCATGTAGTAGATGGCCCCGGAGTCCGCGCGCAGGAAGCGGGTCAGCGACCCGGCCTTGGGCAGCGCGGCGCACGCCTGCGCGTCCAGGCTGGTGTAGCTCAGGTTGTAGTGCGCGGACACGTCGGACCCGACCCGGTAGAGCTTGCCGCCCAGCCCGAGGTAGCGCGTCCCGGCGCAGTTCACCGCCGTGCCGAGGCCTCCGGCGCGCACGGTGTACGCGTCGACGTCGGCGTCGGCGACCCGCACCACGCGGTTCGCCCCGAGCTCGCCGGTGGTGCTGAACGACCACACGGGGATGAGCTCGTCACGACCGTTCACGAAGAACACAGCCGCGCTGCGCGGCGAGTGGACGAGCGCTCCCGGACCCAGCTGCGCCGGACCGGCCGGCAGGAGATCGGCCAGCCGCTGGTCGATGGTCGTGATTGCCGGCGACGCGTTGCCGCCGTTGAGCGCGACGAGGTCCGACCAGGAGGAGACGACCCGGCGCTGGCCCTCGCGCAGCACGTAGACCGCGCCGCTGCCCGAGCCCTTCACGAAGCCGGCGCCGCCCAGCGAGCCGGCATCGGGGAACATCCCGAGGAAGCCGGCGCTGACCTCCGGCACCGAGGCCGGGAGCATCGCCGCGTCGAGCAGGTGCCGCCGTCCCTGGTCGGTGAGCAGGTAGACCCGCGTCCCCCCGGCCTCCTTCACGATGGCGCCGGGCGCCATCGAGACCGAGAGGCGCCGCATGCTCGCGTCGTCGAGGGGGCGCACCGGAGCCTCGGACAGCGCCGTCGCCGCCCGGAGCCCCTCGGCGACCGTGGTGAACCCGCTCGCCGTGCTCACGGTGACCGCGCCGGTCCCCCGGTTCTGCAGCACCACACCCGGCCGGGTCACCGGCACCCCGTAGGGCAGGTAGCCGATCCCCGACTCCAGCAGCCGCACGCCGTTCGTGGGCAGGCCGGCCGCGGTCAGCGCCGCGTCGTCGACGACCTCGCGCTTGACCCCGTCGGTCACGTAGAACGCCTTGCCCGACGTCGTCCGGTAGAGCGGCGTGATCGGCGGACCGCTGTGGAAGGCGTCGATCAGCGGCTGCTCGAGCCGCACGAGGGAGTCGCAGGACGCCCCGAAGGCGGCGACCTGGGCGCACGACCCAAACGGCAGCTTGATCCCCGCGTCGATGAAGTACACCGAGCCACCCGGGGACAGCACGACGCGCGACATCCGCGACACCGTCGTCCGCCGGTCGAGGAACTGCTGCGAGACGTAGCCCACCGGGCCGAGCGGCGACAGCGCCTGCAGGGTGCCCAGGTCACCGATCTCGTACTTGTTCGACCCGGACACCACGAACACCGCGGGGTTCTCAGCCGTCCGCAGCAGGGTGCGGCCGACGTCGCCCACGAGCTGGGTCACCCGCGCGCGGATGGCACCGACCTGGTCGTAGAGGTTCTGACCGGGGCACGCCGTCGAGCCGACGTCCCGGTGGCCCATGATCACCGGCAGGGTGACGGTGGTCCCCGCGGCGTACTTCGCGGTGCCGCCGCCCCGCGACGTGAGCTGCGTCGTGCCACGGGGGTCGATGGCCCACAGCTCGAGCTTCCAGGCGATCAGCTGGCTGACCGACTCGGTGAGGGCCGCGGGCGGCGCCGCCTGCTGGAAGTCACCGAGGGTGGAGACGCCGAAGGTGTAGGTGTTGAAGCCACCGGCGTGCGCGCCGATCACGTTGCGGTCGAGGCCGCCGGCCGCCCCCTCGAAGATCTGGCCGTACCGGTCGACGATCGCGTTGTACCCGATGTCGCACCACCCGCGGCCCCCCTGGGTCACCGGGCGGGTGTGGAACAGGTAGATCGACCGGACCAGCCCCGCCGACTGCTCCGGGGCGTAGCTGTTCGTCGAGACCGTGTGGTGCACGACCGCCGCCTTCAGCTCCGAGCTGTAGGCGGGCGCGCACTCGCCGGTCGGCGTCGCCCCGGCACCCCACTGCGCGCGGCTGATGACGCCGGGCTTCGTGACCGCACCGGCGGTCGCCGCGGGGCCCTCGTCCGCGGTGTCGCCGGGATCGATCAGGACGGCGCGGAGATCCTCCACCGGCGCCTCGGTCGCCGCATCGGCGCGTACCTGCACCGCCTCGGCGCCCGAGGTCAGGAGCAGCCCGGTGCCCGCGCGGTCACCGGAGCGCTCGCTGTTGACCGTGCCGTCGTCGGGGCCGTCGTCGGACTGGGGAAGCGGGTACCACTCCGACCAGCCGTCGTCCTCGCGGACCCGGACCTGCACCACGACGCCGTCGGCGCCGGAGTCCGCGTCCCAGCTGAAGCCGACCGCCGTGAACTCCTCGGTGGGCACCTCGGGGGTGAGCACCGCCGGCGGCTCGTCCGTGGGGACGACCTCGGCCTCGCCTTCGGCGTGCCCGGGCTCGCCCGCGTGCTCCTCGGACACCACCAGGCCCTGGGGGGCGGAGCTCACCGAGGCCGCGTCGACGCCCTCCAGGAGCACGTCGGTGACCTCGGCGTCGTCGCCCGGGGCACCCAGGGCAGGGAAGGAGACGACGGGGACGGCGACGAAGCTGCAGGTGAGGAAGGAGACGAGGAGGCCGCGTGAGGCACGCATGGAAAACCCTTCGGTAAAGAACCGTGTCATCTTGACCCAGGAGTCCCGCGGATTGGTGACCCCTGGTGCCTTCGGCGTGGCGCACAGTGATGAGACGGAGCGGGCGTGGGCCAGCTCCAGCGACGGTGACGAAACGCCTCGCCACGCCGTGGGACCGGGCGATCCGGCAGTCGGCGTTAGACTCGGAACCCCGTGGTGTGAACAGGACCGTTCCTGCGGGCCACCGGGTGCCCTCGTGGGCGACCGACGGAGGGAATGGGTCAGGATGCAGGACGAGGACGCACGGCTGCGTCTGAACCGACTCGGTCAGCTGGAGCTGACCGCGGTGGGCCCCCAGCGCGGTCTGGTGTCGGGTACGTGGGCGTCCCTGCTCGACATCCACCGCTATCGGGAGCTGACGACGCTGCTCGTGCGGCGCGAGCTCCGGGCCCGGTACAAGAACAGCTCGCTGGGTTTCGTCTGGAGCCTGGTGAAGCCGGTCGCCCAGCTGATCATCTACTTCGTCGTCATCGGCCAGTTCCTCGGCGCCGCCCGCGCCATCCCCGAGTTCGCGATCTTCGTGTTCAGCGGCCTGACGATGTGGGCGCTGTTCAACGAGACGGTCAGCGGTGGCGCCGGGTCGATCGTCGCCAACTCCGGGCTGATCAAGAAGGTCTACCTGCCGCGCGAGGTCTTCCCGCTGAGCACGGTGGGCGCGGCGATCTTCAACTTCGGCATCCAGTTCCTGGTGCTGGTCGCCGGCACCCTCATCGCCGGCAGCTTCCCCTGGTCACAGCGGCTGGTCTACGTGCCGGTCGCCGTCGCGCTCGTGCTCGTGTTCGGCACGGCCCTCGCGCTCCTGCTGTCGGCGATCAACGTCTACCTGCGCGACGTGCAGCACCTGATGGAGATCGTGATCCTCATCCTGTTCTGGGCCTCGCCGATCGTCTACTCCTACGCCTACGTCACGAGCTTCCTCGAGGGGAGCTGGCTCGAGGAGCTGTACCTCTCCAACCCGGTGACCCTCGCGATCCTCGCCTTCCAGCGCGGCATGTGGACCGCGGGCGCCGACGAGCCCTTCCCCGCGAACATGCCGCTCCGTCTCAGCATCG
This sequence comes from Blastococcus jejuensis, assembly GCF_039534705.1. Classification (NCBI taxonomy): domain Bacteria; kingdom Bacillati; phylum Actinomycetota; class Actinomycetes; order Geodermatophilales; family Geodermatophilaceae; genus Blastococcus; species Blastococcus jejuensis. The sequence goes on from NZ_BAAAVV010000001.1 coordinate 187,280, forward strand.
CCTTCCTCATCTCGCTCGCGCTGCTCTGGGCGAGCCAGCGCGTCTTCGCGCGACTCGAGGGCAACTTCGCCCAGGAGCTCTGACCAGCGTGACCACGTCTCCGGAGATCATCCGAGTCACCGACGTCTCCAAGCGGTTCGTCCTGCACAAGGAGAAGTCCCTCAAGGAGCGTGCGCTCCGCCTGGGCCGCAGGAGCGACCACGTCGAGGACTTCTGGGCGCTGCGCGACATCAACCTCAGCATCGAGGCCGGGTCGACCGTGGGGCTCATGGGCTCCAACGGGTCGGGCAAGAGCACCCTGCTCAAGGTGATCGGCTCGATCATCCAGCCGACCACCGGCCAGGTCCTGCGGCGGGGCCGCCTGGCGGCCCTGCTGGAGCTCGGCGCCGGCTTCCACCCCGAGCTGACCGGCCGCGAGAACGTCTACCTCAACGCTGCCATCCTCGGGATGACGCGCCAGGAGACCGACCGCAGCTTCGACGACATCGTCGACTTCTCCGGCATCGAGAGCTTCATCGACACCCAGGTGAAGTTCTACTCGTCGGGCATGTACGTGCGGCTCGCCTTCGCCGTCGCCGTCCACGTCGACCCCGACCTGCTCCTCGTCGACGAGGTGCTGGCGGTCGGCGACGAGCCGTTCCAGCGCAAGTGCATGGACCAGATCCGCACCTTCCAGGAGGAGGGCCGGACGATCGTCCTGGTCAGCCACTCGGCCGAGCAGGTCGGTGACCTGTGCGACCGCGCGGTCCTCCTGCGCGACGGGCACATGCAGTTCGACGGCGTCCCCCGCGACGCCATCCGCGAGCTGCGGGCGGGCTTCGAGGAGGACCGCCGGGAGGAGGCCGAACGCCGCGGTGACGCCGGCCGTCCGGTGAACCGCGGCAAGATCCAGAGCGTGCGTCTGCTCACCGACACCGGGGAGCCCCTCGAGACGATGCCCAGCGGGTCACCGATGGTCTGCCGGGTCGAGATCGATCTCGACGACAGCGTCGAGCGCTGGATGATGGGGTTCGCGATCGAGACCCCGCTGGGTCAGCGGGTCTACCACGTCAACACGCACACCGAGGGCGTCGAGCTCAAGCTCGGCCGCGGCCGGCACGAGGTCGAGTTCGCCCTCCCCGCCGTCCCGCTGGGTGAGGGTGACTACGTCGTCCGGATCGGCGCCGGTGAGGTGGCCGGGGAGATGATCGACCTCCAGGCCCATGCGGCCACCTTCGCCGTCGAGTCGCCCACCGCGGGCAACGGCGTCATCGCCGTCGACGCCGCGATCGACGTCCTCTCCTGACCTCCGGCCGGGCTGCCCTCAGTCCGGGACGAGCCAGCCGGCGACCTCGCGGCGGGACACGGTCGCCGACCGGTCCGTGGCACGCCGCCGGCGCAGGGCCGACGGCGCCATGCGGAGGGCCTGCCCCATCGCGCGCGCCGTGCGCCCGCGGTGCGGCCCGGCGGCGAACCGCCAGAGCGTGCGCGCCAGCGCCCGCAGGACCACCGGCCAGGGCGCCTGGGCGAGGGCGACCAGGAGCCGGTTGCGCGTGTTGTGGATCTGGAAGAACGCGGTCGCCGTCCCGGACGACGCGGCGTGCTGGTGCTGGGTCACCGCCCCGTGGGCGTGCACGATCCGCCATCCGGCCCGGCGCAGCCGCCACGACAGGTCGGTGTCCTCGAAGTACATGAACAGGCTCGCCTCGAGCAGCCCGACCTGGTCCAGGGCGCCGCGGCGGAGGGCGGCGCAGCCGCCGTTGAACCCGAAGACGTCGACGGCCGCGGGCGGCGAGTCCTCGGGCGAGAGCCAGTCACGGTCGCGGCCGTTGCCGGACCGGGTCATGAGGTTGCCCGTCGAGTTCAGCAGCCGATGCCCGGGCTCGTCGGGGCCCACCCGCACCCACCGGCTGCCGTCATGTCCCACCAGGCCCTCGTCGGGTCCGGTTCCCGCCGGAGCGGGGCGGTAGCGGTCGGCGAGCAGGACGCGACCGGTGACGGCGGCGACGTCCTCGCCGCCGGGCCGGCGCATCGGCTCCAGGATGGCCGCGAGGAAGCCGGGCTCCACCCGGGCGTCGTTGTTCACCAGCACGACGAACTCGCCACCCGACGCCCGGATCCCGGCGTTGGCGCCGGCCGCGAAACCCTCGTTGCGCTGCCGCTGCACCACCCGCAGGGAGTCGACGGTCCGCTGCGCGACCTCTGCCGACCCGTCCTCGGACGCGTTGTCGACCAGGACGATCTCGACGCCGCCCGGGCCCGCGCCCTCGGCGTCGGCCGCCAGTGAGCGCAGGCAGTCCTGCAGCAGGTCGCCGCCGTTCCAGTTGACGACGACGACGCTCGCCGCGGGACGGGCGGTCACTCGCGAGAGCGCAGGCCGGTCCTGGCCAGCACACCGCGGGCCACCCGGCGAGCCAGCGCGACCGGCTGCCGGCCCCGCAGGCCGGCGATCTCCGCCCGAGCCTCCGCGAAGGCCTTCTGGTGCTCGGCGAGGTCGCGGACCAGCTTCTCCCGCTCCTCCTCGTGCTGCCGGGCCATCTCGTACAGCCGGTCGATGTCCGCGCTGGCGCGCTGCCACTGGACGTCGAAGCGGTCGCCGCCGCGGACCTCCGCGAGCGTGTGCCGGTACACCGTCCGGAGGTCGTCGGCCGAACGGATCCGTCGGTCCTTCAGGCTCGTGTCGGTGGTGTTCACGACGGCCTGGAAGGCCGACTCCTGGGCGCAGAACCGGTCGAACGCCTCGTCGTCGATCTCCACGCCGATGTCGGCTGCGAGAGCGGCCACGAGCTCGGCGACCGTTCCCGCCGGCTGCAGCCGCTCGGGCCGGGTCCGTGAGGCCAGCTGGACGGCGGTCAGGAACAGCCCCCGGACGAGCAGCGACCCGCGGTCGAAACCGCGGACCTGCCACTCCTGGTCGATCGCGACCAGCTCGTCGTCCGCGCGGAGCACCAGGTTGTGCGGCACCAGGTCCACCGGCGCCCACTCCTCGTCGGGCACCAGGGCCGCCCACCGGCGCAGCAGCTCCGCGCGGCGTCCCGGCTCGTCGAGGAGCACCTGGAGCAGGTCGCGGCCCACCACCACGGGCTCGGTCGGCGCGGGGGTGTGGCGGACGTCCTTGCCGTCACCGGTGCGGGGGCGGTCCGGGTACAGCGGGGAACGCGCCAGGTGCAGGTCGTCCGCACTCCCCCGCACCTCGCTGCGCACGGCGAACTCGGGCTGGCGCTCGGAGTTGAACAGCACCGCCTGCCGCTCCGAGGACCAGAGCGAGGCCCCCTCCCCCTTGACCGCCAGGGCGATGAACGAGTTCGCGAAGTGCTCCGCCACCCCCGAGGCCACCAGCGTGCGCCACGTCAGCTTCTCGTCGGCGAGCTGCAGGCGCGGGACGAGGTAGTCGGGGCTGGGGAACCGGGGCAACGCCTCGGCGAGCTGCCCGGAGGAGCGGAACAGCTCGTCGCTGAGGACGGCCCGCGGGAGCTTGTAGTCCGGGAAGGCGCCGAGGAACTCGGCGGTGAACCCGGACTCGGACAGCATCCGGTCCAGCGTGCGGCGCGGGAACGTGCGGGCCGGGGACTCCAGCGCGTAGCCCTCGAGGGAGTCGAAGGGCCGGTTGGTGTGGTCCTCGACCGCGCCGCTGATGTACTTGACGCCGAGCGGGTTCTCGATGGCGACCACCAGCGTCCCGCCGTCCTTGAGGACGGCGTGGCACTGGCGCAGGAACGCCAGGTACGGGGCCTCGTCGAGCGCGCCGCGCGCCACGTACTCGAGGACGCCGATGACCACGACGACGTCGTAGGCGGGAACCGGCGGGACGTCGTCCAGCGTGCCCACGTACACCTCGACCGTGTCGAGGTCGCGCGACCGGGCGCGGGCGACGCGCGCGCGGGCCGCCATCGGCTCCACCGAGTCGACCACCGCGCACTGCTCGCCGAGGTACCGGGTGATCGGGCCGCACCCGCAGCCGATCTCGAGGACCTTCGCGCCCGCCGGCAGGTCCAGGGCGCGGATGACGTTGGCGCGGGTCGGCACCAGGGAGTAGGTCGTGCCCCAGTCGGTGGCTGCGGACGCCAGCTCCTGGGAACTCGACGAGAGGTCGGACGCGGCCTCGACGATCTCCAGCAGCCGCCCCTCGGCGCCGTCGGCGTAGCCCAGGTCGGGCGCGGAGAGCACGCGGTACCCGTGCTCCGTCGGCACCTCGAGCCCGCGCAGCGGGGTCGTCTCGCTCATGCTGTTCTTCCTTCGTCGGATGACTGGCCGGGACCGTGGTCGGCACCCGCGCGCACGGATGCGATGGGGACGACCGGGGCGGGGAGCTCCGCCCGGGCCCCACGGCGCACGCCGCGCCACTTCTGCAGGTGGTACAGGGGGCCGACGGCGAGGTAGTAGGCCTTGCGCCGGGCGCGGAAGTCGCGGTCCCGCAGGAGCCGCATGGTGTCCTTCGCGATCCCCCGCAGCATCATCCGGCCGACGACCCCGACCGACGGGACGGCGACGTCGATGCCGACCTCCCGCTGCCCCATCGTCTCCTCGGCCATGCGCTCGTCGTACTCGGCCAGGGTCAGGTCGTTCGAGTGCACGGCCGAGGCCCGCGGCGCGTAGGCCTTGATGTAGCCCGCCGCGATGACGTCCCGGCCGAAGAGCTGGTCCTCGGCGTAGGACACGTCCTGGTACGGCACGGGCCCGGTGAGGATGTCGCGCCGGGCGGCGGAGTTCACATCCGAGTAGAACGTGACCGCGTTGCGCACGCCCTCGCTGGTGATGAAGTCGTCGTCGTAGAACAGCGTCGTCCCGAAGCCGGGCCCGAAGCCCTCGAACACGGCGTTGATCTCGTACTTCAGCAGCGGGAAGCACCACGGCCGCGGCACCTGGCTGCCCATGACCGCCACCACTCGCTCGCTGAGCTCGAACGGCTTGAGCAGCTCGTAGAGCCACCGGTCGTGCGCGGGGACGGCGTCGTGCGTCAGGTAGGCCACGTAGCGCCCGTTGGCCTGGTGCGCGGCGAAGTTCCGCGTCCGGCCGTGTCCGAACTCGGAGTTGGGGATCTGGACGAGCCGGACCTGCGGGAAGTCGGCCACGATGTCGAGGGTCGCGTCGGTCGACCCCGAGTCGATCACGAGGATCTCGACGGCGCCCTCGATCCGCTGGACGGTCACCGCGTTGAGCAGGTCCCGCAGGTAGCGCTCACCGTTGTAGGTCAGCACCACCACGGTCGCCAGGAACTCGTCGGCGGGCTCGGGGGTGGGCTCGGGGGTGGGCTCGGGGGTGAGCTCGTGGGTGGGCTCAGCCATGCTCGGTCATCTCCTCCCAGGTGCGGCGGATGCCGGCCGGCAGCGCGGTGGTCGCGCGGGTGGTGAACTCCGCCTCGAAGCGCTCGACGCTCAGGACCACCTGGTCCACGAAGGTCGCCGGCCGCGGCACGTGGCGGACGGCAACGTCGCGGCCGGTGACCTGCTGGATCGTCGAGATGAGCTCGGAGATCGACGTCCCCACACCGCTGCCCACGTTGTAGAGGCTCTCCCGGGCACCGACGGTGACCACCTCGGCGATCATCTCGGCGAGGTCGCCCACGTACAGGTAGTCGCGGATCATCGACCCGTCGCCGAAGACGGTGAGCGGTAACCCCTCGGCGACCTGCCGCAGGAAGATCGGGATGACGCCCTGCCGCTTCAGCGGGTTCTGACGGGGCCCGTACGGGTTGGAGATCCGGAAGGTCGTCGAATCCAGGCCGTGCGTGCGGTGGAAGTAGCGCAGGTAGCTCTCGATGGCCTGCTTGCCGATCGCGTACGGGGACACCGGGAGGGTCACGTCGGTCTCGCGGAAGACCTTCTTGTCCTGGTCGCCGTAGATGGCTCCGCCGCTGGAGGCGTAGTAGACCTTCGAGACGCCGGCGTCCACGCAGGCCGACAGCAGCTGCACGCTGGACGTGATGTTCGTCCGGATGTCCATCGTCGGGTCGCCCTCGGCCGTGGCGGGGTCCGTCGTCGACAGCAGGTGGAGCACGACCTCCTGGCCGCGCAGCGCCTTCTTCACGTCGGCCGCGTTGAGGAAATCGCCCGAGACGACCTCGACCGCTCGGCCCTCGAACCGCGACGGGCCCTGCCGGTGGCGGTCGAAGACGGTCACGTGGTGCCCGCGCTCCACCAGGGAGTCGACGACGTGCGACCCGATGAAGCCGTTCCCGCCGATGACCAGGCAGTCAGCCACGCATGGCCTCCACCACGAGGTTCACGAAGTCCCGGCCAGGCTGGTCCCACGTCATCGGCGCGACGCTGGCCGCGGCCCGGCGGGCGCGGTCGGCCAGATCGGGGCGCGCCATCTCCTCCATCAGCGCCTCGGCGAGCGCGTGCGGCGACGGGTCGGCGTACCGGATGAAGTCGTTCTGCACGACCTTGGTGTTGTTCTCACCGCGGTTGAGCACCGGGATCACGCCGCTGGCCAGCAGCTCCAGCGGCAGCAGCGACATGTTCGTCAGGGAGAGGACCAGCCCGGTGGCGCACTGGTTGTAGATGTCGTTGAGCTGGTCGATCCGCAGCATGCCGTGGTTGATGTGCGCGAACGGCAGGTCGTAGTTCGAGGTGTCCCAGCCGGCCAGGTGGATGGGACGGTCCGGCTGCGCCCGCGCGACGTGCTGCAGCGCCATGACGCCGAGCTCGAAGCCGCGCCGGGTCGTCACGGGGCGCGCGTAGAAGAACAACCCGTCCCGGCCCTCGGTCCGCGTCAGGCTGTAGTGCCGCAGGTCGGCCCCGAACCCGAACGCCGAGGTCCGCATGCCGTACTCCGCGGCGAGCTTGTCCGCGAGCCAGTGGCCGGCCGTGATGCCGTGGAAGCCGAAGCGGTAGGTGTTCTCGGCCAGCACGTGCTCGGACCCGACCGAGTAGAAGGCCGGCTCGAAGTCCTGCACGAAGTAGAAGCGGCGGGCCGGCGAGGTGTCGCGGAACGCCGGGTAGGCGGTCTCCCAGCCGGTGGCGAACAGTGCGTCGGTGTCAGGTGCGACGCCACGCTCGTGCGAGTACGCGTGGAACTCCGCGGCGATCGGCGCGTAGGACGTGTTGGCCGAGATCAGCTGCTTGAGGTACGTGGCGTCGATCGCGTGGTCGGCGGAGTGGTACAGGTAGATGCTCGCGCGGTGTCCGGCGTCCTCGAGGTACTTGATGAACCGGAAGATGTTCTGCGCCCCACCCGAGGACTCCCCCGGCGGATGCATGATCCAGGCGGTCGACAGGCCGCGGTCCCGCACCACGAGCGGGGACGCCGCCCAAGGCTGGGTGGGGGTCCAGTCGGCCTCGAGGGCGTCCTCGTAGCGGACCAGCATGCGGATCTCCTGGCGGGGCGCCAGCCCGGGCTGCGCGGTGACCAGGCGCTGCCGCGTCCGGTCCAGCGCCTTGACCGTGAGCGACCGCATCCCCTCGTTGCGGGCGATGACCGCGGCGCGGCGCACCGTCCGCAGCGCCCGAGCCGTCACGCCCGGACCCTGCGTGGCGCGACGGGCGGCCTTGACGGCCAGCGGGCGCGCACCCTCGGTCCGGAGGATCTCGACCGCTCGCCGTGCGTCCCCGCCCATGCATGCCTCTTTCTTCTCGGCGCTCGATCCCAGGAGCCGCCCGCGTGGCGTCCGGCAGGCCCCCGCGCGGGGGACACCCCGACGGTCCCGCAGCGCCCGGCGGCCCACCACCGCAGCCGGCGCCACGCTACCAGCGACGGCTCGGCGCCCCCGCCCGTCGTCCGGCTCCGCCCACGGCCGGACGGCTCACCAGGGCGAACCGGTCGGGACCAGCGACAGGGCGAAGGCCGAGGCCCGGATCGTGTTGGCGGGGGTGCCGCCGAGCGCCAGGTAGGCGCCGTAGGACCGGATCGGGCGCTTCACCCCGTTCTCGACGTAGTAGATGGCCCCGGTGTCCGCGCGCAGGAACCGGGTCAGGTTCCAGGCCTTGGGCAGCGCCGCGCAGGCGCGGGGGTCGAGGCTCGTGTAGGCCAGCGCGTAGTGCGCGGCCACGTCCGTGCCGACCTGGTGGAGCTGCCCACCCAGCCCCAGGTAGCGGGTGCCGGAGCAGTCGACCGCCGTGCCCAACCCCGATCCCCGGACCGTGTAGCTGTCGACGACGGCGTCCGGGACCGCCACGACCCGCGTGGCGCCCAACTCGCCGGTGGTGTTGAACGACCCCACCGGGATCAGCTCCGAGGCCCCGTTGACGAAGAAGACCGCCCCGCTGCGCGGGGAGTGGATCAACGCCCCCGGCCCCATCTGCGCCGGCCCGGTCGGCAGCAACGACGCCAGGCGCTGGTCGATGGTCAGGATGCTCGGGGAGGCGTTGCCGCTGTTGAGCGCGAGCAGGTCCGACCAGGAGCTGACCACCCGCCGGCGTCCCTCGTCCAGCACGTACACCGCGCCCGTCGCCGAGCCCTTCACGAACCCGGTGCCGCCGAAGCTCCCCACGTCGGGGAACAGCGCGAGGAATCCCGCGCTCACCTCGGTCGGGACCGCCGGTAGCATGCCCGGGTCGGTGATCTCCCGCTTGCCGGTCTCGGTCAGCAGGAACGCCGGACCGCCGCCGGCTTGCTGCACCACGGGTGAGGAGATCACCGGCCGGGTCAGCTGGCGCAGGCTGGCGTCGTCCAGCGCGCGCATGGGCAGCGTGCGCAGCGGCGTGGCCGCCCGCAGCGGCTCGGGGACGGCCGCGAACCCGCCGCCCACACTGAGGGTGACCCCGCCGGTCATCCGGTTGAGCAGCGCGACCCCGTCGCGGGTGATCGGCGGACCGTAGGGCAGGTAGCCGATGCCGGTCTCCAGCAGCCGCACCCCGGTGGTCGGCAGGCCCGCGGCCGTCAGCGCCGCGTCGTCGACGACCTCCCGCTTGACCCCGTCGTCGACGTAGAACGTCTTGCCCGACGTCGTCCGGTACAGCTGGGTGATCGGCGGACCGGCGTGGAACCTGTCGATGAGCGCCTGCTCCAGCGGGATGGCGGAACTGCACGCCCGGCCGAACTCGAGAACCTCGGCACACGAGGGGAAGGGCAGCTTGATGCCGGCGTCGACGAAGTACGCCGACCCGTCGGGATCGGTGAAGACCCGCTTCATCTCCAGGGGCGAGGTCTGCCGGTTGTTCAGCACCTGGTCCGAGACGAACCGGACCTGGCCCAGGGGGGCCAGCGCCGCCAGGGTGCTCAGATCGGGCACAACGTACTTCATCTCGCCCGACAGCAGGTAGACCGCCGGGTCGGCCGCGGTCCGCACCAGCGGACTCCCCGCGACCGGGGCCATCTCCAGGTGGATCCGGGCCTCGGAGGCGCTGACGCTCTCCACGGTCACGAGGAAGGCGTCGCCGCTCCCGTCGTTCGCGTTGATGCGGACGGGCGTGCCGACCGGCAGGGCGACCTCGAGGTCCTGACTCCACTGGGCTTCCGGCGACGGTGTGCCGTCGAGCAACATCGACGTGTTGTCACCGGTGGACCTCATGCGCAGGAGCACGCCGGGCTGCAGGCCGATCCAGTTCGCCCCGCTGGACAGCCAGGCGTCCTGTCCGCTCGCGGGCCGGTACTCCAACGAGTAGCGGGTCCCACCGGCGTCGAGCGTGATCACGCGGTAGCCGGAGCGTTGCGACACGGGGGCCAGCGACACGGTCTCGGCGGGGTACCCGAGCGCGAACGGCTTCGTCGAGCCCTCGTAGCCCAGGTTCTGGGACTGCTCGACGTTCAGGGAGCCCAACTGGTCCCACGAGGCGCCCATGACGTCGTAGTAGTCGCGGTACTCGGCGACGGCGCAGGAGCCGGAGTACCCGCTGCCCCGGCAGTTCCTGGCCGACGAGTGCCCGAGCCCGAAGTTGTGGCCGAGCTCGTGCGCGATCACCGAGGTCTCGACGTCCCGGACGTAGGCGAAGCCACCCGAGCTGCCCGAGCTCGGGATGGAGGTGACCTCGGCGAGCCCGTACGCGCAACCGGGCAGGGCCTCGGGAGCGCTCGTCACGTACAGCAGCAGGTGCTTGCCGGCCCCTTCGACGAAATTCACGTCGTCGGCGACCTCGTACCAGAGGGCGTACGGGTTCTCGCAGGACGCCGCGGTGTCGATCCAGTCGTGCGACGCCGTCACCCCGACCTTGACGGCCCCCCCGGTCTCCTGTTCCCAGAAGTCGGCCACCGGGCCGTTCACCGCGGCCACCACGTCCGTGAGCGTCGTCGAGTCCCGGACACCGCCCGCGGGGTTCACCATGACCACGGTCACGGAGTTCGTGTAGGGCGGGCTCGCGGGCGCGGTGGGCCCCGGCTCGGCGGGAGCCGCCGCGAGCACCTCCGTGCTGAGGACCTCGTGGGCCTCCTCGAACCCCTGCTCCACCGAGGCGGGATCGGAGACCTCCCGGCCCAGGGTCAGCTCGACGGTCGCGCCGCTCGCGATCGACTCGACGTCCGCGGTGTCGACCCGGACCGAGTCCCCGTCATCGGTGCGGACGTAGCTGAGCGGCCCCTCGTCGGCGTGCTCCTCGGTCTCGTCCAGGTCCTCGTACTCCGGCCAGACGGTGACGAGCTCGCCCACCACGATCTCCCTGGTCGCCTCCTCGCCGACGGCCACACCGGGTACCGCGAGGACCGGGGCGGCGACCACGACGGCCAGGCCGAGCAGGAACCGCCGGGAGACCGGGGGCCGGCGACGAACGGACACGGGAGAACTCCTGAGCGAGGGGATGTGCTGTTCATCGGCACACGGCGGTCCGGAACGGACCGGATCCGCTCGATCGGGCGAACCGGTCCACGGGCGCTCCGCCCGGAAGGTCAGCGGGCGAACCGCCTCCGGAGGGTGCGGACGGCGACGAGCAGCGTCCCGGCCAGGGCGCACCCGGCACCGAGGACGAGGAAGGTGGTAGCGGTCCCCGACTCGACCGGCGAGTGCTGCGACGCGGTGGCCGGCTCCGCGCGGACGGCGTCCGGACGGGTGAGGGTGCTTGCCCCGTCGGCCGCGGGCGCCTCGGCGGCCGCCGCGGCCGGAGCCGTCACGGCGGTGCCGGCCTCGCCGGGGAGCGTGGCGCCGGGTGGGACGCTGCCGGCTCCCGCGAGTGCGGCCGGGCCGGGCGTGGACACGCCGGAGGGGACGACCTCGACCTGCGCGCCGGCCGCGGACGTGCTGCGCACGACGACGGTGAAGTCGCCGCCGGAGAGGCTGACAGACGCGCCCACGGGCAGGCTGGCCTGGAAGTCGTCGTCCCAGCCGGCCGCGGGGCCCGGGGTCGCGTCGAGCAGCAGCGAGGTGTCGGGGAAGCGTTCCGCGCGGCGCAGCAGCACGCCGGCCTCGAGACCGAACCGGTTGCCCGCCGAGCCCAGCCACGCGTCGCGCGCGGCGGCGGGCCGGTACTCCAGCCAGTAGGCGACGCCGTCGCCGTCGACGAGGTTCAGGGCGCGCACGCCGTCGCGGCCCGAGACCGGGGCCAGGGTGACCGTGGTGGGCGCGGCGGTGACCGGCACGCGGGAGGTCTGCTGCGCCGGGAGCACGCCCAGCTGCGCGGCCTGGAGCACGTTGAGCGAGCCCAGCTCGGCCCACGAGGCGCCCATGACGTCGTAGTAGTCGCGGTAGCCGGTGGTGCGGCAGGCGCCGGCGTCGGCGCCGCCGTCGCACTGCAGGCCCGAGGAGTGCGCCAGGCCGAAGTTGTGGCCGAGCTCGTGGGCGATCACCGAGGCCGCCGTGTCCCGCACGTAGAGGCGTCCGCCGGAGGTGAGCGAGGAGCCGACCTCGGCCAGCGCGTAGGCGCAGCCGGGTGCGGTCGGGGGCACGTACAGCAGCAGGTGCTTGCCCGGGCCTGCGACGAACCCGACCTTCGCGGCGGCTTCGTTCCAGAGCTGGGCGGCGGTGCCGCAGCCGGCGGCCGTCGTGATCCAGTCGTGGGCGGCGGTGACGGCGAGCCGCACGGCGCCGCGGGTCTCGCCGGCCCAGAACTCCGCGACCGGCCCGTCGACCAGGTCGACGACCTGCTGCAGGGCGGTCCGCGACCCGGCGGGGGTACCGGCGGGGGCGACCATGACGACGGTGACCTGGTTGCTCACCGGGCCCGCCGGCGCGGGCAGGACCTGCGGGGTCTCGATGACCTCGGAGTCGAGAACCTCGTGCGCCTCACCGCTGTCGCCCGCGTCGACCTGCCCCCCGACGGTCACCGAGACCGTGGAGCCGGCCGGGACGCCGTCGACGTCGCCGGTCACGACCGGCACGGCCTCCCCGTCGGCGGTCTCGACCCAGCTCACCGGCTCGTGCGCCTCCTCGGCGCCGTGCTCACCGGTCTCCGGCCACGCCTGCACCAGTTCGCCGACCACGGTGGCGCCGGCCGCCTCGTCGGCGAGGGCGACGGAACCCGGCAGGACCGCCGACAGCAGCGCCGAGGCGGCGACGGCCGAGGCCACCGCGCACGAGCGCAGCAGGCGTCGGCGACCGGCAGGGGGGCGATCGACCCGGGCAGAAGGCATCCCCTCCTGCATCGGCGGGGTCAGGGACCATCGGCACCGTCAGCGCGGATGTTGAGCCGAAATCCGCGTCACATCCGCCGCATCCGGCGCGCGGGTCCCCCGCGCCTCCCGCCTTACGCCAGGGCGTCGGCCCCCATCAGCCGCCGTCCGGCCTCGGTGATCGACCCCGAGAGCGACGGGTAGATCGCGAACGTGTGCGCCAGATCGGAGACCGTGAGGCCCTTGGTCACCGCCAGCGCGATCGGCAGGATCAGCTCGGACGCGCCCGGCGCCACCACCACGCCGCCGACGACGACCCCCGTCGCCTGCCGGGCGAACAGCTTCACGAAGCCGTCGCGCAGGTCGCTCATCTTGGCGCGCGCGTTCGTCGCCAGGGGCAGCCGGACGACGTCGAGCGGCACGCCCTCGGGCAGCGACTTCTCCTGGACGCCGACGGTCGCGATCTCGGGATGGGTGAAGACGTTGGCCGCGACGGTCTTCAGCCGGATCGGGGTGACCGCCTCGCCGAGCGCGTGCCACATCGCGATCCGGCCCTGCATCGCGGCGACCGAGGCCAGCTGGAAGACCCCGGTGACGTCGCCGGCGGCGTAGATGCCCGACACCGAGGTGCGGGAGACGCGGTCGACGACGACGTGCCCGGACTCGGAGACCGCCACCCCGCACTGCTCGAGGTTGAGCCCGGCGGTGTTGGGCACGGTGCCGACGGTCATCAGCGCGTGCGACCCCTCGACCGTCCGGCCGTCGGTCAGGTCGACCCGCACGCCCTTCTCGGTGCGGGTCACGCTCGCGGCGCGGCCCCGCTCGGCGATCCGTCCGCCCCGGGCCTTGAAGACCTCCTCGACCACGGCCGCGGCGTCGGAGTCCTCGCCCGGCAGCACCTGGTCGCGGGAGGAGACGAGGGTGACCGGCACGCCCGCCTCGAGGTAGCCGGAGGCGAACTCGGCGCCGGTCACGCCGGAGCCCACGACGACGAGGTGCTCGGGCATCTCGTCGAGGTCGTAGACGTCCCGCCAGTCCAGGATCCGCTCGCCGTCGGGCTCGGCACCGGCCAGCACCCGCGGGTCGGCGCCGGTGGCGATCAGGACGACGTCGCACTCCAGCGTCTCGCCGGCGGCGCCGTCGGACCCGATGACCTCCACCCGGTGCTCGGCCAGGCCGCGGATCTCGTCGGAGAGCCGCGCGGTGCCCGCGACGATCCGGACGCCCTCGCCGAGCAGCCGCTCCCGGATGTCGGCGGACTGCGCCATGGCCAGCCCCTTGACCCGGCGGTTGACCGTGCCGAGGTCGAGGGCGACGGTACTGACGTCGGCGCCCCGCAGACCGAGGACGGCGGAGTCGCGCACCGACGTCATGGTCCCGGCGGCGGCGATGAGCGTCTTCGAGGGCACGCAGTCGGTCAGGACGCTGGCGCCGCCGAGGCCGTCCCGCTCGATGACGGTGACCTCGGCCCCGAGCTGTGCGGCGACCAGCGCGGCTTCGTAGCCGGCCGGTCCCCCGCCGATGATCACGATGCGGGTCATGGGTCCTTCCCCGGTTCTGAGCGGACGTTCCGGGCCATTGTCGCCGCTGCACCCCACCGGCGTCGGAACCGGCTCCCTGTCGGCCCGCCGCCCCGATGAGCGGGCCGTCGCCGTCCTCGCTGGTTAGGCTCGGCGTCGATGGGCCTCTACGCCGCCTACGGGTCGAACATGGATCCCGCGCAGATGCTGCGGCGGTGTCCGTCCTCCCCGCACACCGGCACCGGGTGGATCCGCGGCTGGCGGCTCACCTTCGGCGCCGAGGAGTACGGCTGGGAGGGGGCGCTCGCGACGCTCGTCCCCGACGAGGACGCCGCCGACGGTGTGTTCGTCGCCCTCTACGACCTCACCGAGGCCGACGAGCGTGCACTCGACGCCTGGGAGGGCGCCGACCAGGGGCTCTACGACCGCGTCCACCTGCGGGTGCACACCCTCGCCGGCGACGTGGTCGCGTACGTGTACGTGCTGGACGCCTTCGAGGGCGGTCTGCCCTCCGCGCGGCACCTCGGCGCGATCGCCGACGGCGCCGAGGCCGCCGGCGCCCCCGACGACTACGTCGCCGAGCTGCGCGCCCGGGACTGCCGCACCGCGTTCTGACCCCCTGTTCTTCGTGATCATGGCGCCGTGACCACCATTCGGGCTCCCGAAGTGGTCAGGGCGCCATGATCACGGTCGGGGAGAGCAGGTACCGGCGCGCGTAGGCCACCATCGGCTCGAAGCGTCGATACACGTCGACGGCCGTGAAGTGGAACAACGTCCAGCGATGCTCGGTGAGCCAGTTGTGCCGATCGCGGTCCGCGGCCAGCTGCGCGCGGGTCATGTGGGCCTCGTGGCCGTCGAACTCGGCCCCGAGACGATGTTCGCGCCAGCCGATGTCGAGCCGGTGCCGACGACCTGTGGCACCGACCTCGATCTGGAGGTCGGGAGCCGGCAGCCCCGCGTCGAGGAAGCGCCACCGCATCCGGGATTCCATCGCCGACTCCGCCCGCCGGTCCGCCAGCGGGATGAGCCGGCCGAGTCTGGCCGCGCCGCGCATGCCGCGCATGCGTAGCGCCGCGGCGTTCAGCTCTTCCCGAGTGCACCAGCCGGTCCGGAGGGCGGCGTCGAGGGTTGCCAGCGCATCGATGGGGGCGCCGAGCCGCGTGACATCGCAGGCGGTGCGCGCCGGCGGGGTGCACCACACACCCGCGATCATCACCGCGTCGTCGGTCCCCAGGGATGACGGGTGCACCTGCAGGCCTCGGAGCCGGCGGTTGTCGATGTCCGCGGGACCGAGGAAGTGCAGCGGCTCGCTCTTCGCGGCTTCCGGGAATCGCAGATCGAAGCCCCATAGCGAGGCCGCTGTCGTGTGGCAGGCGAGCAGGTCACCACCAAGCCAGAGCGACGCGGCGCGGACCAGCGCGGGCACGTCGTCCGGAAGCTCCCCGTCGACGTAGAGCCCCTGCCACGGGGTTCGCCGCCAGATGCCGCGCCGGAGCCGAGCACGCAGCTCAGCCGGAGAGCAGATGTCCAGCGCCTGCTCGCGGGTGAAGGCACCGCCCTGTCGGGTGACGGCTCTGACGAACGACAGCTGCATTCCGACGACGCTGGGTGCCAATCCGGTGAGGCGGTAGAGCCGCCATCAATCTGTGGAGAGCGGCACCGGCTGGGGACCCAGCACGATCATGGCGCGCGAACCATCAAGTGCCGGCCCGAGGTGGTCTCGGCCCCATGATCGCCAAACGAGGGGCCGGTCAGTCGGACGAGGGGGCCTCGAGGAAGGTGTCGCGGATCTGCCGGGCGGCCAGCGCCGGGGTGAGCTCGCCCGCCAGCACCGCCTTCTCCAGCTGGGGGGCGAGAGACCGGACGCCGGGGTGGTGGCGCAGCGCCGATTCCAGCCCGTCGCGCACCAGCTGCCAGGTCCAGCGCACCTGCTGCGACCGGCGGCGCTCCTCGAACGCCCCTGACGCCTTGCGCCGGTCCTGGTGCTCGACGATCTTCGCCCAGACCTCGTCGAGCCCCTCGCCGGTCAGGCCCGAGCAGGTCAGCACCGGCACGTCCCAGCCGTCGTCCGGATGACCCCGCAGCATGCGGATCGCACCCGACAGCTCCCGTGCCGCCTTCCGCGCATCGGGTGCGCCGTCGCCGTCGGCCTTGTTGACGGCGATGACGTCGGCGATCTCGAGGATCCCGCGCTTGATGCCCTGCAGCTGGTCGCCGGTGCGCGCCAGGGTCAGGAAGAGGAACGAGTCGACCATCTCGGCGACGGTCACCTCCGACTGCCCGACCCCGACGGTCTCCACCAGGACGACGTCGTAACCGGCCGCCTCGACGACGACCATCGACTCCCGCGTCGCCTGGGCCACCCCGCCGAGCGTCCCGGACGTGGGCGACGGGCGGATGAACGCGTGCTCGTCGACGGCCAGCCGGGCCATGCGCGTCTTGTCACCGAGGATCGAGCCGCCGGACCGTGCCGACGACGGGTCGACGGCGAGCACGGCGACCTTCGAACCCTCGGCCGTGAGGTCCACCCCGAGCTGGTCGATGAACGTCGACTTGCCCACGCCGGGCACGCCGCTGATCCCGACCCGGCGGGCTCCCCCGGCGTGCGGCAGCAGCTCGACGAGCAGCTCCTGCGCCTTCTCCCGGTGGTCCTCGCGGCGGGACTCGACGAGCGTGATCGCCCGCGCGATGGCGCGCCGGTCGCCCTCGAGCACTCCCTCGACGAGGGTC
Source organism: Blastococcus jejuensis (assembly GCF_039534705.1). Classification (NCBI taxonomy): domain Bacteria; kingdom Bacillati; phylum Actinomycetota; class Actinomycetes; order Geodermatophilales; family Geodermatophilaceae; genus Blastococcus; species Blastococcus jejuensis. The sequence continues at coordinate 203,923 of NZ_BAAAVV010000001.1, forward strand.
ACGCGTGGCCGAGACGCTCGGACAGGGTGCGCAGCAGCTCCTGCGCCGCCTCGGCGATGACCGTGCCCGGCGGGAACACCGCGGCCGCGCCCATCTCCTTCAGCGTCGGGACGTCGTCGGGCGGGATGACGCCGCCCACGACGATCAGCACGTCGTCGGCACCCAGGTCGGCGAGCGCCTGCTTGAGCGCCGGCACGAGGGTGAGGTGCCCGGCGGCAAGCGACGAGACGCCGACGACGTGCACGTCGGCCTCGACGGCCTGGCGGGCGACCTCCTCCGGCGTCTGGAAGAGCGGGCCCACGTCGACGTCGAACCCGAGGTCGGCGAACGCCGTGGCGATGACCTTCTGGCCGCGGTCGTGGCCGTCCTGGCCCATCTTGGCGACCAGGATGCGCGGCCGCCGTCCCTCGGCCTCCTCGAACTCCGACGCCATGCGGCGGGTCTCGTCCAACGGGCCGGAACTCCCTTCGTGGCCGGACGTCTCGTCGCGGTAGACGCCGGAGATGGTGCGCACCTGACCGGAGTGCCGTCCGTAGACCTCCTCCAGCGCGTCGGAGATCTCCCCGACGGTGGCCTTGGCCCGCGCCGCGTCGACGGCGAGCTTGAGCAGGTTCGAGTCGAGGTCGCTGCCCCGCCGTCCCTCCGCGGCCGCGCGCGCGGCGTCGGTGAGCCGGGAGAGCGCCTCCTGCACCGCCGAGGAGTCGCGCTCAGCGCGCAGCTCCTCCAGCTTGGCCTTCTGCTGGGCGAGCACGTCGGCGTTGTCGACCTTCAGCACCTCGATCGCCTCGTCGGCCTCGACCCGGTACTTGTTCACCCCGATCACCGGCTGGCGGCCGGAGTCGATGCGGGCCTGGGTGCGCGCGGCGGCCTCCTCGATGCGCAGCTTCGGGATGCCGTCGTCGATGGCCTGCGCCATGCCGCCGTGCTCGGCGACCTCCTCGATGTGCGCCCAGGCGCGCCGGGCGAGGTCGTAGGTCAGCTTCTCCACGTACGCCGACCCGCCCCACGGGTCGATGACCCGCGTCGTCCCCGACTCCTGCTGCAGCAGCAGCTGGGTGTTGCGGGCGATCCGGGCGGAGAAGTCGGTGGGCAGCGCCAGCGCCTCGTCGAGGGCGTTGGTGTGCAGCGACTGGGTGTGCCCCTGGGTGGCGGCCATCGCCTCCAGGCAGGTGCGGACGACGTTGTTGTAGACGTCCTGCGCCGTCAGCGACCAGCCCGAGGTCTGCGAGTGGGTGCGCAGCGACAGCGACTTCGGGTTGGTCGCGCCGGCCTCCTTCACCAGCTTCGCCCACAGCAGCCGCCCGGCCCGCAGCTTCGCGACCTCCATGAAGAAGTTCATGCCGATCGCCCAGAAGAAGCTCAACCGCGGGGCGAACGCGTCGATGTCCATCCCGGCGGCCTGGCCGGCCTTCAGGTACTCGACGCCGTCGGCCAGCGTGTAGGCCAGCTCCAGGTCGGCCGTCGCCCCGGCCTCCTGGATGTGGTAGCCGGAGATCGAGATCGAGTTGAACTTCGGCATCTCCGACGACGTGAACGCGAAGATGTCGCTGATGATCTGCATCGAGGGCTTGGGCGGGTAGATGTAGGTGTTGCGCACCATGAACTCTTTGAGGATGTCGTTCTGGATGGTGCCGGTCAGCTGCTCCGGCTTCACCCCCTGCTCCTCGGCGGCGACGATGAACAGCGCGAGCACCGGCAGGACGGCGCCGTTCATGGTCATCGACACGCTCATCCGGTCCAGTGGGATGCCGTCGAAGAGCTGACGCATGTCCAGGATCGAGTCGATCGCGACCCCCGCCATGCCGACGTCACCCACCACCCGCGGGTGGTCGGAGTCGTAGCCGCGGTGGGTGGGCAGGTCGAACGCGACCGACAGGCCCTTCTGCCCGGCGGCCAGGTTGCGCCGGTAGAACGCGTTGGACTCCGCCGCGGTGGAGAACCCGGCGTACTGCCGGACCGTCCACGGCTGGGTCGTGTACATCGTCGGGTAGGGCCCGCGCAGGTAGGGCGCGATGCCCGGATAGGTGTCGAGGAAGTCCAGCCCGCGCAGGTCGGCCGGCGTGAACAGCGGGGGGACGGCGATGCCCTCGGGCGTCTCCCAGGTCGCCTCCTCGACGCCCCGGCCGGAGGCCTCCTTGAACGCCTTCGCCCAGTCGTCGGCCGAGTGATCGCCGGACGGCCGGCCGAGCTCGACGGACCCGAAGTCGGGGATCCCGCTCATGCCTTGACTCCCAACTGCTCGTGCACCGTGCGCAGCACGTCGAGCGCGTCGCACCCGGCGAAGACGTGCCCGTCGACGCCGTCGACCTCGGTCTTCCCGGCCAGCCAGACGTGCGTCGCCCCGGCCTCCCGGAGCTCCTTCGCCAGCGCGGCGGCGTGTTCCGCGTAGTCCTTGTCGGTGCCGCAGATGCAGGCGACCGTCGTGCCCGCGTCGGCGAACCCCTCGGTGCCGTCACCCGAGGGCGTCTCGAGCCCCCCGGCCTGGAACAGGTTGCCCGCGAACGTGGCCCGCGCGGTGTGCTTGGCGATCGGCCCGATCGTGGCCAGGTAGACCCGCTGACCGTCGGCGGCGTCGCGCAGCGCCTCGAACTCCTGGGCCGCCCGCACGCGGGGCAGCCCGCCGCTGGGCAGCACGGAGGCAGCGGGCTCGCGCAAGGGCAGCTGCTCGGCCAGGTTCGGGAACTCGCTGACGCCGGTGATCGCGTCGGTGCGGGTGGCCAGCCGCTGGGCCCGCTCGTCCCACGCCGCGGCGATCCGGTCCCGCACGAGCCCGGAGTCGAGCGCCGCGACCAGGCCGCCGGCCCGCTCGATCTCGGTGAACCACTCCCACGCCGCCTGGGCCAGCGACTCGGTGAGCGACTCCACGTACCAGGAGCCACCGGCCGGGTCGAGCACCCGCGCGAGGTGCCCCTCCTCGACCAGCAGGTTCTGGGTGTTGCGGGCGATCCGGCGGGAGAACGAGTCGGGCAGGCCCAGCGCCGCGTCGAACGGCTGCACGGTGACGGCGTCGGCGCCGCCCACGCCCGCGGCGAAGCAGGCCACCGTCGTCCGGAGCATGTTCACCCACGGGTCGTGCTTCGTGGTCATCACCGACGACGTGACCGCGTGCTGCCGCTGGGCGCGCGCCTCGGGCGACGCGCCGCTGACCTCCCCGACCCGGTCCCACAGCCGGCGGGCGGCGCGCAGCGCGGCCATGGTCGTGAACTGGTCGGCGCTCGCGGAGTAGCGGAACTCCACCTGCCCGAATGCCTCGTCGACGCTCAGCCCGCCCTCGGTCAGCGCCCGCAGGTACGCCACCCCGGCCGCCAGCGAGCACCCGAGCTCCTCGACCGCCGACGCCCCGGCGTCGGCGTACACCGTGGCGTCGACGACGACGGTCCGCAGGCCGGCATGGGCGGCGGCCCGCCGGGCGACGTCGGCCAGCCCGGCGAGATCCTGCTGCTGCCCGCCGGCCGCGTGCACGCCCAGCGGGTCGAGACCGAGCGAGCCACCCCGCGCCAGATCGGTGCGGCCCTCCACCAGCGCCAGGAACGCCTCGGCGGCCGACGGCCCGCCGGAGACCGCCACCGGCGCCAGGTCGAGCAGGACGTCGGACAGCACGTCGCCGAGCGAGTCGACCGGGATCGCGCCCTCCCCCAGCACCAGCCACAGGGAGGTGACGCCGTTCTCCAGGTCGGCGGCGATCGCCTCCTTCGTGGTGGCGACGTCGGGGTGCGCGTGGCGCTGCCGGATGTCCCAGGCGGCCGGCGTGCCGCCCTCGACGACGGCACCGGCGGCTGCCCCGCCCCGCACGAACGGCGGCAGGCCGGGCACCCCGACCGCCGTCGGCAGGTCGCCGGCGTCGTCGGCGGTGTAGAGCGGGGCGACGCTGACGCCCGTCGCCACCGGCGCGCGCAGCGCGTCCTCGACCGGGTCGGGCAGGTCCTCCCGGCCGGCCTTGCGCAGCACGCCGGCGACCAACTCGCGCCACTCGTCCCGGGTGGCGGCGTCGAACCCGGCGGCGAGCGTCAGCTCGTCGGGCACCTCGTGCTCGGCCGGGACGGCCGCGTCCGCGGCGCCGGTGGTCGCCGCGCCGTCATGTCCGGTCTGCTGATCGGGGGGACTCATCGTCGGGTTCCCGCCTCTCGTGGGCTGCTCGTCGGGCAGAAGTGTCTCCGGGCGCGGGCCGGCCCGTGCGCGCGGGGGCGGCGTCGGCCTCCAACGCGTGCAGCGCGGTGCGGGCCAGCAGCCGCACACCGACCCCGATCGCCCGCTCGTCGACGTCGAAGGTGCCCCGGTGCAGGTCCAGGGGGGCGCCGCCGCCGTGCGTGCCCAGCCGTGCCAGGGCGATCGGCATGACGTCGGCGAACCACCCGAAGTCCTCGCCGCCCATGCTCTGCGGGGTCAGGACCACCCGGTCGCTGCCGACCGTCTCCAGCGCGGCCGCCCGCATCAGCACCACCGCGCGGGGGTCGTTGACCACCGGCGGCAGGCCGCGCACGTAGTCGACGTCGCACCCGGCGCCGCTCGCCGCCGCCACGCGCTCGACCAGCGAGCGCATCAGGTCCTCGGCGCCCTTCCATGCGTCCCGGTCGAGCACCCGGACGGTGCCGCGGAGCTGGCCGCGCTGCGGGATCGCGTTGGCGGCGATCCCGGCGTTGACCGCGCCCCAGACCAGCGACATCCCGGCCCGCGGGTCGACCTGGCGCGACAGCAGGCCCGGCAGGTCGGTGATCAGCCGCCCGAGGGCGTCGACGAGGTCGACGGTGAGCTGCGGGCGGGCGGTGTGCCCGCCGGGGCCGGTCAGCGTCACGTCGATCCGGTCGCAGGCGGCGGTGATCGCGCCGGTCCGCAGCCCGACCGTCCCGGCCGGGATCGACGGGTCGCAGTGCAGGGCGAAAGCACGCATCGCGCCGTCCAGGACCCCGGAGGCGACGACCTCGGTGGCGCCGCCGGGAATGGTCTCCTCGGCGGGCTGGAAGATGCAGCGGACGGTGCCCGGCAGGCCGTCGAGGCCGGCCAGCGCGATCGCGACCCCGAGGACGACGGTGGTGTGCACGTCGTGCCCGCACGCATGGCACATGCCCTCGCGGGTGGAGGCGTAGGGCACGTCCTTGAGGTCGGCCAGCGGCAACGCGTCGATGTCGGCGCGCAGGACCACCACCGGATCGCCGGAGCCCACGTCCACGACCAGACCGGTGCCGGTGGGCAGCCGCCGCGGCCGGAGCCCGTGGGTGCGCAGCCGCTGCTCGAGGAAGGACGTCGTCTCGAACTCGGCGAAGGCGAGCTCGGGATGGGCGTGCAGGTGCCGGCGCGTGGACACCAGTTGGGAGTGGTGCGCCGCGACCCAGTCGTCGACCGCCGCGCCCAGCTTCTCCACGACGGGGGTCATCCCGGATCCCCTCCCACGAGGGTCCGTTCGGCCGCGGGGCCAGGGTGAGTGGGGAGGCCATTGCGCATCTCGGCCAGCAGGCTGTCGACGACGAACCGCAGGTCGCCGTCGTGCGCGGCGGCGACCGCGCGCTGGCGCTGGTAGGAGGCGCCGACGGCGAGCACCCGCTCCACGTCGTGCAGCTCGGTGACGCAGTCCAGCCTCCGCGCGGTGGGCGTGAGGTCCTCGACCAGGTCGAGCAGTGCCTGCCGCACCGGGCGCACGGTGCCCTTCTCGTCGACGACGATGTCGGCGTCGAGGCCGTACCGGGCGGCGCGCCACTTGTTCTCCTGCAGCACCCAGCGGGCCGGGGTCGGGAGGGTGTAGCCGCGGTCCAGCTGCGTGTCGAACTGCTCGACCAGGCACTGCGACAGCGCGGCGACGGCGCCGATCTCGTCGAGGGTCGGCAGTCCGTCGCAGATCCGCAGCTCGACCGTGCCGAAGTCGGGGTGCGGCCGGATGTCCCACCAGACCTCGCGCACGCTCTCGATGGCGTTCGAGGAGATCTGGGTCTCCATGTAGTTCTCGAACTCGTTCCAGCCGGAGAGCTGGTAGGGCAGGCCGGCGGTCGGCATGCCCTCGAAAATCTTCGTGCGGGCCGAGGCGAGCCCGGTGTCGGCGCCCACCCAGTACGGGGACGACGCCGACAGCGCGAGGAAGTGCGGCAGGTACTGGCACAGCGCGTTGACCACCGGGATCGCCTTCTCGGGCGCCCGGACGCCGACGTGCACGTGGACGCCGAAGATCTGCAGCCGCCGTGCGGGCCACTGCATCTGCTCGACGAGCCGGAGGTAGCGCTCCTTGGGCGAGATGAGCTGCGTCTGCCAGTCGGTGAACGGGTGCGTGCCGGCGCACATGAGGCCCAGGCCCCGCTCGTCGGCGACGGCGACGACCTCGGCGAGCGTGCCGGCCAGGTCGGCCTTGGCCTCGGCGACCGTGCTGCAGATGCCGGTGATGATCTCGATGGTCGACTGCAGGAGCTCGTGCTTGGCCTTCGGGTGCTCGGCGGCGCCCTCGGGCCGGAGCTGCTCGAGGATCTCGACGGCACCTGGGGAGAGCTCGCGGGTCTCCCGGTCGACCAGTTGCAGCTCCCACTCCACGCCCAGGCTGGCGCGCTCGGAGGAGGAGAAGGGGATCTGCACGTCGGAAGTCTAGGAGTGATCACCCTCGGTCAGCGCCCCGACGGCGGCCCGGTGAGGTCCAGATCACCCGCCTGTGTATCCCCGTTCCGCGCCGCCGTCTCCTCCCGGTGTCGGCTCCGCTCGGCGCGCACCGGGCACCAGCCGCGGCTCGGTCCATCCCCATCCCGGACCGGCCTCACCCCTCCGCCCTGCGCCCGTCGCAGTCCGGTCCGGTCCGGTCCGCGTTCGCTCGGAGGTCTCCCCCATGTCCGTTCGCCGCTCGCACCGCGCTCTCGCCGCCTCGTTCACCGTCGTCGCCACCGCCGCCCTGATCGGCTTCGGCGTCCCCGTGGCCGGTGCCGACCCGCCGGCGCTCGACCCGGAGACCTGCGGCAACGTCCTCGACCGGGCCCAGGCGTGGCCGGGCACGCTCACCGACGACGTCCAGCTCGTCTCCGACGGCTACGACAACTACCTGTCCCGGAACCCGGTCTGCCAGACGCAGATGTGAGCCGGCCCGCCCCGGTCACCACGCCCTGACGGTCGCCCGCCCCGCCCGGCACCCCTCAGCGCGTGGTGATCACGCGTCCGGCCTCGGATCGCCCGCCAGGAGGCCGTAGATCACGTCGTCGACGGGCGTCCCGCGGTGCAGCGACCGCTGGCGCAGGACGCCCTCGGCGCGGAAGCCGGCGCTCTCGGCGACCCCGCGGGAGCCGGCGTTGGCCGGGTCGACGACGAGTTCCAGGCGTCGCAGGCCGAGCTCGTCGAACGCCCAGCCGGCCAGGATCCGCAGGGCCTCGCCGGTGAACCCGCGGCCGCGGTGCGCTCCGCCGGTCCAGTAGCCGCCGGCCCCGACGCCGTCCCGCGGCGGGAACAGGGTCATCGCGCCGACCGGCCCGGTGCCCTCCCGCGTCTCGACGGCGAACTGCCCGCCACCCGCCGCCCAGGTCCGCGCGGCGATCTCCCCCACGAACCCGGCGGCGTGCTCGCGCCGGTAGGGCACCGGCACCTCGGTCCACCGCTGGATCTCGGCGTCCTGGCAGGCGGCGAACACGGCGTCGACGTCGTCGTCGCGCCACGGCCGCAGCCGCACGCGGGGCCCGGTCAACGTCGGTTGGTCAGCGCGGGGGTCCACGGGTGCATCCTGCCGGGCCGCACGCGCCGTCTCCGCGCTGCGCTAGCGTCCCCGCGTGAGCCAGCCCCCCGCTTCTGACCCCGCCGCCCTCGCCGCCCAGGCGGCCGACGCCCTCACCGCCGCACTCGGCGGGGAGCACGACGTCGCCGTCGTCATGGGGTCGGGCTGGGCGCCCGCCGCGGACGCCTTCGGCGCCGCCACGGCCTCCGTCGCGATCGGCGACCTGCCCGGCTTCGCCGCCCCCACGGCCGTGGGGCACGGCGGCGAGGTCCGGTCGGTGCAGGTGGGCGACCGCCGCGTGCTGCTGTTCCTCGGCCGCACGCACCTCTACGAGGGCCGCGGTGTCGAGCCGGTCGTGCACGGCATCCGCACCGCGGCGGCGGCCGGCGTGAAGACGGTGATCCTGACCAACGCCGCCGGCGGTCTCGGCGCGGAGCACCGGATCGGCCAGGCCGTGGTCATCTCCGACCACCTGAACCTCACCGCCCGCTCGCCGCTGGTGGGCGCCACGTTCGTCGACCTGACCGACCTGTACTCGGCGCGGCTGCGCGAGCTGGCCCGGCAGGTCGACTCCTCGCTGATCGAGGGCGTCTACGCCGCGCTCCCGGGCCCGCACTACGAGACGCCGGCCGAGATCCGGATGCTGCGCACCCTCGGCGCCGACCTGGTGGGCATGTCGACGGCGCTCGAGGCGATCGCCGCCCGCGCCGCGGGCATGGAGGTGTTCGGCCTCTCGATGGTCACCAACGCCGCGGCCGGCGTCACCGGCGAGGTGCTCGACCACCAGGAGGTGCTCGCCGCGGGCAAGGAGGCGGCCGGCCGGCTCGGAGCCTTCCTGGTGGAGTTCATCGGGAAGCTCCCGTGAGTCTGGTCCTCCTGACGGGGGCGGCGGGCCGGATCGGCACGGTGCTGCGCGGCGGGCTCCCCGAGCGCGGCTGGGCACTGCGCAGCCTCGACGTGGCTCCGCTGCCCGACGAGCGACCGGGCGAGGAGCAGGTCGTCGCCGACGTCACCGACCTCGCCGCGATGGTCGACGCGGCCGAGGGCGTGGACGCCGTCGTGCACATGGCGGGGCTGGTGGGCGAGGCCGGCTGGCCGGCCATCAGCCACGCCAACATCGAGGGCACCTACTGCACGCTGGAGGCGGCCCGCCGCGCCGGTGTCCAGCGCGTGGTCCTGGCCAGCAGCAACCACGCGACCGGCTTCACGTCCCGCCCGGAGAGTGGCCTGCTCACGGAGGCCGACGCCCCGCCGCGGCCGGACACGTACTACGGCGTGGCCAAGGTGGCGATGGAGGCCCTGGGCTCGCTCTACGTCGACCGCTACGGCATGGACGTCGTCTGCCTGCGCATCGGCAGCGCCTTCCCGGAGCCGTCGACGCTCCGCATGCTCGCCACCTGGCTCTCCCCCGCCGACACCGTGTCGCTGGTCGACGCGGCCCTGCGCGCGCCCGCCCCGGGCTTCCAGATCGTCTGGGGCGTGTCGGCCAACACGCGCAACTGGTGGGACCTCGCCGCCGCCCGCGCGCTCGGCTACGAGCCGGCCGACGACGCCGAGGTGTACGCCGAGGCCCTGATCGAGGCGTGCGGCGAGCCCGACCCGACCGACCCGGTCCACTCCCGCGTCGGCGGCCAGTACACGCTGCCCGCGTTCGACGCGGAGCACGTCGAAGCGGCGGGAGGCCGGCTGTGAGCGTCCTGGAGAAGGCCCGGGAGTGGGCCGACGCCGATCCGCACGCGGGTGACCGCGACGAGATCGCGTCGCTGATCGAGGCGGAGAACACCGAGGAGCTCGACCGGCGGTTCGCCGGTCCGCTCACCTTCGGGACGGCGGGGCTGCGGGGACCCCTGCGCGCCGGGCCGGCCGGCATGAACGCGGCCGTGGTCACCCGCGCGGCCGCCGGGCTCGGTCGATGGCTGGCCGAGTCCGGGCACGCCGGCGCCGGGGTGGTCATCGGCTACGACGCCCGCCGCCGGTCCGACGAGTTCGCCCGCATCTCCGCCGCGGTGCTCGCCGGTGCGGGTTTCGCCGTCCAGGTGATGCCCCGGCAGCTGCCGACGCCGGTGCTCGCCTTCGCCGTCCGCCACCTGGGGTGCGCGGCCGGGATCATGGTGACCGCCAGCCACAACCCGCCCGACGACAACGGCTACAAGGTCTACCTCGGCGACGGCGCCCAGCTGGTGCCGCCGGCCGACCGGGAGATCGAGGCCGCGATCGGCGCCGTCGGATCGGCGCGCGAGGTCCCGCTGTCCGACGAGTGGCTGACGCTGGACGACGACATCGCCGACGACTACGTCGCCGCGGTCGTGGCCGCGCTGCAGCCCTCCCGGGTCGCGAACCGCGCCGAGCTGACCGTCGCCTACACCGCGATGCACGGCGTGGGCGCCGACACGACCCGCGCCGTCTTCGCGGCCGCCGGGCTGACCGCCCCGCACAGCGTGCCCGCGCAGGACCGGCCGGACCCGGCGTTCCCGACGGTCGTGTTCCCGAACCCGGAGGAGCCCGGAGCGACCGACCTGCTGAAAGCCCTGGCCGCCGACGTCGGTGCCGACGTGGCGATCGCCGAGGACCCGGACGCCGACCGCTGCGCCGTCGTCTGCGACGGCCGGCAGCTGACCGGCGACGAGGTCGGCGCGCTGCTGGCCGACTGGCTGCTGCGGCGCGGCGTGCGCGGGACCTACGCGTCGTCGCTGGTGAGCGGCTCGCTGATGCACGTGATCGCCGGAGGGCACGGGGTGCCGTCGGAGGAGACCCCGACCGGGTTCAAGTGGATCATGCGGGCCGGCTCCGACGAGTCGCCGCTGGTGTTCGGCTACGAGGAGGCGCTCGGGTACTCGGTGGCGCCGTCGGTGGTCAAGGACAAGGACGGCATCTCGGCCGCGCTGGCGGTGGCCCTGCTCGCGGCCGAGCTGAAGGCCGACGGCCGCACGCTGCTGGACCGCCTCGACGAGCTCGCCGTCGAGCACGGGCTGTTCGTGACCGGTCAGCTGTCGGCGCGCGTGGAGGACCTCACGCTCATCTCCGACGCCATGGCGCGACTGCGGGCCGCGCCGCCCACCCGGCTGCTCGGGCGGGACGTCGCGTTCACCGACCTGCTCACCGAGCAGCCCGCCGTCGACGGGGTGCGGCTGCTCGGCGACGGCGTGCGGGTGATCGTGCGGCCCAGCGGCACCGAGCCCAAGCTCAAGGCGTACCTGGAGACGGTCGTGCCCGTGCACGACGACGCCGGGGTGATCGCCGCCCGCGGGCGCGGCGCCGACGAGCTCGACCAGCTGCGCGCGGAGATGTCGGCGGCGCTGGGGCTCTGACGGTGGACGTCCGGGCGCTGGTCTTCGACGTCTTCGGGACGGTCGTCGACTGGCGGTCGGGCGTCGCCCGCGAGGTGCGCCGGGTGCTCGGGCCGGGCGTCGACGCCCACGCGTTCGCCGACGCCTGGCGGGCGCGGTACGTGCCGTCGATGGAGCGCGTGCGCACCGGCGACCTGCCCTGGACGCCCCTGGACGAGCTGCACCGGATCTCGCTGGACGAGGTGCTGGCCAATCTCGGCCGGACCGACGTCGACGCGGCGACCCGCGACGAGCTGGTGCTGGCCTGGCACCGGCTCGACCCGTGGCCGGACGTCGTCCCGGGTCTCACCCGGCTGGCGCGGTCGCACGTGCTCGCGCCGCTGTCGAACGGCAACGTCGCGCTGATCGTCGACCTGGCCAAGCGGGCCGGGCTGCCGTGGGACCTGGTGCTCGGCGCCGAGATCGTCCAGCACTACAAGCCCGACGCCGAGGTCTACGACGCCGCACCCCGCCTGCTCGCGCTCGCGCCGTCGGAGGTGCTGATGGTGGCGGCGCACGTCGACGACCTCGCGGCGGCCCGCGGACGCGGGCTGCGGACGGCGTACGTGCACCGGCCCGACGAGTTCGGCGGCATGCGGGTTCCCCCGGTCAGCGACCCCGACGCCGACCTGTCGGTGGGCTCGCTGGTCGAGCTGGCCGAGCGGCTGGGCGCGTGACGGGCGCCGCAACCGACGGCTTCCTGGGTCGAGTTCCCGCTCCCGGGGCCCTGCAGAACCCCTAGACCGAGAGATCGACCCCGGAAGCACCCCGCCGAAAGCGGCTGGGCCCTGGCGACGGCAACGCGGACGGGTGGTTGTCCACAACCGGAGATGCTCTGGCATTCCGGATCTGCGTAGTCTCCCGGGGTCCGGAGATCGACACGAGGGGTGACGACGTGGCTCGGCGGTGGTCCCTGCGCCTGCTGATCGGCGTGCTGGCGGGTGTGACCCTGCTCAGCGGGTGCGCGGAGAAGCAGCCGGCGAACGAGTCCCTGCCCAGCGCGAGCGCGTCGCCGACCGAGGAGGAACTCCCGCCCCTCGGCCCCGAGGACCTCCCGATGCCCGCCGAGGCCCGCACCCAGGACGCCGCCGGCGCCGAGGCCTTCGTCCGGTACTACATCGCCCTCATCAACCGCACGTCCGACGTGATGGACGCCCAACCCCTCCGCGAGTTCAGCGACGGCTGCGAAGACTGCAACCGGATCGCCAGCAGCACCGAAGAGGACGCTGCGAATGGCCTCCATTACGAAGATGGGCTCCTCAGCATCACGTCGATGGGCGAACCTCGATTGGAAGGCGACCGAGCGGAGATCGCGTTCTTTGCAGACCAGGCCCGACTGCAGGTGGTCGACGCAGCAGGCAGTGTCAACGAGGAAATGAGCTCAGAAGCGTTCGCGGACGTTTCCTGTGGTGCCGCAATGAGATGGAACTCCGAGCTGGCCACATGGGTCATGACCGTTCTGACACTGGGCTGACATGTTGCGCCTGGTCCGGCTGGCGGCCCTCGCAACTCTGGTCACCTGCGCCTTTCCCATGCCATCCGCTTACGCAGACGATCCAGACTGCTCAAAGCGAGTTTGCCCTGTCGTGACGACAGGTCCCGGGGTTCTCACGGCTAGCTACGTCGCGTCGACGGCCGACGGCTGGCTCGCAAGCAACGATCCGCCCGAGCCGCAGCCCTACACCTACCGGCTGCGAACCCCGTGCGCCGTGGACACGGACGCGGGCGATGTCTGTCGTCCAGATGACGATGCGCTCTGCCCGTCACTGCCGGATCGCATCGTGCAGGTCATGGTGGTTGAGCGCCGACTGGTCGTTCTGCCCGGCGGGAACACGATTGACCCTTCCTTCGATCCTGATGGCGCTGCGCCCGGGACACCTGTCGGGCCTTGGGCATCTCAGCCGCGCGTCTGCGTCGACATCACGGCGTTGAACCCGCCGCCGTCGCCGGCCGAGGTGTTCCGCTACTTCCAGACCCTGCCGCTGCCCGAACTGACCACCCAGCAGCAACCCCCCGGCGACGGACTCGTCGGCCTGCCGGTCATCTTCTACACCGACAGCCCGACCACGCAGACCTTCACCCTCGACATCCGCGGCTTCACCGTCGACATCGTCGCCACCGCCACCGGCTTCACCTGGCACACCGGCGACGGCACCGACCTGACCAGCACCGACCCCGGCGCCCCCTACCCCGACCAGACGGTCACCCACGACTACTCCAGCGGCACCTACACCGCCTGGCTGACCACCACCTGGGGCGCCACCTTCAGCGTCGACGGCGGCGCCAGCACCGCCGTCCCCGGCACCACCACCACCGACGGCCCTCCGGTCACCTTCGACGTCCTCCAGGCCCGACCGGTCCTGACGAACCCGTACGACTGACACTCCCAGGGTCGAGTTCGCGGTCCCGGCGTGCTGCAGAACCCAGGAGGCGCGAGAAGAACCCCTAGAGCGCGACCGACTCCCGGCAGCCGGACTCCAGCGCGCGCTGGGCAGCGGCCAGCACCGCGACGACGTCCCGCCCGAAGACGACGTCGCAGGGGTGCGTCCCGCCGGACACCGCCGCGGCCGTCAACTCGTCCACGGCCACTGCGAACGCGTCCTCCGCGCTACCGGTCTCGGGCAGAAGCACCAGCCGCCCGGCGTCGCCGTGCACGAAGAACTCGGTCCCGGCCGACATCGGCGCCACCGTGTGCGACAGCGTGACGGTCGACGCGACCCCGGACTCGTGACCGAGCACGAGGTGCACCGTGTCGCGCAGACCCGCGCCGGCCTGCACCGACACCACGGGACCGAGCGCGGGCACCAGCACCGAGAGCGCGTGCGGGCCGATGTCCCAGAGAGCGCCGTGCTCCTTGCGCCACGGCGAGGAGTCGAAGGGCGACCCGGCCAGCGACGACAGCCACGAGCCGTGCCCACCGGCGAGCCGGGTGCGCGAGGCCTGCTCCAGCCAGGTCGACGTCGCCGAGCGGAACCGGAACGTGAAGAACACGACCGAGGCCACGCCGGCGTCGCGCACCGCCGTCACCAGCCGGTCGGCGGCGGCGACGTCCAGTGCGATCGGCTTCTCCAGCAGCAGGTGCTTGCCGGCGGCCGCGGCCCGCACCGCGAGGTCCACCTGCACGTCCGGTGGGACGGCCACCGCGACCGCGTCCACCCGCGACAGGAGCGCGTCGAGGTCGTCGAAGCCTTCGACGTCGAACTCCGCGCCCACCGCCTTGGCTTTGGCGAGGTCACGGCCCCAGATGCCGGCGAGTTCGGCGTCGGAGTGCTCGGCCAGCGAGGCGGCGTGCACGGCCCGGGCCCAGAAGCCGGTGCCGAGCACCCCGAAGCGCATCGTCAGACCGCGCCGAACTGGCGGTCGCCCGCGTCCCCGAGGCCCGGGACGATGTAGGCCTTGTCGTTGAGGCCCTCGTCGACCGACGCCGTGAACACCCGCAGCGGCAGGCCGCTCTCCTCCAGCCGGCGCAGCCCCTCGGGTGCGGCCAGCGTGCACAGCACGGTGATCGAGGTGGCCCCGCGGGCCGTGAGCAGCCCGCAGCAGTGCACGAGCGAGCCGCCGGTGGCCAGCATCGGGTCGAGCACGAACACCTGGCGGTCGACCAGCGACTCCGGCAGCGAGGCCATGTACGCCTCGGGCTCGAAGGTCGCCTCGTTGCGGGCCAGCCCCACGAAACCCATCTGCGCCTCGGGCAGCATCCGGTGCGCGGTGTCGGCCATGCCCAGCCCGGCGCGCAGCACCGGGACGATCAGCGGGGGCGCGGCCACCCGGTAGCCGGTCGTGCCGGTGACCGGGGTCTGGATCGGCTCCTCGGCGACGGCGAGGTCGCGCGTGGCCTCGTACATCAGCATCTGCGTGAGGTCGCGCAGGGCGGCACGGAAGTTGGCGTTGTCCGTGCGCTCGTCCCGCATGCGGGAGAGCCGGGCACGGGCGAGCGGGTGGTCGACGACGGTCAGCTGCACGCGCGACACCGTAGCGGCCCAGCCTCGTGACGCCACTTCGGCGCCGCAGACGTCTGATCGCCGCGGGACCGGAACCCGTTCGGTCCCTCCGACGAGGGGCGCGCGGTCGGACGGGGTGGCCGGACAGGGGACAATGGTCGCCATGACCCACGTGCTCGACCCCGACGCGCTGCCCGACGACGCGCGCGCGTTGATGGCACCCCTGCCGCCGTACGACGACGTCACGCGCTCCGACTCGGCGTTCCGCACCTTCCTGCACGGCCTGCCGGGCGTCGACCAGGTCGGCGCCGAGGCCCGCGTCGCGATGCTCGGCACCCGGTCGATCAAGACCACGGCCAAGGCCTGGGCGATCGACACCGCCATCTCGATGGTCGACCTCACGACGCTGGAAGGGGCCGACACCCCGGGCAAGGTGCGCAGCCTCGCCTCGAAGGCGAAGCAGCCCGACCCCGGTGACCCGACCTGCCCGACGGTGGCCGCGGTCTGCGTCTACGGCGACCTCGCCGGCGTCGCCCGGGAGACGCTGGCCGGCACCGGCATCCACGTCGCCGCCGTCGCCACCGCCTTCCCGAGCGGCCGCGCCAGCCGCGAGGTCAAGCTCGCCGACGTGAAGGACGCCGTGGCCAACGGCGCGGACGAGATCGACATGGTCATCGACCGCGGCGCCTTCCTCACCGGCCGCTACCTCGACGTCTTCGAGGAGATCGTGGCCGTGAAGGAGGTGTGCGGGGACGCCCACCTCAAGGTCATCCTCGAGACCGGCGAGCTGGTCACCCTCGACAACGTCCGCCGCGCCAGCTGGATCGCGATGCTCGCCGGCGGCGACTTCATCAAGACCTCCACCGGCAAGATCTCGCCCGCCGCGACCCTGCCGGTCTCGCTGGTGATGCTCGAGGCGGTCCGCGACTTCCGCGCCGCCACCGGACGCCAGGTCGGGTTCAAGCCCGCCGGCGGCATCCGGACGACGAAGGACGCGATGAAGCACCTCGTGCTGATCAACGAGACGGTCGGCCCCGACTGGCTCGACCCCGACTGGTTCCGCTTCGGCGCCTCCAGCCTGCTCAACGACCTCCTGCTGCAGCGGCAGAAGCTCCGCACCGGCCACTACTCCGGCCCCGACTACGTGACGATCGACTGAGGCCCCCCGTGAGCAGCAACCCGTTCCAGTACGCCCCCGCCCCGGAGTCGCGGTCGATCGTCGACATCGCGCCGTCCTACGGGCTGTTCATCGACGGCGAGTTCGTCGACGGGTCCGGTGAGCCGTTCAAGACGGTCAACCCGGCCACCGAGGAGGTCCTCACCGAGGTCTCCACCGGCACCGCCGCCGACGTCGACCGCGCCGTCGCCGCCGCCCGCCGCGCGTACACCCGCGTGTGGGGGCCGATGCGCCCGGCCGACCGCGGCAAGTACCTGTTCCGCATCGCGCGGCTGCTCCAGGAGCGCGCCCGCGAGTTCGCCGTCCTCGAGTCCCTGGACAACGGCAAGCCGATCCGGGAGTCCCGCGACGTCGACGTCCCGCTCGCCGCGGCGCACTTCTTCTACCACGCGGGCTGGGCCGACAAGCTCGATCACGCGGGCCTCGGGCCCAACCCCCGGGCGCTGGGCGTCGCCGGGCAGGTCATCCCGTGGAACTTTCCGCTGCTCATGCTGGCGTGGAAGGTCGCCCCGGCGCTGGCGACCGGCAACACCGTCGTCCTCAAGCCGGCCGAGACCACCCCGCTGACCGCGCTGCTGTTCGCCGAGATCTGCCGCCAGGCCGACCTCCCGCCGGGCGTGGTCAACATCGTCACCGGCGCCGGTGACACCGGTCGCGCGGTCGTCGAGCACGGCGACGTCGACAAGGTCGCGTTCACCGGGTCGACCGAGGTGGGCAAGTCGATCGCCCGCGCCGTGGCCGGCACCCGCAAGAAGCTCACGCTCGAGCTCGGCGGCAAGGCGGCGAACATCGTGTTCGACGACGCCCCGATCGACCAGGCCGTCGAGGGCATCGTCCAGGGCATCTTCTTCAACCAGGGCCACGTGTGCTGCGCGGGCTCCCGGCTGCTGGTCCAGGAGTCGATCCACGACGAGCTGATCGCGAGCCTCCAGCGGCGCATCGGCACCCTGCGCGTCGGCGACCCGCTGGACAAGAACACCGACATCGGCGCGATCAACTCCGCCGAGCAGCTGGCCCGCATCCGCGAGCTGTCCGATTTCGGCGAGGCCGAGGGCGCCAACCGCTGGCAGCCGACCTGCGAGCTGCCCGAGCGTGGCTTCTGGTTCCCGCCGACGGTGTTCACCGACGTCTCCCCCGCGCACCGCATCGCGCGCGAGGAGGTCTTCGGGCCGGTGCTCAGCGTCCTGACGTTCCGCACCCCCGACGAGGCCGTCGCCAAGGCCAACAACACCACCTACGGCCTCTCCGCCGGGATCTGGACGGAGAAGGGGTCGCGCATCCTCAAGATCGCCAACCAGCTCCGCGCGGGCGTGGTGTGGGCCAACACGTTCAACAAGTTCGACCCGACGTCGCCCTTCGGCGGCTACAAGCAGTCCGGCTACGGCCGCGAGGGCGGCCGCCACGGGCTCGCCGCGTACCTGAAGGGAGCTGACAGCAAGTGAGTGACCGGCTGGCCGTCCGCAAGACCTACAAGCTCTACGTCAACGGGGCGTTCCCGCGCTCGGAGTCCGGTCGCAGCTACGAGGTGACCGATCCCAAGGGGCACTTCCTCGCCAACGCCGCCTGGGCGTCGCGCAAGGACGCCCGGGACGCCGTCGTCGCGGCGCGCGCCGCCTTCGGCAAGTGGGCGGCCATGACCGCCTACAACCGCGGCCAGGTGCTCTACCGCGTCGCCGAGGTGATGGAGGGCCGCGCCGCACAGTTCTGCGACGAGGTCGCGGCCGGCGAGGGGCTCTCGCACTCCAAAGCGCGGACCGCCGTCGACGCCGCCATCGACCGCTGGGTCTGGTACGCGGGGTGGACCGACAAGCTCGCCGCCGTCCTCGGGGGCGCCAACCCGGTCGCCGGTCCGTACTTCGACTTCTCGATGCCCGAGCCGTCCGGCGTCGTCGCCGTCCTCGCGCCGCAGCAGTCGTCGCTGCTCGGCCTGGTCAGCGTCCTGGCCCCGGTCCTGGCCGGCGGCAACACCGCCGTCGTCGTGACGTCGAAGGACCGTCCGCTGCCCTCGATCACGCTCGCCGAGGTGCTGGCCACCAGTGACGTCCCCGGCGGGGTGGTCAACCTGCTCACCGGTGACGCCGACGAGCTGGGCCCGTGGCTGGCCGAGCACGCCGACGTCGACGGCATCGACCTCACCGGCGCGCCCGCCTCGCGGGCGATGGAGTTGGAGCGGGAGGCGGCCGGCACGGTCAAGCGCGTCGTGCGCACGCAGACCCCCGAACCGGACTGGACCGCCGACCCCGGCCTGTCCCGGATGACGCCGTTCCTGGAGACCAAAACAGTCTGGCATCCGATCGGCGTCTGAACGGCCCCGTCCCGGGTCCCACCGCGAGCGCGCGAGGGGTGGGGAGGACGGGGTCCTTCCACTGGCATCCGATCCGGGTCTGAACGCACCGTTCGGGGCATGGGCCCTCATCTGGCAGGGTGTGCCCGTGGCCAGGCCCAGCATCGTCCCCATCGCACTCACCCTCGACGACCGCACCGGCTACACCCTCTGGGCTCCTCCGTGGGAGGAGGACGGCGAGGAGTGGCAGGCGTTCCTCGGCACGACCGAGGGCGACACGGCGAAGGTGCACCTCTTCCCGACACCGGCGGCGCTGGCGGCGTTCTGCCGCGGCAGCACCGACCACGACCTCGCCGACCATCCCGTCTGGCCGGTCGTGCAGGGGCTGGGCGCCGCCGACCTCACCCCCGACGAGGACCACCGGTTCGACCTCGACGGCGTCTACGACATCGCCGCCGAGAACCCCGACCGGTGGGCCGTCGACGAGCTCGCCGCGACCATCGACATCGTCAGCCGGCTCGCCGACTGCCTCGACACCGGCGGTGACGAGGAGGACGACGACGAGGACGAGGACGAGGAGGGGCAGTTCGAGGCCGTCGCCGAGCTCGCGGCCAAGCCGGAGATCGGCTCCCTCGGCCTGGGGGTCGAGGCATTCGTCGGCCGGTCCGGCGAGGACGCCTGGATCGGTGTGGGCGGCGTCCTCGACGACCTGTGGGAGGACGTCGTCGCCGAGCTCGAGGAGCACTTCGACTGGACCGGCGCCGGCACCGCGACCCTGGAGGACTACCCGCCCGCGGCGGAGCTCGAGGAGGTCGCGAGCGACGACGTCCTCGACGTGGAGGAGCTCGACGACGACGTCGAGGAGGACGCTGCGCCCGCCGCGTCGGCCCCGGGCGTCAGCACGATCCGCGGCGGAAGCCGGATCACCGCCAGCGAGGCCGCGGTCAGCAAGGCCGCGCAGTTCTGGGAATCGGTGGGCATCCTGCCCGTCGAGGTCGTCGTCCCCGAGGGCGCCGGGGTGACCCTGCGCTGCTACGTCGACGACGTGGCGCGATTCCTCGGCCGCGACGGCGAGATCTACCTGTTCACCACCCCAGCCGACCTGGCCCGCTTCATCGCCGGCAACGAGGGTCACGACCTGGAGGAGATCGCCTCCTGGCCGGAGGTCGCCGACACCGACGTCGAGCCGCTCCCGGCCGAGCAGGACCGCTACGACCTCACGGAGCTGTCCGAGGTGCTCGCCGAGGTGGCCGACGGCGCCGCCGGCCTGGTCGACCACCGGGCGTTCGTCGCCCCCGTGGAGGGCGTGCGGGATCTCGCCGAGTACGCCGGGATCGCGCGCGTGGAGGAACTGCTGGCGCCCTCGTCGGCCCTGGGCCGGGCGGTCGCGCGGGCCGAGCGGGAACCCGATGCCACGCTGCGGGCCGAGGACGCCGGCGAGCTCAAGCGCGAGTGGGACGAGGTCGTCACCCTGGTCAGCAACGCGCTGGTCTTCCGCGACTGAAAAAGGACCCCCTTCCTCCCCACCCCTCGCAAGCTCGGGGCGGTGCCCTGGAAGGGGGCCTGAACGCAGCGGCCGGCTCCCGGGATCTTCCGGGAGCCGGCCGCTGCGGTCAGTGGGTGCTAGCTCGAGTGGCGTGCCGGACGGCTCGGCCGCCCGCCGTACCCGCCCGAGGAACGCTCACCGGAGGACGACGACCGGTTGCGGTCCCCGTACGAGCGGCGCGGGCCACCACGGTGGCCACCGGGACGGTCGCCGTCCCGACGCGGACGCCCACCCGGTCCACCCGGACCACGGCGGTTGTCCCGCTGGGTGCGCTCCTTGGGCTCCACGTGGACACCCTTGGCGACGAGGTCGGCGATCGCGCCGTCGCCGGGGCGGATGCGGTCGACCTGCGGGTCGACCTTCGCCGTCCGGAAGCGGCGCTTGGACTGCCCCACCTGGTCGGGCAGCAGCAGCGACACGACGACGCCGGCGGCACCGGCGCGGGCAGTGCGGCCCGAGCGGTGCAGGTAGGTCTTGGCGTCCGTCGGCGGGTCGTAGTGCAGCACCAGCGAGACGTCGTCGACGTGGATGCCGCGGGCGGCGACGTCGGTGGCGACCAGGACCGGCGAGCGGGCGTCGGTGAACTCCTCCAGCGCACGCTTGCGCGCCGACTGGGGCAGGCCGCCGTGGATGGCCTCGGCCTTGATGCCGGCGGCCTTCAGGTTCTCGGCCAGCCGGTCCACGCCCAGCTGGGTGCGCGCGAAGATGATCGTCCGGCCGGGGCGGCCGGCCAGCTCGGTCGCGACCTGCAGCTTGTCGCGGAAGGCGAGGCTGAACGCCAGGTGCTCGGCCGGCGGGGCCTCGCCACCGGGGCGGACGACCTCGTGCCGGGCCGGGTCCTTGAGGTAGCGGCGGACCAGGGAGTCGACCTCGCCGTCCAGGGTGGCCGAGAACAGCAGCCGCTGCGCGTCGGACACGGTCTGGTCGAGCAGCTCCTTGACGACGGGCAGGAAGCCCAGGTCGGCCATGAAGTCGGCCTCGTCCAGCACGGTGACGACGACCTCGGCGAGGGTCGCCTCGCCCTGGCTGATCAGGTCCTGCAGCCGGCCGGGGGTGGCGATGACGACGTCGACGCCGCGACGCAGCTGCTGGATCTGGCGGTACATGGGGGCTCCGCCGTAGACGGTGGCCAGCTGGACGCCGATGGCCTGGCCGAGGGGCGCCAGGTTGTCGTGCACCTGCTGGGCCAGCTCACGGGTGGGCACGAGCACCAGCCCGCGCGGGGCGCGCCGGCCGTTCTTCACCTCGGCGCCGATGCGGGCGAGCAGCGGCAGGCCGAAGGCCAGGGTCTTGCCCGAGCCGGTGGCGGCCTTGCCGAGAACGTCGCGGCCGGCGAGGGCATCGGGCAGGGCGGAGGTCTGGATGGCGAACGGGTGGCGGATGCCACGCCGCTCGAGCGCGGTCACCAGCAGCTGGGGCAGACCCAGCTGACCGAAGGTGGGACCGGCGGGTGCTTCAGGGGTGGTGGGAACGATGTCGTTCGACTCGAACGAGACAGGGTGGACCACAGACATGCGGGGGTGGGGCTCCGTTTACAGCTCGGAGCGCGTCCCGTGGATGTGGAGGGCGCCGCAGATGGCGGGCGTCCTCGCTGGCGATCGTTGCGCTCAGGATGGAACGCGCGGGATCTGCACGGATGCGCTCATGCCCAGACGTTCCGTCCGGGAGGATGACCGGCCGATGTGCCGGTGCACCCAGGTTAGCAGCGAAGATCGCTCCCCGATTCCCGCAGGCAGGGTGGCCGTGCTCACGCCCGCAGGGCCGCGTACCCCGGACGGATGACCCCGTCGAGCAGCCGGGCCCGCTCCGCGTCGGACACGAAGGCCCGCGCGACCGCCCGCTCGGTGACCATCGCGACGTCGTCCCACGTCCAGCCGAACGTGCTCGCCACGTCGACGACCTCGCTGGTGACCGACACCCCGCTCATCAGACGGTTGTCGGTGTTGACGGTCACCGCGAAGCCCAGCCGGTGCAGGCGGTCGACCGGGTGCGCGGCCAGCGACGGGTAGGCGCCGGTCTGCACGTTCGACGACGGCGAGACCTCGAGGGTGATCTGCTCGTCGAGCACGCGCCGCGCCAGCGGGCCGAGAGTGCCGTCGTCGGCCACCTCGTCGGCGATCCGCACCCCGTGGCCCAGCCGCTCCGCGTGGGCGCCGTCGAGGGCGGCGCGGATGCTCTCGATGCCGTCGGCCTCGCCCGCGTGGATGGTCCGGTGCGCGCGGGCGCCGTCGAGCACCCCGATCGCCGACGGGATCCGGTCCGGCGGGAAGCCGATCTCGGGGCCGGCCAGGTCGAAGCCCACGACGCCCTCGTCGCGGTACCGGACGACCAACCCGGCGACCTCGTCCCACCGGTCGGCCTGGCGCATCGCGCAGAGCAGCGCGCCCACCCGGATCGGGGTGCCGGCCTCGGTCGCCTCCCGGCCGCCCACCTCGAACCCGTCCACCATCGCCTCGACGACGTCCTCGATGGCCAGGCCCTGCGCCGTCGACAGCTCCGGCGCGAAGCGCACCTCGGCGTAGACCACGCCGTCGGCCGCCAGGTCCAGCGCACACTCCCGGGCCACCCGGTGGATGGCCTCGGGGGTCTGCATGACGCCGACGGTGTGCGCGAACGTCTCCAGGTACTTCACGAGGGAGCCCGAGTCGGCGGCCTCCCGGAACCAGCGCCCGAGGCTGTCGGCGTCGGACGCGGGCAGGTCGCGGTAGCCGTTCTCCTCGGCGAGCTCGAGCACCGTCTGCGGGCGCAGGCCGCCGTCGAGGTGGTCGTGGAGGAGCACCTTCGGCGCGCGGCGGATCGAGTCGGCGTTCAGGGGTGCGGGCACGCGCTGACGCTATGACATGGGACGGCGCAGCCCGTTCGTGGCTCACCGTGTGGGGTCCTGGCTCACCGCCGACGCTGAGCCAGGGCCCCTGATGATCAGGTCACCTGATCATCAGGAGCGGGGCTATCGGTCCTGCCAGCGGAAGGTCGCCACGCAGAGGACCAGACCCACGACGCACCAGGCGGCGAGCACGAGCGCCACCCGGCCCAGCTCCCACGAGCCGGCCGGCTCGCTGGCCGCGAGCGCGTCGGGGAGGAAGACCGACCGCAGGCCCTGGCCCATCCACTTCAGCGGGAAGATCGCGGCGACGGTCTGCATCCACTGCGGCAGCGAGCTGAACAGGAAGAAGACGCCGGAGATGAACTGCAGGACCAGGGCGAACGGCGTCACGGTGGCCGACGCCGAGCGGCCGTTCTTCGCCAGGCTCGACACCGCGATCCCCAGCAGCGTGCAGGCGGCGGCGCCGAGCACCGTCACCCAGGCGAAGGTGAGCCACTCACCGCCCGAGGGCAGGTCGATCCCGTAGAAGACCACGCCGATGAGCAGCAGCACGCCGATGATCAGCAGCGTCACCGCGAGGACCTGCACCACCTTGCCGACGAAGAACGCGCTCTTCGGCATCGGCGTGCCGGCGAGCGCTTTCAGCGTTCCGTCGGAGCGCTCGGTGGCGATGCTGATCGCCATGTTCTGCAGGCTGGCACCCAGGATGCCGGCCGCGATGATCCCGGCCATGAAGTACTGCACGAAGGTGACGCCCGAGCCGATGTCGTAGTCGAGCACCGCCCCGAACACGGTGAGCAGCAGGACGGGCAGCAGGACGGTGAACACGACCGCCTCGCGCTGCCGGAAGAACTCCTTGAGCTCCACCTGCGCGCGCGACCGGCTGACCGCGAGCACCGAGGGCAACTCGACGGCCCGGTCCACCGACGTCGTCACTGAAGTTCTCCCTCGGTCCGATCGGCGTTCGCTGCGTCGCCGTCGCCGTCGCCGTCGCCGTCGCCGATCATCGCCAGGTACACGTCCTCGAGCGTCGGGCGGGCCACCGCGAGGTCGGGGACCTCCCCGGGGAACCGCGCCGCGAGCTCCCCCACCAGCGCCGTCGGCGTGGCGGTCGCCTCGCTGCGACGCACCCCGTGCTCGGTCCAGCTCACCACCGCGGGCGCCGACTCGCGTCCGCCCAGCGCTGCGGGCACCGCCACCTCGACCAGCCGCCCGCGCGCGATCACGCCGACGCGGTCGGCGAGCGCCTCGGCCTCATCGAGGTAGTGGGTGGTGAGCAGCATCGTGGTGCCGAGTTCACGCAGGGAGCGGATCAGCGACCAGAACTGCCGCCGCGCCTCCGGGTCGAACCCGGTGGTCGGCTCGTCGAGGAACAGCAGGGTGGGCCGGCCGACGATGCCCAGCGCCACGTCGAGCCGGCGGCGCTGCCCGCCCGAGAGCGAGCGGCCGCGGGCACCGGCCTTCTCGGTGAGACCGACCAGCTCCAGCACCTCGTCGGGGTCCCTCGGGTCGGCGTACAGGTGCGCCCGGGAGGCGACCGTCTCGCGCACCGTCAGCTGGCTCTCCCCGGAGTTCGACTGGAGCACGATGCCCAGCTGCGCCTTCCAGGCCCGTCCCCCGTCGGCCGGGTCCGTGCCGAGCACCCGGACCTCACCCGCGTCGCGGTCCCGGTAGCCCTCGCAGATCTCCACCGTCGTCGTCTTGCCGGCCCCGTTCGGCCCGAGCAGGGCGAAGATCTCGCCGCGCCGGATGTCGAGGTCCACCCCGTCGACGGCCGCGAAGTCGCCATAGCGCTTCACCAGCCCGCGGATGGAGATCGCGGCGTCCGCGTCGAGCGGTTCGGGCCCGGCGCGGTCGACGGCCGGAGAAGTGCGGGTCACGAGGACTCAGTCTCCCCCTTCGCGCCGGGTGCGCTGCGCCTCCCCCCACCCCTTCGCGACGATCATGAAGTTCGGGAAGCGACACCCCGGCCCGGGACGGCGCGTCGCTTCCCGAGCTTCCTGATCGCTCAGGGAATGGAAGCGGCTACCTGCTTCACCCGGTGATGCGGTCCAGGATCAGCGGCAGCGGGCGGTCGTCGGTGTCGATGCCGATCGCCCCCTCGAGGGCCTCCAGCGCACGCGGGATCCGGCCGGCGTCGTCGGTCTGCAGCTCCAGCAGCGGCTGCCCGGCGGTCACCTGCTCCCCCACGCCGGCGGTCCAGGTGACGCCGGCCGCGGCCGAGACCGGGTCCTCCTTGCGCGCCCGGCCGGCCCCGAGCCGCCAGGCGGCGACGCCGACCGCGAAGGCGTCGAGGCGGGTGAGCGTTCCGGTCGCCGGGGCGGTCACCACGTGCGTCTCGGCCGGTCGCGGCAGCGGGGCGTCGGGGTCTCCGCCCTGCGCGGCGATCATCCGGCGCCACACGTCCATCGCCCGGCCGTCGCGCAGCGCCTCGGCTGGGTCGACGTCGGTCCGGCCCGCACCGGCGAGCATCTCCCGCGCCAGCGCGAGGGTGAGCTCCACGACGTCGGCGGGGCCGCCGCCGGCCAGCACCTCGACCGACTCGGCGACCTCCACGCCGTTGCCCGCCGCGCGGCCCAGCGGCCGGTCCATCGCCGTCACCAGCGCGACCGTCTTCACGCCGGCGGCCTCGCCGAGCCCGACCATGGTGCGCGCCAGCTCCCGGGAGGCGTCCGGGTCCTTCATGAACGCCCCGGAGCCGGTCTTCACGTCGAGCACCAGCGCGTCGGCGCCCTCGGCGATCTTCTTGCTCATGATCGAGCTGGCGATCAGCGGGATCGACTCGACGGTGCCCGTGACGTCGCGCAGCGCGTACAGCAGCTTGTCCGCGGGCGCGAGGTCGTTGCCGGCGGCGCAGATGACGGCGCCGACGTCGCGCAGCTGGCGCAGGTAGGCGTCCTCGTGCACGTCGGCCCGCCAGCCGGGGATCGCCTCGAGCTTGTCCAGCGTGCCGCCGGTGTGCCCGAGGCCCCGGCCGGACAGCTGCGGCACCGCCACCCCGCACGCGGCGACCAGCGGCGCCAGCGGCAGCGTGATCTTGTCGCCGACCCCGCCGGTGGAGTGCTTGTCGGCCGTCGGGCGGCCCAGCGAGGAGAGGTCCTTGCGCTCGCCGGAGTCGATCATCGCCTGGGTCCAGACGGCGAGCTCGTCGGGCGACATCCCGCGGAAGAACACCGCCATGAGCAGCGCGCTCATCTGCTCGTGCGGCACCTCGCCGGCGGTGTAGGCGGAGATCACCCAGCGGATCTGGTCGGCGGTCAGCGCGACGCCGTCCCGCTTGGCCCGGATGACGTCGATCGCGTCGAAGGTGACCATCAGCCCTGCCCCCGCTCGGCTGCGGCGATCAGGTCCTCGGGGCCGAACGCGTCGGGCAGCACCTCGCGCATCGGCACGATGCCGAGCGACACCGTCTCGATGAGCATGTCGGCGCCGCCGTGCTCCCAGAGCAACTGGCGGCAGCGCCCGCAGGGCATCAGCGGCTGCCCGTCGCCGCCCACGCAGGCCACCGCGACCAGCCGGCCCCCGCCGGTGCGGGCGAGATCGCTGACCATGCCGCACTCGGCGCACAGGCCCAGGCCGTACGAGGCATTCTCGACGTTGCAGCCGGTGACGACGCGGCCGTCGTCGACCAGCCCGGCCACGCCGACCGGGAAGTGCGAGTACGGCGCGTACGCGTGCGTCATCGCCTCCCGCGCGGCGGTTCGCAACACGTCCCAGTCGACCACTAGTGCTCTCCTCGTCGGTAGACCAGCCCGTCGGCCTGCGGCATCCGCAGCCGTTGCGAGGCCAGCGACAGCACCAGGAGCGTCGTCAGGTGCGGCGTGAACGACACGATGCCCGGGGGCAGGACGTCGATGGTGAGGAAGCCGGCCAGCGCGGCCACGGCCACCGCCACGGCGAGCACCGACTGGACCAGCCGGCGCTTCACGAACTGCCAGACGGCGACGGCGACCAGCAGGATCGCCACCAGCAGGAGCAGCGCCACGACCGCCGACCGGCTGCGCAGCTGCAGGCCGTCGGAGTAGCCGAACAGGCCCGCGCCCGCGGCCAGCCCACCGGGCCGCCAGTTGCCGAAGATCAGCGCGGCCAGGCCGATGAACCCGCGGCCGTTGGTCTGGTTCTCGCGGTAGATGCCGGCGATGAAGACCAGGAACACCCCGCCCATGCCGGCCAGCGCCCCGGAGATGACCACGGCGATGTACTTCATCCGGTAGACCGGCACGCCCAACGAGTCGGCCGCGGCCGGGTTCTCACCGCAGGAACGCAGCCGCAGCCCGAAGGCGGTCCGCCAGAGCAGCAGGTACGTGGCCGGGATCAGCAGGATCGCGAACAGGGTCAGGACGCCGACCTCGTGGCTGACGCCGCGCAGCACACCGGCCACGTCGCTGATCAGGAACCAGTGCAACCCCTCGAGGTCGCCCAGCAGGTCGGGGCCCGAGGACAACCCGGGCAGCGACAGCGCCGGCGGCTTGGCGCCCACCAGGGCCGGCGACTGGGTGACGCCGCCGCCCCGCGGGTTGTCGGTGTAGAGGATCTCGGACAGGAACCGGGCGATCCCCGCGGCCAGGATGTTGATCGCGACGCCGGAGACCACGTGGTCGACGCCGAAGGTGACGGTGGCGAGAGCGTGCAGGAGGCCGCCGACGGCGCCGAACAGCAGACCGCCGGCGAGCGCGGCACCCCAGCCCCACTGGTAGCCGGCCCAGCCGGCGCCCCAGGTACCCAGGATCATCATGCCTTCGAGGCCGATGTTGACCACGCCCGCGCGCTCGGCGAACAGCCCGCCCAGCGCCGCCAGTCCGATCGGGACCGCCAGCAGCAGCGCGGCGGCGATGGTCGAGGACGACGTGAGCTCGTTCTCGCCGCTGATCACGCGGACGGCGGCCAGCACGACCACGATCCCGATCAGCAGCCACATCAGCCGGCGGGTGCGCCCGCCGCCGGTGAACAGGTTCAGCAGCGGGTTGCCCGTGCGGGCGTCCGGCCCGGACGCCGTCAGCACCGTGCTCATGCCTGCGCCCCCTGTCGCTCGTCGGTGGTACCCGCCGGACCGGTCGGTGGTCCCTGGGCCGGGCCCGTGCCGCCGTCACCGGCCACGACGGTGCCCGTGGCCTGGGAGCCGCCGCGCTCGGCCGCGCGGCGGGTGAGCCGCCGGGCGATCTCGTTGGCGACGACGACGGCGAGCACGATCGTGCCCTGGATGATCGTGACCACCGACGCCGGGAAGTCCGCGATCTGCAGGGGCACCAGGGCCCGGTCGAGGAACGCGAACAGCAGCGCGGCCAGCGCGATCCCGCCGGGCCGGTTGCGGCCCAGCAGCGCCACCGCGATGCCGAGGAAGCCCAGGCCGGCGGTGAAGTTCGTCGTGTAGGCGTGCGTCTGCCCGAGGAGGTCGGGCAGGCCGATCAGCCCGGCGACGGCGCCCGAGAGCAGCATCGTCTTGATGACCATGGCGCGGGCGTTCACGCCGCTGGCGCTGGCGGCCGACGGCGAGAGGCCGCTGGCCTTGAGGTCGAACCCGAACCGGGTGCGGTTGAGCAGCACACCGAGCAGCACGCCGACGACCGCAGCGATGATCAGGAAGCCGTAGAGCTGGCGGGGCGGGCTGGCCAGCCCCAGCGCGCTCAGGACCCCGTTGAGCCCGGGCACCCAGCCCGACTCCGGGATCTGGGTCGTGCCGACGATCTGCGACCCCTCCTCGCTGCCCCGGAACGGGCCGGTGAGGAAGTAGGACGCCAGGCCGAGGGCGACGAAGTTCAGCATGATCGAGCTGATCACCTCGCTCACGCCGCGGGTGACCTTGAGGACGGCGACGATGCCGGCCCAGAAGGCCCCGACGAGCATCGCGACGACGATGATGAACACGACGTGCAGCGGGCCCGGGAGGGAGACCGCCGCCCCGGCCGCGGCCGACATGATCGTGGCGAGCCGGTACTGGCCCTCGACGCCGATGTTGAACAGGCCCATCCGGAAGGCGATGGCCACCGCCAGCCCGGAGAGGAAGAGCGGCACGGCCCGGTTGATGATCACGACCAGGGCGTTGATCTGCTGGGTCGGCGTCTCGCCGAAGTCGATCATCACCTCGAACACGCGCAGCGGGTTGACCTGCAGCGCGGCCATGACGGCCGACGAGATGACCACGGCGACGACGATGGCGAGCACGGGGGCGAACAGGGCCGGCCCCAGACGGCGGACGAAACTCATGCCGCACCCGCTGCCGTCACGGCGCCGGTCATGTGACCGCCGAGTTCCTCCGGCGTGACACTGGACGGGTCCAGCGTCGCGACCAGCCGGCCGCGCAGCATGACCTTCAGGGTGTCGGAGAGCCCGATCAGCTCGTCGAGGTCCGCCGAGATCAGCAGGATGCCCATCCCCTCCGCGCGCGCCTTCTTCAGCAGTTCCCAGATCGCCGCCTGCGCGCCGATGTCCACGCCGCGGGTCGGGTGGGCCGCGATCAGCAGCCGCGGGTCCGAGCTCATCTCGCGCCCGACGATCAGCTTCTGCTGGTTGCCGCCCGACAGCGCCACGGCGAGCGTGTCGGGCCCGGGAGCGCGGACGTCGTACTGCTCCATGATCCGCACGGTGTCGGCCCGGGCGGCCTTGCGGTCGATGAAGAAGCCCTTCGCCGACGGCGGCAGGGTCTGGTGCCCGAGCACCCGGTTCTCCCAGAGCGGCGCCTCGAGCAGCATGCCCTGGCGGTGCCGGTCCTCCGGGATGAAGCCCAGGCCGGCCTCGCGACGGGCGCGCGTGCTCCACGCGGTGACGTCCTCCAGGCCGACGGCCCCGCCGTCGCCCTTGACGCCGCCGTCGAGCCACACCTCGCCGGAGGCGAGGGGACGCAGGCCCATGATCGCGTCGACCAGCTCGGCCTGCCCGTTGCCCTCGACGCCGGCGATGCCGACGACCTCGCCGGACCGCACCGTGAGGCTGACGTCGTCGATCAGCGCCCGCCCCTGGGGGGTCAGGACCGTGAGGTTCTTGAGCACCAGGATCGGCTCGTCGCGCACCGTCGAGGTGCGGGTCTCCGGCGAGGGCAGCTCCGCGCCGACCATCATCTCGGCCAGCTGACGCACCGTGGTGGTCTTCGGGTCGGCCTCGCCGACGGTCGTGCCGCGGCGGATCACGGTGATCGCGTCGGCGACCCGCCGGACCTCGTCGAGCTTGTGCGAGATGAAGATGACCGTCAGGCCCTCGCGGGTCAGCTGCTTGAGGTTGCCGAACAGCTCGTCGACCTCGTGCGGCACGAGCACAGCGGTCGGCTCGTCCAGGATCAGGATCGTCGCGCCGCGGTAGAGCACCTTGGCGATCTCGACGCGCTGCCGGGCCCCCACGCCGAGGTTCTCCACCAGTTCGTCGGGGTCGAGGTCGAGGGAGTACCGCTCGGAGATCTCGCGGATCCGGCGGCGGGCCTCGTCCCGGTCCAGCCGTCCGCCGCGGGTCGGCTCGCTGCCCAGGACGACGTTCTCGAGGACGGTGAAGTTGTCGGCCAGCATGAAGTGCTGGTGGACCATGCCGATCCCGGCGTCGATGGCGTCGGCGGGGCTCTTGAAGTGCACCTCGCCGCCGTGCAGCAGGATCGTGCCCTCGTCGGGACGGTGCATCCCGTACAGGGTCTTCATCAGCGTGGACTTGCCGGCGCCGTTCTCGCCCACGATGGCGTGCACCTCGCCGCGGCGGACCTTGAGCTCGATGTCGCGGTTGGCGACGACACCGGGGAAGCGCTTGGTGATGCCGCGCAGCTCCACCGCGTAGGGGGCGGTGCTCGGCGGCGGCCCGGCCGCCGTGCCGGCGGGGGCTCCTGTCTCGGCCATGGTGGGCCTCTCCCTTGTCGGTGCGGCCACGACGTCGTGGCGCACGTCCATCGATCACTCGTCGGGGACGGCGGGGTCGGCCGTCGTCGCCGGCTGGCCCGGGACCGGGCGCGCGCGGTTCGGGCACGGATCGCGTGCTCGCCGCATGATGTCGCACTCCGGTGCCGCGTCGGGCGACCGGGGCTCTGGAGACGACGGCGGGCCCGGGCAGTGTGCCCGGGCCCGCCGTCGGGTCGACCGCGCGACGCGGGCCCGCCGGAGCGGGCCCGCGCCCGAGGTCACTCGATCGTGGTCGGAACCTCGATCTCGCCGTCGATGATCTGCTGACGGTAGGAGTCGATGTCGCCCTGGATGTCGTCGATGAACCCACCCGTGGTCGACAGGCCGATGCCGTCGCTCTCGAGGTCGTAGACGATGTCCGTGCCGCCCTCGACGCTGCCGTCGACGAACGAGTCGATGAACGACTGGACCGCGTTGTCGACCCGCTTGAGCATCGACGTCATGATCACGGCCTGCAGGGCCGGGTCCTCGACGGTGTTGTACTGGTCGGAGTCGACGCCGATGGCACGCCCGCCCGAAGCGGCAGCCGCCTGGAACACGCCGAGCCCGGAGCCGCCCGCCGCGTGGTAGACGATGTCGGCACCGGCGTCGTACATGCCCTGCGCGACGATCTGGCCCTTGGCCGGGTCGTTGAACCCGGAGAAGTCACCCTCGGGCGAGATGTACTGGCGGTCGATGGTGATGTCCGGGTTGACCGCCTGGGCGCCCGCGACGTAGCCGGCCTCGAACTTGTGGATCAGCTCGGTGTCGACACCGCCCACGAAGCCGATGTGGTCGGTCTCCGTCTTCAGCGCCGCGGCGACGCCGGCGAGGAACGAGCCCTCGTTCTCGGCGAAGAGCAGGCCCGTCAGGTTGTCGGCGCCGGCCGAGGCGGCCGAGGAGTCGATGATCGCGAACGTCACGTCGGGGTACTGCGCGGCCACCGTGACGACGTCCTCGCCGTAGGCGAAGCCGACCGCGATGATCGGGTTGTAGCCCTCGTCGGCGAGCTGGGTCAGCAGCTCGGCCCGGTTGGAGGCGTCGGCGTTGGGGCTGGGGTCCTGGACCTCGCCGCCGTGCTCCTCGATGGCGGCCTCGACACCGGCGTAGGCGGAGTCGTTGAACGAGCGGTCGCCGCGGCCACCGGTGTCGTAGGCCAGACCGACCTTGAGCTCTTCGGTGGCACCGCCGGTGTTGTCGCTCCCGGTGTCGTCGCCGCCACCGTTCTCGTCGCTGGCGCAGGCCGCCAGGGCCAGGCTGCCGGCCAGCAGCAGCGCCGCGGCCTTCGTCATCCGCGCTCGGCGCAAGACGATCTCCTCTCTGGGGGGACGCGCCGGTGGTGCCGCGCGCCCCGTCGGTTTCGATGGTCCTGCACCACGGATGGGGCGTCGTCGACACCCCGGTGACACAAGACCTGGGCACGCTATCCGCGTGATCGCCCGTCACAGGCTCCCGGTGACGGACTGAGATGCGATCGTTGCGAAGGGGGTGACCTCCGGAACGGCACCGGCCGCGCGCGTCCCGCCCCGCGGGGGCCTACCGTCTGCCGCCATGGGACGTCGCCGACCGTGGGGTCCGCGCACCGCCGTCGCCGGGCTGGTCGCGCTGCTGCTCCTCGCGGGCGGGGGCGGGGCCGCGCTGGCCGAGGAGTCACGGCCGACGGCCGACCCGGCCGCCCCCACACCCACCTCACCGTGGCCCGGGCGCCCACCCCAGGGCTCGGCACCCGACGGGAGCACGGTCGGCGGGGAGGACCTCGACACCCGCGGGGTCGTGGTCACCGAGGGCGCTCCCCCGCTGCCGGCCGGTCTGGCCGCCACGGGGTGGCTGGTCGCCGACGCCGGCACGGGTGCTGTACTCGCGGCCCGCGACCCGCACGGCCGCTACTACCCGGCGAGCACGCTCAAGACGCTGACGCTGCTGACCCTCCTGCCGCGGCTCGATCCCGACGCGGTCGTCGCGGGCACCCCCGAGGACGAGCAGGTCGAGGGCAGCCGGGTCGGGCTGGTGCAGGGCGGCCAGTACCCGGTCCGCCTGCTGTTCGAAGCGCTCGTCATGCAGTCGGGCAACGACGCCGCCCAGGCGTTGGCACGGGCGGCCGGTGGGGTCGCGACGACCGTCGCGGCGATGAACGAGACGGCCGAGGACCTCGGCGCCTACGACACGGTCGCCGGGACGCCGTCGGGCCTGGACGTGGCCGGGCAGTCCTCGTCGCCCTACGACCTGGCGTTGATCTTCCGTGCCGTGGTCGAGGACCCCGTCGCCGCCGCCATCCTGCGCACCCCCACGGCGCAGATGCCGGCGGTGCCCGGGCGCTCCCCCGGCTACCAGATCCAGAACCAGGACCCGCTGCTCGGCAGGTACCCCGGCGCGCTCGGCGGCAAGACCGGCTTCACCGACGCGGCCCGGCACACCTTCGTCGGCGCCGCGGAGCGCGACGGCCGGGTGCTGGTCGTCAGCGTGATGAACACCGAGAACGTCCCGCTGCGCGCCGCCGACCAGGCCGCCCTGCTGCTCGACTGGGGCTTCGCGCTGCCGGAGAGTACCGACGGCGTGGGCACGCTGGTGCGACCCGAGGACCTCACCGCGCCGGCGACGACGACCGCGGCGCCCGCACCGGTGCCGCCCGCGCCCGTCGACGCGGCACCCGCCCGCGGCGCGCCGGCGCCGTCCGCCCTCGTGCCCGCGGTGCTGGGCGCCGGCGCCGTCCTCATCGTCCTGGCGACGCTGATCGGTCGCCGGCGGGCGAGGCGACCGGAGCCGTTTCCTCCTTCGGCGGGGTCAGGCTCCAGGCCACCGGCGTCGCCGCCAGGACCGACGGGAGGGTCGCCGTCCACGCCGCGGTGAAGAAGGAGAAGCGGGCCACCAGGTTGATCCACACCAGCAGGCCGACGGCACCGCCGAAGGCGGACGCCGTCACGCTGTCGGAGATCAGCGAGAGGTAGAACCCGCCGATCAGCTTGAGCACCTCCAGACCCGCCGAGCCGAAGAGCGCGCCGGGCAGCAGCCGCCGAAGCGGGTGCGAGACCGACGGCACCACGCGGAGCAGCCAGAGGAAGACGACGGTGTCGGCGGCGATCGCCAGGCCGATGCCGAGCACCCAGGTGAGCACCCCGTAGCCGGGCTCGTCGGCCAGTCCCAGCAGGTTCAGCACCCACGACGTCGCCTGGGTGACCCCGCCGGTGAGCCCGAGGCTGGCCAGGCCCACCACGCCGAGAGCCACGAGCGCCACGAGGTCCTGCAGGTTGTCGCGGAGGACGTCGGGCTCGTCGACGTGCCCCTTCCAGATCCGCTCCATGCCGATCCGGAGCTTGTCCATCGTCCGCAGGCCCGCGTAGAGGAACCCGGCCAGGGCGATCAGGCCGAGGAATCCCGCGCCGTCGATGGCGCCGTCGAGCTGCCGGGCCAGCTGCCGGCCCAGCGTGCCCGGGAACGCGTCGCGGATGGCGCTGAACAGCTGCAGCTGGAGCAGGGCGTTGCCGGAGAGCACCAGGCCGATGATCGAGGCGACCAGCAGCAGCACCGGGAACAGGCCCAGGAACGCGAAGTAGGTGACCCCGGCCGCCATGAGGTCACCCTGCGTGCGCTGGTAGCGGCCTCCCGCACGGGCCAGGTGGTCGAACCACGCCCAGCGCCGGCGCAGGGCCCGGAGGCGGGCGTCGAACCAGGTCCAGGCACGCGTGAACCACGGCTCGCGCTGCGGCGGGTCGGAACTCACCGCCCGAGTCTGCGGCCTCCCGGCGACGGCCGCTCGGGACCGTCGGCGCAGGTCAGTGAGCCGATGAGCTCGGCGGACCGGTCAACGGGTACTCGCGGGCCACGGCCCACGCCCCGCTGGGGGTCTGCTCGTACTCGGTGAAGTGCGCGACGTGGAACTCCGCCGACAGGTCGGCGAGCCCGCTGTAGGCCAGCTCGAGCATGTCGCCGGTCACGTCGTGCGCCACGGTGACGTGCGGGTGGTACGGGAAGGCGAGCGACCGGGCCAGCGGGCCGCGGCGGACGTCGTTGGCGATCAGCTCGCAGTTGCCGATCCCCCGCGCGACGGCGACGAACACGACGTCGGAGACCGGCGTGAACGTGCCCGTGCCCGACAGGTGCATGTCGAAGGGCGCGTGCGAGCGGGCGACCTGGGCCAGGTGGGCGCTGATCATCGTCCGCTCGGTGCACGCCACCTCCGTGGGCGGCAGCAGCGTGACGTGCGGGGGCACCACGTTGGCCTGCGGATCGCCGACCTTGGCCCGCCAGTCGACCAGCAGCTGCGCCCACGGCTCGGGCACGGGGACGACGACGCCGATCACCGCTGTCTCGGGCGGCGCGCTGCGCCGCGGCACGAACGTGTCGTCGTTCATGCCCGTCCGTCCGCCGAGGGGAGGAAGCCCACGCGGTCGTACACGGTCGCCACCGTGCGCGACGCGACCTCCCGGGCGCGCTGCGCCCCGTCGGCCAGGACCCGCGTGAGCTCGGCCGGGTCGTCGAGCAGCTCCTGCGTCCGGTCGCGGACCGGCGTCACGAAGTCGGTGACCACCTCGGCCAGCTCCTTCTTCAGGTCGCCGTAGCCGCGACCGGCGAAGCGCTCCTCGAGCTCGGCGACCGACTGCCCGGACAGCGTGCTGTGGATGGTCAGCAGGTTGGTCACGCCCGGCTTGTTCACCGGGTCGGCGACCACCTCGCGCCCGGTGTCGGTGACCGCCGAGCGGATCTTCTTCGCCGTCACCGCGGGGTCGTCGAGCAGGTTCACGCAGCCGGCGGGCGGCAGGCTCTTGCTCATCTTCTTGTCCGGCTGCTGGAGGTCGAGAACCTTGGCCGCACCCGGGGGGATGTGCGCCGAGGGGACGGTCAGCGTCGCGCCGTACCGGCTGTTGAACCGGGTGGCCAGGTCGCGGGTCAGCTCGAGGTGCTGGCGCTGGTCCTCGCCCACCGGGACCATGTCGGCCTGGTAGAGGAGGATGTCGGCGGCCTGCAGCACCGGGTAGGTGAACAGCCCGACCGAGGCACCCGACGCCCCCTCCCGCTGGCTCTTGTCCTTGAACTGCGTCATCCGGCTCGCCTCACCGAAGCCGGTCATGCACTCCAGCACCCACGACAGCTGCAGGTGCTCGGGGACGTGGCTCTGCACGAACAGCGCACTGCGCGTGGGGTCGACGCCGAGGGCGAGCAGCTGGGCGGCGGACACGAGGCTGTTGCGGCGCAGCTCGGCGGGGTCCTGCGGAACGGTGATGGCGTGCAGGTCGACGACGCAGTAGAACGCCTCCGTCGTGTCCTGCAGGCTCACCCACTGGCGCAGCGCGCCCAGGTAGTTGCCGAGGTGGAAGGAACCCGCCGTCGGCTGGATGCCGGAGAGGACACGGGGAAGAGGCACGGCAGCCATCAAACCAGCCGGGGGCCGCCCCCGCGCCGGGCTCCCCCTTCCCGGTGACCCGCCCCGACGCACTCGCCGACCGACCCATGTCCGGACATGCAGGTCAGCGGACCGGCACCGTGGCCCGCACGGCGTCCCAGGCGGCGAGGAACACGTCGTTCTCCTCGGG
Organism: Blastococcus jejuensis; assembly: GCF_039534705.1. NCBI lineage: Bacteria > Bacillati > Actinomycetota > Actinomycetes > Geodermatophilales > Geodermatophilaceae > Blastococcus > Blastococcus jejuensis. The sequence continues at coordinate 240,065 of NZ_BAAAVV010000001.1, forward strand.
GGTGCCGATGCTCACGCGGATGCCCTCGCCCGCGAAGGGCCGGGTGATCACCGCTCGGCCCTCGAGCGCCTGCGCCGTCGCCACGGTCGCCTCGCCGAGCGGGAGCCAGACGAAGTTCGCCTGGCTGTCCTCGACCGGCACACCGCGCTCCCGGAGGGCGGCGGTCAGCCGGTCCCGCTCGCCGACGACGGCGGCGCAGCGCGCCCGGACCTCGTCCTCGCTGGCCAGCGCGGCCACCGCCGCGGCCTGGGCCAGCATGTTGACGCTGAACGGCACGAACGTCTTGCGCACCGCCTCGGCGACGGCCGGGTCCTCGGCGATCAGGTAACCGACGCGCAGCCCGGCCAGCCCCCAGGCCTTCGAGAAGGTGCGCAGCACGACCACGTTCGGCCGGCCGCGCATGACCTCCAGCCCGTCGGGGACGTCGGGGTCGGTGACGAACTCGCGGTACGCCTCGTCGAGGACGACGAGGGTCTCGGCGGGAACGGCGTCGAGGAACGCCTCGAGCGGGCCGCGGCGGACCGCCGTCCCCGTGGGGTTGTTCGGGTTGCAGACGAAGACCAGCCGCGTCGTCTCGTCGATCGCGGCCAGCAGCCCGTCGAGGTCGTGGGTGTCGGCCGGGCCGCCGGGCCGCCCCGGGACCAGCGGCACTTGGATCGCGCGGGCGCCGGCGACCTGGGCGAGCAGCGGGTACATCTCGAAGGAGCGCCAGGCGAAGGCCAGGCTGGTGCCGGGGTCGCTGAACGACTGGGCCAGTTGCTGGCAGAGCATCACCGCGCCCCCGCCGGTGGCGATCTGCTCCGGCGCGACGCCGTACCGGTCGGCGAGGGCGCGGGTGAGGACGACGGCGCCGTTGTCCGGGTAGCGGTTCGTCTCGCCGGCCGCCTCGGCCAAGGCGCGGACGACGGCCGGAAGGGGTGGGAAGGCGACCTCGTTGCTGGCCAGCTTCACCGCGCGGTCGACGCCGATCTCCCGGGCGAGATCGGCCGGGTTGCGCCCGGGCTTGTAGGCCGGCAGCGCCTGCACCGCGGCGCGTGGGGTGACCACGACGTCCCTACCTCCTGCCTGCCGCCCTCTTAGGGTGGCACTCATGCGCGTTCTCGTCGCCGGTGGAGCCGGCTACATCGGCAGCGTAGTGACGACGGCGCTGCTCGCCGACGGCCACGAGGTGACGGTGCTCGACGACCTCTCGACCGGTCACGCCGACGCGGTGCCGGACGGGGCGACGCTGGCCGAGGTGTCGCTGCACGACTCGGCGCCGGTGCTCGCGGAGGTGCGCCCGGAGGCCGTGCTGCACTTCGCCGCCAAGAGCCTCGTCGGCGCGTCCCAGCAGCACCCCGAGGAGTACTGGTACGCGAACGTCGGCGGGTCGCTGGCCCTGCTGGAGTCGATGCGCGCGACCGGCTGCCGGCGGATCGTCTTCTCCTCCACGGCGGCGACCTACGGCGAGCCGGAGACGGTGCCGATCCGCGAGGACGCCCCGACCCGGCCGACCAACACCTACGGCGCCTCGAAGCTCGCCGTCGACCACATGCTGACCTCCTACGCCGTCGCGCACGGGTTCGCGGCGGTGAGCCTGCGCTACTTCAACGTGGCCGGCGCGGCCTACGGCCTCGGCGAGCGGCACGCCACGGAGACCCACCTGATCCCGCTCGCCCTGCAGGTGGCGGCCGGGCAGCGCGAGTCGCTGACGATCTACGGCCAGGACTACCCGACCCCCGACGGCACCTGCATCCGCGACTACGTCCACGTCGGCGACCTCAGCGACGCCCATCTCCTGGCGCTGCCCGCCCCGGACGAGGGCGAGCACCGGATCTACAACCTGGGCAACGGCACCGGGTTCTCGGTGCAGCAGGTCGTCGACGCCGTCCGCGAGGTCACCGGCCACCCCGTGCCGGTGACCATCGGCGAGCGGCGGGCGGGTGACCCCGCGCAGCTGGTCGCCGCCAGCGACCGGATCCGCACCGACCTCGGCTGGGCGCCGAAGCACACCGACCTGGTCGGCATCGTGCGCGATGCGTGGGACGTGCAGAAGGACCGTTAGCCGGCGGTGGCGTCGCGGTCGGCGTCCTCCCCGTCCTCGGCGGGCTCCGGCGCCGGACCGACCCGCAGGCGGGCGATCCGGCGGCCGTCGAGCTCGAGCACCTCGACGTCGCGCCCCTCGACCTCGATCCGGTCGCCCACCTCGGGCAGGCGGCCCAGCTCGGCGAGCACGTAGCCGGCGACCGTCTCGTAGGGCCCCTCGGGCAGTTCCAGCCCGGTCACCTCGGTGAAGTCGTCGAGATTGAGCAGGCCGTCGACCTCGCGGGGGCCACCGGGGGGCTGCTTGCCGTCGGGCTCGACCTCCGCGTCGTACTCGTCGTAGATCTCGCCGATGACCTCCTCGATGAGGTCCTCGAGGGTGACGATCCCGTCGGTGCCGCCGTACTCGTCGACGACGATCGCGAGGTGGTGGTTCTCCCGGCGCATCTCGCTGAGGGCGGTGAGGACGCCGGCCGTGCCGGGCAGGCTCTTGACCTCGCGGGCCAGGTCGCCGACGGTCGCGGCGCGACCGGCCGGGTGACTGGGGAGGAACAGGTCGCGCACGTGCACGAAGCCGACGACGTCGTCCTGGTCGCGGCCGGCGACCGGGAACCGGGACCAGTTGGAGTCGGCGACCTGCTTGGCAGCGCGGCTGGCGGTCATCGACGCGTCGAGGAACGAGACCTCGGTGCGCGGCGTCATCACCTCGCGGACCTCGCGCTCCCCGGCGCGGAAGACCTCGTCGATGAGCCGCCGCTCGTCACTGCTCAGCGACTCGTGGGCGGCCACGAGGTCGCGCAGCTCCTCCTGGCTGATCGACTCGCCGCTGACCTTCGGGTCCCCGCCGAGCAGCCGGACCAGCACGTTGGTCGACTTCGAGAGCAGCCAGATGACCGGCCGCGACAGCGTCGCGATGGCGTTCAGCGGCGCGGCCACGATGAGCGAGAAGCCCTCGGCCCGCTGCAGGGCGAGCCGTTTGGGGGTCAGCTCGCCGACCACCAGGGACAGGTAGCTGATCGCGATCGTGACCAGGACCAGCGCCAGCGTCCCCGACAGCCCCTCGCTGACGCCCCGAGCCACCAGCCAGTCGGCCAGGGGCCGGGACAGAGTGCTGGCGCCGAAGGCGGCCGAGAAGAAGCCCGCGAGGGTGACCCCGACCTGGACTGCGGAGAGGAACCGGTTCGGGTCGCTCAGCAGCTTCTGCACGGCCTGACCGCGGCGCCCTCCGCTCTCGGCGAGCGCGCGGACCTGGGACTCGCGAAGCGAGACCAGCGCGATCTCCGCGCCCGCGAAGAAGCCGCCGATCACGATGAACGCCACGACCATGACGATGTTGAGCCAGACGTCGCTCACCGGCGGCGTGCTCCTCAGGGGGGTCTCGGGGGGTGGTGCGGGTGCTTCGGACCCGCCCCATGGTGCCTGGTCGGGGCGCCGGAGGGGCAGGCCGCACCGGAGCGTCGCCCCCGGGCGGGTGGGATGTGACCCCGATCACCCGGGACTGACGGTGACCTTGCGAGTACCGATAGTCTCGTCGCGGTAACGATTCGTGATTCGCAATCCGGTGAGGTCTCCCGTGCACCACCGTCCCTCGGGGCCCCCGCTCTCCGCCCGCGTCCAGGGCGCGCTCACCCGATGGTCGCTGCTCGTGCGCGCCGCGCTCCGGCGCGCCGTGCCGGCACGTCCGGGTCGCTTGGCGCTGGGCGCCCTGGTGACGACGACGGTGGTCGGTCTGGTCCTGGCGATCCCCGTCGTCTCCGGGATCGGCCCCGGGACGTCGTCGGTGATCCTGGACGCGTCGTCCTCGTCGTCGGCGCCCGGCTCCGGCTCCGGCGACTCCCCCGTCGTCATGGGTGTCGACGGTGAGCCGCCGACGTCGGCGGCCTTCGCCGGGGTGCACACCTCGGTCACCGTCGCGACCACGCCGCCGACGACGACCACCGGCGCGGACACCGGCTCCGGCACCTCGTCGTCCGCCTCGAACCGGGACGTCGTCGCGGCCCCGGGCACCACCGGATCGGCGCCCGCGCACAGGCCGGCCACCAACGGCGCGACGACCGCCCCGCGACCGCCGGCCACGTCGCCCGCCGGCTCACCGTCGTCGTCCGCCGGCTCCCCGGGCACCGGGACGACGTCGCCGGGCACGAGCGACCCCGTGGTCCTGCCGGCGGAACCGGCGGAGGCCCCTCCCGCGGAGCCGGACGCCTCCGACCCGGTGTCGGAGGCCGTCGCGCTGATCAACGCCGAGCGGACGGCGGCCGGCTGCGCCGCCCTGGTCGCCGATGCCGGACTCGCGGTGGCCGCCGGAGCGCACAGCGCGGCGATGAGTGCCACCGGCGTCCTCGGTCTCGACGGCCTGGACCTGGCCGGCCTCGGCGGCGCGGCGGCGGTGGCCGCGGGCCGGCCGACCGCGCAGTCCGCCGTCGCCGGCTGGCTCGCCGATCCGGCCGACAGCGCGACCGTCCTCGACTGCTCGCGGACCTCGATCGGCGTCGGCGCTGTCGACGGCTGGTGGACCGCGCTGTTCGCCTGAGCCTGCCCGCGGCGAGGGGTCCGGACTTTCGGTGAGGGCACGAGCACGGTTAGTCTTGGCGCGGTAACGATTCGTAATCTTCTCTGCGAGGTCCCACCCGTGCACCACCGCGCCCTCCGTCCGCGCCGGTCCTCGCGCCTGCCTGGCGTCTCCGCCCCCTCTCCGCAGCGGGCCGGCCGCCGCGCTCGGCTCGCCCTGGGAGCCGCCCTCACGCTGGGCGTGACCGGCCTGGTGCTGACCGCGCCGGTCATGTCGGCCTCCGGGGACCGGACGGCATCGATCTCGCTGGACTCCACGGCGTCCCTTCTCGCGGAGGACGTGCCCGACACGTCCACGAGCGCGGCCCCGGCGACGACCACCGCGCCCCCGGCGTCCACGACCCCCGCGCCGTCGACCCCGGCGCCGTCACCCGAGGCACCGTCCCCTCAGGCTCCGCCGGCCGAGGCGCCGCCGGCTGCGGGGTCGGCACCCGCGGAGGAGGCGCCGGCCGCGGCCGCTGCGGCCCCCGCCGCGCCTCCGGCCGCCCCCGGCCCCGAGGGGCAGGTGCTGGCGTTGGTGAACCAGGAGCGCGCCGCCGCCGGCTGTGCGCCGCTGGCCGCCGATGCCGGTCTGGCCGCGGTCGCGCGGGCCCACAGCGCCGACATGCGCGACCGCGGCTTCTTCGACCACGTCAACCTCGACGGCCTGGATCCGTTCGACCGCGCGGACCGCGCCGGCGTCAGCGCGCGTGCGGAGAACATCGCCCGCGGCCAGCAGGACGCCGCGGCGGTGATGGCCGGCTGGATGAACAGCGCCGGGCACCGGGCGAACATCCTCGACTGCAGCCTGACGCGGCTCGGCGTCGGCGTCGTCGACGGCTCCGGCGGCCCCTGGTGGACCCAGCTCTTCGGCTGAGGAAGGGCCCCGCGCCCCCTCCCCCGACGCTTGAGCCGCGCTCATGCGCATGGATGCGGTAATCGGCGCCGGACAACCGCATCCATGCGCATCTCAGCGGTTCGCCGCGGACCGGTCCCCGAGACAGCGAACGGCCCCCTCACCCGTGCCGGGCGAGGGGGCCGTTCGGTCGGCCCTCCTGCAGGGGCCCGCCGCGAGCGTGCGAGCGGTGGGGGGCAGGAGGGTCCTTTCTCAGGCCATGGCCTTCTGCAGGTTGGTGTCGATGGCCGCCAGGAAGTCCTGGGTGGTCAGCCACGGCTGGTCCTTGGAGATCAGCAGCGCCAGGTCCTTGGTCATCTGGCCGCTCTCGACGGTGTCGATGCAGACCTTCTCCAGGGTCTCGGCGAAGCGGGTCACCTCGGGGGTGTTGTCCAGCTTGCCGCGGTGGGCCAGGCCCCGGGTCCAGGCGAAGATCGACGCGATCGGGTTGGTCGACGTCTGCTCGCCCTTCTGGTGCTGCCGGAAGTGGCGGGTCACCGTGCCGTGCGCGGCCTCGGCCTCGACCGTGCGGCCGTCGGGGCTCATCAGCACCGAGGTCATGAGACCCAGCGAGCCGAAGCCCTGGGCGACGGTGTCGGACTGCACGTCGCCGTCGTAGTTCTTGCACGCCCAGACGTAACCGCCCTCCCACTTGAGGGACGCGGCGACCATGTCGTCGATCAGCCGGTGCTCGTAGGTGATGCCGGCCACCTCGAACTTGTCCTTGAACTCGGCCTCGAAGACCTCGGCGAACAGGTCCTTGAACCGGCCGTCGTAGGCCTTGAGGATCGTGTTCTTCGTCGACAGGTAGACCGGGTACCCGCGCTGCAGACCGTAGTTCATCGAGGCCCGGGCGAAGTCGCGGATCGAGTCGTCGAGGTTGTACATCGCCATCGCGACACCGGCGCCCGGCGACTGGAAGACCTCGTGCTCGATCGGGGCGGACCCGTCCTTCGGCGTGAAGGTGATCGTCAGCGTGCCCTCGCCCGGGAACCGGAAGTCGGTGGCCCGGTACTGGTCGCCGAAGGCGTGGCGGCCGACGACGATCGGCTTGGTCCAGCCCGGCACCAGCCGCGGCACGTTGGACATGATGATCGGCTCGCGGAAGATCACGCCGCCGAGGATGTTGCGGATCGTGCCGTTCGGGGAGCGGTACATCCGCTTGAGGCCGAACTCCTCGACCCGCGCCTCGTCGGGCGTGATCGTGGCGCACTTGACGCCGACGCCGTGGCGCTTGATGGCCTCGGCCGCGTCGACCGTGATCTGGTCGTCGGTCTCGTCGCGCTTCTCGATGCCGAGGTCGTAGTACTCGAGGTTGACGTCGAGGTACGGGAGGATCAGCTGGTCCTTGATGAACTGCCAGATGATCCGGGTCATCTCGTCGCCGTCGAGTTCGACGACGGTGCCCTCGACCTTGATCTTGCTCACGTCAGGTGGTTCCTCTCAGGAGTTGCAGATCAGAGATCGGCTACGTCGGCCTGCTTGGCGCGCACGGCCTCGGCCGCCTCGCGCAGCCCGGCCAGCTCCGTCTCGGACAAGTCGCCCTCGACGACCTTCTTCACGCCCTCGCGACCGATCTCGGCCTCGACGCCGAGGTACACGCCGGAGATGCCGTACTCGCCGTCGACCCAGGCGCAGACCGGCATGACCGCGCCGGAGTCCTCCATCACGGCGCGGGCCATGCGGGCCGCGGCGGCCGACGGCGCGTAGTACGCCGAACCGGTCTTGAGCAGGGCGACGACCTCGGCCCCGCCGTTGCGGGTGCGGTCGACCAGGTGGTCGATGCGGTCCTGCGCCATGACGTCGGACAGCGGCTTGCCGTCGACGGTGCAGCGCGAGGGCACCGGCACCATCGTGTCGCCGTGCGAGCCGAGGGTCAGCGTGCGCACCGAGCTCACAGGGACGCCGAGTTCCTCGGCCACGTTGTTGGTGAAGCGCGCGGTGTCGAGCATGCCCGCCTGACCCATGACCCGGTGCTTCGGGAATCCGGTGGCCAGCTGCGCCAGCGCGGTCATCTCGTCCAGCGGGTTGGACACGACGATGATCACGGCCTCGGGCGAGGTGCGCGCGATGTTCTCGGCGACGTCGCGGACGATCTTCGCGTTCGTCTCGATGAGATCCATCCGGCTCATGCCGGGCTTGCGCGGGAGGCCCGCGGTGATCACCACGACGTCGGAGTTCTCGGTGCCCTCGTAGGAGCCCCCGCCGACGCCGACGATCTTCGTCTCGAAGCCCTCGATCGGCCGCGACTGGTTCATGTCCAGCGCGATGCCCTCGGGCTTGCCCTCCACGATGTCGGTGAGCACGACGGTCTCGAAGATGTCGTACTCGGCCAGTCGGAGGGCCGTGGTCGAGCCGTAGAAACCGGCGCCGACGACGGTGACCTTGCCGTTCCGCGAACTCTCAGCCATGACGGTCAACCTATCGGTGGATCCAGGCCCTCGCCCGCCCGGGTCGGGCGCCCCGAGTCAGGCGGACGGGATGGCGAGAGCGATCACCGTCAGCACGGCGCCGGCACCGCCCAGCAGGACGACGTCGACCGGCCGGCTGCGGACGGCGAGGAATCCCACCCGGCGCACCGGGAGGAGCAGCCGCAGCAGCGCGGCACCCACGAGCGCCAGCCCGATGACGACGAGGCCCCGGCGCCAGTACTCCAGGGTGACCAGCAGCAGCCCGATGCCGACGGCGACCAGCACCGCGAACAGGGGCAGCTGGCGGACCACCCCGGCGAGGAAGGGCCGCCGGACGTAGAGCGGCGGGCGGGTCATGCCCGGCTGGGCAGCGCCGTCGTCGGGTGCGCGGCGGCCTGCTGCTCGGCGGCGGCGACGACGTTGGCCAGCAGCATCGCCCGGGTCATCGGCCCGACACCGCCGGGGTTGGGGGCGACGTGGCCGGCCACCTCGAGGACGTCGAGGGCGACGTCCCCGGCGATCTTGCCGTCGACGCGGCTGACCCCCACGTCGAGGACGGCGGCCCCCGGCTTGACCATGTCCGCGGTGACCAGGCCGGGCACCCCGGCAGCCGCGACGACGATGTCGGCGCCGCGCACGTGCGCGGCGAGGTCGCGCGTGCCGGTGTGGCACAGGGTCACGGTGGCGTTCTCGCTGCGGCGGGTCAGCAGCAGGCCGAGCGGGCGACCGACGGTGATGCCGCGGCCGATCACCACGACCTCGGCGCCGGCGATGGGGACGCCGTAACGGCGGAGCAGCTCGACGATCCCGACCGGGGTGCACGGCAGCGCGCCCGGCACGTTGAGGACCAGGCGGCCCAGGTTGACCGGGTGCAGGCCGTCGGCGTCCTTGGCCGGGTCCATGGCCTCCAGGACGACGGACTCCGAGATCTGCGGCGGCAGCGGCAGCTGGACGATGTACCCGGTGCAGGCGGGGTCGGCGTTGAGCTCGGCGACCACGGCGAGGACCTCGTCCTGGGTGGCGGTGGCCGGCAGCTCGCGTTGGATGCTGGCGATGCCGACCTGCGCGCAGTCGGAGTGCTTGGCGTTGACGTACCAGCGGCTGCCCGGGTCGTCGCCGACGAGCAGCGTGCCGAGGCCGGGCCGGCGGCCGGCCTGGGCCAGCACCGACACGCGCTCGGTGAGCTCGCCGCGGATCGTCGCTGCCGTGGCCTTGCCGTCGAGGATCGTCGCGGGCACGACCGACAGTGTGCAGGAGAGACCCCCGCGACCGGCGCTGCGGTCCTAGGCTCCGCAGGCGGGAGGCGACTCCCCCGTGCCTGCCGATCGCCGAGGAGTGCACATGACCGAACGTGACCAGACCCCGCCCCACGGCAGCACGGCGGTGGGCGGGCAGCCGGCGTACACGCCGCCCTCGGAGGCGCACGGGGTCAGCTCCGGCGCCCACGGCCCGGTCGGTGCGAGCGAGAACTACTACACCGCGCCCAAGTACACGACGACGCCGATCGCGCAGCGCCGGCCCGACGCGTTCGCCGCCCTGCTGCTCGTCCTGGCCGGGGTGGCCGCCGCGGTCAGCCTGCTGCTGCGCTGGGTGAACGGCGCGAGCGAGTCCGGCCTGGACCTCGTGCGCGACGGGTTCGACCGGTGGGGGGAGAGCTTCGGCGATGTCTTCAGCTCGGGCTTCTGGCAGCCGTTGACGATCGTGCTCGGCGGCGGGGTGCTGTTCGTCCTCGGCCTGCTGATGTTCGTGCCGGCCAAGACGCACCGTTTCCTCGGCATCCTGGCGCTCGTCGTGAGCCTGGCGGCCGCGGCGGCGGTGCTCGTCCCCCTCGCCGACGCCGGCTTCGACTTCAGCGAGTTCGACCTGGGCTTCTGGTTCGCCATCGCCGTCCCGGCGCTCGGGCTGCTCGGCAGCCTCAAGGCCCTGCTGAGCGGTCCCAAGTACGCCAGCACGGCGCCGCTGACCTAATCCGCCACCTGGGCGCCGTGGGCGGCGGCGAACTGGACCGCCTGCATCAGGTCGATCCGCACGCCGGTGAGTTCGAACGCGCGCCAGTTCACCTCATCGGTCCTGGCGCCGCGCAGGTCGGCGCCCCGCAGCTTGGCGTTCTGCAGGCGGGCGCGGTCGAGGTCGGCGTGGCTCAGGTCGGTACCGCGCAGGTCGGCGTCGGTCAGATCGGCCTCCCGGAACCGCTGACCGGTCAGGACGAGCGCCGACAGGTCGGCGCCGCGCAGCGACGTGTAGCTCCAGTCACTGCCGGTCGAGGTCATCGGCCGCAGCTCCGCGCCCGGGAACTGCGAGCCGGTGAGCTTGCAGCCCTCCCACGTGACGTCGAACAGCCGCGCGCGGTCGAACCGGCAGGACAGGAACGCCGAGCCCAGGTGCCGCGAGCCGCCGAGCCGCACCCCGGTGAGCACGCACTGGTCGAAGACGCACCGCCGGGTCACCAGCTCCTCGAGCCCGGCGTCGTCGAACCGGCAGCGGGTGAACGTGACCCCCTCCAGCTCGGCCCCCCACCAGTCGACCCGCGCGAGGTCGAGGCCCTCGTGCTCGGTGCCGCTCTCCGGTGGCCGCACGTGGGGTCGCGAGCTGATCAACGCCCCACCGCTAATGCGCGAAGTGGCGGGTGCCGGTGAGGTAGAGCGGCACCCCGGCCGCCGCCGCCGCGGCCACGACCTCCTCGTCGCGCACCGACCCCCCCGGCTGGACGACCGCCCGCACGCCCGCGTCGAGCAGCACCTGCAGGCCGTCGGCGAACGGGAAGAACGCGTCGGAGGCCGCGACCGAGCCGGTCGCCCGGTCCCCTGCGCGAGCCACCGCGAGGCGGGCGGAGTCCACCCGGTTGACCTGCCCCATGCCGACGCCGACGGTCGCCTTGTCGTGCGCGAGCAGGATCGCGTTGCTCTTCACCGCCCGCACCGACCGCCAGGCGAAGACCAGGTCGTCGAGGCCCGCGGCGTCGAGCGGTTCACCGGTGGCCAGCGTCCACGTCGTCGGGTCGTCGCCCGGGGCGTCGATGCGGTCGCTCACCTGCAGCAGGAGGCCCCCACTGACCGGGCGCATCTCCGCGCCGGCCCCCGGCACGTGCGGCAACCGCAGCAGCCGGATGTTCTTCTTCGCGGTCAGCACCGCCACGGCGTCGTCGGTGAACGACGGCGCGACGACGACCTCGGTGAACACCTCGGCGATCTGCTCGGCCATCGTCAGGCCGACCTCGCGGTTGGCCGCGATCACGCCGCCGAAGGCCGACGTCGGGTCGCAGGCGTGCGCCTTCCGGTGCGCCGAGGCGATGTCGATCCCGACGCCGATCCCGCACGGGTTGGCGTGCTTGATGATCGCGACACACGGATCGGCGTGGTCGTGCGCGGCCCGCCAGGCGGCGTCGGTGTCGACGTAGTTGTTGTAGGACATCGCCTTGCCGTGCAGCTGCTCGGCGTGCGCCAGGCCGGGCTGCCAGCTGCGGTACAGGGCGGCGTTCTGGTGCGGGTTCTCGCCGTAGCGCAGCACGTCGGCGCGGTCCCAGGTGGCGCCGACCCAGGCCGGGAAGCCGCTGTCGTCGTCCGGGGCGAGCACGTTGCCCATCCACGAGGCGACGGCGATGTCGTAGGTCGCCGTGTGGCGGAAGGCGGCCGCCGCCAGCTTCTGCCGCTCGGCCAGGGTGAAGCCGCCCTCGGCGACGGCAGCCAGCACCTCCCCGTACCGCGCCGGATCGACGACGACGGCGACCGACGGGTGGTTCTTGGCCGCGGCCCGCACCATGGCCGGGCCGCCGATGTCGATCTGCTCCACGCACTCGTCGGGGCTCGCACCCGAGGCCACCGTCTCGGTGAACGGGTAGAGGTTCACCACGACCAGGTCGAACGGTGCGATGCCCAGCTCCTCGAGCTGCGCCACGTGCTCGGGCTTGCGGCGGTCGGCCAGGATCCCGGCGTGCACCGCGGGGTGCAGGGTCTTCACCCGGCCGTCGAGGCACTCCGGGAAGCCGGTCACCTGCTCGACCGGCGTCACCGGCACGCCGGCGTCGGCGATCCGGCGGGCGGTGGCTCCCGTGCTCACGAGCTCCACACCGGCGGCGGCCAGCCCGCGGGCGAGCTCCTCGACGCCGGTCTTGTCGTAGACGCCGAGCAGGGCACGGCGGATCGGGGTACGGCTCGGGGTGGACTCGGTCATGGGTGGGTCTTCCTCTCCAGGACGGCGGGCACGAGCTCGGCCACCGTCTGCACCAGGAGCTCGCGCTCCACGTCCTTGATCCGCTCGTGCAGGCTCGCCTCGTCGTCCCCGGGGAGGACGGCGACCTCGCGCTGGGCCAGCACCGGTCCGGTGTCGACCCCGGCGTCCACGACGTGCACGGTCGAGCCGGTGACGGTCACCCCCGCGGCCAGCGCATCCCTCACCGCGTGGGCCCCGGGGAAGGCCGGCAGCAGGGCCGGGTGGGTGTTGATCAGCCGGCCGCCGAACGCCGCGAGCACGGCCGGGCCGACGATCTTCATGAACCCCGCCGAGACCACCAGATCGGGGTCGTGGGCGGCGATGGCATCGGCGAGGGCCTGGTCCCAGTGCGCGCGGTCGCGGTGATCGCCGAGGGCGCAGAGGAACGTGGGGACGCCGCGCCGGCGGGCGTGCTCGAGACCGGCCGCCTCCCGGTCGGCGCCGACGGCGACCACCGTCGCCGGGTAGGCCGGGTCGTCGGTGGCGGCCAGCAGTGCGGCGCAGAGCGACCCGGCACCGGACAGCAGCACGACCACGCGCGCCCGAGGGGTCGGCTCGGCTGGGCGCACGGCACCGACCCTATAAGGACCCCGTCCTCCGGCCCCCTCGCAGGGGCCCGACGCGAGCGTGCGAGCGGTGGGGGGCGAGGGGGTCCTCTGTCAACCCAGCGCCCGCCAGCGGGTGATCGTCGCCGCCACCGCGGCCGCGATCCCGCTCTGCGCAGCGACCGCGATCCCCGTGGCGACGGCGGGAGCGCCGACCTCGGCCAGGGCGCCGTCCCCCAGCGAGCCGCCGGCCACGAAGGCCAGCGCGCCGCTGGCGACGCCCAGCAGGACGCCCGCGCCGATCCCCGCCAGCCCGGCGACCACCGAGCCGCCGTCGCGGGCGGTGAACCACCGGCCGACCGTCGCGCCCGCGACCAGCCCGGCCACCGCAGGCACGGCCTGGGAGACGAAGGCGATCAGCGGCACCGCCTGGGTGTCGGGCAGCGCCGCGAGCAGGGGCAGCGCCGGCACCGACCCGAGGGTCACGCCGTGGACCGAGACCAGCGTGCCCGAGCCGACGAGGAAGCCCGGCCCCGCGGCGAGCCCGAGGACGGCGATCGCGGCGTTGGGGAGCAGGAGCAGTGCCAGCAGGAGCAGTCCGAGCGCGCCCGCCCCCGCGCCACCGAGCGAGCGGGAGAGCGCCGCGTAGCCGGCGGAGTCCGCGGCCACCGCGACGGCGACCACGGCGGTGCACAGGGCGACCGCGGTGAGCAGGCCGGCCAGGACACCGCGCAGCACGGGCCGCACCGGCCCCGGCAACCGGTCCAGCAGGGCGTCGAGCACCCCGGACTCGCGCGCCGTGCCCCACCCGACCGCGGCCAGCGCCAGCACGGCGGCACCGGCGGTCGTGCGGAGAAAGCCGACCCCCGCTCCCGGCCCGTCGAGGACCACGGCGAGCAGCAGCGCGAGGACGACGTGGACGCCGCCGATCGTCCCGGTGTCGCGGGCGACCTCGCGGACGGTGGTCGTCCCGGCCAGCCGCACGACCCCGCGGCCCGCCCGCGACAACCCCCACGCGACCAGCAGGGTCAGCAGCAGGGGGGCGAGCACGATCGGGCCGGAGTCGGCGTCGATCTCACCGCCCTGGGCGAGCAGCCACAGCCGTCCGGCTAGGGCCGTCGATCCCCCGACGGTCAGTCCCCCGGACGGGTCCAGGGTCGACACCACGACGACGGCGAGGCCCAGGCCGACCAGGCCGGTGACCGATACCGCGACCGCCGCGGCCACGGCGAGCCAGACCGGCGACAACGGTCCCGGTCCGTCGCCGCCCCCGCGCCGGGGAAGCCGTGCGAGCAGGGAGACCACGCCCCCACTCTCGCAAACCGTCGCCGGTTCGTCGGCACCCGCGCCGGGGCGGCGGACGGATCAGGTCAGAAGCCGCCCGCCGGCCGGTCCGGACCCTGGCCGGGAGCGGTGGGGCCACCGGGCTGCTGCCCGTAGCCCGACGACGGCGGGGCCGGCGGCGGGGGCGGGCTGTACTGGCCGGGCTGCTGCTGCGGCGGCATCGGCTGGCCGGCAGGGGGCTGGCCGTAGGACGGCTGGCCGTACTGCTGACCGGGCTGCTGCGGCGCCTGGGGCTGGCCGGGCTGGCCGCCGAACTGCTGGCCCAGGTCGGGCGCGGGCTGGTTGGCCCACTGGGCGGCGTTGGCCAGGCCACCGGGCAGCGCCGGGCGGTTGCGCAGCTCCGGGAGCAGACCGAGCACCGCGAACAGCAGGAGCACCGTCGCGGTCAGGAAGCCGAGCAGCGCCCAGACCGAGAACTCCCAGTCGAACGTCGAGATCCACGCGAAGAGGGTCAGCACCCACGCGAGGGCGACCAGACCGACCGTGATCCAGCCCCGGGGGAACCCGAGCTTGAGGTCGAAGAACGCCGGCAGCAACGCCCACGCCGTGGCCAGGAGGAGCAGCACGAAGGCGGTCGTCACGTTGCCCGAGCCGGAGAACCCGCTCACGCTCGCGTCGACCCCGGGGACGTCGAAGCCGAAGTCGAACTCGTACCACGGGAACAGCGCGAGGATCAGGTACAGCACGGTGCCGCCGGCGATGACGTAGTCGGCCATCTTCAGCTTCTTCACGTCGAACGAGAAGCCGCCACCGGTGCCCGCAGGCTGGCCGTAGGGGTTCGGCTGGCCGTAGCCGGGCTGCTGACCGTAGGGCTGCTGCTGGCCGTACGGCTGCTGGCCCGGGGCCTGCTGGCCGTAGGCGGGCTGCTGCGGCGGCTGCTGGCCGTAGCCCGGCGGGGGTCCGTACCCGGGCTGCTGACCGCCCGCGGGCGGCTGCCCGCCGGGAGGCGGCGGACCGCCCAGGGGCGGCTGTGGAGGCTGGCCGGAGGTCATCGCAGGGCTCTCCCTTGGAGCGTCGGGTATCGGGGCGCATCGTGGTCGCCCGCGTGGCGCGCCGCAACCGTGGCGCGCCTCGTGTCGCCCGACCGTGATCAACGGCCCCGCACGCACCACTGCCCGGCGGCCTCTGACGAGGCGGCCGGGCAGTGGCACGACGTGCGGGGCGGCCCCGTCCTGAGGCTCGCCGCGAGCCTGCGAGCGGTGAGGAGGACTGGGTCCTGCTCCTAGCCGACGATCTCCCGCATGAGGTTCGCGGTCTCCGAGGGGGTCTTGCCCACCCGGACACCGGCGGCCTCGAGGGCCTCCTTCTTCGCCTGGGCCGTGCCCGACGAGCCCGACACGATGGCGCCGGCGTGGCCCATCGTCTTGCCCTCGGGGGCGGTGAACCCGGCGACGTAGCCGACGACCGGCTTGGTGACGTTGGCCTTGACGAAGTCGGCGGCCCGCTCCTCGGCGTCGCCGCCGATCTCACCGATCATCACGATGGCCTCGGTCTCCGGGTCGTCCTGGAAGGCCTGCAGGCAGTCGATGTGCGTGGTGCCGATGACCGGGTCACCGCCGATGCCGACGGCGGTGGAGAAGCCGATGTCCCGCAGCTCGTACATCATCTGATAGGTCAGCGTGCCCGACTTGCTGACCAGGCCGATCTTGCCCTGCTTGGTGATGTTGGCCGGGATGATGCCGGCGTTCGACCGCCCGGGGCTGATCAGGCCGGGGCAGTTCGGGCCGATGATCCGGGTGGCGCCGCCCTGGGCGTGCGCCCAGAAGAAGGTCGAGTCGTGCACCGGGATGCCCTCGGTGATGACGACGGCGAGGCCGATCTGGGCGTCGACGGCCTCGATGACGGCGCCCTTGGCGAACGGCGGCGGCACGAAGATGACGCTGACGTCGGCGCCGGTCTCCTTCATGGCCTCGGCGACGCTGCCGAAGACGGGCACGCTGGCGCCGTCGAAGTCGACGGACTCACCGGCCTTCTTCGGGTTGACGCCGCCCACGATGGCGGTGCCCGAGGCGAGCATGCGCTGGGTGTGCTTGCGCCCCTCGGAACCGGTCATGCCCTGGACGATGACCTTGCTGTTCTCGTTGAGGAAGATCGACATCTGTCTGGAGTCCTGTCGGGTGTCGGGGCGGATCAGGCGGCGGCGAGCTCGGCGGCCCGGCGCGCGGCGCCGTCCATCGTGTCGACCACGGTCACCAGGGGGTGGTTGGCCTCGGCGAGGATCCGGCGGCCCTCCTCGACGTTGTTGCCGTCGAGGCGGACGACCAGCGGCTTGGTCGCCTCGTCGCCAAGGTGCTGCAGGGCCGCGACGATGCCGTTGGCGACGGCGTCGCAGGCGGTGATCCCACCGAAGACGTTGACGAACACGCTCTTCACGGCCGGGTCGGACAGGATGATGTGCAGCCCGTTGCCCATGACCTCGGCCGAGGCGCCGCCGCCGATGTCGAGGAAGTTGGCCGGCTTGACGCCACCGAACTCCTCACCGGCGTACGCGACGACGTCCAGGGTGCTCATCACGAGCCCGGCGCCGTTGCCGATGATGCCGACCTCGCCCTCGAGCTTGACGTAGTTGAGGTCCTTCTCCTTGGCCGCGGCCTCGAGCGGGTCGGCGGCGGCGGAGTCCTCGAGCGCCGCGTGCGCCGGCTGACGGAAGGCGGCGTTCTCGTCGAGGGTGACCTTCGCGTCGAGCGCCAGCACGGTGCCGTCGGGGGCCTTGGCCAGCGGGTTGATCTCGACCAGCGTGGCGTCCTCCTGCGTGAAGACCTCCCACAGCTGGACGGCGATCGCGATCACCTGGTCGCGCACCTCGGCGGGGAAGTTCGCCGCGTCGACGATCTCGGCCGCCGTGGCCTCGTCGACGCCCTTGCTCGCGTCGATCGGGATGCGGGCCAGGGCCTCGGGCCGCTCGACCGCGAGCTGCTCGATCTCCATGCCGCCCTCCTTCGAGGCCATCGCCAGGAAGGTGCGGTTCGACCGGTCGAGCAGGTAGGAGAAGTAGTACTCCTCGGCGATGTCGCTGGCCTGGGCCACCATCACCTTGTGGGTGATGTGCCCCTTGATGTCCAGGCCGAGGATGTCCTGGGCGCGCGCCTTGGCGTCCTCCGGGTTGTCGGCGAGCTTCACGCCGCCGGCCTTGCCGCGGCCACCGACCTTCACCTGCGCCTTGACGACGACGGGCGCGGCGATCTCGCGCGCGATCGCCTCCGCCTCGTCCGGCGTCTCGGCGACACCGCCGGGGAGCACGGGGACACCGTGCGAGGCCAACAGGTCACGGGCCTGGTACTCGAAGAGATCCACGAACAGGCACCGTAGCCCGCCCGTAACCTCGTCGCTCCTCCGGGCGTTGTACAGCGCGGGGCACGGTGGTGGGCATCACACGATGCGTCACACCATCGGGCCCCCCTCACTGCCCGCACGTCCCCCGCGACGACGAGGAGAACCCAGTGCGACGCGCTGCCACCGTTCTGATGACCGCCGCACTGACCTCGGCCGGCTTCGCCGCCGCCGCGCCGTCCGCTGCCGCCGACATCGTCGCCCGCGACCTGACGATCACGGTCACCGGTCTCGGCCCGGAGAACCGGACCTGCCAGATCGACGCCGACCTGTACGTGCCCGACGGCGTGAGCAGGAGGAACCCGGCACCCGCGCTGCTGGCCACCAACGGCTTCGGCGGCACCAAGGAGGACCAGGCCGACCTGGCGCAGGGCTTCGGCGAGCACGGGTACGTGACCCTCTCCTACACCGGCATCGGGTTCGTCGACGGCGACACCTGCCCGATCACGCTCGACGACCGCGAGCACGACGGCGCGGCCGCGAGCCAGCTGATGCGCTTCCTCGGCGGCGACCGGAGGATCTCCGCGGTGGACGACGCGACCGGCGAGCAGGTCGTCGTGAACCAGGTCATCCGCGAGGACCGGGAGACCGGCACGAAGCACGACCCGGCCGTCGGCATGACCGGCGGCTCCTACGGCGGGCAGATCCAGTTCGCCGCCGCCGCGGTCGAGCACGCGGCAGGCACCGACCGGCTCGACGCGATCATCCCGCTGATCACCTGGAACGACCTCGCCTACTCGCTGGCGCCGGAGAACAGCAGCCTGCCGGGTGGGACGGCGGACAGCGGCTCGGTCACGTACGGCGGCACCGGCGTCTTCAAGTACCAGTGGGCGGCGCTGTTCACCACCGTCGGCGTCGCGAACGGCGCCCAGGACCTGCCGTCCCCCGAGGACGGCGACAACTGGTCGAAGTTCGTGACCGAGGGCTGCGCCAACTTCGACCGGCCGGTCTGCACCGCCCTCGCGGAGGTGGCCACGCTGGGCTACCCGAGCCAGGCGTCGATCGACTTCCTGCGCTCCAACTCGGTGGCGAGCTACATGTCCGACGTCCGGGTGCCCACCCTGATCGGCCAGGGCCAGGCCGACACCCTGTTCAACCTGCAGGAGTCCGTGGCCACCTACACCTCGCTGAAGGCGCAGGGAACCCCGGTGTCGCTGGTCTGGCAGTCGTGGGGCCACAGCAACTCCGCCCCGGTCGAGGGCGAGCTGGACATGCGACACCCCGCGGAGTCGCTGCAGGGGCGCCAGGCGCTCGCCTGGTTCGAGCACTACGTCCGCGGCACCGGCCCGGCGCCGGAGCTGAACTTCTCCTACTACCGCGACTGGGTGTTCGAGGAGACCGGCGACGTCGAGCAGGCCTACACCTCCGCGGCCGCCTACCCCGTCGGCACCGAGCAGCGGTTCTTCCTGTCGAGCGAGGGCCCCGAGGGCGGCTCCCTGGTCAGCGACCCGTCGGCGGTGGCCTCCGGCAGCAGCGCCTACGCCAGCACCGCGCCGATCGGGCCGAACTACACCGAGACGTCGGCCCTCGACCAGTCGCAGCCGGTGTTCGACCCGCCGGGCAGCTCGATCCAGTTCGCGACCGAGCCGCTCGCCGCGCCGGTCGACGTCGTCGGCTCCCCGCACGTCACCGTGACGCTGGACTCCTCGGCGGCGGCGACGCAGGCGCTGGGCCCCGACGGCGAACTCGTGCTGTTCGTCAAGCTGTACGACATCGGGCCCGACGGCACGCCCGTCGAGCTGCCGAACCGGCTGATCTCCCCGGCCCGCGTCACGGACGTGACGCAGCCGGTCACGATCGAGCTGCCCGGGATCGTGCACCGCTTCGAGGCCGGACACCGGCTGGCCCTGGTCGTCGCCGGCGGCGACATGGCCTACCGCGGCTCGAACCTGCGGCAGGCGGTCACGCTGAGCACGGGCTCGGGGATCACCCAGGAGCTGACGCTGCCGGTCGTCGGCTGATAAGAAAGGGGGGCCGCGACGGCCGTCGTGGCCCCCTTCAGGCGTCGGCCGGCGTCCCGACGTTCGCGCGGACCCAGTCGACGATGTCCGTGGTGGTGGCCCCGGGGGTGAACACCTTGGTGACGCCGAGCTTCTCGAGCTCGGGGATGTCCTCGTCGGGGATGATCCCGCCGCCGAACACCACGACGTCGTCCACCTCGCGCTCGCGCATGAGCTCGGCCAGGCGGGCGAACAGCGTCATGTGCGCGCCGGAGAGCACCGAGAGTCCGACGGCGTCGGCGTCCTCCTGGACGACGGTCTCGACGATCTGCTCCGGCGTCTGGTGGAGGCCGGTGTAGACGACCTCCATGCCTGCGTCGCGGAGCGCGCGGGCGACCACCTTGGCGCCGCGGTCGTGCCCGTCCAGACCGGGTTTGGCGATGACCACCCGGATTCGTTCGTCGGCCATGGGGGTCAGCGTAAGGCTCACCCGCGGCGCAGCCGCCAGGCCGTGATCGTGAGCGCGACGTAGCCCACGCCGGCCAGCACCAGCCCGGCACCCGGCAGGGTCCACTCCAGGTCGGGCGAGGCGGCGTCCCGCAGGCCCGTGAGCCCCGCGGCCAGCACGGTCACCGCGATGGCTAGGAGGCCGCCGACCACCGCCAGGCGGGGTCGCAGCGACGGCGCCACGACCGAGCAGAGCACGACCGCGCCGGCGAGCAGCAGCCCGCCGAGCAGCGCGAACCCCGGCCGCTCGAGCAGGGCCTGGGGGCCCTCCTGCGTGACCACGGTCTGCAGGCCGGTGGCGGGGTCGGTGACGATGCGGTCGGGGACGTCGGCCGCGGGCAGCGACAGGCTCAGCACGGCGGTGACCCCCAGCAGCACTGCGGCTCCGGCCAGTACGGACCGGGCGGAGTCCAGCGCCCCGCCGTCCTCCATGACCGTGCGGCCCCAGGCGAGCGCCGCGACGACGCCGGCCACCACTGTGAGGGCGAGCGCGACCGCGGCGAGCACCCAGCCGGGACCGGTCTCGATCCCGCTGGTCAGCACCAGGTTGCCGGCGAGGACCTCGACCCCGGGGCGGGCGGTGGAGCTGCTGCCGCGGTAGATCTCGATGAGCAACTGGCCGCCGGCCAGGGCGGCGGCGACCCCCGCGTAGGCCAGCCCGAACTTGGGGACGGCGCCGCGCAGCAGCACGCCTCCCACGGCCACGTGCGCCACCGGCACGAGCAGGCCGACCAGGACCCCGCCAATCCCGGTCGCCTGGGAGATCGCCTCTCCCCCGACCACCAGGTAGGTGGGCAGCAGGCCGGCGGCACCGGCGAGGCCGGCCAGGACCAGGAGGGCACCGGTCACGCGGGCCAGGGGCGGGACCGGCCCGATGACCAGGCCGTCGCCGGGGGGCGTCGCGCCGCTGCGCGCGGAGCCGGCGCGGCGGGCGGACGGGCGCGCGTTGCCCGCCCGCTCGCGATCGGAGCGGGCGTTCCCGGTGCGGGTCGGGGCTCCCGAGCGCCGTCCCTTCGCGGATGCACGGTCGCGGGCGGGCCCGGTGCGGGCGTCGCGGGCGGACACGGTTCCCCCTTCAGCAGCAATGGTCACGGTCCGGCGTCGATCGGCCGAGGATGGGTCGGGTATGTGTGACGCCAGCCACACAGGGGCATTACCGTCGGGTGAACGGAGCACGACACGCGCACCGTCCACCTGCGAGGCCGAACCCACGTGCCGGCACCGAGGGGACACACGGGGAGGAACCGGCGATGGGTCGATCGTTCGTCGCGGACTCAGGTCCAGAGTCGCACATCACGGCCGTTCCCGAGGGAGCGCCACGGGGTGGACTGCGCGCGCTGTGCAGCCCCGCCGCGCTGACCGGCGGACTCACCGAACTGGCCTGGGTCGGCGCCCACGTGCTCATGTACCCGCTCGGCACCCGCACCGAGGAGCTGCGCCCCGACCCGCGAGTACGGCCGGGTGAGCAGCCCGCCGCCGTCCGGGCCCTGTTCGCGGCCGACCCGCTGGCCGCGCGCATCCCGGTGCTGCTGGTGCACGGCCTGGTCGACAACCGGTCGATCTTCGCCGTGATGCGCCGCGGCCTGCGGCGGCGGGGCTTCACCGACGTCTGTTCCTGGAACTACAGCCCGCTGTCCTCCGACATCGCGCGCTGCGCGGCCGATCTCGGCGCCCACATCGAGCGGGTGTGCGAGCAGACCGGGCACGAACGCGTCCACGTCGTCGGGCACAGCCTGGGCGGGCTGATCTCCCGCTATCTCGTGCAGCGCCTGGGCGGCGACCGGCGGATCGACTCCCTGATCACCCTCGGGACGCCGCACCAGGGTTCGCTGCTGGCCCACGTCGTCCCGACGCCGCTCATCCGGCAGCTGCGCCCCGGATCCCCGGTGTTGCGGGAGCTCGAGCAGCCTGCGCGCGACGTGACGACCCGGGTCACCGCGATCTACAGCGACCTCGACCAGATGGTCCTGCCCACGAGCTCGGGGCGGTGCGACCACCCCGATCTCGCTGCCCGCAATCTGCTGGTCCGCGGGGTCGGCCACATGTCGCTGCCCATCCACCGGGGCGTGGTCGACGAGGTGGCGGTGACCCTGGCCGGTCGCCGCGGCGCCGACATGACGGCGGCCCGCGCGGCCTGAGCGAGGCCCCTCGACCCTCGCGCGTCCGAGGCGCTCCCCAGCAGGGGTCGCCGAGCCTCGCCCTGCCCGATATCTGCCGAAGCATCAGCCCGTGTCGACATCACGCCTTGTAAAGATCGCGACACGTGCAGTGCGGTGCTTGGTCGCGTCCTGACACATCGTTACGGTCCGATCACGGCGCTGGTGCCCACCAGCGCCCCGTCCGTGAAAGGTGCGCCGGTGTCTCGCAGCAGTGCACCCCAGGTCCTCGAGCGACCCGGGTCCGCGCGCGAGGTCACCCGCCCCGCCACCGAGACCCTCGAGACGCTCGAGACCCCCGAGGCCCTCGGAACTCCCGAGAGCGCGACTCCCCCGCGGACGCGCCGCGCCCGCCGCCTCCCGCACCCGCCCGGCCGCCGCGCTCCGCTGTGGTTCGCCGCGCTCGTCGCCGGCGCCGTCCTGGCCGCCGTGCCGAGCCTGACCGGGGCTGGTTCGGAGGTCATCACCGCCGACGCCTCCGACTACGGACTGGGCGTCGCGTCGGACCTGGGGCTCACCGGCATGGACGAGGCCGGCGTGCGCCAGGGGCTCACCCAGGCCGAGGCGCAGGCCCGTCTGAACGAGCTCGCCGCGTCCCGCGCTGCGCGCGAGCCCAAGACCGTGCGGCCCGTCACCGAGTTCCGCCTCACCACCTGCTACTGCATGCGCTGGGGCCAGATGCACTACGGACTGGACATGGCCGCGCCTCTGGGCACGCCGATCTACGCGGCGACGGACGGCGTGGTGATCCGCGCCGGCAGGGCCTCGGGCTTCGGCAACGCCGTCTACATCCAGGACGCCGACGGCAACGTCCACATCTACGGCCACATGCGCTACTACGACGTCTCGGCCGGCGACATCGTCCACGCCGGCGACCAGATCGCGAAGGTCGGCAACGAGGGCTACTCGACCGGGCCGCACCTGCACTACGAGATCCACCGTGGCGGGGAGGACGGCCGCCCGATCGACCCGCAGGAGTACCTCGCCGAACGCGGCGTGAGTATCTGATCGATCGGGCTCTGCCCGATCACCGCGGCCAGGTGCCGTCCCGTGCTGCGATGAGCCGATCCTGCACGCTCGTCGGGGACCCTTCGGGCCCCGCTCCTCGCGGCACCTCGCAGGGCGGCCCGCCTCGTGTGACGCGACTTCCCGAGCGGTCCATCTGGCTGCCGCGACTCCGAGCCCTCGTCGGGGGACCCTTCGGGCCCCCGCTCCTCGGGCTACAACTTCACCAGTGGGGCGTAGCGCAGGACGAGGCGCTTGGTGCCGCCGGAGCCGAAGTCGACGGTGGCCTGGGCCTTGTCACCGGCGCCGGTGACCTCGACGACGGTGCCCAACCCGAACGCGTCGTGGCTGACCCGGTCGCCGACGTCGACCGAGATGATCGCCCGGTTGCCCGCACCTCCGCGCAGGCCGCCGGTGGACAGCCCGGTCGCGGCCACCCGGGACTGCGCCGAGGTGTAGCTCGACTTCGCGGGAGCCGGCTCCAGCCGGGCCCAGTGCACGGTGTCGGGCGGGATCTCGTCGAGGAACCGGGACGGCGGGTTGTAGGCCGGCTGCCCCCAGCTGGTGCGCACCTGCGCCCGGGACAGGAACAGCCGCTGCTGGGCGCGGGTGATGCCCACGTAGGCCAGGCGGCGCTCCTCCTCCAGTTCCCGCGGGTCGCCGAGGGCGCGCAGGTGCGGGAAGACGCCGTCCTCCAGGCCGGTCAGGAACACGACCGGGAACTCCAGGCCCTTGGCGGTGTGCAGCGTCATCATGGTGACGACACCGGCGTCGTCCCCCGTGACGGGGATCTGGTCGGCGTCGGCGACCAGCGACACCTGCTCGAGGAAGTCGGTGACGGTGCCGCCCGGGCTGGCCGCCTCGAACTCGGCGGCCACCGAGATGAGCTCGTTGAGGTTGTCGACGCGGCCCTCGTCCTGCGGGTCGGTGCTGGCCTGGAGCTCGGTCAGGTAGCCGGTGCGGTCGAGGATGCTCTCCAGCAGTGCGGCCGGGCCGGAGCCGGTCTCGACCAACTGCTCGAACTCCTCCAGCAGCGCGACGAACTCCTGGATCGCCTTCAGCGAGCGGGTGGCCAGCTCGCCCACCTCGGAGCACCGGCGCAGCGCGGAGGCGAACGGGATCCGCTCGCGGTCGGCGAAGTTCTCGATGCAGGCCTCGGCGCGGTCGCCGATGCCGCGCTTGGGCGTGTTGATGACCCGCCGCAGGCTCACGATGTCGGTCGGGTTGGCCACGACCTTCAGGTAGGCCAGCGCGTCGCGGACCTCCTTGCGCTCGTAGAAGCGCACCCCGCCGACGACCTTGTAGGGCATGCCGACGCGGATGAACACCTCCTCGAACACGCGGGAGGCGTTGTTGGTGCGGTAGAAGACCGCGATGTCCTTGGGCGCGACCGTGCCCTCGTCGACCAGCGCGTCGATCTGCTCGGCGACCCAGGCGGCCTCGTCGTGCTCGTTGTCGGCGACGTAGCCCTCGATCAGCTCGCCGTCGCCGGAGTCGGTCCACAGGCTCTTCGGGCGGCGGCCGGTGTTCTTGGCGATGACGGTGTTCGCGGCCTTGAGGATGCGCTGCGTCGAGCGGTAGTTCTGCTCCAGCAGGATCGTGGTGGCCTGGGGGTAGTCGCGCTCGAACTCGTCGATGTTGCGGATCGTCGCGCCGCGGAAGGCGTAGATCGACTGGTCGGCGTCGCCGACGACGCACAGCTCGGCCGGCGGGACCGGCCCACCCTCGGGGCCGACCAGCTCCTTCACGAGCACGTACTGCGCGTGGTTGGTGTCCTGGTACTCGTCGACCAGCACGTGCCGGAACCGGCGGCGGTAGTGCTCGGCGACGTCGGGGAACGCCTGCAGCAGATGCACCGTGTTCATGATCAGGTCGTCGAAGTCCATGGCGTGCGCCTGGCGCAGCCGCTGCTGGTAGAGCTTGTAGGCCTCCGCGAGCACCTTCTCCGGCGCCGTCTGCGGGACGTAGCCCTCCTCGTCGATCAGCTCGTTCTTCAGGTTCGAGACCTGGGCGGCGAGGCTGCGGCCGGGGTAGCGCTTCGCGTCGAGGTCGAGGTCGCGGGCGACCATCGTCATCAGCCGCACCGAGTCGCCCTGGTCGTAGATCGTGAACGACGACTTCAGGCCCAGCTTGGCGGCCTCGGCACGCAGGATGCGCACGCACATCGAGTGGAACGTCGACACCCACATCGCCCGGGCGCGGGGGCCGACGAGCGCCGCCACCCGGTCCTTCATCTCCCCGGCAGCCTTGTTGGTGAAGGTGATGGCGAGGATCTCGCCGGGCTGGGCGTGGCGGGCACCCAGCAGGTAGGCCACCCGGTGGGTCAGCACCCGCGTCTTGCCCGAGCCGGCGCCGGCCACGATGAGCAGCGGCCCGCCCTCGTGGACGACGGCCTGGCGCTGCGGGCCGTTGAGCCCCGCGAGCATCCGGTCGAGCTCCCGACCGACGGAGCCCTTGGCGGTGCGCTGGAGGGCCTCGGTTCCGGGCAGGGACTGCTGCGGCCCCGGCAGGGCTTCCTGGACGCTGCTCATGACCACATCACTGTAAGCCGGACGGGTGACGCTTCCCGTCGCCGTCCACCACCCGTCACATCCGCCCCGGTCTCGTGCGTCCCACGGGCGGCCGGCGCGTTCCTGGCCACCGGGGCCACCGCTGTGGCAGACTCGTCGACGTGCTCGCCACGGTTCGCTTTTTTTACGGTCACCGGGATCCGGTGTCCGTCACCGCTGGCTGAGCACACGCCGCAACAGACGCCCCGGGCCCGAGGAGCCCGGGGCGTTTCTCGTTCCAGGGGTCCGACGGCCGCCAGCACACCGAAGGACACCTGATGAGCCCTCTCACTGCCTCCCCCGCCGCCGTCCCGACCGATCCCGCGGAGCGGATCGGCGAGCTGCGGACCGCGATCGACGCCTGCGACGCCGAGATCATCGAGCTCGTGCAGCGCCGGCTCGCCATCTCCCACGAGATCGGGTCGCTGCGTGCGGCCGCCGGCGGCACCCGGCTCTCTCTGGCCCGTGAGCAGCAGGTGCTCGCCCGGTTCGGGGACGCGCTCGGTCCGGACGGCGCCGCGCTCGGCATGCTGCTGCTCCGCCAGGGCCGCGGCCGGCTCTGACCCGTCAGGGCGCGTTCCTGCCGACGTCCCTGTATCCGCTGCCACCCGCGGGCCCTCTTCCGGTCGAATCCCCCGACCGGAAGACGTGAGGACCATGCCGCCCACCGCTGCTGACCTGCCGTTCGCGTACCGCCTGCCCACCGACGTCGCGCGGCAGATCCGCGACACCGCACCCCCGCTGGTCACGATGGGCTCGCCCCGCCGGCGGCTGGTCGTCCTCGTGCTCACGATCGGCGTGCTGGGCGGCGGTCTGGCCGCGACGCTGCCGAGCGGCGAGGCGCAGGCGATGGTCAAGCACGAGTGCGTGTTCCACCCGATCACCAGCCCCACCGCCACGAACGACCCCCTCCTCTGCCTGTAGCCCACCGCCGTCCGGCACGGCGACCGGCACCGACCCCGCCCTGAACCTGCGGTCGGTCGACCGAGCGTCCTGACGGACCGGCCGGCGCGCCTCCCCGCAGGGGGAACGGGGACGCCTGCCGGCCCCGGAGCCGGCCGGGTCGCGCACGTGCGACCCGGCCGGTTTCCCCTATGGCTCCGCCGGATGTCACCTCCGGCGGAGCTGCGTCGTCTCCATGTGGTCACCCCCACGACGGAGAGGACGCCGGCCATGGCCCGCATCTCGCTCGACCCACCCCGCACGCTCGTCTACCGGCTCGCCGAGTGGTACTCCCGGCGCAGCTTCGGCGTCGTGGCCGACCCGCTGGCGGCCATGGGGCACAACCCCCGGGTGCTGCTCACCGACGCCCGGTTCGAGACCTCCCTCGCCCGCTGGAAGAAGCTGGACCCGACGC
Source organism: Blastococcus jejuensis (assembly GCF_039534705.1). Classification (NCBI taxonomy): domain Bacteria; kingdom Bacillati; phylum Actinomycetota; class Actinomycetes; order Geodermatophilales; family Geodermatophilaceae; genus Blastococcus; species Blastococcus jejuensis. Next base: position 266,882 of record NZ_BAAAVV010000001.1, read on the forward strand.
TGAAGGCCCTGGCGGTCATGGCGTCGGCCGTGTCCATCGGCTGCTCCTGGTGCGTCGACTTCGGCTACTGGGAGACCACCCACCGCGGGATCGACCCGGTCAAGATGCGCGACGTCCCGCGCTGGCGCGACAGCGCCGTCTACACCGACCTCGAGCGCCAGGTCATGGCCTACGCCGAGGCGGTGACGGCGACGCCGCCGGCGGTCACCGACGAGATGGTCGCCGACCTGCGGCGCCACCTGGACGACGCCGAACTGGTCGAGCTCACGATGATGGTGGCCGTGGAGAACGTCCGCTCGCGGTTCAACAGCTCCCTGGGGCTGACCAGCCAGGGGTTCACGGACCGCTGCGAGATCCCCGCGTGACCGATCCCCTCGCGCCGTTCGACCAGCACCGGCGGCTGCTGTTCACCGTGGCGTACCAGATGCTGGGCAGCGTCGCCGACGCCGAGGACGTCGTGCAGGACGCGTGGCTGCGCTGGTCGGCCGCCGATCGCAGCGACGTCCGCGACGACCGCGCCTACCTGGTCCAGATCACCACCCGGTTGGCCCTCGACCGGCTGGACTCGGCCCGGGCGCGCAGGGAGAGCTACGTCGGGCCGTGGCTGCCCGAGCCCCTGATGACCCACGGCAGCCCGGTCGCCGCCGGGCCTCCGGCACCGGAGCCCGAGGACGCTGCCGAACTCGGCGAGCGGGTGTCACTGGCCCTGCTGGTCGTGCTGGAGACGCTGACCCCGGCCGAGCGCGCGGTGTTCGTGCTCCGCGAGGTGTTCGGGATGCCGCTGCGCGAGGTGGCCGACGCGCTCGGTCGCACGGAGGCCGCCGTCCGCCAGATGGCGCACCGCGCCCGGGAGCACGTGCACGCGCGGCAGCCGCGGTTCGACACCGACCGGCGGGAGCAGCGCGAGGTGACCGAGCGCTTCCTGGCAGCAGCGGTGAGCGGGAACGTCGAGAGCCTCCTCGCGGCGATGGCGCCGGGCGTCGTCCTCATCGCCGACGGCGGCGGCCGGGTCAGGGCCGCGTTGCGCCCGATCGTCGGTGCCGACAAGGTCGCCCGCTTCCTGGCTGCGGTCGGGCCCCAGGGCGGTGACATCCCCGGCCTGCGGGTGGGACTCGCCGAGATCAACGGCGCCCCGGCCGTCGTCGCGTGGACCGACGCAGGGCCCTACATGGCGCTGCAGCTGGTCCTGGCCGACGGGCTGGTGGAGCAGGTGCTCTACGTGGCCAACCCCGACAAGCTGGCCGGTCTCTCGCTGCCCTGAGGGAGCCTTCTAGGCTCCGCCGGGTGACCCTGCCCCCGCCGAAGCAACCGGCCGAGCACGTCGAGCGCGTGCTGTGCGTCCTCGCCCATCCCGACGACGTCGACTTCGGCAGCGCCGGCACGGTCGCCGGCTGGACCGAGGCCGGCACCGAGGTCACCTACTGCATCGTCACCGACGGCGACGCGGGTGGCTTCGACGACACCCCTCGGGACCAGATGGGGCCGCTGCGTCGAGCCGAGCAGACGGCGGCGGCCGCGGAGGTGGGCGTCACCGACGTCCGGTTCCTCGGCTACCCGGATGGGCGCCTCGAGCTCACGCTCGACCTGCGCCGGGACATCAGCCGGGTCATCCGGCAGGTGCGGCCGCAGCGGGTGATGACCAGCTCGCCGGAGCGGTTCTGGGACCGGATCGGCGCCAGCCACCCCGACCACATGACCGTGGGCGAGGCGACCCTGCGCGCGGTCTACCCCGATGCGCGCAACCCGTTCGCCTTCCCCGAGCTCCTCGCCGACGAGGGCCTGGAGGCGTGGACGGTGGCGGAGGTGTGGCTCGGCGCGAGCCCGCGGGCCGACCACGCCGTCGACGTGACCGACGTCGTGCACCGGAAGTTCGCGGCGCTGAAGAGCCACGTCACGCAGGTGAGCCACCACGAGGACCTCGAGGGGTTCGTGACCGCCTGGATGCGCATGACCGCCGAGCGGTTCGGCCTGCCCGCCGGCCGGCTGGCCGAGGCCTTCCACGTCGTCCACACGATGTGATCTGTCGTCCTCCGGACGACACCGCGGCCAGGTGCCGTCCCCCCGCTGCGCGGAGCCGCTGCGTCGCGCCTGCGCGGACCCCTCCGGGGCCCACTCGGCGCGACAGGACCCCGCCTCTACAACAATCGGTTCGTCGCTGCCCACCTCGTGAGCTCGTTGCGGTTGGACAGCTGCAGCTTGCGCAGCACGTTGGACGCGTGCGATTCCACCGTCTTCACCGAGATGAACAGCCGCTGCCCGATCTCCCGGTAGGTGTAGCCGCGGGCCAGCAGCTGCATGACCTCCCGCTCGCGGGCGCTGAGCAGGTCGAGCCCGGGGTCGGTGGCCTCCTCCTCGGCGGGCGCGGGCGCCGCGGCTCCGGCCGAGAACGCGTCCAGCACGAACCCGGCCAGCCGCGGGCTGAAGACGACGTCGCCGTCGGCCACCCGGCGGACGGCGTCGACCAGGTCGGGGCCGGAGATGGTCTTGGTGACGTAGCCGCGCGCGCCGGCCCGGATGACGGCGATGACGTCCTCGGCGGCGTCGGAGACCGACAGCGCCAGCCAGCGGACGTCGGGCAGCTCGGCCCGCAGGGCCTCGAGCACGGCCCGCCCTCCCCCGCCGGGCAGGTGCACGTCGAGCAGGACGACGTCCGGGGTCGTGGCGCGGATGCCCTCGACGGCGGTCTCGACGTCGGGCGCCTCCCCCACGAACGTGACGTCGTCGCCGAGCTCGGCGCGCACCCCCGCGCGCACCATCGCGTGGTCGTCGACCACGAACACCCGTGGTGCGGTCATGACGCGGTCCTCGGCAGCACCAGCTCCACCTCTGTCCCTTCACCGGGGGCGGAGCGGACCTCCGCCGTGCCGCCCAGCCGGGCCAGCCGTCCGCTCACCGAGTCGCGCAGGCCACGCCGGTCGTCGGGCACCGTGGCGGGGTCGAAGCCCTTGCCGCGGTCGCGCACGAACACGGCGACCCGCTCGGGCGTCACCTCGGTGTAGAGGTCCGCGGCGGTGGCACCGGAGTGCTTGGCGGCGTTGACCAGCGCCTCGCGCGTGGCCGCGCCGAGACCGGCGAGCGCGTCGTCGACCGGCGCGTCCCCGACCACCACCGGGTCGACGATCAGCGAGTGGTCGGACTCGACCTCGGCGACCATGCCCGCGACCAACCCGGCCCAGGTGCCGCCCTCGCGGACGGCCTGGGGGTCGTAGAGCCACGCCCGCAGCTCGCGCTCCTGGCCGCGGGCCAGCCGGCTGACCGCCTGCGGCTCGTCGGCGTGCCGCTGGATGAGTGCCAGGGTCTGCAGGACCGAGTCGTGCAGGTGGGCGGCGACGGCGGCGCGCTCCTCCGAGCGGATGCGCGCGGCGCGCTCCTGCGACCGGGAGTCCAGCAGCCGCCGCCAGATCGGCGCCGTCGCCAGGACGACGCCGGTGAGGATGACCAGGGTCGCCGCGAAGCCGTCGCGGGCATCGGCCAGCTGACCCGTCGTGGCCAGTAGCAGCACCACACCACCGGCGGCGAGCACCGCCCCCGCGGCCAGCGCCCAGCGGACACCGGGCACGGCCAGCGTGCGGTCGGTGTCCAGCTGGCGCCAGATGACGGCCAGACCGACCGCGACCAGCACCAAAGGAAGGATGATGTCGCCGCCGCCCCACGAGGACAGCTGCCCCAGGAGCACGACGGCGACGAACGCGATGAGGATCAGCCCGATCCACTGCCGGGTGCCCGTCGGCCGCAGACCGACGGTCGGCGTGCCTTCCTGATCCGGGGTCGCGACCGGCATGGTCAGCCAGAGCAGGCCGTAGGCGACGACGCCGATGCCCGCCGTCGCCAGGACGACGAACGCGATGCGCACGATGAGCGGGTCCTGGCGCAGATGCGCGGCCGTGCCCGCCGCCACCCCGGCCAGCATCCGCCCGTTCCGCGGGCGCACCAGCGGCGGCCGCGCGATGGTCGGGCCGGGTGCTGTCCCGGGCACGGTGGTGGTCACGGTATCGATCGTCGCACCGCCGTCCCCCGGTCCGACACCGGTGATCACCCCCGGAAGGGAACCAGGGTCGGATGGGGGCGTTCCCTGATGGCTCGGCGGCGCTGCGGTCGGCAGGCTCGTGGCATGACATCGGCACCGCCCCCTGCGCCTCCCTCCGTCGACCCACCCCCGGACTGGCAGCCCCCGCCGCCGCCGGCCGGTCCGCCGGTCCGCCCCCAGCTGCGCCGCAGCCGCGGCGACAAGATGATCGGCGGGGTCGCCGGTGGGCTGGCCGAGTACAGCGGCGTGGACGCGCTGCTCTGGCGGGTCGGCTTCGTCGCGCTCGCCCTCGCCGGAGGCAGCGGCGTGATCGTCTACCTGCTGCTGTGGCTGCTCATGCCGGCCGGCCCGGCCGTCCCCGCGTCCGCGGTCGGCGCTCCCGCCGTGACGGCCGTCCGGGCGCCGGCCGGCCCCCGGTCGCCGGTCCCGGGCGTCACGATCGCCGGACTGCTCATCGTCGTCGGCGTCCTGGTCCTGCTCGACCGCTTCACGTTCCTGGACGTCGGCCCGCGCGTCTTCCTCGGCTCGGCCCTGCTGGTGGTCGGCCTCGGGTTGGTGGCCGCGGCGTACAGCGGCGGCCGCCGGGCCCGCGGTGGGCTGATCGCGCTCGGTGTGGTCCTGTCCCTCGCCCTGGTCACCGTCTCGACCGACCCCTGGCGCGGGATCGACCACGGCATCGGCGACCAGACCTTCGTCGCCCGCAGTGCCGCCGACGTGCAGTCCCGCTACCACGGCGGGATCGGGGACCTGCGGATCGACCTGTCCCCGGTCGACGTCAGCGACCTCGACGGCACCATCCGGACCCGTGTGGACGCGGGTGTCGGTGATGTCGACGTCATCGTTCCCCGCGACGCGGACGTCCGGGTGAGCGTCGACTCGGGGCTGGGCTCCGTGGACGTGTTCGACGAGGGCAACAGCAGCGGGTTCTTCGAGGGCTCCGGGTCCGGCTCGTGGGTGGACGACGACGAACCCGAGATCGAACTGTTCGTCAACGCCGGCGTCGGCTCTGTGGAGGTGTCCCGTGGCTGACTACAGCGAGTTCCCGACGACCCCGACCGCCTGGCAGGAAGCGCAGATGCGCGACTGGCAGACCGTCACGCCGCTGGAGACCGAGGACCCCGAATCGCCACGACGCCGCTCGGTCGACCGGGTCGCCCTCGTCCCCGGTGTGTTCTTCATCGTGCTGGCGATCGTGCTCATGACCGGGCTGGACCTCCCGCTGGGGCTCTTCAGCGACGGCGGGATCCTCTGGCTGGTGCTCATCGGCGCAGGTGTGGCGCTGCTGATGAGCGAACTGCGCAAGGCGCGCCGCAGGCGCTGAGAGCAGGGGCGGGCGCGAAGGGCCCGGGGAGCAGCCGCTCCCCGGGCCCTTTTCCGTAACGGCGCGGGGCTGTCCGTTGCGCGGCGGCCCTTCCGGCGCCCACGCTGCGTGCCATGGTCGGCGGCGCCGGACGAGCGGGGTGGCGCTCGGTGGCGGCCCCGCGCTGGCCCGCCCTCCTCACCCTCGGCCTCGCCGGCCTGTCGGTGCCGCTGGCTCTGGTCAACCCGACGGTGTCCGCCGCGCTCGCCGGCGCAGCGCTCACCCTCGCGCTCTACGGCCACCACGTCGCCGCCGGCCCCGCGCGGCGCCTCTACCGGCTGGCCGCAGGGATCGCCGCGTTCGCCGTCGTCCTGCTCGTGGTCCTCGCCGTCAGCAGCCTCTACACGGTGGAATGGAACCAGCACCGGTGAGGGCCGCGGTGGCCCTGGCGATGGTCGGCCTGGTGGTCGCGGCCTGCGGCGCGACGCCCGGTGGCGGGTCGGGGGACGACGTCGTCGGCGAGTGGGAGTTCGTCGCCGGGACGGCGGGGGGTGCTCCCCTGCCGCAGCCGGCCGGGGCGCGGGCGACCCTGACCCTCGACGGCGAGCAGGCCGGCGGGACGTCGTTCTGCAACCACTACAGCTCCGGCTACTCGGTCAGCGGGAACACCATCGAGTTCGCCGGCCTCGGCGGCACGGAGATGGGCTGCGAGCCGGCGATCATGGACGCCGAGGCCCGGTTCATCGGCGCCCTCGGCGCGGTCGACACCGTCGCCGTCGACGGCGAGGACCTGCTGCTGACCGGCGACACCGTGGAGCTGCGCTTCCGGCCGGTACCGCCGGTGCCCACGAGCGAGCTCGTCGGCACGCAGTGGGTGCTGGACACGCTGCTCGACGGCGAGGTCGCGAGCTCGGTCACGGGTGCGCCGCAGCTGCGGCTCGACGCCGACGGCGCCGTGACGGGCAGTACCGGCTGCCGGGAGTTCACCGGGACCTGGACGACCAGCGGTGACCTCGTCGTGCTGTCGGACCTGGACGCCGGGACGGACGAGTGCGCGGAGGGCGTCCGGATCCAGGACGACCACGTGCTGGCGGTCCTGGGCGACGGCTTCCAGGTGACCGTCGAGGAGGACCGGCTCACCGCGCTCGACGCCGACGGCCGCGGACTCGTCTACCGCGAGGCCGGCTAACGCCGGGTCACGATTGCGGCACCAGCCACCGCGACGACGTTGCGGGACCGCGCGGTCCGCCCGCAGGCTTCGATCATGGCCAGAACCCGGAGCGGCACGATCGTGCTGGTCGGCGTGCTGGCGCTGGCCGGATGCGGGTCGACCCCGTCGTCACCGTCACCGCCAGCAGGACCCTCGACGGAAGAACTCCTGGCCGGCGCCTGGGCCGTGCTCGAGGGCACGGCCGCTGGCCGTCCGATCCCGTTGCCCGAGCAGGCTCGGGGAACGATCGAGTTCTCGGGCGACCACCGAGTGAGCGGAACCGCCTTCTGCAACGGCTTCGGCGGCACCTACCGGCTCGACGGACAAGACCTGCTCCTCGAGGACGTCGGCATCACCCTGATCGGGTGCGAGGACGCCGTCGCGGCGGCGGAGAGCGCCTTCGTCGCCGTCGTCTTCGACGGCGCCCTCCGCGCCGCGGTGTCCGGCGACCGGCTGGTGATCACCGGCGCCGGTGGCTCGCTGACCTTCTACCGGCTGCCGCCGGTGCCCGTGGAGGAGGTCGTGGGGACGCGGTGGGTGCTCGAATCCGTGCAGGCGGACGGGACCACATCGGCGGCCGTCGGCCCGTCGGCGGTTCTCGAGCTCCGCGACGACGGATCGGCGACGCTGTCCACCGGTTGCCGGCAGTTCGACGCCTCGTGGCAGGCCGTCGGGGACTCGGTGTCCCTTGGCGAGTACGGCTACGACGACATCGGCTGCGCCGACCCGGTCGGGCGCCAGGACCAGCTCGTACTCGCCATGCTCGGAGGCGGCTTCCAGCTCAGCGTCGACGGCGACACCCTCACCGTCACCGACGTCGACGCCATCGGGTCGCCGCGACCCGTCCTCACCTACCGCGCGATGCAGTGAGTGGAGGAGACTCGTCGACGTCACGACGACGACGCTCCTCCACTATTCCCACTCGATGGTGCCCGGCGGCTTGCTGGTGACGTCGAGCGTGACCCGGTTGACCTCGCGCACCTCGTTGGTGATCCGCGTGGAGATCTTCGCCAGCACGTCGTAGGGCAGGCGGGTCCAGTCGGCGGTCATCGCGTCCTCGCTGGACACCGGCCGCAGGACGATCGGGTGGCCGTAGGTGCGCCCGTCGCCCTGCACGCCGACCGAGCGGACGTCGGCCAGGAGCACCACCGGGCACTGCCAGATCTCCCGGTCGAGCCCGGCGGCGGTCAGCTCGGCGCGGACGATCGCGTCGGCCTTGCGCAGAACGTCGAGCCGCTCCTGGGTGACCTCGCCGACGATCCGGATGCCGAGGCCGGGCCCCGGGAACGGCTGCCGCCAGACCAGCGACTCCGGCAGGCCCAGCTGCAGGCCCACCTCGCGGACCTCGTCCTTGAACAGCGTCCGCAGCGGCTCGACCAGGGTGAACTGCAGGTCCTCGGGCAGGCCACCGACGTTGTGGTGGCTCTTGATGTTCGCCGTCCCGGAGCCGCCGCCGGACTCGACGACGTCGGGGTACAGCGTGCCCTGCACGAGGAAGTCGACGGTCTCGCCGTGGGCCTGGGCGTCGTGGACGACGTCGAGGGCCGCCTGCTCGAAGACCCGGATGAATTCCCGGCCGATGATCTTCCGCTTCTCCTCCGGGTCGGCGACCCCGGCCAGCGCGCTGAGGAACTGCTCGCGCGCGTCGACCACGCGCAGGTCGGCGCCGGTGACGGCGACGAAGTCACGCTCGATCTGCTCGGTCTCGCCCTCGCGCATCAGCCCGTGGTCGACGTAGACGCAGGTGAGCCGGTCGCCGATCGCGCGCTGCACGAGCGCCGCGGCGACGGCGGAGTCGACGCCGCCCGACAGGGCGCAGAGCGCCCGGGCGTCACCGACCCGGGCGCGGATCTGCTCGACCTGCTCCTCGACGACGTTGGCCATCGTCCAGGTCGGCTCGAGGCCGGCGATGTCGAACAGGAAGTGCTCGAGCACCGACTGCCCGTGCGAGGTGTGCCGCACCTCGGGGTGGAACTGGACGCCGGCGAGCTTGCGGTCGACGTCCTCGAACGCGGCGACCGGGGCACCGGTCGACGTCGCGGTCACGGTGAACCCGGGCGGCGCCTGCGAGACGGCGTCCCCGTGGCTCATCCACACCGACTGCTGCACCGGCAGCGAGCCGAACAGCCGTCCCTCGGTGGTGACCGTGAGCGGCGTCCCGCCGTACTCCCGGTCGCCGGTGTGCGCGACCGTGCCGCCCAGGCTCTGAGCCATCGCCTGGAAGCCGTAGCAGATGCCGAACGCCGGGACCCCGGCCTCGAACAACGCGGGATCGACCTGCGGGGCGCCGGGGGCGTAGACGCTCGACGGACCGCCGGAGAGCACGATCGCGGCGGGCTTGCGGGCCAGCACCTCGTCGACCTGCACCTCCGAGGAGACGATCTCGGAGTAGACGCCGGCCTCACGGATGCGCCGGGCGATCAGCTGCGCGTACTGGGCACCGAAGTCGACGACGAGGACGGTCGGGAAGTCCATCAGTCCGCTCGACCACCGATCACGAGATCGACCCGCTGGAACTCCTTGAGGTCGCGGTAGCCGGTCTTGGCCATCGTCCGCGCCAGCGCGCCGAAGAGGTTGCTGCGGCCGTCGGCGGTCGCGGCCGGGCCGAGCAGCACCTGCTCCAGCGGACCCACCGGCTCCACCGGCGCCGAGGCGCCGCCCCGGGGCAACCGCGGGTGCGCGGCGACCGAGTCCCACCAGATGCCGCCGCCCGGCGCCTCGGCGGCGACCCGCAGCGGCTCGCCCAGCTGGACGGCGTCGGCGCCGCAAGCCAGGGCACGGGCGATCGCGCCGCTGGTCTCGATGCGGCCGTTGGCGATGACGTGCACGTACCGCCCGCCGGTCTCGTCGAGGTAGTCGCGCCGGGCGGCGGCCGCGTCGGCGATCGCGCTGGCCAGCGGCACGCGGATGCCCATGACCGCGTCAGCGGTGGAGAAGCTGTCGGCGCCGACACCGACGATCACCCCGGCCGCTCCGGTGCGCATCAGGTGTAGCGCGGTCTGGTAGTTGGCCGCGCCGCCCACGATCACCGGGACGTCGAGGTCGGCGATGAACTCCTTGAGGTTGAGCGCGTCGCCCTGGGTGGTCACGTGCTCGGCGGAGACGATCGTGCCCTGGATGACCAGCAGGTCCACCCCGGCCGACAGTGCCGCCGGGGCGAACTGCAGCGTGTGCTGCGGGGACACGCGAACCGCCGTCGTGACGCCGGAGTCGCGCATCTCCTTGATCCGGGCGGTGATCAGGTCGGGCTGCACCGGCCGGCCGTAGACCTCCTGGAGCAGCGCCACCGGCGGGGCGCCGCCGGCGCCGGCGTCGCGCAGCCGCCGGTACACCGGCGCTGGGTCGTCGTACCGCGTCCACAGGCCTTCGGCGTTCAGGACGCCGAGCCCGCCGGCCTGGCCGACCGCGATCGCGGTGTCGGGGCTGATGACGGCGTCCGACGGGCTGGTGACCAGCGGGATGTCGAACCGGAAGGCGTCGATCTGCCAGGCGGTCGAGACGTCGTCGACGTCGCGGGTGCGCCGGGACGGGACGATCGAGACCTCGTCGAGGTCATAACCGCGCCGGGCGAACCGGTTGAGGCCGATCTCGGCCGTGTCGCGTGCACTCACGTGGTTCACCCTCACCGGCCCCGGTAGTTCGGGGCTTCGACTGTCTGACTGGATGCCTCGGGCCGAACGGTCATCTCGGTCACCGACCCCGGTAGTTCGGGGCTTCGACCGTCATCTGGATGTCGTGCGGGTGGCTCTCGACGAGGCCGGCCGAGGTGATCCGGGTCAGCTGCCCGTGCTCCTGCAGGTAGGCGACCGTGGCCGCTCCGGCGTAGCCCATCGATGCGCGCAGGCCGCCCACCAGCTGGTGCACGACGCCGGCGAGCGGGCCGCGGTAGGGCACCTGGCCCTCGATGCCCTCGGGCACGAGCTTGTCGTCGGAGAGGACGTCGTCGGCGAAGTAGCGATCGCGGCTGAACGACTGGTTGCCGCGCTTCTGCATCGCGCCCAGCGACCCCATGCCGCGGTAGGACTTGTACTGCTTGCCGTTGACGAAGATCAGCTCGCCGGGCGCCTCCTCGACGCCGGCGAACAGCCCGCCGATCATGACCGTGTCGGCCCCGGCGACCAGGGCCTTGGCGATGTCGCCCGAGTACTGCAGTCCGCCGTCGGCGATGACCGGCACCCCGGCCGGCTTCGCGGCGAGGGATGCCTCGTGGATGGCGCTGATCTGCGGAACGCCGACCCCGGCCACGACGCGGGTGGTGCAGATCGAGCCCGGGCCGACGCCGACCTTCACCGCGTCGACGCCCGCGTCGATCAGCGCCTGGGCGCCGGCGCGCGTGGCGATGTTGCCCCCGATGACCTGGACGCCGCCCTCGCCGCCGAAGTCCTTCCTCACCCGGGCGATCATGTCCAGCACGGCCCGCTGGTGGCCGTGCGCGGTGTCGACGACGAGCACGTCGACACCGGCGTCGACCAGCAGCCCGGCGCGCTTGTAGGCGTCCTCCCCCACACCGACGGCGGCGCCGACGACGAGCCGGCCGTCGTCGTCCTTGGTGGAGTGCGGGTACTGGTCGCGCTTGACGAAGTCCTTGACGGTGATCAGCCCGCGCAGCCGGCCGGCCTCGTCGACCAGCGGGAGCTTCTCGACCTTGTGCTGCGAGAGCAGGGCCAGCGCGGTGTCGGGGTCGACGCCGACCGGCGCGGTGACCAGCGGCATCGGCGTCATCACGTCGCGGACGAGCCGGTGCTGGTCGGTCTCGAACCGCATGTCCCGGTTGGTGACGATGCCGACGAGGACGCCCTCGGCGTCGACGACGGGCGCGCCGGAGATGCGGTAGCGGGCCGAGAGCGCGTCCACCTCGGCGAGGCTGTTGTCCGGGGAGCAGGTGACCGGGTTGGTGACCATGCCGGCCTCGGACCGCTTCACCAGGTCGACCTGGCCCGCCTGGTCCTCGGCGGCCAGGTTGCGGTGCAGCACGCCCATGCCGCCGGCACGGGCCATGGCGATGGCCATGCGCGCCTCGGTCACGGTGTCCATCGCGCTGGAGAGCAGCGGGACGGCGAGCCGGATCGAGCGGGTGACCCGGCTGCTGGTGTCCACCTCGGCCGGGACGACGTCGGAGGCACCGGGGATGAGCAGGACGTCGTCGTAGGTGAGGCCGAGCGGGGCGAACTTCGCCGGCAGCTCGGACACGCGATCGTCGGGCTGCATGAAGCCGCCACCCCTTCGAGACGGGACCGCCGCCCTCGTGGGCGCGCGGGTTGCGCCCCCGATCGTAGGCGGCGACGCGAATCGGTCGATGTGATCCCCGTCGGGCACTACCGTGGGGCCGTGACTCCGTTCGACGACGCCTCCGGTCCCGATTTCGGGCCAGCCGACGCACCGCCTCCGCTGACGATGGAGGAGCGGGCCGGTGTCCTCGACGACCTGGCCGAGCTCGAGGTGTTCCGCACCCTGCTGGAGCCGACCGGCATCAAGGGCATCGTGGTCGACTGCCCCGACTGCGACGAGGAGCACCACGTCGACTGGGCGCTCATGCAGTCGAACCTGCGCCAGCTGCTCGACGAGGGCCAGACCGGCCGGCACGAGCCCCCGTTCGACCCCGACCCCGACGACTACGTCAGCTGGGACTACGCCAGCGGCTATGCCGACGGCGTGGCCGCGATGGCCGAGCACGAGGAGCCGAGCGGCCGCCACGGCGGCGGCAAGCACGCCCGCGAAGAATGACCAGCAGAAAGCACTGATCGCGCCGAGTGGGCCATGACACTGCGATCCTCCGGATCGCACCGCGGCCAGGTGCCGTCCCCCTGCGGCGTTGAGCCGCTGCGTCGCGGCTGCGCGGAACCCTCCGGGCCCCACTCGCCGCGACAAGGCAGGAACTACCTCAGGTCATCATCCCGCGGCGGAAGCCGGTCGCCACGGCCTCGGCGCGGTCCTTGGCGCCGAGCTTGCGGAACAGCCGCCGGGCGTGGGTCTTGATGGTGTCCTCGGACAGGTAGAGCTCGCGCCCGATCTGGGCGTTGCTCTTGCCCTGGCTCATGCCGGTGAGCACCTGCATCTCGCGCATCGACAGCGTCACCGTCGGCGTGGCCTCGCGCACCGCGGCCCGCACCGTCGTCGGGGCCGAGCCGGCCAGCGGGGCAGCACCGCTCCAGGCCGGCACGGCGCCGGGCTGCTGCGGGATGCGGACCCCGTCGGCGCGCAGCCCGACGCGGGACAGACCCAGGCCCATCTCGATCGGGCTGGCGTCCCAGCGCAGGTAGCCACGGGCACCGAAGGCGACGGCGGCCCGGACGCTCTCGGCGTCGTCGGGGGCGCCGAGGACCAGCACGTTGAGGCCCGGGTGGGCGCGCAGCGCCTGGGTGGCGGCGGACAGACCGGTGTCGACGGCACGCTGGGTGCCGACGAGGAGGACGTCGGGCGTACGGGTCGCCAGCCGCGACAGGAGCGAGGCGCCGTCACCGACGACCTCGACCCGGCCGACGAACGGCAGCGCCACGAGGCGCGAGGCGACGTCGTCCCGAACCCGGCGACGCTCGTCGTACACCCAGACGGTGGCCCCGTTCACGGGCCCGCGCATCCTGTCGTCGATCAAGCCAGCTCCTCCGGTCACCCGTCCGCGAGCGGTCGGGTCGTGAAACCTGCCGGGGTGCGCCCGGCCGGGTGTCGCTCGGGCGGGGGCTCCCCACCCGGGGAACACCCACCTCCGCGCTGGTCGTGCGCGGAATCCGGGTTCTCCCCCTCCCGGATTCGGCACGTCCGAGAACCACCTTGATCGACTCCAGGGGTGTGCGACAGGAGCCCTCACCCCCGGGGGTGAGGGACCCGTCACGAGGGGTCGGAAGGAAATTCGTCCGAAAAGTTGCGATCACGACGTGTTTGACCATGCGGGGCTACGGGCACCGGCCACCTGCAGCCGGACAGCCCCCCTCCGGCTCACCCGAGTCCTGGAGGAGACATGGCTGATATCCGCAGACTCCCGACGCCCGTCGCCGAGGTCTGGGACTGGCAGCTCCATGGCGCGTGCCGTGGCGAGAACACGTCCCTCTTCTTCCACCCCGACGGTGAGCGCGGGCCGGCTCGGGCCCGGCGGCAGACCGCGGCCAAGGCGGTGTGCGCCCGGTGCCCGGTCATCGATGCGTGCCTCAAGCACGCGCTGTCGGTGCGGGAGCCCTACGGGGTGTGGGGTGGCATGAGCGAGGAGGAGCGGGCACGGCTGATCGCAGCCGAACCTGCCGCCGTCGCCGCGGGGGTCTGAGGACTCGTCGCCGGCGCCTGACCAGGCGGCGCCGGCGGCTGAACAGAGCGACGTACGAGAGAGGGCCGGTCCAGCGTCTGCTGGACCGGCCCTCTCTGCGTCAGGCCCCGTCCAGAGGCTCACGCCGAGCGCAGCGAGGCGTGAGGGGGACGGGGTCCTTTCTCAGTGGCTGTGGCCGTGACCGCCGTGCGAGTGCCCGTGGGTGTGGTGCCCGCCGCCGTGGTTGTGCTCCTCCTCGGCCGGCTTCTCGACGATCGCCGAGTCGGTCGTGAGCACCATCGCCGCGATCGAGACGGCGTTGCCCAGCGCGGCCTTCGTGACCTTCACCGGGTCGATGACGCCCTGCTTGGCCAGGTCGCCGAACTCACCGGTGGCGGCGTTGAAGCCGTTGCCGACGCCGAGCTCGCGCACCTTGCTGACGACGACACGGCCCTCGAACCCGGCGTTCTCCGCGATCCGGGCCAACGGGGCGTCCAGCGCCGCGCGGACGACGCGGGCACCGGTGAGCTCGTCACCGGTCAGGTCGAGCGCGTCGATCGCCGTCACGGCGTGCACCAGGGCGGAACCGCCGCCGGGGATGACACCCTCCTCGACCGCCGCGCGGGTGGCGGCGATGGCGTCCTCGATGCGGTGCTTGCGCTCCTTGAGCTCCACCTCGGTCGCGGCGCCGACACGGATGACGCCGATGCCACCGGCGAGCTTGGCGAGGCGCTCCTGGAGCTTCTCGCGGTCCCAGTCGGAGTCCGTCGCCTCGATCTCGCGGCGGATCTGGGCGATCCGGTCGCCGATGGCGTCCGTGGTCCCGCCGCCGTCCACGATCGTGGTGGCGTCCTTGGTGACCGTGACCCGCCGCGCGGTGCCGAGCACCTCGAGACCGACCTGGTCGAGCTTGAGACCGACGTCCTCGCTGACCACCTGACCACCGGTGACGACGGCGAGGTCGGTCATGAACGCCTTGCGGCGGTCACCGAAGAACGGCGACTTCACGGCCACGGCCTTGATGGTCTTGCGGATGGAGTTGACGACGAGGGTCGACAGCGCCTCGCCCTCGACGTCCTCGGCGACGATGAGCAGCGGCTGGCCGCCGGTGCCGAGCACCTTCTCGAGCAGGGGCAGCAGGTCGGCCAGAGCGCCGATCTTGCCGCTGACCAGCAGCACCAGGGCGTCGTCCAGGACGGCCTCCATGGCCTCCTGGTCGGTCACGAAGTACGGCGAGAGGTAGCCCTTGTCGAACTGGAGACCCTCGGTGACCTCGAGCTCGGTGGTCATCGTGTTGCTCTCCTCGACGGTGATGACACCGTCCTTGCCGACGCGCTCCATCGCCTCGCCGATCAGCTCGCCGATCACCTCGTCCTGCGCGGAGATGGTGGCGACGCCGGCGATGTCGGCGCGCGCGTCGACCGGGGTGGCGGCGGCGTCGAGGGCGGCGTCCACCGCGTCGACGGCGGCGCGCATGCCACGGCCCAGGGCCAGCGGGTTGGCACCGGCGGCGACGTTCCTCATGCCCTCGTGCACCAGGGCCTGCGCCAGCACCGTGGCGGTCGTCGTGCCGTCACCGGCCACGTCATTGGTCTTGGTGGCGACGCTCTTGGCCAGCTGCGCGCCGAGGTTCTCGTACGGGTCGTCGAGCTCGACCTCACGGGCGATGGTGACGCCGTCGTTGGTGATGGTCGGGGCACCGAACTTCTTGTCGATGACGACGTTGCGCCCGCGCGGACCGAGGGTCACCTTGACCGTGTCCGCCAGCTTGTCGACGCCGCGCTCGAGTGCGCGCCGGGCGTCCTCGTTGAACTTGATGATCTTGGCCATGCGGGCCTCTCTCCAAGGAAAGTGCGGGGTGGGACGACGACCGCCCCGGGACCCGGGAAGTTCGGGTCGCCGGGGCGGTCGCCTGCGAGCTGTGTGCTCAGAGGTGGAGAGAGGTCACTTCTCCACGACGGCGAGCAGGTCGCGGGCGGAGAGCACGAGGTACTCCTCGCCGGCGTACTTGACCTCGGTGCCGCCGTACTTGGAGTAGATGACCACGTCGCCCACGGAGACGTCGAGCGGGACGCGGTTGCCGTTGTCGTCGATGCGGCCGGGGCCGACGGCGACGACGGTGCCCTCCTGGGGCTTCTCCTTGGCGGTGTCCGGGATGACCAGACCGGAGGCGGTGGTGGTCTCGGCCTCGTTGGCCTGGACCACGACCCGGTCCTCCAGCGGCTTGATGTTGACCTTGGTAGCGGTCGTCACGTCGGTGACGCCCCCTTCGGTGTCGGACGGCTGGGGCTATTGCTTGGGGTGGTGCTGGTGGTGCTGATGCTGTGGCACGGGTTCTGATGACCTGCCGTCGCGGGGGTCAGGCGTCAGCCCGTGTCGATTGGCACTCTACCCACGAGAGTGCCAGCCGCTCAACCGGGTCCCCGGGGCGGGTGACGTAGCGTCCGCGACATGCGGGCACCGCGCTACCTCCACCCGGCTCACCTGCAGGTCGTCGCCGGCGAGCTGTGGGTGATCGATGCGGTCCAGCCCGTCGCCGCGGTCGTCGAACCGGCGACCGGTGAGCTGGACCGGCTGGTCGGTTGGCCCCAGGTCCCGCCGTGGCACGACGCGTCCGAGAGGGAGTGGCGGACGCTCTCGGACGGCGATGCCCTCTGGGTCCAGTCGGGCTTCGGACCGCCGGCGCGGGTGGCACCGGACGGCACGGTCGTCGTCGCCACCGTGCGGACCACCGGCACCCCGGAACGGTGGCGACTGGCCGCGGCCGGCCCCGGGGGCGCGTGGCTGGCCACGGATCCCCCGCTGCAGGACCTGGCCGACGCGGCGGACGCTCCTCCGCCGTGGGGGACGGCGAGCAGGCTCCTCGCGGCCTCGGCGAGCGGCGAGGTCCGCGAGGTCGTCGTCGAGCACGGCGTCCACGACGTCCTCGGTGGGGACGACGGGGTGCTGATCCAGGTCGACACCGGGCGGGGCGAGCGGCGGGACCTCGGCCAGGGCACCTGGAGCTGGGAGCCCGCGCACGAGTGGCTGCTGGTGCCGTGGACCGACCAGGCGCAGGTCGTCTCGACCGCGACGCACCGCACGGTGCCGCCGCCCCGGCTCGCGTCGCCGCGGCTTCCCGGCTGGTCCTTCCTGTGGCACGACCCCGACGCCGAGGACGACGGGCCGTACGGGGCGCGGCGGTCGGACGTGTCCGGGGACCTGAGCTGGCACCTCGGCTGGGAGGGCTCCGGCAGCACGCCGCGCCGGGCCGTGGCGACCGGACACGACGCGACCGGCCGTCGCGAGGCCCTGCGCGTCGACCTGGGTCCCGGCACGGTGCTCGCCGCGCTCGGTACGCACGATCGGCTCTACGTGGCGCTCGCCGGCCGGCAGGGCCCCGGGGCGCTGGTGGCCGTCGACCCGGGGACCGGCGCGGTCACCGAGGTGCTCGACGCCGGCTCCGTCGACGTGGCGGCGTACTGCCGTCCGCAGGGGCCCGCCCCGGCCGACCTCCGCTCGTACGCCCGTTACTGGCTGCGCTACTGGGCGGACGAGGCAGGCGTCGTCGAGCCGTTCGAGACGGGCATGTCCAACGCCCGGGCCGAGCTGACCGGCGACTGGCCGTCGACGACGGTCGAGGTCACGTTCGACTGGGCGTCGCGTCCCGGCGTGCGGCTGCGTCGCCGCGTGCCGCTGTTCGACGAGCTGGGCCGGCACACGCCGCCCGAGTACTCCAGCCTGCACCTCGGCGAGGACCTGGCGACGGGGCAGGTCCCGCCCGCACCGGCCGACGGCGGGTTCCTCGACCTGTGACGTCCCTCGATGACCTGCGCTGGCTGCGCTCCGACGACGGTGCGGCGGCCACGACGCTGGCCGCTCGGCTCCAGGCCGACGGCGTCGATCTGCTGCCCGGCCTGGCCCGGCTGCGGGCGGAGGCCGGTCCCGACCACGCCGGTCCGGCCTGGGAGCTGGCCCGGCTGCGCGCCCGCGCCCGCCCCGCGTTCGGGCCCGACGCCGACCGTCTGTTCCTGACCGCCGACGCCCTCGAGCAGGCCGGACGCCCGGAGCTGGCGGCCCGTCGGGCGGCCCGCCTGCTGGCCGGCGGGTCGGCGCGGGCCGCCGACCTCGGGTGCGCGGCCGGCACCGATGCCGTCGCGCTGGCCCGGGCCGGGGCTTCGGTGGTCGCCGTCGACCGCGACCCGGTGGCGCGGGCACTGACCACGGCGAACGCCGAGGCGCTCGGCGTCGCCGACCGCGTCCAGGTGCTCGACGCCGACGTCGTCGACCTGGTCGCCGCGGCGGACGGGGAGGTCGCCGGGTGCGGTGCCGCGACGCTCGACCCGGCCCGGCGGGCCGGCGGACGGCGGCAGCTGGACCCGGACCGCTGGTCGCCGCCGTGGTCGACGGTCGTGGCGCTGCTGGACCGGGTGCCGACGGTGGTGGTGAAGGTGGCGCCCGGCCTCGACCACGACCGCGTCCCCGCCGGCGTGGAGGCGGAGTGGGTGTCGGTCGGCGGCTCGATCGTCGAGGCGCTGCTCTGGGGTCGCGGCCCGTCGGCCACCTGGCGCCGCGCGACCCTCGTGCGCGACGGCGACATCTGCGAGCTCACGGCGGAGTCCGACCCGGGACCGGCCGACGTCGCGCCGGTGCGCGGCTGGCTGCACGAGCCCGACCCCGCCGTCATCCGCTCCGGGCTCGTGTCACTGGTGGCCGCGGACCTCGGCGCGACCCTGGTCGACCCGACGATCGCCTACCTGACCTCCGATGCGGCCGTGGCCTCCCCGTGGGTCAGCTCGTACCGCGTCGACGACGTCCTGCCGTTCAACCTCAAGAAGCTCAGGGCGCTGCTGCGGTCGCGCGGGATCGGCCGGGTCGTGGTCAAGAAGCGGGGCTCGCCGATCGAGCCGGAGACCCTCGCCCGGCAGCTGAGAGGGCCTGGGAGCGCCTCCGCCGTCGTCGTGGTCACCCGGGTGGCCGGGGCGCCGACCGTGCTGGTGTGCGCGACGGCATGAGGAAGGACCCCGTCCCTCTCACCCCTCGCAGGCTCGGGGTGAGCCTCCGGACGGGGCCGCCCGGGTCGTCAGCGGCTCACCGTCTCGATCGGCAGCGAGCTGTCGGCGCCCAGCGCCGGGTCCGACGGCGCGATGCCGGCGGAGACCAGCCGGGAGCCGAGCGCGGCCACCATCGCGCCGTTGTCGGTGCACAGGCGCGGGCTCGGCACGCGCAGCACGATGCCGGCCGCGGCGCAGCGCTCCTCGGCCAGCGCCCGCAGCCGCGAGTTGGCCGCCACACCGCCGCCGAGCACGAGGTGGTCGACCCCGTGGTCGCGGCAGGCGCGCACCGCCTTGGCGGTGAGCACGTCGGCGACCGCCTCCTGGAACGAGGCGGCGACGTCGGCGACCGGCACCGGCTCCCCCGCCCGCTGCCGCGCCTCGACCCACCGGGCGACGGCGGTCTTCAGACCGGAGAACGAGAAGTCGTAGGGCGCGTCGCGGGGGCCGGTGAGTCCGCGCGGGAAGCCGATCGCCGCCGGGTCGCCTTCCCGGGCCGCCCGGTCGATCGGCGGGCCGCCGGGGAACGGCAGCCCCAGCACGCGCGCCACCTTGTCGAACGCCTCGCCCGCCGCGTCGTCGACCGTGCGGCCCAGCGACTGCACGTCCTGGCTCAGGTCGGGGACGAGCAGCAGCGAGCTGTGCCCACCGGAGACGAGCAGCGCGATCGTTGGCTCGGCCAGCGGCCCGTGCTGCAGCTCGTCGACGGCGACGTGCGCGGCCAGGTGGTTGACGCCGTACAGCGGCTTGCCCAGCGCCAGCGCGTACGCCTTCGCGGCGGCGACGCCGACGAGCAGCGCGCCGGTCAGCCCCGGCCCGGAGGTCACCGCGACCGCGTCGACGTCGTCGATCGTGGCCCCGGCGTCGGCCAGCGCCCGGTGCACGGTCGGCACCATCGCCTCGAGGTGCGCCCGCGACGCGATCTCGGGGACGACGCCGCCGAACCGCTCGTGCTCGGCCACCGACGTCGCCAGGGCGTCGGCGAGCAGCGTGTGCCCGCGGACGAGCCCGACCCCCGTCTCGTCGCACGACGTCTCGAACCCGAGCACCAACGGCTCGTCGCTCACGGCCTCGTCTCCCTGTCCCTGGTCGCTCCCGCGGGGCGCCCCGCTCCTCGCTCGTTCCTCGCTGCGATGCTCACGCCCCTGTCCGCTCCCGCCGCATCACCACGGCGTCCGTGCCGCTGGGCTGGTAGTACCGGCGCCGCCGGCCGATCTCGGTGAACCCCCGCCGCCGGTAGAGGCCCTGCGCCACCTCGTTGTCGGCGCGGACCTCGAGCAGCACCATCGGGACGCCCCGCCGGTCGGACTCGGCGAGCAGCGCATCGAGCAGCAGCGAGCCGAGCCCCTCCCCCTGCCGGTCGAGGGCCACCCCGAGCGTGGCGATGTGCGCCTCGTCGTCGTAGGCGATCAGCCCGCCGTAGCCGACGACCCCCGACCCGTTCTCCGCCACCAGGTAGTGCCGGGTGCCGGCCTGGGCCAGCTCGTCGCGGTACATCGCCGCCGTCCAGGTGTCGGGCGCGAAGAGGTCCTCCTCGAGCCGCATGATCACCGGCAGGTCGTCGACGGTCATGGCGCGCAGCAGCACCGTCATGCCTGCGACACAGCCTTGATGGTGGTCGGCGGGGTGGCGTCGGGACGGCGCAGGTAGAGCGGCAGCAGGGGGCCGGCCGACGACGGGTCGGCCAGCTGTGGCCCGGCGGCCCGCAGCAGTCCCGCCGTCGTCACCTCGGCCCGGTCGACGGGCGCCCCCAGCCGCTCGGCGAAGGCGGGGTCGCCGACGTACGGCCCGGGTCGGCCCAGCTCCTCGGGGCGGACGACCGCCGGCCCGTCCACGCGGCGGCCGTCGGCGTCGTAGGCGGCCCAGTAGACCTCCTTGCGGCGGGCGTCGGTGACGACGGTCCGCGCGCCGGTGCCGACGGCGTCGAGGGAGCAGACCCCGACGACGGGCAGGCCGCGGGCGTCGGCGATCGCCGCGGCGGTGACCACCCCGACCCGCAGGCCGGTGAAGGGGCCGGGCCCGAGCCCGGTGACGACGGCGTCCAGGTCGGCCATGGCCAGGCCGGCGTCGGCGAGCACCGCGGTGATGGCCGGGGTGAGCAGCTCGGCGTGCTTGGTGCCCGACGGGACGGCGCGCTCGGCGAGCACCTCGGCGCCCCCGTCCGGGGTCCACCGCGCGATCCCGGCGACGAGGGTCGGCGTGGCGGTGTCGAGAGCGAGGACGAGCACGAGCGACCAGCCTAGGCGGGCGCGGTCGGGCGGGTGCCGACGGTCCGCTCGTGGACGATCTCGAGACCGTCGTCGTCGTCGATCTGCTCCCCGACCCGGACGAAGCCCTCGGAGCGGATGAGATCGCGGGAGGCGACGTTGTTCGGGCTCACCGAGGCGCGGACCGTCGTCACCCCGGCCGCGACGGCGGCCTCCGCGAGCAGCGCGCGCAGGACGGCTCTCGCATATCCCTGCCGCCGGAAGCGCGGATCGATCGCGTAGCCGACCTCGACCATGCCGTCGGCGTCCGGCGGCCCGTGGAAGCCGCCCCGGCCCACGGCCAGGCCGCGGTCGGCATCCAGGACGACGCGGGTGATCCAGCCCGCCGCTCCGGGGTCGCCGGCCACCTGCCGGGCGCGCATCGCCCAGGTCCGCCGGCACTCGGGCCCGGTCAGCCACGGCGTGAGCGGCACGGGTGCGAGCCGCCGGGCCGCGGCCTCGTCCCCCGCTGCGAGCGCGTCCAGGACGGCGGCGTCCAGCGGGACGAGCTGCACGCGGGGTGTCATCCCAGCCGCTCGACCCAGCCCGAGCCGTGCGGGATCAGCTGAGCCGTCCGGACGTCGTCGTCCCGGCGGTCCAGCCGCACCTCCAGGTGCTCGTCGGCGAGCTGCTCGACCAGCCCCTGCCCCCACTCGACGACGGTGACCGAGTCCGCGGCCGACGCGTCGAGGTCCAGGTCGTCGACGTCGGCCACGCTGCCCAGGCGGTAGGCGTCGACGTGCACCAGCGGCACGCGTCCGCCGTGGTGCACCCTCGCGATGACGAACGTGGGTGAGGTGACCGGCTCGCCGACGCCCAGACCGACCCCGATGCCCTGGGTCAGGGCCGTCTTGCCCGCCCCCAACGGGCCGACGAGCACGACGAGGTCGCCGGGCCGGAACAGCCCGGCGAGCGCGACCCCGA
Organism: Blastococcus jejuensis; assembly: GCF_039534705.1. Lineage (NCBI taxonomy): Bacteria > Bacillati > Actinomycetota > Actinomycetes > Geodermatophilales > Geodermatophilaceae > Blastococcus > Blastococcus jejuensis. The sequence continues at coordinate 288,856 of NZ_BAAAVV010000001.1, forward strand.
GGGCGTGGGTGTCCGCGGGGGTGGGGAGCTCGTGCTCGCGCTTCACGGCAGCGTCCCGGCCACGGCGGTGAGGTCGGCGAGCAACCCGGCGCGCGGGGCGCCGTTCGGGCCGAACCGGATCGCCGCCGACGGGTGGTAGGTCGCCCACACCGCCCGACCCCCGAGCGGGTGCGGTCGGCCGCGCACCTGGGCGAGGACGGTCCGCGGACCGAGGAACCACTTGGCCGCCGACAGCCCGAGCGCGACGACGACGGGCGGGTCGAGGAGCTCCAGCTGGCGGCGCAGCCACCCGCTGCAGCGGGCGACCTCGGGGGCACGCGGTGTCCGGTTGCCCGGCGGCCGGCACTTCACGACGTTGAGGACGGCGGCCTCCGCGCGCGACAGCCCGGCCTCGGCGAGCAGCAGGTCCAACAGCGCGCCCGACCTCCCGACGAAAGGACGTCCCGTCTCGTCCTCCGACGCACCCGGGGCCTCGCCCACCAGCGCGAAGCGGGGCCGACCGGTCAGGGGGACGTCGCCGACGACGACGTGCTGCCGGGTGGCGGCCAGTTCCGGGCAGGCGACGCACGGACGCGCGGCGGCGGCGAGGGTCTCCCAGTCGGGCGCCGCGGCAGCGACGCGGGCCACCTCGACGGCGGGGGCGTCCGGCCGGGGCGGACGGGGAGCGACCACTCCCGCACCCTAACGGCGGGCCCGTCGGCCTCTTCCGTCGTGCTGCTGCCGGTGGGACCGTGTGCCAGCAGCGCTCGTTGCGCGGAGAAGGGGACCGGTCATGACTTCACCCCACCTCGACGTCTACGACATCGCCTTCCTCGCCGGAGGCCTGGACCGGACGGTCGACACCGCGGTCGTCGCGCTGGTCCGCAGCCGGCGGATCCGGGTGCACTCCCCCGGCCAGCTGGCCACGTGCGACCTCTCCCGGCGGCATCCGGTCGAGGCCGCCGTCCTCGACGCCGTCGGACCGACCGGGCACCGCTCGGTCGACACGATCCGGTGGCGGCTGCGCGAGGACGAGCGACTCCTCGACGTCGGGCGCCGGCTGCGGAAGGCCGGGCTGCTCGGTCGGCTCGGCGCCGCCGTCTCGGTCCTGCACGGTGACCGGCGCACCCTCGCCCCCACCCGCGCGGGGCAGCGGGCGCTGCGCGAGCTGGGCGAGCATCCTGCGCTGGGCGACCCGGAGGCGCTGCGGGTGGCACTGGGCGGACGGGTGGCGATGACCGACGCCCGGCAGCGGGCGGAGATCTTCGAGCCCCTGGACACGACCCTGCACGTGAACCGCCGGCGTTCCCGGCACGACATCGACCACAGCGACCCGCAGCTGGCCGCCCTCCGGGCCCGCGCCACCGGGACCGCCGGCGCCTACGTCGGCATCGACATCCTCGACAGCCCGGGACCGTTCTAGCGGCGGGGCGAGGTCCCGGCACCCACCGTGCGCAGCAGTGCGGTGAGTGCGGCGGTCACGTCCTCGGGCTTCTCCAGCAGCACCATGTGGCCGGCGTCCGGGACCTCGATGTACGTCGCTCTGCTGTCCCCCGCCCGCCCCAACCGCTCCATGATCAGCGCGCTGTGCTCCTTGGGGATCATCTTGTCCTTGTCGCCGGTGAGCACCAGCGTCGGCACGACGCGCAACGGCTCCAGCGAGCCGGTCTCGTCCAGGCCGGCCAGCGCCGGGTAGAACTCGGCGATCACGTCGACCGGGGTGCCCCCGATCATCGAGTCCACGTAGTGCCCCAGCGCCGGCGGGACGTCGGTGGAGGCGAAGGACAGCGAGTGGGTCACGGCGGAGACCAGGTCGGCGGCGAGGCGCCGGGTGCGCTCCGCGAAGGCCGGCCGGCGGCGCATCGTCCACGCCGCCACCGGGAAGAAGGCCGCCCGGACGCGGGTCAGCAGCTCGGGCAGCCCGAAGCTGAGGTCGGCGAGGTTGCCGCTGGAGGTGGAGATCAGCGCCGCCGCCGCGACCCGCGAACCGAACAGCTCCGGCCGCAGCGACGCCAGCCCCATGATCGTCATGCCGCCCATGGAGTGGCCGACGAGGACCACCCGGCCGCGGGGAGCCCGGGCCTCCAGCACGGCGTCCAGGTCGCGGGCGAGCTGCTCGATGGTGGACCGCTCCGCCGCCCCGCGCCCCGAGGCACCGTGCCCGCGCTGGTCGTAGAAGACCAGCCGCACGTCGGGCCGGTGGCCGTTGGCGGTGGCCAGCTCCGCGGCGAGGGCGCGCCGCTGGAACGTCCACGAGGCCATCGACAGCGTGTAGCCGTGCACGAAGACGACCGTGAGGCCGGCGTCGCGGGGCCCGATCTCCTCGACGTGCAGGAGCACGCCGTCGTCGGCCTGGACGGTCGCGCTCCGGTCGGCCTTGCGGGAGGCGGTGCCGAGCGGGTCGTCCTCGCGCAGGTGCGCGGCGACCAGCTCGGCCGCCAGCTCGCCGGCGTCGCCGAGCTGGGAGGCGCGGACGCGGCGGGCCGCGATCCGGCTCACCGCGACCCCGGCCGCCGTCCCGGCCGCGGCCAGGCCGATGACCGCGCCGACGATGCCCGCGGTGTGCCCGCGACCGTGCGCTGCCTTCTTCCGGGCCATCAAACCGCGCCCGCCGATCCGACGTAGCGGCGGCTGAAGCGGCCACCGACGCGGGTCACCAGCTCGTAGTGGATGGTGTCGACGGCGTCGGCCCAGTCCTGCGCCGTCGGCTCGCCCCGGTCACCGGCTCCCCAGAGCACGACCTCGTCCCCGGCGGCGATGGTGGCGTCGCCGACGTCCAGCACGAACTGGTCCATGCAGACCCGCCCGGCGATGGTCCGCCGGGCGCCGCCCGCCAGCACCGGCGCGCGGTTGCCCGCGGCCCGGGGCACCCCGTCGGCGTACCCGACCGGCACCAGGGCCAGCGTCGTCTCGGCCTGCGTCGTGTAGGTGTGGCCGTAGGAGACGCCCGCCCCGGCCGGCACGCGCTTGGTCAGGGCGACGGCGGCCCGCACGGTCATCGCCGGCCGCAGCCCGTGGTCGGCGGCGTCGCCACCGAGCGGGTCGAGCCCGTAGAGGGCGACCCCGGGGCGGACGAAGTCGTACCAGGTCTCGGGCAGGGCGATGGTCGCGGCCGAGTTGGCCAGATGCAGCCGCGCGTCGGTCAGGCCGGCCCCGCGCGCCAGCGCGACCGCCTCCTCGAAGACGCGGACCTGCGCGCCGATCGTGGGGTGGGTGGGTGCGTCGGCGTACGCCATGTGGCTCCACAGCCCGACGACGGCGACCTCGCCGTCGGCGTGGGCGCGCGCGGCGGCGGTCACCAGGCCGGGCCAGTCCGCCGGGCTCGCGCCCTCCCGCGACAGGCCGGTGTCGGCGCACAGGTGCACCCGCGCGGGCCGCCCGGTCGCCCGCACGGCGGCGAGCACCTCGTCGAGCCCCCACTCCGCGTTCACCGACACCTCGACGTCGGCGGCGAGCGCGGCGGCGAAGTCCGTTCCGGGGGCGTGCAGCCAGGCCAGCAGCGGGGCCGTGACGCCGGCGGCGCGCAGGGCCAGGGCCTCCCCGAGGACGGCGACCCCCAGCGAGTCCGCGCCACCGGCGAGGACCGCCCGGGCGGCCGGCACGAGGCCGTGCCCGTACCCGTCGGCCTTGACCACCGCCATCAGCGGCCGGCCCACGCGCTCGCGCAGGACGGCGGTGTTGGCGGCGATGGCGTCGAGGTCGACGACGATCTCGGCCCGGGCCGGCGGCTGCGTCACGCCTCCCAGTGTCCCAGCCCGGAGTGCGGAACCCCGCGCACCCGCTGGATCGCGTCGGGCAGCCGGCGCACCAGGTCACCGGCGATCAAGGGGCCCCGCTCGGCGGCCAGCTGCCCGGCGCGGCCGTGCAGGTGCGCGGCGGCCGCCGCCGCCTCGACCCCGGGCAGCCCGGTGGCGAGCAGGGCGCCGGTGATGCCCGACAGGACGTCGCCGGTGCCGGCCGTGGCCAGCCAGGGGGTGCCCGTGCCGTTGACGAACGCCGTCCCGTCGGCGTCGGCCACGACGGTGGCATCGCCCTTCAGCAGGACGACGCAGCCCAGGTCGGCCGCCAGGTCACGGGCCGCGGCGACCCGGTCCCCGCCGGGCTCGGTGCCGAAACGGGCGAACTCCCGGTCGTGGGGCGTGAGGACCGTGGCCGCACGGCGGGCGCGGACCAGGTCCTGCTGCTCCGCGAGCATCGTCAGCCCGTCGGCGTCGACGATCACCGGCAGGTCGGTGGCCAGCACCTCGGCCAGCACGCTGCGGGCGTCGTCGTCGGTGCCCATGCCGGGCCCGACCACCCAGGACTGCACCCGCCCCGCGTCGCCCGGCCGGCCCTCGGTGACGATCGCCTCGGGCCAGGCGGCGCGGACGCCGCCGGCCGCCGTCCCCGCGTAGCGCACGAGGCCCGGCCGGGTCCGCAGCGCCGCCCCGGTGCACAGCACCCCGGCACCGGGATAGGTGGCCGAGCCGGCGACGATCCCGACGACCCCCTGCGAGTACTTGTCGTCGTCGGGCGCGGGCAGGGCCAGCCGGGCGGCGGCGTCGGCGTCGGTGAACCGCCAGGCGCTCGGCGTCGGCAGGTGTGCGCCCAGCCCGATGTCGACCAGGTGCACCTCGCCCGCGTACCCGCGGCCCTCCCCCACGACCAGCCCGAGCTTGACCGCGCCGAAGGTCACCGTGTGCATGGCCGGGAACGCCGGGCCGTCGACGGCGCCGGTCGAGGCGTCGACCCCACTGGGGACGTCGACGGCGATGGTGATCCCCGCCCCGTCCGCGGCCGCGCGGGCCAGCTCCGCCGCCTCCGGCCGGAGCCCGCCCCGGCCACCGATCCCGAGCATCCCGTCGAGGACGAGGTCTGCCCGGGCGATCGCGTCGGCGCCGGTGCCCACTCGACCACCGGCGCGCCTCAGTGCGGCGAGCCCGGCGGGGTGCGCCCGCTCGGGGTCGAGCAGGACCGCGGTCACCCGAGCGCCGCGGCGGGCGAGGAAGGCGCCGGCGTGCAGGGCGTCGCCGCCGTTGTTGCCGGTGCCGACCAGCAGCACGACCCGGCGCCCGTACACGTCGTCGAGCAGGCGCGCGCAGACGGTGGCCAGCCCGGTGGCGGCCTGCTGCATCAGCGCGCCCTCGGGGCCGGTGGCGAGCAGCGGCTCCTCGGCGGCGCGGACCTCCTCGGCCGTGTAAAGACCGATCATGCGGTCTCGTCGGTGCGCAGGACGCCCTCCGCGACGACGACCGCCGAGGCCATGCCGCCGTCGTGGCTCAGCGAGATGTGCCACGAGGTGACGCCCAGCTGCGCCGCGCGGCCGGCGACGGTCCCGCGCACCTCCAGGTGCGGGCGGCCGTGCTCGCCGACGGTCACCTCCGCGTCGTGCCAGTACAGGTCACCGGGGGCACCGAGCGCCTTGGCCAGGGCCTCCTTGGCCGCGAACCGCGCGGCGAGGGACTCCCCCGTGCGCAGCGTCCCCGACGGCGTGTGCTGCTCGGCCTCGGTGAACAGCCGGTCGCGCAGCCCCGGCGTGCGGGTGAGCGACTCCGCGAAGCGCTCGACCGGCACGACATCGATCCCGACCCCGATGATCACCCGGTCAGTCTGCCGTGCCGCCGGCGGAGCCGCCTCAGCCGGCGATGCGCGGAGGACCCTGATCAGGAGGCGCATCGGGGAACGGATGGGGCACGGCGGTGAGATCGAGCCGCTCGCTCTGTGGGGCCTCTGCCATGAAGCACCACCACCCGGGTCCGTTCACCGGCACCTGCCGGACGGCATCACCGACACCGATCCGCACGGTGGAAGCGGAGGCGGTCCGGCCGTAGGCGTACGCCACACCGTCGAGCCACCCCCGTCCGAGGACCGCGGCGCTGTTCCACTCCGACTCGCGCCACACGCCGTCGTCGTCCAGGTGGAGGACGACGGCGACGACGAAGGCCTCGTCGCCGTTGGTGTCAACGACCGCGACGCACACCCGACCGAGGTCATCGCGCACCAGGACGCGACCCGCGCTCCCAGCTCCCGCCCGCGCGAGCACGTCCCCGTCCGACGGACGACCCATGTCACCGTCGATGCGAAGCCTCCGACCAGCGTTCAGCCGACCGCCGCGGTCACTCGACGGTGACGGACTTCGCCAGGTTGCGCGGCTGGTCGACGTCGAGACCCCGGGTGGCCGCGATCTCGCAGGCCAGCACCTGCAGCGGCACGGTGGTGACCACCGGCGCCAACAGCGTCGGCGTGCGCGGCACCCGGATCACGTGGTCGGCGTAGGGGACGACGGCTTCGTCGCCGTCCTCGGCGATGACGATCGTGCGGGCCCCGCGGGCGCGCACCTCCTGGATGTTGGAGACGACCTTGCCGTGCACCGACTCGCGGCTGCGGGGCGACGGGACGACGACGACGACCGGCGTCCCCTCGTCGATCACGGCGATCGGGCCGTGCTTGAGCTCGCCGGCGGCGAAGCCCTCGGCGTGGATGTAGGCCAGCTCCTTGAGCTTCAGCGCGCCTTCGAGCGCCACCGGGAAGCCCACGTGCCGGCCGAGGAACAGCATCTTGTCCTGGTCGGCCAGCGACCGGGCCAGCTCGCGCACCGGCTCCATGCCGGCGAGCACCTCGGCGACGGCCTCGGGCAGGCGGCGCAGGTCGGCGACGATCGAGGCCACCTCGTCCTCGTACTTCATCCCGCGCACCTGGGCGAGGAAGAGCCCGACCAGGTAGCAGGCGACCAGCTGGGTGAGGAAGCCCTTGGTCGAGGCGACCGCGACCTCCGGTCCGGCGTGCGTGTAGAGCACCGCGTCGGACTCGCGCGGGATGGTCGAGCCGTTGGCGTTGCAGATCGCCAGCACGCGCGCCTTCTGCTCGCGGGCGTGCCGCAACGCCATGAGGGTGTCCATCGTCTCGCCGGACTGGCTGATGACGACGACCAGCGTGGAGCGGTCGAGCACCGGGTCGCGGTAGCGGAACTCGCTGGCCACCTCGACCTCGACGGGGATCCGGGTCCAGTGCTCGATCGCGTACTTCGCGATCAGTCCCGCGTGGTAGGCCGTGCCGCAGGCGACGACGAAGATCTTGTCGACGTCGCGCAGCTCCTGGTCCGACAGGCGCACCTCGTCGAGCACGAGCTCCCCGTGGCGGCCCAACCGGCCGAGCAGGGTGTCGGCGACCGCCTGCGGCTGCTCGGCGATCTCCTTGAGCATGAACCAGTCGTAGCCGCCCTTCTCGGCGGCGGCGGCGTCCCAGTCGACGGTGTAGGCGGTCGGCTCGACCGGGGCACCGTCGAAGTCGGTGACGGTGAGGCCCCGGGTCCGGTCGATCTCGACGACCTGGTCCTGGCCGAGCTCGCGGGCCTCGCGGGTGTGCGCGATGAACGCGGCGACGTCGGACCCCAGGAAATACTCAGCAGTACCGTCGGCTGTCTCTCCGACGCCGACCACCAGCGGGCTGCTGCGGCGGGACGCGACCAGGGTGTCGGGCTCGGTGGCATGGGTTGCGACCAGGGTGAAGGCGCCCTCGAGACGGCGGCAGACCCGGCGCATGGCCTCGGCCAGCCGGCCCTCACCGGCCGGGGTCTCGGCGTAGACGGCGGCCAGCAGGTGGGCGACGACCTCGGTGTCGGTCTCGGACGCGAACTCCACGCCCGTCGCCTCGATCTCGGCGCGCAGCTCGGCGAAGTTCTCGATGATCCCGTTGTGGATCACGGCCACCGAGCCGTCGGCCGACAGGTGCGGGTGGGCATTGCGGTCGGTCGGCCCGCCGTGGGTGGCCCAGCGGGTGTGGCCGATGCCGATCGTGGCCATCGGGAGCGGGTGCTCGGCCAGCACCTTCTCCAGGTTGGCCAGCTTGCCGGCCTTCTTGGCGGTGCTCAGCTCGCCGTCGGCGAGGACGGCGACACCCGCGGAGTCGTACCCGCGGTACTCCAGCCGGCGGAGGCCTTCGATGACGACCTCACGGGCGTCCTTTGGGCCGACGTAACCCACGATGCCGCACATTCGGCCAAGAGTACCTGCGGGCTACTTTCCGTACGGCCGAATGACCGCACCGTCGCCCTCCGGGCGACAACCGCGACCAACGGCCGTCCCCGGCCTGCGCTGAGCCCTGTCCTCCCCTCCTCGGGGACCCTTCGGGCCCCCTCGTCAGGTCGCCTCGCAGGGCGGCTCTCGAACGGTGTCGGCTTGCTAGCCGACCTTCGCGACGACCTCGGCGAGGCGGTGCGCGACCCGGTCGGCCTGCTCCTGGGTGGGCGCCTCGACCATCACCCGCACCAGCTGCTCGGTGCCCGAGGGCCGCAGCAGGACCCGGCCGGCGTCGCCGAGCTCCGCCTCCACCGCGTTGACGGCGTCGGCGACCTCCTCGCTCTCGGAGACCGCGATCCGGTCGCGCACCGGCACGTTGATCAGGATCTGCGGCAGCCGTCGGACGACGGCGGCCAACTGGGCCAGGGAGGAGCCGGTGGCGCTCATCCGCGACATCAGGGTCAGGCCGGTGAGCAGGCCGTCGCCGGTGGTGGCGTGCTCGAGGAAGACCAGGTGGCCGCTCTGCTCGCCGCCCAGCGAGAGGCCCCCCGCGCGCAGCGCCTCCAGCACGTACCGGTCACCCACCGCGGTGGTCTGCACCGCGATGCCGGCGTCGCGCATCGTGTGGTGGAAGCCCAGGTTGCTCATGACGGTGGCGACGACGGTGTCGTCCTTCAGCGCCCCGCGCTCGTGCAGCGCCAGCGCGCAGATGGCCAGGATCGCGTCGCCGTCGATGACCTCGCCCTCGGCGCTGACGGCCAGGCAGCGGTCGGCGTCGCCGTCGTGGGCGAGACCGAGGTCGGCGCCCTGCGCCCGGACGGCCTCGATGAGGGGCCCGAGGTGGGTCGACCCGACGCCGTCGTTGATGTTCCAGCCGTCGGGAGTGCAGCCGATGGCGTGCACGGTGGCGCCGGCCCGCCGGTAGACCTCGGGAGCGCTGGCCGCGGCGGCGCCGTGGGCGCAGTCGACGACGACGCTCAACCCGGCCAGCGGCTGCTCGAGCGTGCTCAGCAGGTGGGCGACGTAGTCCTCCGTCGCGCCCGGCAGGTCACGGACGCGCCCGATCGCGGCGCCGGTGGGCCGGTGGGCGGCGGTGTCGCCGCTCTCGACGGTCCGCTCGATGGCGGCCTCGAGCGCGTCGGGCAGCTTGTGCCCGCCGCGGCTGAACAGCTTGATGCCGTTGTCGGGCATCGGGTTGTGGCTGGCCGAGATCATGACGCCGAGGTCGGCGCCGGTCGTCCCGGTCAGGTAGGCCAGCGCCGGGGTCGGCAGCACCCCGGCGCGCAGCACCTCGGCGCCGGCGCTGGTCAGGCCGGCGACGACCGCCGCCTCGAGCATCTCCCCGCTGGCGCGGGGGTCACGGCCGACGACCGCGACGGGACGCTCGGTCCCGTCGCGGTCGGCGAGGACGCTCGCGGCGGCACGCGCCACCGACAGGGCCAGCTCCGGCGTGAGGTCGGAGTTGGCCCGGCCCCGGACGCCGTCGGTGCCGAACAGGCGACCCAACGGACGACCCGGTCAGCGCTTGGAGTACTGGGGCGCCTTGCGGGCCTTCTTGAGGCCGTACTTCTTGCGCTCCTTGACCCGCGCGTCACGGGTGAGGAAGCCGGCCTTCTTCAGGGCCGGACGGTCGTCGGCCTCGATCTGGATGAGCGCACGGGCGATGGCCAGGCGCAGTGCACCGGCCTGGCCGGTGACGCCGCCACCCTTGAGCAGCCCGACGACGTCGTACTGCTCGCCCTTCTCGAGGGTCACGAACGGCTCGCGGATGAGCTGCTGGTGCACCTTGTTCGGGAAGTACTCCTCGAGGGTGCGGCCGTTGAGCTTGAACTGGCCGGTGCCCGGGAGGAGCCGGACGCGCACGATGGCTTCCTTGCGCCGGCCGACGGTCTGGATCGGACGCCCCTCGGCGTCGGTCACGGTCAGAGCGCTGGTCACTGGGCCACCTGCTTGATCTCGAAGGTCTGGGGCTGCTGGGCAGCGTGGGGGTGCTCCGGGCCTGCGTAGACCTTGAGCTTCTTGAGCATCTGCCGACCGAGGCTGTTGTGCGGCAGCATCCCCTTGATCGCGCGCTCGATGACGCGGTCGGGGTGGGTGCGCAGCTGGTCGCCGACGTTGATCGTCTTGAGACCACCCGGGTGACCGGAGTGCCGGTAGGCGAGCTTGTTCTCCCGCTTCTGACCGGTCAGGGCCACCTTGCCCGCGTTGATGATGACGACGAAGTCGCCGACGTCCACGTGCGGGGCGTACTGGGGCTTGTGCTTGCCGCGCAGGATCTGCGCGGTCTGGCTGGCGAGTCGACCGAGCACCACGTCGGTGGCGTCGATGACGTGCCAGGCCCGGGCGATCTCGCCGGGCTTGGGTGAGTACGTGCGCACGGCGCTCGTGTCCTCCGTCGTCGTCGGGAAGGCTGGTGGGATCGCCTCACCGAGAACGGGAGACGTCGCGACGCGCGCAGCACCAGCCGGCTTGCGCGCGCCAGCCGGTCACGATACCAGCCTGGTCCGGACCGCCCCGCCGGCCGCACACCGGCCGCACACCGGCCGCACACCGGCCGCACACCGGCCGTGGCCGCTCACCCGTCGATCAGGTCGAGCTGGTCGCGGAGCAGCTGGTCCATCGTCGCCGTCGCACTGGCCCGGTCAGGGTCGTTGACAGAGACGGCGGCGAGGTACTCGAGGGCCTGGATCCGGCAGCGCAGGACATCCGAGGTACCGCTCCGGACGGCGTAGCACACGGCTTCCGGGACCGTCGTGGAGGTGAACGGCCTGTCCCCGGCGGTCTCGTCCAGCTGCACCAGCCCCCCGTGGACGGCCTCCGCGGCGGCCTGGTTCGGGAAGGACCACAGTCGCACCGTGGCGAAGACGTCGTCGCGCCTCCCCTGGCGCAGGTAGTACCCGGACAGGTTGTGGGCGGTCAACAGCTCCCGTTCGGCGACCGGGTCGGTGGCCAGGCGCAGAGCGCCTTCGAGGTCGTACGGACCGGTGAGCGGCGTGGGCTCCCCCGGCGGTTCGAGCACCAGCCGGGCGAGGTCCTGGGGGTCGGTCGGCAGCTGCGGTCGATCAGCAGGCGCCGTGGGCCGGAACGATCGCAGCAGCGCCACCTGGTCGGTCATGAGTCGGCTGATCTCCGCGATGCCCTGATCCCGCAGCGACGTGTGGTAGCAGATGGCCAGCACGGGACCCACGGGGACGAAGGCGAGCACGTACTGGCTGGCCTGGTCGTCCTGGGCCACCGCCGGGCTGTCGAACCCGGGCACAGGGACCCGCACGAAGCCGTTGGCGACGTTCGCGGCAGCCAGTTCCTCCGCCGCCTGCTCCACTGCTGCCTCGTCGGCCAACTCGACGATCGCCGAGACGGTGGCCCGGGCGGCACCGGTCACCCGGTTGCACTCCGACCACGCCGCGACGAACCCGTGCCGGTCGAGGATGTCGGCGGTGCCGTAGTCGAAGTACGCGTCCTCGAGTTCTCCCGCCTCCACGAACGGCCCGGACGCGCGCGGGCAGCTGCCGGTTCGTTCGGGGAACGTGACCGGGATCAGCGAGGTGACCGAGGCCAGGCGGTGCGCTTCGAGGACCGCCCCTTGCTCAGCCGGCGAGTTCGACGGCCCGGCCGCCGAGGTCGGGGCGGCGGAGGTCGCCGTCGGGCTCGCCGGCGTAGCGACACCACGCACCGTCGTGGTGCACCCCGCCAGCAGCCCGGCGAGCACCGCCGCCGCTACCTGCCAGTGTCGCCTGCCCGCCACGGCGGCAGACTAGGACCGCGACGTGGTCGACGACCGGGGTCGTAGTCCTCAGATCGCGAGGCACTTCGTGCCTCAGCGCACCTCGCGCAGCTGCCCCGTGTCGACGTCGTAGACGGTGCCCCGCACCTTGTGCGAGAGCAGGTAGGGGCAGTCCCTGATCAGCTTCATGGACTCCCGGACGTCGTCGTCGACATCGGTGAACGCCTGGACCGACCAGAAGGGACGTCGGCCGGTGGCCTGTTCCACACGGTCGGCGAAGGACCTGTCGTCGGTGGATTGGAGTCCGCACTCGGTGTGGTGGACCAGCAGGATCTCGCGCGTGCCCAGCAGGTGCTGCGACACGGTCAGCGAACGGATCGTGTCCTCGGTGATGACGCCGCCGGCGTTGCGGATGACGTGGGCGTCGCCGATGTCGAGGCCGAGCATGCCGAACAGGGGCATCCGGGAGTCCATGCAGGCGACGACGGCCACGGCGCGGGCCGGGCGCACCGGCTTGCTGCCGGGGAAGCGGCTGGCCCACTCCTTGTTCGCCTCGAGCATCCGGTCGATCTCGGCCACCCACGTCCTCCGTTCGCTGCCCCCTGTCCTCGCCGGACGATAACCGGCAGCTCGGCACCCCGCCCGGTCAGTCCCGTCGGACCCATCGGCCAGGATGTGACCGTGCGCACGGTCGAGGAACACCAGGCAGTCGTCGCGGCACTGCTCCCGCTGCTCCCGGAGGAGTCGGTGCCACTGGCGGCCGCGCACGGCCGCGTGCTGGCGCGGGACGTCCGGGCCGCCGTCGCGCTCCCCAGCTTCGACAACTCCGCGATGGACGGCTACGCGGCCCGCTGGTCGGAGGTCGCGGGGGCCACCGGCGCCTCGCCGGTCGCGATGCCGGTGGCCGAGGACATCCCCGCCGGGCGCACCGACGTCGTGCCCCTGGCGCCGGGGACGGTGCACCGGATCATGACCGGCGCCCCGCTGCCGCCGGGCGCCGACGTCGTGATCCCCGTCGAGCTCACCGACGCCGGCACCGAGACGGTGGAGATCCGGGATGCGCTCCCCCGAGGTCGGCACGTGCGCTCGGCCGGTGAGGACATCGCGCAGGGCGCGGTGGCCCTGGTCGCCGGCGGACCGCTGGGCGCGGCGCAGCTGGGGCTCGCCGCGGCGGTCGGCATCGAGGAGCTGCCGGTCCGCCGTCGTCCGCGGGTGCTGGTGCTCTCCACGGGCAGCGAACTCGTGGCGCCGGGCACACCGTTGCTGCCGGGGCAGATCTACGAGTCCAACTCCGCGCTGCTGGTCGCGGCCGTCGAGGAGGCCGGCGGCGAGGCCCGGCGCCTGCACTTCGTGCCCGACGACGTCGACCAGTTCCTCGCCACGGTGCGCGCCGAGGTGAGCAGCGCCGACCTGCTGATCACCAGCGGCGGCGTCAGCGCGGGCGCGTACGAGGTGGTGAAGGACGCGTTCCGGACGCTCGGCACCGTCGAGTTCGCCAAGGTCGCCATGCAGCCCGGCGGTCCCCAGGGCGCGGGCACCGTCGACGGGGTCCCCGTGGTCACGCTGCCCGGCAACCCGGTGAGCGCCTTCGTGTCCTTCGAGGTGTTCGTGCGGCCGGCCCTGCGCCGCGCGCTCGGCCACGGCGCCCCCGAGCGGCTGCACGTCCCCGCCCGGCTGACCGGCCCCCTGACCTCGCCGCCCGAGAAGCGCCAGTTCCTGCGCGGCCGCTACGGCGGCGGGGAGGTCTCGCAGGTCGGGGGCCCGGGGTCGCACCTGGTGGCGCACCTCGCCCGCGCCAACTGCCTGGTCGTCGTCCCCGAGGACGTCACCGAACTGCCCGCCGGCGCCGAGGTGGACGTCGTGCTCATCGAAGGAGCCCTGCAATGAGTCGACAGCGAGTGAGCATCGCAGCGAGGAACGAGCGAGGAGCGGAGCGAGCGCGGAGACGAACAGGAGAAACACGATGACCGAACCCCGGCTCACCCACGTCGACGAGACCGGCGCCGCCCGGATGGTCGACGTGAGCGAGAAGGCCATCACCACGCGCGTGGCCACCGCCGCCGGACGGGTGCTGGTCAGCCCGGAGGTGGTCGCCCTCCTGCGCGGGACGGGCGTGCCCAAGGGGGACGCGGTCGCCGTGGCGCGGATCGCCGGGATCGCCGGCGCCAAGCGCACGCCCGACCTCGTCCCGCTGTGCCACCCGATCGCGCTGCACGGGGTGACCGTCGACCTGGAGGTGACCGACGAGGGCGTCGAGATCACCGCGACGGCAAGGACCGCCGACCGGACCGGCGTCGAGATGGAGGCGCTGACCTCGGTGGCCGTCGCGGGGCTGACGATGATCGACATGGTGAAGGCCGTCGACCCGCGGGCGTCGATCACCGACGTGCGGCTGCTGGCGAAGTCAGGCGGGAAGAGCGGGGACTGGACGCGATGAGCCTGCCCCTGGACGCGCGAGCCGTCGTCGTCACCGCCTCCAACCGGGCCGCCGCCGGGGTCTACGAGGACCGCAGCGGGCAGGCGCTCGCCGAAGGCCTGCGGGAGCTCGGGTTCACGGTGGAGGGCCCGCACGTCCGGCCCGACGACATCGCGGCACTGACCGCCGTGCTGCGCGACGCCGTGGCGTCGGGCGCCGACGTCGTCCTGACCACCGGCGGCACCGGGCTCTCCCCCACCGACGTCACGCCCGAGGCCACCCGCGCGGTGCTGGAGCGGGAGGCCCCCGGGATCGCCGAAGCCGTCCGCCGGTACGGGGAGGGGAAGGTGCCGACCTCGGTGCTCTCCCGCGGTCTCGCCGGCATCGCGGGCCGCACGCTGATCGTCAACCTGCCCGGCTCGACCGGTGGGGTGCGCGACGGGCTGGCGGTGCTCGGTCCGCTCCTCCCCCACGTGGTCAGCCAGTTGCGTGGCGGAGACCATTGAGCCCGTGATCGGCCGCCTGGAGAAGACCGTCCTCGACTGCCCCGACCCACGCGCCCTCGCGGCCTTCTACGGGGAGATCCTCGGCATGCGGATCAACGAGGACACCGATGGCGCGTGGGTCGTGATCGGCCGGGAGCCCGGCATGCGGGAGCTCGCCTTCCAGAAGGCCGACCCGTACGTCCCGCCGCGCTGGCCGGACGCCGGGCACCCCCCGCAGGAACACCTGGACTGAGCACATTGCGACGCTCCGCGCCGCACCGCGGCCAGGTGCTGTCCCCCGGCTGCGCTGAGCCGATCCCAGCGCTCGTCGCGGGAGCCTCCGGCCCCCACTCCTCTCACCGCCTCGCAGGGCGGCTCTCGTCAGGTGGGTGGCTCGGCAGGACGATCCGCTCCTGGCGCGTGTAGACGTTGCAGCCGTCGCCGCGGAGGAAGCCGACCAGCGTGATGCCGAGCTCGGCGGCCAGCTCGACCGCCAGAGACGACGGCGCCGAGACCGCGGCCAGCACGGGGATCCCCGCCATCGCCGCCTTCTGGGTCAACTCGAAGCTGGCCCGCCCGCTGACCACGAGCAGGTGCCCGGCCAGCGGCAGCCGGCCCTCGCGCACGGCGTCCCCGACCACCTTGTCGACGGCGTTGTGCCGGCCGACGTCCTCGCGCAGGGCGACCAGGTCGCCGTCCGCGGTGAACAGTCCGGCCGCGTGCAGGCCGCCGGTCCGGTCGAACACCTGCTGGGCGGCCCGGAGCCGCCCGGGGAGGGCGAGCAGCACGGGCAGCGGCACGCGCATGGGGTCGGCCGCGACGTCGTGCCGGGTCCGCGTCCGGATCGCGTCGATGCTGGCCTTCCCGCAGACGCCGCAGGCGCTGGAGGTGACGAAGTTGCGGTCCAGCGCCGTGTCCGGCGGGCGCACCCCGGGGGCGAGATCGACGTCGACCACGTTGTAGGTGTTGCGACCGTCGGCGTCCACCGAGTCGCAGTAGCGCAACCCGGCCACGTGGTGCGGGCCGGCGATGACGCCCTCGGTGGCGAGGAACCCGTGCACGAGGTCGAAGTCGTCGCCCGGCGTGCGCATCGTGACCGCCAGCGCGGTGCCGCCCAACCGGATCTCCAGCGGCTCCTCGGCGGCCACGGTGTCCGGCCGGGTGGTGTGCTGCGATCCGCGGATCCGCAACACCGGCGTCCGGCTCGTGACTCGTCCCACGCCGAGAACGGTACTCAGCCGTACGGTTCCGGCATGAGCACGCCGGCGCCCTACACCGCGGTCGTCCTGGCTGGTGGAAAGGCCGCCCGGCTCGGCGGTCGGGCCAAGCCGCAGCTGGACGTCGGCGGGCGCACCATGCTCACCGCCGTCCTCGACGCCGTGTCCGACGCGCAGGCCCGGGTGGTCGTCGGCCCGCGTCAGCCGGTGCCCGACGACGTCGTGCTGGTGCGGGAGCATCCGCCGGGCGGCGGGCCCGTCGCCGCGCTCCGGGCCGGGCTGGACGAGGTCTCCACCGACGTGGTCGTGCTACTGGCCGGGGACCTGCCGTTCCTCACCGACGAACTGATCGGCCAGCTGCGCGGCCTGCTGACCGGCGACGGAGCGCTGGTGGTCGACGAGGGCGGTCGCGAGCAGTGGTTGCTCGGCGTCTGGCGCACCGAGGCGCTCCGGACCGCGGTGGGCGGTGCCACCGGGCCGACGTCGCTGCGCAAGGTGCTCGCCCCCCTGGCGCCGGCGCGCCTGCGGCCCACGGTGGCGCCGGGACGACCACCCCCGTGGCTGGACTGCGACACCCCCGCCGACCTCAGCCGCGCCCGCGCCGCGGCGGGCACCCCCGAACCGGCGCCCCCACCGCGGCCGGCCCCTCCTCCCCCGGCCGAGCCGTCGGTCTGGCCCCTGTTCAGGAGCCCCGGCGAGGGGTAGGGCCCGACCATGCGCATCGTCCTCGCCGGCGCCCACGGCCAGATCGCCCGCCGCCTCGGCCGCCTGCTGTCCGGCCGCGGCGACACCGTCGTCGGCATCGTCCGCAACCCCGCCCACGAGACCGACGTCGTCACCGACGGCGTGCAGCCGGTCGTCCTGGACCTGGAGTCGGCCTCGGTCGAGCAGGTCGCGTCGGTGCTGGCAGGCGCGGACGCGGTCGTCTTCGCGGCGGGCGCAGGACCGGGCAGCGGCGTCGCCCGGAAGGACACCGTCGACCGCGCCGCCGCCGTGCTCCTGGCCGACGCGGCCGAGTCGGCCGGCGTGCACCGCTACCTGCTGGTCTCCTCCATGGGCGTCGACCAGGTCGCCGGGGGCGCCACCCCCGACGGCGTCGACGAGGTCTTCACCGCCTACCTGCGGGCGAAGCTCGCCGCCGAGGAGGACCTGCGGGCGCGCGAGGGGCTGTCGGTGGTGATCCTGCGCCCCGGCGGGCTGACCGACGATCCGGGCACCGGCCGGGTCTCCCTCGCGCCGTCGGTGGACCGGGGCAGCGTGCCGCGCGACGACGTGGCCGCCGTCCTGGTCGCCCTCCTGGACGGGAGGGCCGGCGACACCCTCCTGGAGGTGGTCGGCGGGCCCACGCCGATCGCCGACGCCGTCGCGGCGGTCGCGGGCTGAGGCGCGGGGCGGAGTACGGTCCGCCGATATGCGCGTCGTGATCGCCGGAGCCCACGGTCGAGTGGCCCGCCGCCTCGCCGGCCTGCTGTGCGCCCGCGGGGACACCGTCGTCGGCATCGTCCGGACCGCCGAGGCCGAGGAGGAACTGCTGGCCGAGGGGCTCGAGACGGTCGTCCTCGACCTCGAGCACGCGACGGTCGACGACCTCGCCGCAGTCGTGGTCGACGCCGACGCGGTGGTGTTCGCCGCGGGCTCGGGGCCGGGAGGCGGCACCCACCGCTACACGGCCGACCGCGCCGCCGCCGTTCTCCTCTCCGACGCCGCCGAGCAGGCCGCCGTCCGCGGCTACCTGCTCATGTCGTCCATGGGCGTCGAGGCGGTGACCGACGGCCGGACCCCCGAGGGAGAGGACGAGACCGTCGTCGACTACCTCCGCGCGAAACTGGCCGCCGAGGACGGGGTGCGCAACCGGCCGGCGGTCGACATGACCGTGCTGCGACCCGGGCGGCTCACCGAATCCCCCGGCACCGGTCTGGTCGCGGTCGGCCGAGGACTTCCCCCGGGCGAGATCTCGCGGGACGACGTCGCCCGGGTCATGGTCGCCCTGCTGGACGCCCCGCGGCCCGGTGAGGTCCTCGAGGTGGTCAGCGGCTCGACCCCGATCGCGGAGGCCCTCGCCGGGACCGGTTGATCAGTCGCGGCGGGCCCGGGTGATCTGCGTCCGCGCCGCCAGCTCGCGGTCGAGGGGGTAGTCCACCGCGACCAGGGTCAGCCCGGCGGCCGGGGCGACCGGCACCTCGCTGGCCCGCTCCGTCCGCGAGAGCAGCGTCGCCGGCCACTCGACCGGCCGGCGCCCCTCCCCGACGGCCAGCAGCGCCCCCACGAGGCTGCGGACCATGGAGTGGCAGAACGCGTCGGCCGAGGCGCCGATCACGACGACCTCGTCGTCGGCCACCTCGTCGAGGGACCGTTCGACGCCCAGGTGCAGCAGGGTCCGGATCGTCGTCGCACCCTCGCGGCGCCGGCAGAAGGCGGCGAAGTCGTGCTCACCGAGCAACCGGCCGGCAGCGGCGTCCATCGCGGCGACGTCCAGGGCGCGCGGCCAGCCGACGACGTCGGTCCGGCGCAGCGGTGACGGCCCCCAGGGGGCGTCGGTGAGCCGGTAGACGTAGTGCCGGCGCAGGGCCGCGAAGCGGGCGTCGAAGTCGGGATGGGCCTCCTCGACGTCGCGGACGGCGACGTCGGCGGGGAGGACCCCCCGCAGCCGGCGCACCAGCCGGTCGCGCTGCTGCGCCCACGCCTCGCTCGGCACGTCGCAGTGCGCGACCTGCCCGGTCGCGTGCACGCCGGCGTCGGTCCGTCCGGCGACGGTCAGGGCCACCGGCACGCGCAGGACGGTGCGCAGCCCCTGCTCGAGAGTGTCCTGCACCGTGCGCTGCGCCGGCTGGCGGGCCCAGCCGGAGAAGTCGGTGCCGTCGTAGCTGATCGCCAGACGAAGACGGACGAGCCCGCTCCCACCGTGGGGAACGGGCTCGTCCGTGTGGAGCTGGATGTTCAGCGGGCTACTTCGGATCCGGCGATGCCTCGCCGCCAGGGGCGTCCTGGTTGGCGGCGTCGCCCTGCTCGGCAGCGTTGAGCTCGGCGGCCGCAGCGTCGGCGACGTCCTGGGAGACGTTGTCGCCCTCGGCCACGGCGCCCTCTGCGGTCGGCTCGGGGGTCACGTCGCCGTCGTCCTGGCGCTCGCCGTCGGGCACGAAGACGTCGGTGACGACCTCCTGCGCCTCGGCCGACTCGTCGGGGCTGTCCGCCGAGTCCGCGGAGTCCGCGCTGTCGGCGGAATCGGCCGACTCGAGCTCGTCGGCGGTGACCTCACCGGCGGCGGCAGCCGAACCGGCGCCCGTGGCGAAGCGGGTGCCGCGAGCGCGCTCGGCCTCGCCGACGGCCTGCTGCGACACGGTCAGGGCCTCGACGAGCTCGATGACCGCCATGGGGGCGTTGTCGCCCTTGCGAGGGCCGACCTTGGTGATGCGGGTGTAGCCGCCGGGCCGGTTCTCGTACCGGGGGCCGATCTCGGCGAATAGCGTGTGGACGACGTCCTTGTCACGGATGGTCGTCATGACCTGGCGACGGGCGTGCAGGTCACCGCGCTTGGCGAAGGTCACCAGCTTCTCGGCCAGCGGACGCAGCCGCTTCGCCTTCGCCTCGGTCGTGGTGATCCGCCCGTGCTCGAACAGCGAGGTGGCCAGGTTGGCCAGCATCAGCCGCTCGTGCGCGGGGGACCCGCCGAGACGGGGGCCCTTGGTGGGGGTGGGCATGTCGGTCCTTCCTCAGGCGGCCGGGCGGTGCTGCCGGCTGCATCCGTGGGTGGTGCGTC
The DNA here is from genome assembly GCF_039534705.1 of Blastococcus jejuensis. Taxonomy (NCBI): domain Bacteria; kingdom Bacillati; phylum Actinomycetota; class Actinomycetes; order Geodermatophilales; family Geodermatophilaceae; genus Blastococcus; species Blastococcus jejuensis. Next base: position 308,431 of record NZ_BAAAVV010000001.1, read on the forward strand.
GTCCAGGTCGTGCGGGTGGTCCAGTGTGGCGGGCCGGACGGCCGCGCCGGACGGCGGGTTCCCCCGCCGTCCGGCGATCAGCATCAGAGCTGCTCGGTCTCCTGGTAGGAGGCGTCGCTGTACTCGACGTCGGAGTACTCGGGCGAACCCTGGTACGCGTCGGTCTCGTAGCCCTCGTCGTAGCTCTCGATCGACGTCGGGATGAACCCGGGCGGGCTGTCCTTGAGCGCGAGGCCCATGGCCGCCAGCTTCATCTTGACCTCGTCGATCGACTTGGCCCCGAAGTTGCGGATGTCGAGCAGGTCGGCCTCCGAGCGCGTGACGAGCTCACCGACGGTGTGCACGCCCTCGCGCTTGAGGCAGTTGTAGGACCGGACGGTGAGGTCCATGTCCTCGATCGGCATCGAGAAGTTCGCGATGTCGGCGGCCTCGGCCGGGCTGGGCCCGACCTCGATGCCCTCCGCGTCGATGTTCAGCTCGCGCAGCAGGCCGAACAGCTCGACGAGGGTCGAGCCGGCGCTGGCGATGGCGTCCCTGGGGACGATCGAGGGCTTGGTCTCGACGTCGACCACGAGGCGGTCGAAGTCGGTGCGCTGCTCGACACGGGTCGCCTCGACCGCGTAGGTCACCTTGAGGACCGGCGAGTAGATCGAGTCGACGGGGATCCGGCCGATCTCCTGGCCGGGCTGCTTGTTCTGCGGGGCCGGGACGTAGCCGCGACCACGCTCGACGACCAGCTCGATCTCGAGCCGGCCCTTGCCGTTCAGCGTGGCGATGTGCAGCTCGGGGTTGTGCACCTCGACGCCGGCCGGCGGCGCGATGTCCGCGGCGGTCACCTCACCGGGGCCCTGCTTGCGCAGGTACATGGTCACCGGCTCGTCGGAGTCGGAGCTGACGACCAGGCCCTTGAGGTTGAGGATGATCTCGGTGACGTCCTCCTTGACGCCCGGCACGGTGGTGAACTCGTGCAGGGTGCCCTCGATGCGGATGCTGGTGACAGCAGCGCCGGGGATCGAGGAGAGGAGCGTGCGGCGCAGGGAGTTGCCGAGGGTGTAGCCGAAACCCGGCTCGAGGGGCTCGATCACGAACCGCGAGCGCGACTCGGTGATGGTCTCCTCGGTGAGGGTCGGACGCTGTGCGATGAGCATGGTGGATCTCCTTCAGGTCCTCCGGCGACCGCCATATGACGCCGTGAGGGGGGTGGTGCCGGCGGGGCGGACATCTGTCCGCCCGCCCCGCCGTCGTGCAGCTTTCGGTGGTGCAGGTGCTGCTTACTTCGAGTAGAGCTCCACGATCAGCTGCTCCTGGACCGGGGTGTCGATCACCTGGCGGGCCGGGACGCTGTGCACGAGCACGCGCAGCTGGCTGCTGATGACCTCGAGCCACGCCGGCACGGGACGCTCGCCCGCGCGGGCCTGGGCGATCTCGAACGGCAGCATGGTGCGCGACTTCTCGGCGACCTCGATGATGTCGTTCGCGCTCACGCGGTACGACGGGATGTCGACCTTGCGGCCGTTCACCCGGATGTGGCCGTGGCGCACCAGCTGGCGGGCCATGTCGCGGGACTCGGCGAAGCCGGCCCGGTAGACGACGTTGTCGAGGCGCGACTCGAGGATCTGCAGCAGGACCTCACCGGTCTTGCCCGACTTCTTGTTGGCCTCTTCGTAGTAGCCGCGGAACTGCTTCTCGAGCACGCCGTAGATGCGGCGGGCCTTCTGCTTCTCGCGCAGCTGCAGCAGGTACTCGCTGTCCTTGCTGCGGCCCCGGCCGTGCTCGCCCGGCGGGTAGGGCCGGATCTCGATCGGGCACTTCGGGGACTCGCACTTGCTGCCCTTGAGGAACAGCTTCATCTTCTCGCGCCGGCACAGGCGGCAGTCGGCTCCGGTATAGCGGGCCACGTCAGGTACTCCTCGTTCGTCTCGTCAGTGGACCGGTCAGACCCGGCGGCGCTTCTTGGGGCGGCAGCCGTTGTGCGGCTGCGGCGTCACGTCCTGGATCTGTCCGACCTCGAGGCCGGTGGCCTGCAGGGAGCGGATGGCGGTCTCGCGGCCGGAGCCGGGACCCTTCACGAAGACGTCGACCTTGCGCATGCCGTGCTCCTGCGCCTTGCGGGCAGCGTTCTCGGCGGCCATCTGCGCGGCGAACGGCGTGGACTTGCGCGAGCCCTTGAAGCCGACGTGGCCGGCCGAGGCCCAGCTGATGACGTTCCCGTTCGGGTCGGTGATCGACACGATCGTGTTGTTGAACGTGCTCTTGATGTGCGCCGCGCCGTGGGCGACGTTCTTCTTCTCCTTGCGGCGCACCTTCTTGGCGCCGGCCGCAGTGCGAGCCCTGGGAGGCATGTCTCTCCGGATCCTCTGTGTTTCGTGGCCTAGTGAGGGATAGAGCGGCCCCGGCGCAGGGGCCCGGCCCGAGCGGAGCGAGGGCTGGGGGGCGCCGGGGTCCTTCTATTACTTCTTGCCGGCCTTCTTCTTGCCGGCGATGGTCTTGCGCGGGCCCTTGCTCGAGCGCGCGTTGGTCTTGGTGCGCTGCCCGTGCACGGGCAGACCGCGGCGGTGCCGCAGACCCTGGTAGCAACCGATCTCCACCTTGCGGCGGATGTCGCCCGCCACCTCGCGGCGCAGGTCACCCTCGACGCGGAAGTGCTCGTCGATGTAGTCGCGGAGCTTCAGCAGGTCCTCGTCAGTGAGGTCCTTGGCGCGCAGGTCGGGGCTGACGCCCGTCGCGGCCAGGGTCTCCTTGGCGTGGTGCTTGCCGATGCCATAGATGTAGGTGAGCGCGATCTCCATCCGCTTCTCGCGGGGCAGGTCGACGCCAGCCAGTCGTGCCATGTTCAGGTACTCCCTCAGCCCTGGCGCTGCTTGTGCCGGGCGTTGTCGCAGATGACCATGACCCGGCCGTGCCGGCGGATCACCTTGCACTTGTCGCAGATCTTCTTCACCGACGGCTGGACCTTCACCGGTGCCGCCCCTCATTCCTCAGATCGTGGCCTCGTCCCGCGCCACCCGAGGGCGGTCGCGGACGGAAGCGATTACTTGTAGCGGTAGACGATGCGACCGCGCGTCAGGTCGTAGGGCGAGAGCTCCACGACCACGCGGTCTTCGGGCAGGATGCGGATGTAGTGCTGCCGCATCTTGCCGCTGATGTGGGCGAGCACCCGGTGCCCGTTCTGCAGCTCGACCCGGAACATCGCATTGGGCAGCGGCTCGACGACGCGACCCTCGACCTCGATGGCCCCGTCCTTCTTCGCCATACCTCGAACGATCTCCTTGGTATCGGTGGTGCTGGTGTCCTCCTGCGCCCACGGGAGAACCCGACGGGGACGCACTCGGTGATTGCAGAACAGGTGGTGCAGACGCTCTCGCGAGGGCGTCCCGGGACATGCGGCCACAGCACGACCACGGGACGGCGCGAACGCCAACGGGAATCGTACCCCGGCGTCCCACCAGTCACCAACCCGCCCCCGGTGAGGGGCTGCCCACACCAGCGGCCCGGCAACGCGGCCCGTTCCAGGGATCAGGCTGATCGATGGCCCTGGGGCGGCCGTTCTGCCGACCGGGATGCCCGCCTGAGGGACACCGTCCCCCGGAGGTCGACCGCGGGCCCGGTGACGAGCCGGCAGGGCCCGGCCGCAGAGGCCCGGGCGGCCTGTCAGGTGCGGGGGGTGACCCCGAACGGGGCGAGGCCGGCGACGCCGCCGTCCTCGGCCGTGAGCACCCACGGGCCCTCGGGCGTGATGGCCACGGTGTGCTCGAAGTGGGCGGCGCGGGAGCCGTCCTTGGTGACGACGGTCCACCCGTCCTCGAGCTCCACGGTCGCCGGGTCGCCGATGGTGACCATCGGCTCGATGGCCAGCGCGAGGCCGGGGACGAGCTTGGGGCCGCGCCCGGGACGGCCGTAGTTCAGCACGTGCGGGTCCTGGTGCATCTCGGTGCCGATCCCGTGCCCGCCGTAGTGGTCGACGATCCCGTAGGGGTGCGACTCGGCGGCGATCGTCGCCTCGACGGCATGGCTGATGTCGGTCAGCCGGCCGCCGGCGATCGCCCGGGCCAGACCGGCCCACATCGAGCGCTCGGTGACCTCGAGCAGGGCGGCGTCCTCGGGCGAGGACTCGCCCACGGTGACGGTGATGGCCGAGTCGCTGTGCCAGCCCTCGAGGATCGCCCCGCAGTCGATGGAGATGTTGTCGCCCTCGACGAGTCGACGCTCCGGGTTCGGGATGCCGTGGACGATCTCGTCGTTGATCGACGCGCAGATCGTGCCGGTGAACCCGTGGTAGCCCAGAAAGTTCGGCACCGCGCCCTGGGAGCGGATGTGGTCCTCGGCGACGGCGTCGAGCTCACCGGTGCTCACCCCGGGCCGGACGGCGGCCCTGACGGCCTTCAGCGCGCCCGCCGTGACGAGCCCGGAGGCGCGCATGAGCTCGATCTCGTGCGCGGTCTTGATCTGGATCATGCGTCCACTCCACTTCGCGAGCAGCGGGAGGCGGCTCAGGATGCCGGCCCTCATCGCGGCTCGCTCTCCGTCAGCCTTCGCTCGGCCGACCGGCGTCCGTCGCGCCCAGCGCCTCCATGGCGCGGGCGGTGACCTCGTCCACCTCACCGATCGCGTCGATGCGGGAGAGCAGGCCCTCTGACTCGTAGAAGCCCGAGAGAGGCGCCGTCTGTTCCCGGTAGACCTCCAGGCGGTGCCGGACGGTCTCGGGCTTGTCGTCCTCGCGCTGCACCATCTGGCCGTCGACCAGCATGCGCCGGCCGGAGAGCCGGCGGACCAGCTCCTCCTCGTCGACGATCAGCTCGAGCACCCGGTCGAGCCCGTGCCCCAGGTCGGAGAGCGACTCGCGCAGCTGCTCGGCCTGCGCGATGGTGCGCGGGAAACCGTCGAGCAGGAAGCCGCCCTTCGCGTCGGTCTCCGCCAGCCGGTCCTTGACCATGGCGACGGTGATCTCGTCAGGAACGAGGTCACCGGCGTCCATGTAGGTCTTGGCCTGCCGGCCGAGTTCGGTCTGCCCGCTCACGTTCGCGCGGAAGATGTCGCCGGTCGAGATCGCCGGGACGCCGAGCTTCCCGGCGATGATCTGCGCCTGGGTCCCCTTCCCCGCCCCGGGCGGGCCCAGCAGCACGACGCGCACTACTTCAGGAACCCTTCGTAGTTGCGCTGGTTGAGCTGCGTCTCGATCTGCTTCACGGTCTCCAACCCCACTCCCACCATGATGAGCACCGCGGTCCCGCCGAACGGGAAGTTCTGGTTCTGGCCCTGCTGGGTGATCGACAGGAAGAAGTTGGGCAGCACGGCCACGACTCCCAGGTAGATCGATCCGGGCAGGGTGATCCGGGACAGTACGTACTGCAGGTACTCCGCGGTGGGGCGCCCCGGGCGGATACCGGGGATGAAGCCGCCGTAGCGCTTCATGTCGTCGGCCCGCTCCTCCGGGTTGAACGTGATCGACACGTAGAAGTACGTGAAGAACACGATCAGGCCGAAGTAGAGCGCGACGTGGACGGCACTGCTCTGGTCGATGATGTAGGTCTCGAAGAACTGGCGGACCGCACCGGTCTCGTTGCCCTGGAGCTGGCTGATCAGCTGCGGCAGGTAGAGCAGCGACGAGGCGAAGATGACCGGGATGACACCGGCCTGGTTGACCTTCAGCGGCAGGTAGGTGGAGGTGCCGCCGTACATGCGGCGGCCGACCATCCGCTTGGCGTACTGCACCGGGATGCGGCGCTGCGCCTGCTCGACGTAGACGACCGCACCGATGATCAGCAGGGCGAACACGCAGACGACGGCGAAGACGACGCCACCGCGGCTCTGCAGGATCGAGCCACCCTCGGCGGGGATCCGCGCGGCGATGGAGGTGAAGATCAGCACGGACATGCCGTTGCCGATCCCCTTCTCGGTCAGCAGCTCGCCGAGCCACATGATCAGCGCGGTGCCGGCGGTCAGGGCGATGACCAGGACGACCGTCGTCCACACCGAGTCGTCGGGGATGATCGTCTCGGAGCAGTTCGGGAAGAGCTGGCCACTGCGGGCCAGGGCGATGATGCCGGTGCTCTGCAGCACCGCCAGGGCGATCGTCAGGTAGCGGGTGTACTGGGTCAGCTTGGCCTGACCCGACTGCCCTTCCTTCTTCAGCTGCTCGAAGCGCGGGATCACGACCACCAGCAACTGCACGATGATGCTCGCCGTGATGTACGGCATGATCCCGAGCGCGAAGACGCTCAGCTTGAGCAGCGCGCCGCCGGAGAACAGGTTGACCAGCGAGTAGAGGTCGCGCTGATCGGAGGCCTGCGCCTGGTCGAGGCAGGAGTTGATGGCCTCCACCGACACCCCGGGGCCGGGAACGGCCGCGCCGAGGCGGTAGACGGCGATGATCGCCAGGGAGAACAGCAGCTTGCGCCGGAGATCTGGCGTCCGGAACGCCGCGGCGAACGCCTGCAGCACGTGCCCTCCCCTGATCGGTCGAGTGAGGTTAGCAATCCGCCCCCGCCGGATCGGCGAGGGCGGTCAGCAGACGACCCCCGCGGCGCACCGATGTGCGTCGCGGGGGCCGCCGGCTTCAGATACGGGTCGTGCTACCGCCGGCCGCGCCGATCTTCTCCGCCGCGGACGAGGAGAAGGCGTGCGCGTGCACGTGGACCTCGATGCCGCCGAGGTCGCCGGTGCCGAGCACCTTGACGGGCTGACCGCGCCGGACGGCGCCGGCCTCGGCCAGCGTGTCGGGGTTGATCGAACCGCCCTGGGGGAACAGCGCCGCGATCCGGTCGAGGTTGACGACCTGGAACACGACCTTGTTCGGGCTCTTGAAGCCGGTGAGCTTGGGCAGTCGCATGTGCAGCGGCGTCTGCCCGCCCTCGAAGCGCGGGGACACGTTGCCCCGCGCGCCGGTGCCCTTGGTGCCGCGACCGGCCGTCTTGCCCTTGGAGCCCTCACCGCGACCCACGCGGGTCTTGGCGGTGTGGGCGCCCGGGGCCGGACGCAGGTGGTGGACCTTAAGAGTCATGGTGTGTCATTCCTCAAACTTCTTCGACGCGCACGAGGTGCGGCACCGTCGCGACCATCCCGCGGATCTCGGGACGGTCCTCCTGGACGACCGAGTCGTGGATCCGCTTGAGACCGAGCGAACGCAGCGTCTGACGCTGGTTCGGCTTGGTGCCGATCGCCGACCGGATCTGGGTGACCTTGATCTGCGCCATCTCAGACTCCCTGGCCCGCACGCGCCCGCAGCATGGCCGCGGGGGCGACGTCCTCGAGGGGCAGACCGCGGCGGGCCGCGATCTCCTCGGGGCGGACGAGGTCCTTCAGCGCCTGCATGGTGGCGTGCACGATGTTGATCGGGTTGGAGGACCCGAGGCTCTTGGAGAGCACGTCGTGGATGCCGGCGCACTCCAGCACGGCGCGCACCGGGCCACCGGCGATCACACCGGTACCGGGGCTGGCCGGCTTGAGCAGCACGACACCGGCCGCCGCCTCACCCTGCACCGGGTGCGGGATGGTGGCAGCGATGCGCGGCACCTTGTAGAAGTGCTTCTTGGCCTCCTCGACACCCTTGGCGATCGCCGCGGGCACCTCCTTGGCCTTGCCGTAGCCGACGCCCACGGTGCCGTCGCCGTCGCCCACGATCACCAGGGCGGTGAAGCTGAAGCGCCGACCACCCTTGACGACCTTGGACACGCGGTTGATGGCCACCACGCGCTCGATGTAGTTGCTCTTCTCGGCGGGCGCGCCTCCGGGGCCCCGCCCGCCGTCACGACGGTCGCGGCGGTCGTTACCGCCGCCGGCGCCGCCGCCGCGTCGCTGTGGTCCTGGCATCAGACGTACCTCTCGATCCGCTCAACAGAATTGCTCATCAGAAGTCCAGACCGCCCTCGCGGGCGCCGTCGGCCAGCGCGGCGATGCGACCGGCGTACCGGTTGCCGCCACGGTCGAAGACGACGGCGCTGATGCCGGCCGACTTCGCCCGCTCCGCGATGAGGGCGCCCACCTGGCGGGCCAGGGCGGACTTGTCGCCCTCGGCGCTGCGCAGGCTGGCGTCCATCGTCGAGGCGCTGGCCAGCGTGCGGCCGGCGGTGTCGTCGACGAGCTGCACGTGGATGTGCCGCGAGCTGCGCTTGACGACCAGGCGCGGACGCTCCGGCGTGCCGGTGACGCGCTTGCGCAGCCGGTTGTGGCGCCGCAGCCGCGAGACGCGGCGCGCGGTGCTGACGTCGGTACCGACGGGCTTGTGGCCGCCGCTCTTGGAAGTTGCTGCCTGTGCCATCACTTGCCCGTCTTCCCGACCTTGCGCTTGACGACCTCGCCCTGGTACCGCACGCCCTTGCCCTTGTACGGGTCGGGCTTGCGGATCTTGCGGATCTTGGCCGCGACCTCACCCACCTGCTGCTTGTCGATGCCGCTCACCCGGAGACGGGTGGGCGACTCGACGGCGAAGCTGATCCCCTCAGGGGCCTTCACCGGCACCGGGTGGCTGAAGCCCAGGGCGAACTCGAGGTCCGAACCGCGTGCCTGGACGCGGTATCCGACACCGACGATCTCGAGGGTCTTGGTGTACCCCTCGGTGACGCCGGTGATCATGTTGGCGATCAGCGTGCGCGAGAGCCCGTGCAGGGCCCGGCTCTGCCGCTCGTCGTTGGGGCGCGCGACCTTCAGCGTGCCGTCCTCGTCGCGCTCGACCGTGATCGGCACGGCGACGGTGTGGGTCAGCGAGCCCTTCGGGCCCTTCACGCTGACCGTCTGGCCGTCGATGGTGACGTCGACACCGGAGGGCACGGGGATCGGGAGTCGTCCGATTCGTGACATCTTCGCTCGCTCCCTTACCAGACGTAGGCGAGGACTTCCCCACCCACGCCCTTCTTGTTCGCCTGCTTGTCGGTCAGCAGCCCGGTCGACGTCGAGATGATCGCCACGCCGAGACCACCGAGGACCTTCGGCAGGGAGGTCGACTTGGCGTAGACCCGCAGACCCGGCTTGGAGACGCGCCGGACGCCGGCGATGCTCCGCTCGCGGTTGGGGCCGTACTTCAGGTCGATCTGCAGCTGCTTGAAGGTGCTGCCGTCCTTCTCGACGTCGTTGACGGACCAGCCGGCGATGTAGCCCTCCTGCTGGAGGATCTCGGCGATGTGCGTCTTCAACTTCGACGACGGCATGACCGCGGCGTCGTGGTACGCCTGGTTGGCGTTCCGCAGACGCGTCAGCATGTCCGCGATCGGGTCGGTCATCGTCATGGTGTGTGGTGCCTCTCTCGCCGCGGTTCCACATGCGCTGGGTCTCGGAGACTTGGCGCGGGGCCTATCGACGATCGGTGGTGCTGTGGTTCGACCGGTGCTCGTGCTCCGGTCGGGTGGAGCGGCTGGGACTTACCAGCTGGACTTGCGCACGCCCGGGAGCTCGCCGGCGTGGGCCATCTCCCGGAGGCAGATCCGGCAGAGGCCGAACTTGCGGAACACCGAATGCGGGCGACCGCACCGCTGGCAGCGGGTGTAGCCGCGGACAGCGAACTTGGGCTTGCGGTTCGCCTTCTCGATCAGAGCCTTCTTGGCCATTGGTTTCTCCTACCGGCTCAGCGGATGGTGGCCACGACGGGCTGACCGGCGAAGGGGAAGCCCAGCTGGCGGAGCAGCTCGCGGCCCTCGTCGTCGTTCGTGGCGGTGGTGACCAGCGTGATGTCCATGCCCCGCTGCCGGTCGATCTTGTCGACGTCGATCTCGCGGAACATCGACTGCTCGTTGAGGCCGAAGGTGTAGTTGCCGTGGCCGTCGAACTGCTTGGCGTTGAGGCCGCGGAAGTCGCGGATACGCGGCAGGGCCAGCGACAGCAGGCGGTCGAGGAACTCCCACATGCGGTCGCCGCGCAGAGTGACCTTCGCGCCGATCGGCATGCCCTCACGCAGCTTGAACTGGGCGATGGACTTGCGGGCCTTGACCACGGCCGGCTTCTGACCGGTGATCGCGGTCAGGTCGCGGACGGCGCCGTCCATGAGCTTGGCGTCACGGGTCGCCTCGCCGACGCCCATGTTGACCACGATCTTGGTCAGCCGGGGGATCTGCATGACGTTCTCGAAGCCGAACTCCGACTGGAGCGCGGGCGCGATCGTCTCGCGGTAGTGGGCGAGCATGCGGGGCAGCTCGCGGGTGGGTGCGGTCATCAGAGGTCCTTACCGGTGCGCCGCGAGACCCGGATGCTGCGGCCTTCTTCGTCCTTGCGGTAGCCGACCCGGGTCGGCTTGTCCTCGGAGTCGATCACCATCACGTTGCTCACGTGGATGGGCGCCTCCTGCGTGACGATCCCGCCCTGCTGGGCGCCGCGCTGGCTGGTGCTGATGCGGGTGTGCTTCTTGACCCGACCGACGCCCTCCACGAGCACCTTCTGGAGCTTGGGGTAGGCGGCGATGACGCGGCCCTTGGCGCCCTTGTCCCGGCCGGCGAGAACGACGACGGTGTCGCCCTTCTTGACCTTCATGGACGGCGTCTTGGCGGGCGCGGACGCCTTGTTGTTGGCAGCCATGATCACAGCACCTCCGGAGCGAGCGAGATGATCCGCATGAAGCGCTTGTCGCGGAGCTCACGGCCCACCGGGCCGAAGATGCGCGTCCCGCGCGGGTCGCCGCTGTCGCGGATGATGACCGCGGCGTTCTCGTCGAAACGGATGTAGGAGCCGTCGGGACGACGGCGCTCCTTCACCGTGCGGACGATGACGGCCTTGACCACGTCGCCCTTCTTGACGCCGGCACCGGGCAGCGCGTCCTTCACGGTGCCGACGATGACGTCGCCGATGCCCGCGTAGCGTCGCCCGGAACCGCCGAGCACCCGGATGCAGAGGATCTCCTTTGCTCCGGTGTTGTCGGCGACTCGCAGTCGCGACTCCTGCTGGATCACGTCCCTACTCCCAAATCTTTGTTGTGACAGCCGGGCCGGTTCGGTGAACCGGCTGTCCGGAACCCGCGTGCGGACGCACCGGCAGCATGCGCCGCCGGTGCGTCCGAAGCACGGGGAACCGGGATGCGGTGCGCACCCGGGGGGCGCACCAGTCGTCCAGCGTACTCGTACGCGTCACGGCCCCGGAGGGCCGCCCTGAACTACCTCGTTACTTGGCCTTCTCGACGATCTCGACCAGCCGCCACCGCTTGGTGGCCGACGTCGGCCGGGTCTCCATGATCTGCACGCGGTCACCGATGCCGGCGACGCCCTGCTCGTCGTGCGCCTTCAGCTTGCTGGTGCGCCGGATGACCTTGCCGTAGAGGCCGTGCTTCACGCGGTCCTCGACCTCTACGACGATGGTCTTCTCCATCTTGTCGCTGACCACGAGGCCCTCACGGACCTTGCGGTAGCCACGCCCGGCCAGGCCGGGCCCGGTCGCGCTCGACTGGGTCTCGCTCATGCCACACCCTCGTTCGGGGCGACCGAGAGACCCAGCTCGCGCTCACGCATGATCGTGTAGATCCGGGCGATGTCGCGGCGGACGGTCTGCAGTCGCCGGTTGTTGTCCAGCTGGCCGGTGGCCACCTGGAACCGCAGGTTGAACAGTTCTTCCTTGTGCTCGCGCAGCCGCGAGGCGAGCTCGTCGGCAGAGAGCTCGCGCAGCTCGGGAGCGGTCAGACCGGCGGCCATCACACTTCTCCTTCACGCGTGATGAAGCGGCACTTCATCGGCAGCTTGTGGATCGCGCGGCGCATGGCCTCACGGGCCACGGGCTCGGCGACACCGGACAGCTCGAACAGCACGCGGCCGGGCTTGACGTTGGCCACCCACCACTCGGGGGAACCCTTACCGGAACCCATGCGGGTCTCGGCGGGCTTCTTGGTCAGCGGACGGTCGGGGTAGATCGAGATCCACACCTTGCCGCCACGCCGGATGTGCCGGGTCATGGCGATACGCGCGGACTCGATCTGCCGGTTCGTCACGTACGCCGGCTCGAGGGCCTGGATGGCGTACTCACCGAAGTTGATCTCGGTGCCGCCCTTGGCCTTCCCCGAGCGACTCGGGTGGTGCTGCTTGCGGTGCTTGACGCGCCGTGGGATCAGCATGGCGTCAGCCCTCCGTCTTCTCGGCAGCCGGCTCCTCGGCCGCGGGGGCCTCGGCGGCAGCGGTCTCGACCGCGGGGGTCTCGGCAGCGGGCGTCTCGACCGCAGGGGTCTCGACGGCAGCCGGCGTCTCGACCACAGGGGTCTCGACGGCAGCAGACTCGGCCGCCGGCGCCTCCGTGGCCGGGGTCTCGGCAGCGGCGCGACCGGCCTCGGTCCCGCCGGCGGTGGTGCCCGACGAACCCGAACGACGCTGCGGGCGCTGGGCCCGCTCACGACGCTGCTGACGGTCGGCGAGCGCCTCGAGGGCGGCACGCTCGGCGCGCGAGCCACTGACGTCACCCTTGTAGATCCAGACCTTCACGCCGATGCGGCCGAAGGTGGTCCGGGCCTCGTAGATGCCGTAGTCGATGTTCGCGCGGAGCGTGTGCAGCGGCACCCGGCCCTCGCGGTAGAACTCCGACCGGCTCATCTCCGTGCCGCCGAGGCGACCCGAGCACTGCACCCGGATGCCCTTGACCTGCGGGCTGCGCTGGGCCGACTGCATGGCCTTGCGCATGGCACGACGGAAGCTGACCCGGCTGGAGAGCTGCTCGGCCACGCCCTGGGCGACCAGCTGCGCGTCCGACTCGGGGTTCTTGACCTCGAGGATGTTCAGCTGCACCTGCTTGCCGGTGAGCTTCTCCAGCTCACCGCGGATGCGGTCGGCCTCGGCGCCGCGGCGGCCGATGACGATGCCCGGGCGGGCGGTGTGGATGTCGACGCGGACCCGGTCACGGGTGCGCTCGATCTCCACCTTGGAGATGCCGGCCCGCTCCATGCCCTTGGACATGAGCTTGCGGATCGCGACGTCTTCCTTGACGTAGTCCTTGTACAGCTTGTCCGCATACCACCGGGACTTGTAGTCGGTGGTGATCCCGAGTCGGAACCCGTGCGGGTTGACCTTCTGACCCACTAGCGGGTCCCTCCCCTCGTGTTGCTCTTCTGCTGTGCGGCCGGGCCGGACTGGCCCGTGTCCCGACGCGCCTTGCGCGACTTCTGGGCGAGCTCCGCGGTGGACGTCACCTCGCTCACCTCGACGGTGATGTGGCTGGTCCGCTTGTTGATGCGGAACGCCCGGCCCTGCGCACGCGGACGGATCCGCTTGAGCGTGGGGCCTTCGTCGACGTAGGCCGCGCTGACCACGAGGGCAGCGGGGTCGAGCCGCAGGTTGTGCTCGGCGTTGGCCACCGCGCTGGCCACGACCTTGGCCACCGGCTCGCTCGCGCTCTGCGGGGCGAAGCGCAGCAGCGCCAGCGCCTCGTCGGCGGGCAGGTAGCGGATGAGGTCCACCACCCGACGTGCCTTCATGGGGGTCACGCGGACGAACCGGGCCGTAGCCCGGGCGACCGGTGCCTCCTGTCCCAACTGGGAAGTCATCGAATTCTCTCTCTACCTGGTCGAGGTCAGCCGCGACGCGACCGGCGGTCGTCCTTGACGTGCCCACGGAAGGTGCGCGTGGGCGCGAACTCGCCGAGCTTGTGCCCGACCATCGCCTCGGTCACGAAGACCGGGACGTGCTTGCGGCCGTCGTGCACGGCGATCGTGTGCCCGAGCATGTCGGGGATGATCGTCGAGCGCCGCGACCAGGTGCGGATGACGTTCTTGGTGCCCTTCTCGTTCTGCACGTCCACCTTCTTGAGCAGGTGGTCGTCGACGAACGGGCCCTTCTTCAGGCTGCGTGGCATTCGGCTCTCCTTTACCGCCGGTTACCCGGGCTCAGCGCTTCTTGTTGGCGCGCCGGCGGCGCACGATCAGGGCGTCACTGGCCTTGCGCTTGCGCGTGCGGCCTTCCGGCTTGCCCTTCGGGTTCACCGGGTGACGTCCACCGGAGGTCTTGCCCTCACCACCACCGTGCGGGTGGTCGACCGGGTTCATGGCGACACCGCGGACGGTCGGGCGCTTGCCCTTCCACCGCATGCGGCCGGCCTTGCCCCAGTTGATGTTCGACTGCTCGGCGTTGCCCACCTCGCCGACGGTCGCGCGGCAGCGCACGTCGACGTTGCGGATCTCGCCCGACGGCATGCGCAGCTGCGCGAACCGGCCCTCACGGGCGACCAGCTGGACGCTGGTCCCCGCGGAGCGGGCGATCTTGGCGCCGCCACCGGGACGGAGCTCGATGGCGTGAACCACGGTGCCGACCGGGATGTTCCGCAGCGGCAGGTTGTTGCCGGGCTTGATGTCGGCCGAGGGGCCGCACTCGACGGTGTCGCCCTGCTTGAGCCGGGCCGGCGCGATGATGTAACGCTTCTCGCCGTCGGCGAAGTGCAGCAGCGCGATCCGCGAGGTGCGGTTCGGGTCGTACTCGATGTGCGCGACCTTGGCCGGCACACCGTCCTTGTCGGCCCGGCGGAAGTCGATCAGCCGGTAGGCACGCTTGTGACCACCGCCCTGGTGGCGAGCGGTGACCTTGCCGTGGACGTTGCGCCCACCGCGGCCGTGCAGCGGCCGGACCAGCGACTTCTCCGGATGGTCACGGGTGACCTCGGCGAAGTCGGCGACGCTGGAGCCGCGGCGGCCCGGCGTCGTCGGCTTGTACTTGCGGATAGCCATTGCTGACTCAGTCCTTCGTCTTGTGTCTCTGGTCCGGTCGGGAGGTCGGGCGCTTACGCGCCCGGGCCGCCGAAGATCTCGATGCGGTCGCCCGGGGCGAGCGACACGATGGCGCGCTTGGTGTCCTTGCGCTTGCCCATCCGGGTGCCCCGGCTGCGCTTGCGCTTGCCCTGGCGGTTGATCGTGTTCACGCCGAGGACCTTCACGTCGAAGATCTGCTCGACCGCGATCTTGATCTGCGTCTTGTTCGCCTCGGGCAGCACGATGAACGTGTACTGGTTCTGGTCGAGCAGCCCGTAGCTCTTCTCGGAGATCACCGGGGAGAGCAGGACGTCCCGGGGGTCGCGGACGCTCATGCCTTCTCCTCGGTGGTCTCGTCAGCGGCAGCGGCCTTCTTCGCCGGAGCCTTCTTCGCCGTGGCCTTCTTGGCCGGAGCGTCGTCGGCCGCGGCAGCGGCCTTCTTCGCCGGAGCCTTCTTGGCCGGAGCCTTCTTGGCGGCGGCCTTCTTGGCCGGAGCGCCTTCAGCCGCCGTCTCGGTCTCGACGGTGCCCTCGCCCTCGGCCGGAGCTGTCTCAACCGTTCCCTCACCCACGGAGGGGGCGATTGACGGGATGCCGCCAGGGGTCTCGCGGGTGGCGAGGTCCGGCTTGGTCGTCCCCGCGGAGGCGCTCTTCGAGCGGCTCTCGACGTACTCGGCCAGCGCGGTCTCGGTGAAGACGACCTCGTCGGCGACCAGCACGTCGTAGGTGTTGAGCTGGCCGGCCTCGATCAGGTGCACCTGCGGCAGGTTGCGCAGGCTCACCCAGTTGAGGACGTCGTCGCGGTCGAGGACCACGAGCACCCGCTTGGCCTGGGTCACGGCGTCCAGGGTCGCCAGCGCGGCCTTGGTCTTGGGGGCGTCCCCGTCGACGAAGGCGGAGACCACGTGCACCCGGCCCTCGCGGGCCCGGTCGGAGAGGGCACCGCGCAGAGCGGCGGCCTTCATCTTCTTCGGGGTCTTCTTCTCGTAGTCGCGCGGCTGCGGCCCGAAGACGGTGCCACCGCCGGTGAACTGCGGTGCGCGGGTCGAGCCCTGACGGGCGCGGCCGGTGCCCTTCTGCCGGTACGGCTTGGCGCCACCACCGCGGACCTTGCCGCGGGTCTTCGTCGCGTGCGTGCCCTGGCGGGCCGCGGCGAGCTGGGCCACGACCACCTGGTGCATCAGGGAGACGTTCGCGTCGGCGTCGAAGAGGGCGCCGGGCAGCGTCACGCTGCCGGAGGTCTCCCCCGCCGGGGTGCGGACGTCGACCTGACGGTCGGTGCGCTCGATACTCTGTGTCACTTGTTGTCACTCCCCACGGGACCGCCCTTGACCGCGGAACGGACGAGGAGGAGGCCACCCTTGGGACCGGGGACCGCGCCCTTGATGAGCAGCAGCCCGCGCTCCGTGTCGACCTTGTGGACGACCAGCGACAGCGTCGTCGTCTTCACGTGCCCCATGCGGCCGGCCATCTTCAGGCCCTTGAACACGCGACCGGGGGTCGACGCGCCACCGATGGAACCGGGAGACCGGTGCTTGCGCTGGGTGCCGTGCGAGGCGCCGAGGCCCTTGAAGCCGTGACGCTTCATGACGCCGGCGGTGCCCTTGCCCTTGCTGGTGCCGATGACGTCGACCTTGGCCACGCCGTCGAACACGTCGGCGTTCAGCTCCTGGCCGACCGTGTACTCGCCGGCGTCCTCGGTGCGCAGTTCCACCAGGTGCCGCCGCGGCGTCACGCCCGCCTTGGTGAAGTGCCCGCCCTCGGGACGGTTCACCTTGCGCGGGTCGATCTCACCGAACCCGAGCTGGACGGCGGAGTAGCCGTCGACCTCGGGGGTGCGCACCTGGGTCACCACACACGGGCCCGCCTTGACGACGGTCACCGGCACGAGGCGGTTGTTCTCGTCGAAAACCTGGGTCATCCCCAGCTTCTCGCCGAGGAGACCGCGAAATGTGCTCGCCATGTCTGCTGACTGCCCTTACTGAATGTTGACGTCGACCGAGGCCGGCAGGTCGATGCGCATGAGCGCGTCGACCGTCTTCGGCGTCGGGTCGAGGATGTCGATGAGCCGCTTGTGCGTGCGCATCTCGAAGTGCTCGAACGAGTCCTTGTACTTGTGCGGCGAACGGATCACCGCGTACACGTTCTTCTCCGTCGGCAGAGGCACCGGGCCGACCACTCGCGCTCCGGTCTTGGTGACCGTCTCCACGATGCGTCGCGCCGAGGCATCGATCGCCTCGTGGTCGTAGGCCTTCAGCCGGATGCGGATCTTCTGTCCCGCCATCGCTGTCTTCTGCTCCTGCCGATCGGTTGTGAAAGTTCGAGTGGGTCCGGTGACCCGGGGTGGCGGGCGGGGGCCGTGGACGGCCGCCGCCCGCCAGGGGTACTACTTGTTGATCTTGACGACCCGGCCGGCGCCGACGGTGCGGCCACCCTCACGGATGGCGAACCGGAGGCCCTCCTCCATGGCGATGGGCTGGATGAGCTCCACCGTCATCTCGGTGTTGTCGCCGGGCATGACCATCTCGGTGCCGGCGGGCAGGGTCACGACGCCCGTCACGTCCGTCGTCCGGAAGTAGAACTGGGGACGGTAGTTGTTGAAGAACGGCGTGTGACGGCCACCCTCGTCCTTCGAGAGGATGTAGACCGAACCCTCGAAGTTGGTGTGCGGGGTGATCGAGCCGGGCTTCACGACGACCTGGCCGCGCTCCACGTCCTCGCGCTTGATGCCGCGGAGGAGCAGACCGACGTTGTCACCGGCCTGACCCTGGTCGAGCAGCTTGCGGAACATCTCGACGCCGGTGACCGTGGTCTTGGTCGAGGTGGGACGGATGCCGACGATCTCGACCTCCTCGTTCACCTTGACGATGCCACGCTCCACGCGACCGGTGACGACGGTGCCGCGACCGGTGATGGTGAAGACGTCCTCGACGGGCATGAGGAACGGCTTGTCGATCTCACGCTCGGGCTCGGGGATCGCGGTGTCGACCGCGTCCATGAGCTCCATGAGCTTGTCGCCCCACTCCTTGTCGCCCTCGAGCGCCTTGAGCGCCGAGACGCGCACCACGGGGACGTCGTCGCCCGGGAACTCGTACTCGGACAGCAGCTCGCGGACCTCCAGCTCGACGAGCTCGAGGATCTCCTCGTCGTCGACCATGTCGGCCTTGTTGAGCGCCACGACGATGTAGGGGACGCCGACCTGGCGGGCCAGGAGCACGTGCTCCTTGGTCTGCGGCATCGGGCCGTCGGTCGCGGCGACCACCAGGATGGCGCCGTCCATCTGCGCCGCACCGGTGATCATGTTCTTGATGTAGTCGGCGTGCCCGGGGCAGTCGACGTGCGCGTAGTGACGGTTCTCCGTCTGGTACTCGACGTGGGCGATCGAGATCGTGATGCCGCGAGCCTTCTCCTCGGGCGCCTTGTCGATCTGGTCGAAGGCCGACGCCTCGTTGAGGTTCGGGTACTTGTCGTGCAGGACCTTGGTGATCGCCGCGGTCAGCGTCGTCTTGCCGTGGTCGATGTGCCCGATGGTGCCGATGTTGACGTGCGGCTTGGTCCGCTCGAACTTGGCCTTGGCCACTGGGTTCCTCTCCTCGTGGTTTCGCAGTCGTGCGCGTGTCTAGGGGGTGCGGGACGTGCTCGGGTGGTGCCGGGCTACTCGCCCGTGGCCTTGGCGATGATCTCCTTGGCCACGTTCTGCGGAACTTCTGCGTAGCTGTCGAAGACCATCGTGTAGCTCGCCCGTCCCTGGGTGCGGCTGCGCAGGTCGCCCACGTAGCCGAACATCTCCGAGAGCGGGACCAGCGCCTTGACGACGCGAGCGCCGGAGCGCTCGTCCATCGCCTGGATGGTTCCGCGCCGGGAGTTCAGGTCGCCGATGACGTCGCCCATGTTCTCTTCGGGGGTGACGACCTCGACAGCCATGAGCGGCTCGAGCAGGGCCGGGCTGGCCTTGCGCGCCGCCTCCTTGAAGGCGATCGAGCCGGCGATCTTGAAGGCCATCTCCGAGGAGTCGACCTCGTGGTACTGGCCGTCGAGGAGGGACGCCTTGACGCCCACCATCGGGTAGCCGGCCAGGACGCCGTACTGCATGGCGTCCTGCATGCCCTGGTCGACCGAGGGGATGTACTCCTTCGGGATGCGACCACCGGTGACCTTGTTCTCGAACTCGTAGGTCGCCGAGTCGTTGGACATCTCCAGCGGCTCGATGGCGATCTGCACCTTCGCGAACTGGCCCGACCCACCCGTCTGCTTCTTGTGGGTGTAGTCGTACCGCTCGACGGCCTTGCGGATCGTCTCGCGGTAGGCCACCTGGGGCTTGCCGACGTTGGCCTCGACGTTGAACTCGCGCCGCATCCGGTCGACCAGGATCTCCAGGTGGAGCTCACCCATGCCCGAGATGACCGTCTGACCGGTCTCCTCGTCGAGGCGCACCTGGAAGGTCGGGTCCTCCTCGGCCAACTTCTGGATGGCCGTGCCCAGCTTCTCCTGGTCGCTCTTGGTCTTCGGCTCGATGGCGACCGAGATGACCGGCGCGGGGAAGGTCATCGACTCGAGGATCACCGGCTTCTGCGGGTCGCAGAGGGTGTCGCCCGTCGTCGTCTGCTTCATGCCGTTGACGGCCACGATCTCACCGGCGCCCACGCCCGCACGCTCTTCGCGCTTGTTCGCGTGCATCTGGTAGATCTTGCCGACCCGCTCCTTGCGGTCCTTGGTGCTGTTGAGCACCGGGGACCCGGCGTCGAGCTTGCCCGAGTAGACGCGGATGTAGGTCAGCTTGCCCAGGTGCTGGTCGGTCTGGATCTTGAAGGCCAGCGCCGAGAACGGCTCGTCCTCGTCGGCGTGCCGCAGGACCTCGGTCTCGCCGTCGAGCGCGGTGCCGACGATCGCCTCGATGTCCAGCGGGCTGGGCAGGTAGTCGGTGACCGCGTCGAGCATGGGCTGGACGCCCTTGTTCTTGAACGCGGACCCCGTCACGACCGGGTTGACCTGGCCGGCGATGGTCGCCTTGCGGATCGCGGCCTTGATCGTGTCGACCGCGATGTCCTCGCCACCGAGGTAGGACTCCATGATCGAGTCGTCGAAGTCGGCGATGCCCTCGAGCAGCTTCTCCCGGTACTCGGCGGCCTGCTCGGCCAGCTCCTCCGGGATCTCCTCGATGGCGTAGTCCTCACCGAGCTTGGTCTCGCCGCGCCAGGTGAGGGCCTTCATCTGGACCAGGTCGACGACGCCGATGAAGTCGGCCTCGGCACCGATCGGGATCTGCAGCACCAGCGGGTTGGCCCCGAGGCGCTCGACCATCATGTCGACGCAGCGGAAGAAGTTCGCACCGGTGCGGTCGAGCTTGTTGACGAAGCACATGCGCGGGACGCCGTACTTCTCGGCCTGCCGCCAGACCTGCTCGGTCTGCGGCTCGACACCGGCGACACCGTCGTAGACCGCGACGGCGCCGTCGAGCACCCGCAGCGACCGCTCCACCTCGACGGTGAAGTCGACGTGGCCCGGCGTGTCGATGATGTTGATGTCGAAGCCGTTCCAGGAGCACTTCGTCGCGGCCGACGTGATGGTGATGCCGCGCTCCTGCTCCTGCTCCATCCAGTCCATCGTGGCCGCGCCGTCGTGGACCTCACCGATCTTGTAGTTGATACCGGTGTAGAAGAGGATGCGCTCCGTCGTCGTGGTCTTGCCGGCGTCGATGTGCGCCATGATCCCGATGTTCCGGGTCTTGGCGAGCTCGGCCTTCTTGGCCATCTCCTACTCCTCTTCGTTCGGGTCCGCGTGCGGGTGTCGGGGCTGTGACATCTAGAAGCGCCCCGGGCTTCCCGCGGGCAGCGGGTGCCGGCTGTTCACCGGCGGGGGTGCGCCTACCAGCGGTAGTGCGCGAAGGCCTTGTTCGACTCGGCCATCTTGTGGGTGTCCTCGCGACGCTTCACCGCGGCGCCGAGGCCGTTGCTCGCGTCGAGCAGCTCGTTCATCAGGCGCTCGGTCATCGTCTTCTCGCGGCGGGCGCGGCTGTACTGGATCAGCCAGCGCAGGCCCAGCGTGGTGCTGCGCGAGGGACGCACCTCGACCGGGACCTGGTAGGTCGCACCACCGACGCGGCGGCTGCGGACCTCGAGGGCCGGCTTCACATTGTCCAGCGCGCGCTTGAGGGTGACGACCGGGTCGGTGTCGCTCTTGGCGCGGCAGCCCTCGAGGGCGCCGTAGACGATCGCCTCGGCGACCGAGCGCTTGCCGTCGACGAGCACCTTGTTCACCAGCTGGGTCACCAGCGGCGACTGGTACACCGGATCGGCGACGAGCGGACGCTTCGGGGCGGGGCCCTTGCGCGGCATTAGCTCTTCTCCTTCTTCGCGCCGTAGCGGCTGCGGGCCTGCTTGCGGTTGCGGACACCCTGGGTGTCCAGCGAGCCGCGGATGATCTTGTAGCGCACGCCCGGGAGGTCCTTCACACGGCCGCCGCGCACGAGCACCATCGAGTGCTCCTGCAGGTTGTGGCCGACGCCCGGGATGTAGGCGGTCACCTCGATGCCACTGGTCAGGCGGACGCGAGCGACCTTGCGCAGCGCCGAGTTCGGCTTCTTCGGCGTCGTCGTGTAGACGCGCGTGCAGACTCCGCGGCGCTGGGGCGAACCCTTGAGCGCCGGAGTCTTGGTCTTCTCGACCTTGTCCTCGCGGCCCTTGCGGACCAGCTGGTTGATCGTGGGCATGGGTGGCCTTGATCTCCTACCTGCGCTGGGTCGTGCTCGTCGACTGTGCTCTGGGGTGGTGCTCTGCTGCTCGTACCGGGTGCCGGTCCTGCTGGAGGACTTCCCGACCCCGGCCACGACGATCCGTCCGGCCCCCGCGGTCGGGCGTGTCGCCCTTCCCGGGACCGGCCCGATGTCGGACCGAACTCGGTTGCCCCTCGCGACTCGGCGCCGCCACCCTCCGGCTTCTGCCAGGGAGTGGACCCCGGCGACCAGAATGCTGGTCACCCAGGCGCACCGCGAACGGGAGCAGGCCCAGGGCACCCTGGGCACGGCTGACCACGATACCCGTGCCCTGGAGACCGGTCAAAGCCGGGTCCGTCACACGC
This sequence comes from Blastococcus jejuensis, assembly GCF_039534705.1. Taxonomy (NCBI): domain Bacteria; kingdom Bacillati; phylum Actinomycetota; class Actinomycetes; order Geodermatophilales; family Geodermatophilaceae; genus Blastococcus; species Blastococcus jejuensis. The sequence goes on from NZ_BAAAVV010000001.1 coordinate 330,136, forward strand.
AGGGACAGGGGCCGTCCGCCGCCCACCGGGGCCGATGTCGCTGGGATGACGCCCCCGGGTATGCGGGGTGTTCCCCGCCGCCGGACGATGCCTCCGGAGCTCCGGTGGAGCCCGGACAGTACCCCGGCCCGGACCGTCCCCGGCGGATCCGCCGCGCGCGGCGGGCGGCTACGGTCCAGGCACGGCGTCGACGGCGACGTCGCTGACCCGAGGAGTGCACGTGCGCATCGGCATCCAGGCCAGTTACAGCGGTGGGTTCCAGGAGACCGCGGCGGAGATCCGCGACCTGGAGTCCGCGGGTCTCGACGTGGCCATGGTGGCCGAGGTCTACACGTTCGACGCGGTGAGCCAGCTGGGCTACCTCGCGGCGGTCACCGACCGGGTCGAGCTGATGAGCGGCATCTTCCCCATCTACAGCCGCACGCCGGCCCTCACGGCGATGACGGCCGCCGGGCTGGACTTCGTCTCGAACGGGCGCTTCACGCTCGGTCTGGGCGCCTCCGGCCCCCAGGTCATCGAGGGCTGGCACGGTGTCCCCTACGACGCACCGCTGCAGCGGACCCGGGAGATCGTGGAGATCTGCCGCCAGGTCTGGCGCCGCGACCGGCTCGACCACGCCGGCAAGAAGTACACGATCCCGCTCCCGGCCGACCAGGGCACCGGCCTGGGCAAGCCGCTGAAGCTGATCAACACCCCGGTGCGCGACCGCATCCCGGTGATGCTGGCGGCGCTGGGCCCGAAGAACGTCGAGCTGGCCGCGGAGATCGCCGAGGCGTGGGAACCCATCTTCTTCGTGCCCGAGAAGGCGGCGTCGGTCTGGGGCGAGTCCCTGGCGGCGGGCAAGGCCAAGCGCGATCCGGCGCTCGGCGAGCTCCACGTCCTCACCGGGGTGCCGGTCGCGATCGGCGACGACGTCGAGCCGCTGCTGGACTTCGTGCGGCCGGCGCTGGCGCTCTATATCGGCGGCATGGGCGCCCGGGGCAAGAACTTCTACAACGACCTGGCGGTGCGCTACGGCTACGCCGACGAGGCGAAGACCATCCAGGACCTGTACCTGGACGGGAAGAAGGAGGAGGCCGCGGCGGCCGTGCCCGACGAGCTGGTGCGGGCGTCGTCCCTCATCGGTCCCGAGTCCTACGTGGCCGAGCGGATCGCGGCGTTCGCCGAGGCGGGCGTCGGCACGCTCATGCTGCAGCCCCTCGACGGCAGCCGCGAGGGTCGCCTGAAGACCGTGGAGACGATGAAGCGCCTCGCGGGCTGATCCGGGATCCGGGCGCCTCGTCGCGGCCGGTGCCGCGGTCTGGTGGCGGTGTCCGCGGTGCGACGCGGCACCGGTGACCACACGGCGGCACTCCCCCGCCGTCCTCGCCCCGTCGTCGCCGTCCCCACCGTCTGCCGCGCGTATGGCGACCACAACGCGAGAATGGCGCCGCGACGGCGGGATCGCGGGCACCTTGCCGCGGTCTGGTGGCGGTGTCCGCGGTGCGACGCGGCACCGGTGACCACACGGCGGCACTCCCCCGCCGTCCTCGCGCCGTCGTCGCCGTCCCCACCGCCCTGGAACACGGAAGGGCCCCCAGGTCAGTGCGACCTGGGGGCCCTTCCGTCACTGGCTAGGAGCTCAGCCCCGCCAGTCGTACTCCTCGAGGCGCACGGCCTCGCCGGTGCCCTGGCCGAAGACGTCGGGGCTGTAGTACTGCCCGTCGTCGTAGCCGGCCATGGTGTACACCGCGGCGCGGGCCTCCTCGGTCGGCTCGACCGTGATGTTCCGGTAGCGGCTGATGCCCGTACCCGCCGGGATCAGCTTGCCGATGATCACGTTCTCCTTGAGCCCGAGCAGGCTGTCGCTCTTGCCCTGGATCGCGGCGTCGGTGAGCACCTTGGTCGTCTCCTGGAAGGAGGCGGCCGACAGCCACGACTCGGTCGCGAGCGAGGCCTTGGTGATGCCCATGAGCACCGGACGGGCCGAGGCCGGCTCGCCGCCCTCGGCGACGACGCGACGGTTCTCGGTCTCGAACAGCGTCCGCTCGACCAGCGCACCCGGCAGGAACTCCGTGGCGCCCGAGTCGATGATGGTCACCCGCTTCAGCATCTGGCGGATGATCACCTCGATGTGCTTGTCGTGGATCGACACACCCTGGCTCCGGTAGACCTCCTGGACCTCGCGGACCAGGTGCAGCTGCACCTCGCGCGGGCCCATGATCCGCAGCACCTCGTGCGGGTCCACCGCACCCTCGGTGAGCTGCTCGCCGACCTCGACGTGCTGCCCGTCCTCGACCCGCAGCCGCGACCGGCGCGACAGCTTGTCGTAGACGACCTCGTCGGAGCCGTCGTCCGGGGTGATGGTGAGCTTGCGGAACTGCTCGCCGTCCTCGATGCGCACGGAGCCGGCCAGTTCGGCGATCGGCGCCTTGCCCTTGGGGACCCGGGCCTCGAAGAGCTCCACCACACGCGGCAGACCGTGGGTGATGTCCTCACCCGCGACACCACCGGTGTGGAAGGTGCGCATCGTCAGCTGCGTGCCGGGCTCACCGATCGACTGGGCGGCGATGATGCCGACCGCCTCGCCGACGTCCACCAGCTTGCCGGTCGCGAGCGACCGCCCGTAGCAGGTGGCGCAGGTGCCGAGCAGCGACTCGCAGGTCAGCACGCAGCGCACCTTGACCTCGGAGACGTTGGCGTCGACCAGCGCGGCGATGAGGACGTCGCCCAGGTCGGCGCCGGCCTCGGCGATGACGGTCCCGTCCTCGGCCACCACGTCGGCGGCGAGGGCGCGGGCGTAGACGCTGGTCTCCACGTGGGCGTCACGGGTGACCTTGCCGTCGAGGACCGTGCCGATCGGCATGATGACGCCGCGCTCGGTGCCGCAGTCCTCCTCGCGGATGATGACGTCCTGCGAGACGTCGACCAGCCGGCGGGTGAGGTACCCCGAGTCGGCGGTACGCAGCGCCGTGTCGGCCAGACCCTTGCGGGCACCGTGCGTCGAGATGAAGTACTCGAGCACGGACAGACCCTCCCGGAAGTTGGCCTTGATCGGCCGCGGGATGATCTCGCCCTTCGGGTTGGCGACCAGACCACGCATACCGGCGATCTGGCTGATCTGCATCATGTTGCCTCGGGCACCCGAGTTGACCATGACCCAGACCGGGTTGGTGGTCGGGAAGTTGTCGACCATCGCCTGGCTGACCTCGGCCCGCGCGCGGGTCCAGATCTCGATCAGCTCGCCACGACGCTCGGTGTCGGTGATGACACCGCGCTCGTACTGCTTCTCGATCTTGGCGGCCTCGGCCTCGTGCCGGTCGAGGATCTCCCGCTTGGCCGGCGGGGTCACCACGTCGTCGATGGCGATCGTGATGCCCGCGCGGGTGGCCCAGTGGAAGCCGGCCGACTTCAGGGCGTCCAGCGTCGCCGCGACCTGCACCTTGGGGTAGCGCTCGGCGAGGTCGTTGACGATCGCCCCGAGCTCCTTCTTCGGCACCTGGTAGTTGACGAACCGGTAGTCCTCGGGCAGCGCCTCGTTGAACAGCACCCGGCCGAGGCTGGTGAGCACGGCCGCGGGGGCGCCCGGCGTCCAGTCCTCCGGCTGCTCCCACGGCTCGTTCATCGAGCCGTTGTCGACGCCGAACACCTCGTCGAGGCGGATAAGCGCGCGCTCCTGCAGACCGAGGGCACCCTTGTCGTAGGCCATGATCGCCTCGGCGGCCGAGGAGAACGCTTTCGGGGAACCGCCGTCGGCCTCCCACGAGCTGGCCACCAGGGTGGTCAGGTGGTAGAGGCCGAGCACCATGTCCTGGGTCGGCGCGGTGATCGGACGACCGTCGGCCGGGCTCAGGATGTTGTTCGAGCTCAGCATCAGGATCCGGGCCTCGGCCTGCGCCTCGGCCGACAGCGGCAGGTGCACCGCCATCTGGTCACCGTCGAAGTCCGCGTTGAACGCGGTGCAGACGAGCGGGTGGATCTGGATGGCCTTGCCCTCGACCAGCTGCGGCTCGAAGGCCTGGATGCCCAGGCGGTGCAGCGTCGGCGCGCGGTTGAGCAGCACCGGGTGCTCGGTGATGACCTCTTCCAGCACGTCCCACACGACCGGACGGGCGCGCTCGACCATCCGCTTGGCGGACTTGATGTTCTGCGCGTGGTTGAGGTCGACCAGCCGCTTCATGACGAAGGGCTTGAACAGCTCCAGCGCCATCTGCTTGGGCAGGCCGCACTGGTGCAGCTTCAGCTGCGGGCCGACGACGATGACCGAACGGCCGGAGTAGTCGACGCGCTTGCCGAGCAGGTTCTGGCGGAACCGGCCCTGCTTGCCCTTGAGCAGGTCGCTCAGGGACTTCAGCGGGCGGTTGCCCGGACCGGTGACCGGCCGGCCACGACGACCGTTGTCGAACAGCGCGTCCACGGACTCCTGGAGCATCCGCTTCTCGTTGTTCACGATGATCTCGGGCGCACCGAGGTCGAGCAGACGCTTCAACCGGTTGTTCCGGTTGATCACGCGGCGGTACAGGTCGTTCATGTCGCTGGTCGCGAAGCGGCCACCGTCGAGCTGCACCATCGGGCGCAGGTCCGGCGGGATGACCGGGACGCAGTCCAGCACCATGCCCATGGGCGAGTTGCGGGTCTGCAGGAACGCCGCGACGACCTTCAGCCGCTTGAGGGCCCGCAGCTTGCGCTGGCCCTTGCCGCTGCGGATGGTCTCGCGCAGCGAGGCGGCCTCGGCGTCGAGGTCGAAGTCGGCGAGCAGCTTCTGCAGCGCCGCGGCACCCATGCCGCCCTCGAAGTACTCACCGAAGCGGTCGCGCAGCTCGCGGTAGAGCCCCTCGTCGGCGATGAGCTGCTTCACCTCGAGCTTGCGGAAGGTGTCGAGCACCTCCTCGAGACGGTCGATCTCCCGCTGCGAGCGGTCGCGCAGCTGGCGCATCTCGCGCTCGCCACCCTCGCGGACCTTGCGGCGGACGTCGGACTTGGCGCCCTCCGCCTCGAGCTCGGCCAGGTCGGCCTCGAGCTTCTGCTGGCGGGCCTCGACGTTGGCGTCGCGCTGGCCCTCGAGGTTGGACTTCTCGGCGCTGATCTCGGCCTCGATGGTCGGGAGGTCGCGGTGCCGCGCCTCGTCGTCCACCGTGGTGATCAGGTAGGCCGCGAAGTAGATGATCTTCTCGAGGTCCTTGGGCGCCAGGTCGAGCAGGTAGCCCAGGCGCGACGGCACGCCCTTGAAGAACCAGATGTGGGTGACCGGAGCGGCCAGCTCGATGTGGCCCATCCGCTCGCGGCGGACCTTGGCCCGGGTCACCTCGACGCCGCAGCGCTCGCAGATGATGCCCTTGAACCGGACCCGCTTGTACTTACCGCAGTAGCACTCCCAGTCCCGGGTGGGACCGAAGATCTTCTCGCAGAACAGACCATCCTTCTCCGGACGCAGCGTCCGGTAGTTGATGGTCTCGGGCTTCTTCACCTCACCGTGCGACCACTGGCGGATGTCGTCGCCGGTGGCCAGGCCGATGCGCAACTCATCGAAGAAGTTGACGTCGAGCAACGTGATGACCCCTTTCCGGGGCTAGATCGAAACGCTTTGTTTTCAGCTTTGGTCTGGGCTGGAAGGCCCCCGTGCCGGGTCCCGCCGCGAGCTTGCGAGTGGCGGGGGGCACGGGGGTCCTTTCTCAGACGTCCTCGACGGAGGAGGGCTCGCGACGGCTGAGGTCGATGCCCAGCTCCTCCGCGGCCCGGAACACCTCGTCGTCGGTGTCGCGCAGCTCGATCGCCTGGCCGTCGCCGGAGAGCACCTCGACGTTGAGGCAGAGCGACTGGAGCTCCTTGAGCAACACCTTGAACGACTCCGGGATGCCCGGCTCCGGGATGTTCTCGCCCTTGACGATCGCCTCGTAGACCTTGACGCGGCCCAGGATGTCGTCGGACTTGATGGTCAGCAGCTCCTGCAGCGCGTACGCCGCGCCGTAGGCCTGCATCGCCCAGCACTCCATCTCACCGAAGCGCTGGCCACCGAACTGCGCCTTACCACCCAGTGGCTGCTGCGTGATCATCGAGTACGGGCCGGTCGAACGGGCGTGGATCTTGTCGTCGACCAGGTGCAGGAGCTTCAGGATGTAGACGTAGCCCACCGAGATCGGCTCGGGGAAAGGCTCCCCCGACCGGCCGTCGAACAACCGCGCCTTGCCGGTCGGCTCGACCATCCGGTCGCCGTCGCGGTTCGGCGTCGTCGAGCCCAGGAGGCCGATGATCTCGTCCTCCTTGGCGCCGTCGAACACCGGCGTCGCGGTCCGGGTGCCGGGACCCGCCGACTTGGCGCCCTCGGGCAGGTTCTTCGCCCAGTCCGGGGTGCCCTCGACCTGCCAGCCCTGCTTGGCGACCCACCCGAGGTGGGTCTCCAGGACCTGACCGACGTTCATCCGGCCGGGCACGCCGAGCGGGTTGAGGACGATGTCGACCGGAGTGCCGTCCTGGAGGAACGGCATGTCCTCCTGCGGCAGGATCTTCGCGATGACGCCCTTGTTCCCGTGGCGACCGGCGAGCTTGTCGCCGTCGGAGATCTTGCGCATCTGGGCGACGTAGACCCGGATCAGCTCGTTGACGCCGGCGGGCAGCTCGTCGCCGTCCTCGCGGGAGAACACGCGGACGCCGATGACCTTGCCGGACTCACCGTGCTTGACCTTCAGCGACGTGTCGCGCACCTCGCGGGCCTTCTCACCGAAGATCGCCCGCAGCAGCCGCTCCTCGGGGGTCAGCTCGGTCTCGCCCTTGGGCGTGACCTTGCCGACGAGGATGTCGCCGGGGACGACCTCGGCACCGATGCGGATGATGCCGCGCTCGTCGAGGTCGGCGAGGACCTCCTCGGAGACGTTCGGGATGTCCCGGGTGATCTCCTCGGCACCGAGCTTGGTGTCGCGGGCGTCGACCTCGAACTCCTCGATGTGGATCGAGGACAGGACGTCGTCCTGCACGAGGCGCTGCGACAGGATGATCGCGTCCTCGTAGTTGTGGCCCTCCCACGGCATGAAGGCGACGAGCAGGTTCTTGCCCAGCGCCATCTCGCCCTGGTCGGTGCACGGTCCGTCGGCGATGACCTGGCCGACCTCGACCCGCTGACCCTCGTCGACGACGGGGCTCTGGTTGATCGAGGTGCCCTGGTTCGAGCGGCGGAACTTCAGCAGCCGGTAGGTCTGCCGGGTGCCGTCGTCGGCCATGACGGTGACGTAGTCAGCGGTGGAGTCCTCGACCACACCGGCCTTCTCCGCGGTGACGACGTCGCCGGCGTCGACGGCGGCACGCAGCTCCATGCCGGTGCCGACCAGCGGGGCCTCGCTGCGCAGCAGCGGCACCGCCTGACGCTGCATGTTCGCGCCCATGAGCGCGCGGTTGGCGTCGTCGTGCTCGAGGAACGGGATCATCGCCGTCGCGACCGAGGTCATCTGCCGCGGCGAGACGTCCATGTAGTCCACGTTCTCGGGGGCGAGGTAGTCGACCTCACCGCCCTTGGTGCGGACCAGGACGCGCTCCTCGGCGAAGCGACCCTGCGCGTCGAGCGGGGAGTTGGCCTGCGCGACGACGAAGCGGTCCTCCTCGTCGGCGGTCAGGTAGTCGATCTGGGTGCTGACCACGCCGTTGTTCACGCGGCGGTACGGCGTCTCGATGAAGCCGAACGCGTTGACGCGGCCGAACGCCGACAGCGAGCCGATCAGGCCGATGTTCGGGCCTTCCGGGGTCTCGATCGGGCACATCCGGCCGTAGTGGCTGGGGTGCACGTCGCGGACCTCCATGCCGGCCCGCTCACGCGACAGACCGCCCGGACCCAGCGCCGACAGGCGGCGCTTGTGGGTCAGGCCCGCGAGCGGGTTGGTCTGGTCCATGAACTGGGACAGCTGGCTGGTGCCGAAGAACTCCTTGATGGAGGCGACGACCGGCCGGATGTTGATCAGGGTCTGCGGCGTGATCGCCTCGACGTCCTGGGTCGTCATCCGCTCGCGGACCACGCGCTCCATGCGGGAGAGGCCGACCCGGATCTGGTTCTGGATCAGCTCGCCGACGGTGCGCAGGCGACGGTTGCCGAAGTGGTCGATGTCGTCGACGCCGTGCTCGGGCTCGCCGGCGTGGAGACGCACGACGTACTCGATGGTGGCGACGATGTCGTCCTCGGTCAGCGTGCTGGTGCCCTGCGGCACCTCGACGCCCAGCTTCTTGTTGACCTTGTACCGGCCGACCTTGGCCAGGTCGTAGCGCTTCGGGTTGAAGAACAGGTTCTCCAGCAGCGCCTGCGCCGACTCACGCGTCGGCGGCTCGCCCGGACGCAGCTTGCGGTAGATGTCGAGCAGGGCCTCGTCCTGCCCGGCGATGTGGTCCTTCTCCAGGGTGGCGAGGACGGTCGGCGACCACTGGAAGTGCTCGCGGATGCGGTCCTCGGTCCAGCCCAGCGCCTTCAGCAGCACGGTGACCGGCTGCCGGCGCTTGCGGTCGATCCGGACGCCGACGGTGTCGCGCTTGTCGACGTCGAACTCCAGCCACGCACCGCGGCTGGGGATGACCTTGGCGCTGAAGACGTCCTTGTCCGACGTCTTGTCCAGGGTCTTGTCGAAGTAGACGCCCGGGCTGCGGACCAGCTGGGAGACGACGACGCGCTCGGTGCCGTTGATGACGAACGTGCCCTTGTTCGTCATGATCGGGAAGTCGCCCATGAACACCGTCTGGCTCTTGATCTCGCCGGTGGTGTTGTTCATGAACTCGGCGGTGACGAACAGCGGCGCCGCGTAGGTCATGTCCTTGTCCTTGCACTCCTCGAGCGACGCCTTGACGTCCTCGAAGCGCGGGTTGGAGAAGGACAGCGACATCGAGCCGCTGAAGTCCTCGATCGGGGAGATCTCCTCGAGGATCTCGGCGAGACCGCCGACGGCGTCGGCCTGCTCCTCGGGCGAGAGCGTCGCGCGCCACTCGGGGCTGCCGATGAGCCAGTCGAACGATGCGGTCTGCAGAGCCAGGAGGTCGGGGACCTCGAGGGGCTCGGAGATCTTCGCGAACGACACCCGAAGCGGTGCGCCGGGGATCTTCTGCTGGTCGGCCTCGCCGGTGCGGGGGCCGGTCTGGGGGTTCTGCTGGGTAGTGCTGGTGGGCGTGCTGGTGGGGCGAGAGCCTGCCAAGATGCGTCCTTCCAAGGACCTCACGACGTGCGGGCGGTGGGTGCGGGGTTCGTCCTGGGTCGTCGTCGGTATCAGCAAGGCTGACCGTCTGGACTGGTGGTCCTGACCGGTGGTCGACCGGGTGTCCGGGAGCGGCTCCCGGGCACCCCTGGTGACCCGTCGGTAGCGGGCAGGCAGTCAGAGGGCAGCGCAACAGGAGACCCTACCCCTGCCTCGAGGCGCTGTCCACGTCGGGGGGCCCGTAGCGACCGACGCCACACCCGGGAAGGACCAGCGACCCCGCGAGGCGGGGAACCGTCCGTCCCATGATGCCAGTCCGCGGCCGGTTGCGGGACCGCCACGCCGCGGCCTTCTCCGGGTCGGGCCCTTCTTCAGCTGGTCGTCAGCAGGGTGAGCTCGCTGATCTTCCATTCGCCGTCGACCTGGAGGACGCGCACCTGGACGGTCTGGGTGCAGGACTGCTCCCCCTCCGGGGTCACCTGGCACTCCGACCCCTCGGGTGCCTCCTGGTCGCCGCTGTTGACCGACTTGACCACGTACTGCCCGAAGACGACCAGGGTCGCGGTGTCCTGGGCGTCGTTGATCTGCTGCAGCCCGACGTCGAGGACGTCGTAGCGGGTGGTCGCCGACACCTGCTCGTAGGTGTCGATGATCCCGCCCTGCTCCAGGTCGGCCTCGTACTGCTGGCGCAGGTCACCGGTGAGCACCTCGAGCTTCCGCTCGATGCTGCCCTCGGAGTCGCGGTAGTCGTAGGCGTAGAGCGCCACCACCCCGTCGCGCGTCGCCGCGAAGATCGACGAGTCCACGTGGCTGGGGTTCAGCCGCTGCCAGAGCAGCAGCCCGACCCCGGCCGCAGCGACCAGGCACAGCAGGGCGAGCACCAGTGCGAGGGCCGGCAGCCGCCGGCGGGTCGTAGTGGCCGCACCGCCCGCGCGGGTGGTGCCGCGCTTCGCGGTCGCGGCGGCCCGGGACGCCGACGTCCTGGCCGGACGTGCCGTGCTCTTCTTCGCAGTCGTCGAGCCGTCGCCCTTCGAGACGCCGCCCTCCGAGACGCCGGCCTTCGCGACGCCGCCCTTCGCGACGCCGCCCTTCGCGACGCCGCCCTTCGAGACGTCGCCCGTCGTCGCAGACGTCGAGACGTCGGCCTCGGGGGTCTCGTCGCGCGGCCGCGGGGCAGGTGTCGTGCGCGGAGTGCGGGCCCGGGCCTCGCCCTCCTCCCGCTCGCGGCGGCTGCCCGCCACGCGGGGGCGGGGGCTGGGTCGGGGTGTCGCGGTGGGACGCGGCCGCGGCGCGGGGCGGGGCCGGTCCTCCGGGGTCTCGGTCATCGCCGCCTCACGCTCCCGTGATCGTCGAGAGGACCCAGCGACCGTCGACGTGCTGCATCTCGACCTCGATGCGGTACTTCACGACCTCCGCCTGCTCGCTGGCGTTCGTCTCGCGGGTCGTCTGGATGACCAGGAGGACGGTGGCGTCCTCGGAGTCGGCCCGGGTGACGCCGGCGCCGATCACCTCGGTGCTCACGATGGCCTCCGCGTCGGTGATCTCCTGCCGCCGGCTGTCGAGCTGCTCGACCGCCCCGTCGCGCAGGTCGCCGATGGCGACCCGGCGCACCTGCTCGATGTCGTCGTCGAGGGTGAGGTGGTCGAAGGAGGTGAAGTCCACGATGTTGGACCGCGCGGCCTGGAGCACCTCGACGTAGTCGTCGGTCGTCACGGCCGACGGCTCGGCCCGGGTGAACCACAGGAAACCCCCGGCGGCCAGCAGGAGCGCCAGCAGCACGCCCAGCACGGGGACCAGCGGCAGCGACGGTCGACCGCGCCGCCGGCGTCCCTCGCCGTCGCCACCCGATCCGTCGTCGCCCGCGGTACGCCCGTCGGGGTCCTCGTCGGCCTCCGGAGAGGCCGCCGTCGCGGCCTTCGCCGTGCCGGCCTGCTTCCGCCGGCGTGTGCGCGTCGGCTCCGTCGTCTCCGCCGCGGCCCCCTCCGCGGTGGTCTCGTCGGGCTCGCGCCCCTCGGTGGTGGACAGGTCCTCGTCCTCCACCGGCGGGCGGGCCCGCGCATCGCTGATCACCCGCAGGATTCTCCTTGTCGTCTCGTATGGGGGGCCGGCGGCGTGCCGCGGTCAGCCCAGGATGCGGGAGAAGGGGTTGGCGTGCAGGAGGCCGCCGACCACCTCGTCGAGAACACTGCCGGCCGGAGGGTGACCGCCGACCTCGCTGGCCGGCTGACCGCTGCCGGTGCCGCCGCTGCGGCCGATGTTCTGCTCGCCCCGGATGTTCGAACCCGACTCGTCGGTGCTGTCCCCCGGATTCGGGTCGACGCCGTTGATGACGCGGCAGCGCACCGCGTCGGTGTCGGCGTTCTGGACGGCGCCGGGGCTGGGCAGCTGCGCCGACGCGAGGTACCCGGTCTGGCAGGGGTGCGGGTCGCCGGCGTTGGCCACGAAGCCGAAGTGCGAGCGCATCTCCCCGTCGGCGTCGCGCCGCACGACGCTGAATCCGCCGGAGACGACGTCGGGATAGGTGACCAGCATCTGCTCGACGCCGGCGAGCCGAGGGATCGTCACGCCGTTGAGGATGTCCAGGTTGCGCACCAGCGAGCCCAGGCCCGGCCCCGCGTTCTCCACGAGTTGCTCCAGGGCGGCGCCGGCATCCGGCGAGTTCACGACCAGGCTGCGGATGGTCGGGTCCATGTCGACCAGGGTGTCGCTGACCAGCCGCAGGTCCGAGGCCCACTGCTGGATCGCCGAGCGGCTCTCCACCTGGGTGTCGAGCACGGTCTGGCCGTCGGTGATCAACCGCAGCGTCTGGGGCAGCGACTCCTCGGCCCGCGCGAGCAGCAGGTCGCCGTTGTCGATCAACCGCCCGAGGTCGTCTCCCGCCCCGGCGAAGGCCTGGCCGAGCTCGTCGATGACGATCCGCAGGTTCTCCTGGTCGATCGAGCCGACCAGCTCGTCCATGTGCAGCAGCAACTGCTCCACCGGGACCGGGATCGAGGTGTTCTCGACCGGGATGACCGAGCCGTCCTCGAGGAAGGGCCCGCCCTCGGCGGCGGGACGGAGGTCGACGTACTGCTCCCCCACCGCGCTCCGGGTGGCGACGAACGCCTCCGTGTCGGCCGGGATCGGGTCCGCGTCGGGGTCGATGGTCAGCGTCACCCGGACGCCGTCGTCGACCAGCTGCATGTCGGTGACCCGGCCGACGGCCACGCCTCGGTGGGTGACCTCGGCGTTGACGAAGATCCCGCCCGAGTTGGTGAAGTCGGCCGCGACGTCGTATCCGTTGCCGAGGATCGCCCGGTCGAGGCCCACGTAGTTGAACCCCAGGTAGGACATGCCCAGGACCGCCAGGGCGGCGAAGGCCAGCAGCTTCAGTTTCGTCTTGCGGGTGATCATCCCTGGCCTCCCGGGAGCTGCGGCAGGCCGGGCAGCCCGGCGTCGCCCGAGGTGGTCCCGTCGACGACGCGGCCGGCGATGTCACCCGGCAGGGTCCCCAGACCGGTGGAGCCGTCCGCCGACGTCGAGTCCGCCCCGCCCTGCTGGTTGCCCGGCGGGCTGCCCGGGATCCCGCAGGCGTCACCGGCGACGTCCTCCGGCTCGAGTTCCTCGATGCCGCCGGTGACCGGGTCGATCGCGTAGCGGCACAGCAGGTTGGACAGGTCGAGGTCGATGGTGGCGGTCATGTTGGTGAACAGGGCGTACCCACCGGTCTGCGCGTCGCGGTAGTTCAGCGCCGACAGGGAGCTGTCGGGGAAGGGGTAGGTCAGCAGCAGGGGCAGCGAGTTGGCCAGGTCCGGGCCGGCCGCCGCCAGCTGGGTCAGGATCGGCTGGAGCGCCTGGAGGTCGGCGATGGTGTTCTCCGCCGACTGGTTGATGATCCGGGTGCCGACGTCGCCCAGCCGGGCCAGACCCTCGAGCATGTCGACGAGCAGGTCGCGCTGCTCGTTGATGACGTCGAGGCCCGGGCCGATCGTGTCGAGGGCGGTCTCGATGGTCGCCGTCCGGGCGGCCAGGGTCTCGGCGAGCGCGTTGACGCTGTCGAGGGCCCGGTTGATCTCCGCCTTCTGCTCGTCGAGACCACCGATGAAGGTGTCGAGCTGGTCGAGGGTGTTGGCGATGCCGTCCTCCCGGCCCTCCAGCGCGATGCCGACCTCGTGGTTGATCGTCTGGAGCTGGGCCAGGCCGCCGCCGTTGAGGACGAGGGAGAGCGCGCCGAGCAGCTCCTCCACCTCGACGTTGCGGTTCGTCCGCTCCAGCGGGATCAGCGAGCCGTCCTCGAGCGTGCCGACGGGTTCCTCGTTGCCCGGCGGCGCGAGCTCGACGAACTTCTCCCCCAGCAGCGACGACTGCTGGATCGCCGCGACCGCGTTGGCGGGCAGCTCCACGTCGCCGTTGACCGAGATGGTCACGACGGCGGTCCAGTCGTCGCCGAGCTCGATCTCCTCGACCCGCCCGACGGGCACGTCGGCGACCTTGACCCCGGACTGCTGGACCAGGTCGAGCACGTCGAGGAACTCAACCTGCACCGTGTAGGGGTCGTCGCCGAGATCGGCGCCCCCGGGCAGGGAGAAGGAGTACGCGCCGCGGAAGCCACAGCCCCCGAGCAGCAGCACCCCGGCTCCGAGCGCGGCGATCCGCCGCACGGTCCCCGTCATGACTGGTCTCCCGTCGTCACCGGCGGGAAGCCGATCGGCGCCCCGCCCGGCGCACCCGGAGCGCTGCCGCCCCAGATCTCGTTCCACAGCTGCTCGAGGTCGGACTGCCCGTTGCCGTCGAGGTCGTCGACGGCGCCGTCGTTGTTCGCGTCGCCGGAGAGCAGCCGCGCGCAGATGCGCTCGGTCTGCGGCAGGCCCAGCAGTGCCCCCGGGTCGCGCAGGTCGAGTCCGGCGGGCAGCTGCAGCCGCCCCAGCTGGGCGAGGACGCCGCAGACCACGATCTCGGGGTTGTTGGCCCCCAGGCCGGTGTCGCGGGTGTCGAGCGTGCCGTAGTCGGGGTTGTAGGCGTGCGCCAGGTTGCCCAACGCGGCGGGCGCGGTCTCGAGCACCTCGGCCATCGCCTGGCGCTGCTGCACCAGTGCCAGGGTCACGTCGGCCAGCTTGTTGACGTTGGCGGTGAGCAGGTCGGTGTTGTCCTGGATGAAGCCGGCGACGTCGGCCAGCGCCTGGTCGAGCAGCGCGAACGCGTCGGCGAGGTCCTGCCGCTCGCCCTCGAGCAGGTCGGCGACCGCCGCCATGTTGTCGTTGAAGGCACCCACCTGCGCGTCGATGGTGGCCAGCGCGCTGGTGAAGACCTGGAGGTTGTCCAGCGAGGAGAACAGGTCGTCCCGGTGGGTGGCCAGTGTCTCCACGGCCTGCGAGAAGCCGGTGAGGGTGCGGTTGAGCGCCTCGCCGTTGCCCTCGAGGTTGGCCGCGCCGACGTCGACGAGGTCCGACAGGGCGCCGTTCTCGTTGGCGCCGTCGGGGCCGAGCGCGGCCGACAGCTCGTCGAGCGCGCCGTAGACCTGGTCGAGCTCGACCGGCGTCGCCGTGCGCTCCAGCGGCACCTCGGCGCCGTCCTCCATGGTCGGCCCGCCGTCGTACACCGGGGCGAACTGCACGTAGCGGTCCGAGACCAGCGACGGGGCGAGGACGACGGCATCGGCATCGGCCGGGATGTCGTACTCGTCGTCGATGAGCATGTCGACGCGGACCTTGTCGCCGAGGGCGACGACGTCCTCGATCTCACCGACGTCGATGCCCAGGATCCGGACGTCGGAGCCCGGGTAGAGGCCGACGGTGCCGGTGAAGTACGCGGTGACCCGGTACTGCCCGGCCGGCTTGAGGATCGTCCAGCCCAGCGCCGCCAGGAGGACGATCGCCGCGGCGAAGGCCACGCCGCGCTGCAGGGAGCCGCTCATCAGTTCCCCTCCGAACAGGACACCGGCAGGGGCGCGGTGCCGGCGCCCGTGCACACGGCCGACCCGAGGATGGTCGGCAGCAGGTCGTTGACGAAGCTGTCGAACCAGCGGCCGGTGCCGAGGGTGTTGGTGAAGACGCGGACGAACGGCGCGAGGTTGTTCACGGTCTGCGCCAGGGCCGCCCGGTTCCGGGACAGGATGTCGGTGACCGTGTTGAGCTGCTGCAGCGCCGGGGTCAGCGCCTCGCGGTTGTCGTCGACCAGGCCCGACAGCTGGCGGGACAGCTCCTGCGTGCTGGTGAGGATCGAGTCGATGAGCGCCCGACGCTCCTGGACGGCGGTGAGCAGCGTGTTGGAGTCGACGATCAGCTGGTTGAACTCACCGTTCCGGTCGGCGAGGACCTGTGTGACCTGCCGCGTCGCCGAGAGCAGCTGCCCGAGCTGGGCATCGCGGGACGCGATCGTGTCCGACAGTCGCGCCAGGCCCTGCAGGGAGGTGCGGACCTCGTCGGGGGTGTCGGCGAAGGTCTCCGCCATCACCTCGAAGGAGCTGGCCAGCTGCTCGGTGTCGATGTCCTCGACGGTGGTGGAGAGGTCGGCGAACGCCTCGACGACGTCGTAGGGCGACGCGGTCCGGTCCAGCGGGATCGGATCGTCCGGGTTCAGCTCCCCGGACCCCCGCGGCACCAGCGCCAGGTACTTCGCACCCAGCACCGTCTCGATCTTGATGGCGGCCTCGGACCGGTCGCCGACGAAGGCGTCCTCGACCCGGAACTCGACCATGACGGCGCCGTCCTCCAGCGCCAGGCTCTCGACCTTCCCGACCTTCACGCCGGCCACCCGCACGGGGTCGTCGGCCTGGAGCCCCGCGGCCTCGGAGAACTGCGCCTTGTAGACGGTGCCGCCGCCGATGATCGGCAGGTTCTGGGCGTTGAAGGCCATGAACACCAGCAGCGCGATCACGCCGAGGCTGATCGCCCCGATGGGAACCGGGTTGCGGTCGCGGAACGGCTTGGACTCCCTCGCCATCAGCTGCACCCCTCCGCTCCGCTGTCGATGGACGTGCTGGTGACGGCGGTCTCCCCCGTGGGGCCGGTCGCCGGGAGCGTGACCGTGGCGTCCGAACTGCACATGAAGAAGTTGAACCAGCTGCCGTTGATCGCGGTGCGCGTGATCAGATCGATCTTGGTCGGGGCCAGCTGCAGGAAGTCCTCGACCAGCTGGCCGTCCTCGGCGAGGTTGGTCGACAGGTCGCCGAGCGCCTCGATGTCGGCTGCCAGCGGCGCCCGGGCCTCGGCCAGGAAGTCGCTGGTCGTGACGGCCAGCGTGTCGATGGTCTGCAGGGAGTCGAAGATGGCGTCGCGGTCGCCGGCCAGGCCGGTGACGAACTGCTGCAGGCTCACGATCAGGCTCGACAGCTGCTGGTCGCGGGCCGCCACGCTGCTCAGGACCGTGCTCAGGTTGTCGATCATCGAGCCGATGACGGCGTCCTTGTCGGCCAGGGAATCGGTGAGCGACGCGACGTGGCCGAGCAGGCTCTCCACCGTGCCGCCCTCGCCCTGGAACACCTGGATGATCTCGTAGGACAGCCGGTTCATGTCGGTCGGCGACAGCGCCTGCAGCAGCGGCTGGAACCCGCCGAAGAGCGTGGTGAGGTCCAGCGCCGGCTTCGTCTGCGCCAGCGGGATCACGTCGTTCGCCTTCAGCATCTCGCCCCCGGCGCCGTCGCCCTCGGTGAGGGCGATGTAGCGCTGCCCGACGAGGTTGCGGTAGCGGATCGTCGCCTGGACACCGCTCGGCACCGGGATGTCGGCCGCGACCTCGAGCTCGACCTCGGCCACCGGCCGGTCGGTCTGGTCGGGGGCCAGGCCGATCCCGATGACCTGGCCGACGCGGACGCCGGCGATGCGGACCTCGTCGCCCTCGACGAGCCCCGCGACGTCGGTGAACTGAGCCCGGTAGGCGACCTGCTCGCCGTACCCCGCGTTGGTGATCGTGCTGATCAGCACGTAGCTCGCCATGATCGTGACCAGGGCGAAGACCACCAGCTTGACCAGCGGCCCGGCCATGCCCCGCAGCTGCCCCTTCACAGCTGCACCCCCGCTTCCACGTTGGGCGGTCCGATCAGCAGTCGCGCGTTGCTTCCCGCGGTCATCGGAACATCACCTGCGTCCCCCGCAGCAGCGGCGCCATCGTCGACGCCGACAGGTCGGACACCTCGGAGGGGTCCGTGCCGGTCTGGTAGCCGAGGATGCTGCGCACGAAGTCCAGCTCGGCCGTCGATCCCGGCAGGCTGAACGGCGCCGACTGCCCCTGGGTCGCGGTGCTGTTCGGGTCGCCCGCCCCCGGAGGGGCGTCGTCCGGACCGCGGCCGCCGAGGCAGTTCGGGTTGCCGTAGTACGGGCTGTCGGGTGAGTTCACGCCGTCCCTCGGAGCGTCGGGGCAGTAGTACTCGCCGTTCTGCGCGGCCGCCATCATCGCGTCGATGTCGGTCAGGCCTCGGCAGTCGGGGCCGGACTGGTCGGCGTACTGCGGCTGGTCACCGGGCATGTACGGGTTCCGCGGCGGCAGGCTGACGACGATGTTGAGGTTCAGTGCCGGGTCGCCGTCGGCACCGAACGTCTCGGCGATCATCGGGTTGGACCGCGCGAGCCCCTCGAGCAGGCACGTGTACATCGGCGAGTACTCCGCGAACAGGCCCAGGACGGGACGGGAGGTCTCGGCCAGGGAGATGAGGTTCCGCTCGTTGGTCTCCAGGAACCCGGCGGTCACGTTGGTGGAGCTGCTGCCCACGGTGAACGTCCGGCGCAGCTGCTCCTCCTGGTCGACGATGGTCGAGTTCGTGACGGCCAGGTTGTCCAGCACCGCGAGCAGGTCCTCGGCGGCCGAGTCGTAGGTGTCGGCGAAGTCGGCCAGCCGGGCGATGTCGGCCTGCAGCTCGGGCAGGACCGTGTTGACCTCACCGAAGTACTCGCCCGTCGCCACGAGGTTGTCGCCGAGCGACTCACCCCGACCGCGGACGGCGTCGGCGATCGCGCCCAGCGTGTAGGCGAGGTCCTGCGGCTGGACCGCCTGCAGCAGCGGCAGCGTGTCGTCGATGACCCGCTGCAGCTCGATGGCGTTCTCCGAACGGTCCTGCCCGATCACGTCGCCGTCGCCGAGGCGTTCCTGGGAAGGCTGCTCCGGGATCTCGAGCGAGACGAACCGTTCGCCGAAGAGCGTCTTCGGCAGCAGCCGGGCGCTGACGTCGGCCGGGATCTGGTCGAGGTAGTCCGGGTTGATCGCCAGCTGGATCGTGGCGCCGTCGGCGTCGGCCGACACCTCGCGCACGTCGCCGACGATCACGCCGCGCACCTTGACGTCGGAGGCCTCCTGCAGCTGGCTGCCCGCGGTGTCGGTCTCCAGCGTCACCATCGCCACTTCGGTGAACGCCTTCTTGTACATGGCCACCGACAGCCCGAGCAGCATGGCCAGGACGACCAGGAACGCCAGCCCCTGGATGCGTCGCCTGATGACCAGACCTCTCCCCCGTGCACTCATGTCAGTTCACCCCGCGATCCGGACGGTCGTCGTGGAGCCCCAGATGGCCAGGGACAGGAACAGATCGATGATGTTGACGGCCACGATCGAGAACCGGACCGCGCGGCCCACGGCCAGCCCCACGCCGGCGGGGCCGCCGCTGGCCCGGTAGCCGTAGTAGCAGTGCGTCAGGATGATCACGACCGCGAACACGAGCACCTTGAGGAACGACCACAGCACGTCCTGCGGTGGCAGGAACAAGTTGAAGTAGTGGTCGTAGGTGCCGGCCGACTGGCCGTACGCCTGGGTGGCGATCAGCCGCGTCGCGAAGTAACTGGTGAGCAGTCCCAGGACGTACAGCGGGATGACGGCGATGAAGCCGGCGATGATCCGGGTGGTCACCAGGAACGGCAGCGACGGCACGCCCATGACCTCCAGGGCGTCGATCTCCTCGTTGATCCGCATGGCGCCGATCTGGGCGGTGAAGCCGCAGCCGACCGTGGCCGACAGCGCCAGCCCGGCGACCAGGGGCGCGATCTCGCGGGTGTTGAAGTACGCGGAGAGGAACCCGGTGAACGCCGAGGTGCCGAGCTGGTCCAGGGCGGCGTAGCCCTGCAGCCCGACCTCCGTGCCGGTGAAGAACGACAGGAAGGCGATGACGCCGACGGTGCCGCCGATGACCGCCAGCGCGCCGGTGCCGAAGGTGACCTCGGCCAGCAGGCGCGCGGTCTCCTTCTTGTAGCGGTGCAGCGTGCGCGGCGTCCACGCCAGCGCCCGCGCGTAGAAGCTGATCTGGTCGCCGAGGTCGTCGAGGGTGCCCAGCGGCTTGCGGTACGTCTTCTTGAGCTTGCGCAGGCCGACCCGCACGCGGTCGGTGGGTGAGAGAAGCGCCATGTCAGCGGCCTCCCCGCTTGGAACCGATCCCGCGCTCAGGCGGGCAGGTGACAGCCATGTCACTGCCCCTTCGGCGGCACGAGCTGGAAGTAGATCGCGGTGATCACGAAGTTCACGGCGAACAGCAGCAGGAACGTGATCACCACGGACTGGTTCACCGCATCCCCGACGCCCTTGGGACCGCCCCCCGCGCGCAGCCCCTTGTAGGAGGCGACGATCGCCGCGATGAGCCCGAAGATCAATGCCTTGATCTCCCCGGACCAGAAGTCCTCGACTTGTGCGAGGGCGCTGAAGGACGCGAGATAGGCGCCGGGTGTGCCGCCTTGCAGGATGACGTTGAAGAAGTAGCCACCCGCGACACCGACGACGCTGACCAGGCCGTTGAGCAGGACGGCGACGAGCATCGAGGCGAGCACGCGGGGCACGACGAGCCGCTGGATCGGGCTGATGCCCAGGACCTCCATCGCGTCGATCTCGTCGCGGATCTTCCGGGCCCCGAGGTCGGCGCAGATCGCCGAGCCGCCGGCGCCGGCGATGAGCAGCGCGGTGACGATCGGCGCGGCCTCGCGCAGGACGGCGAGCACCGAGGCCGAACCGGTGAAGGACTGGGCGCCGAGCTGGCGCGTCAGGGACCCGAGCTGCAGCGCGATCACCGCGCCGAACGGGATGGCGACCAGCGCGGTCGGGATGATCGTGACGCTCGCGACGAACCAGGCCTGCTGCAGGAACTCGCGGACCTGGAAGGGCCGCTTGGGCAGCGCCCTCATCACGTCGAGGAAGAACGCGAAGAGGTTGCCGCTGGCGGCGAGCGGCCGGGTCGGGGAGAACTTGCCGTCGAACAGCCCCGGCGCCGTGGGCTTGTCGGTCGCCGTCACCCCTCACCTCCCTGGCGGGGGATCGTGGCGGTGGCAGCCCGGCCCTGGGCGTCGGCCTCCGGGGCCCAGTGCCGGCCACCGGATCCGGGCGTGGACGTGAAGGCACCGGCGTCGGCCTGGGCCAGCAGGTCCTCGGGCAGCGACTTGCGGATCGCTGCCTGCGTCTCCTCGTCGAAGTCGTGCAGCATGCGGGCGACCCGCTCCTGCCGGCGCCGCTCCGCCTTCCGCTCGGGCAGCCCCTCGCTGGGTGTCAGCTGCGGCGGGACGGCGTCCCCACCCGAGGCGCCCTTGGGGCCGACCCCGTTGTGGGAGTCGCCGCCACGCTCCTCGAGCGCCTTCATCTCGGCCTCGACCTGCGCGACGTCCTTCTCCTCGCTCATGCCGATCGGGCCCTCGCGGCGGCCGTTGAGGAACTGGCGGACGACGGGCTCCTGCGAGGTGAGCAGCTGCTCGCGCGGGCCGAACATGACCAGGTTGCGGCGGAAGAGCAGGCCGAGGTTGTCGGGCACGGTCCGCGCCGTCCCGATGTCGTGCGTGACGATGAGGAAGGTGGCGTCGATCTGGGCGTTCAGGTCGACGATCAGCTGGTTCAGGTAGGCCACGCGGACCGGGTCGAGACCGGAGTCCGGCTCGTCGAACAGGATGATCTCGGGGTCGAGCACCAGGGCGCGGGCGAGACCTGCGCGCTTGCGCATACCGCCGGAGATCTCACCGGGGAGCTTTCCCTCGGCACCCTGCAGACCGACCATGTCCATCTTCTCGAGGACGATCCGCTTGATGTCGGCTTCGCTCTTCTTCGTGTGCTCGCGCAGCGGGAAGGCGATGTTGTCGAAGAGGTTCATCGACCCGAACAGGGCGCCGTCCTGGAACAGGACGCCGAACAGCTTCCGGATCTCGTAGAGCTTGTGCTCGCTGGTGCGGACGATGTCGGTGTCGGTGATGACGATGGAACCCTTCTCGGGCTTCAGCAGGCCGACCAGCGACTTCAGGAAGACCGACTTGCCGGTGCCGGACGGCCCGAGCAGCACGGAGATCTCCCCCGGCGGCAGCGTGAGCGTGACATCGCTCCAGATGTTCTGGCTGCCGAACGACTTGGTCAGCCCCTCGACCTCGACCGCGACGCCCACGTGTTCCTCCAGCTCCGCTCCGGCTGCGTTGCCGGTCCCCGCCCCGCCGCAACGGCGAGCCCCGGCAGTGTGCGGCGTCCCGGGCGCCGTCGCATCCGGACGACCGCGATCCGCATCAATCCCTACTCATCAGTAACGACAGCGCGGCCGTCAGGTTACGTGTGTCACGTAGTTTCCGTGACCGCCGTCTCCTACACCTCGCGGCGGAGGAAATCACCTGTCCGGTGGAACGCCACAGGGCCGCCCTTCCCGGAGGAAGGACGGCCCTGTGGCGACGTACTGGAACGGCCCCGGCGCAGGGTCCCGGCCCGAGCGGAGCGAGGGCTGGGGGCGCCGGGGTCCTTACTTGACGGTGACGGTGGCGCCGGCGCCCTCGAGGGCAGCCTTGGCCTTGTCGGCAGCAGTCTTGTCGACCTTCTCCAGGACCGGCTTCGGCGCGTTGTCGACCAGGTCCTTGGCCTCCTTGAGGCCGAGCGAGGTCAGGCCGCGCACCTCCTTGATGACCTGGATCTTCTTGTCGCCGGCGGCCTCGAGGATGACGTCGAACTCGTCCTGCTCGGCAGCGGCCTCCTCGCCACCGCCGCCGCCACCGGCGGCCGGGGCGGCCGCGACGGCCACGGGGGCAGCCGCGGTGACCTCGAAGGTCTCCTCGAACTGCTTCACGAAGTCGGACAGCTCGAGGAGGGTCATCTCCTTGAACGCGTCGAGCAGGTCGGCGCTGGAAAGCTTCGCCATGGTGATCTCCTTCTGGGGTCAGTCGTCGCTGGCCGCGTCGGCGGCAGCGGTGTCGGCGGTGTCGGTGTCAGCAGCGGCGGTGTCCGCTGCAGTGGTGTCAGCAGCAGCGGTGTCGTCTGCGGCGGGAGCGGGAGCGGCAGCCTCGGCCGGAGCGTCGGCGGCCTTCTTCTCCTGCAGCGCGGCGGCGAGCCGGGCCATCTGGGACAGCGGGGCCTGGAACAGCCCGGCAGCCTTGGTCAGGTTGCCCTTCATCGCGCCGGCCAGCTTGGCCAGGAGGACCTCACGGCTCTCGACGTCGGCGAGGCGGGTGACCTCGCGCGCGTCGACCGTGCGGCCTTCGACGACGCCGCCCTTGACGACCAGGGCCGGGTTGGCCTTGGCGAAGTCACGGATGGCCTTGGCCGCGTTGACCGGGTCGCCCTGGATGAAGGCGATCGCGGTCGGGCCGGTGAGCAGCGGGGTGAGGTCGGTGAAGCCGACCGAGTCCGCCGCCCGCTTCGTCAGGGTGTTCTTGACGACGGCGTAGCTGCTGCCCTCACCGAGGGAACGGCGCAGCTGGGTCAGCTGCGCCACGGTCAGCCCGCGGTACTCGGTGAGCACCGCCGCACTCGAGTTCTGGAACCGCTCGGTGATCTCGTCGATCACCGCGGCCTTCGCCTGCGTGGGCATGGGCCTCCTCTCGTCTGTCGGGCGACCACCGGCCGGTGCACTGCGGGATCAGGGCCCGGAGACGAGGAACGCCCCGGCGCAGGGCGCACGGGGCGAGGGGCGGGCACGCGGGCCCACCGATCGAACCGTCCTCCTGCGCGGGTCGCCCGGAGCTCCGGGACCTTCGATCGCACGCGGACGTGCGACGACCAGCGGTCTTGGGGGGAACGCGGGCAAGCATACGCCATGGCGCGCGGGGCCGCGTACGGCCCGGGTCGGTGCATCCGCCCGGCGGGTACGGCGCGAAGACTCCAGGATGACGCCGAGCCGAGAACAGGAGACCCCGTGACCCGATCCACCGCGCCGCACCGCACCGTGGCCACCCGGCTCGCCGACGTCGTCGAGGGGGTCCTCGGCGAGCTGCCGGTACGGATCCGCGGCTGGGATGGCAGCGAGGCGGGCCCGGCAGGAGCTCCTCTCGTCGTGCTCCGCTCGCGGACGGCGGTGCGCCGGCTGCTCTGGGACCCCAGCGAGCTCGGCCTGGCGCGCGCCTACGTCGCCGGTGAGCTCGACGTCGAGGGCGACCTGGCCGAAGGTCTGTCGAGGGTGTGGGCGCTGGTGCGCCGTCGTCCGCCCGCCCTGCCCGGACTGCGGGAGCGCATCCGCTGGGCCGGTCTCGCGCTGCGCCTCGGGGTCGTCGGGCCCCGGCCGGCACCGCCGGCGCAGGAGGCGGCCCTCACCGGGGCGAAGCACACCAGCGACCGCGACAGCGACGCGATCAGCTACCACTACGACCAGAGCAACGACCTGTACGCGGCACTGCTCGACGAGCACATGGCCTACTCCTGCGCCTACTTCCGGGCCGACCCGGCCACCGACCCCGGCGCGGCCGACGGCACGTACACGATCACCGAGGCCCAGCGCGACAAGCTCGAACTCGTCTGCCGGAAGCTCGGGCTGCAGCCGGGCATGCGACTGCTCGACATCGGCTGCGGCTGGGGGTCGCTGATCCTGTACGCGGCCGAGCACCACGGGGTGCACGCGACGGGGGTGACGATCTCGGCCCAGCAGCGGGACCACATCGAGAAGCGGATCGCCGAGCGCGGACTGGGCGACCGGGTCGAGGTCCGGCTCCAGGACTACCGCGAGGTGCCGGTGCCGGCCGAGGGTCGCTACGACGCCGTCGCCTCGATCGAGATGAGCGAGCACGTGGGCCAGGAGCAGTACCCGGTCTACGCGACGACGCTGCATCGCCTGGTCCGCCCCGGGGGCCGCGTGCTCGTGCAGGCGATGAGCCACCCGAGCGCGCCCGGCGGCGGGGCCTTCATCGAGCGCTACGTCGCCCCGGACATGCACATGCGGCCGGTGTGGGAGACCGCGGAGATGATCAGCCGGTCCGGCCTGGAGCTCCGGGACGTCGAGAGCATCCGCGAGCACTACGCGTGGACGGTCGGCGCGTGGGCGGCGACGCTGGAACGGCGGTGGTCCGAGATCGTCGCCCTGATCGGCGAGCCTGCCGCCCGGATCTGGCGGCTGTACCTGGCGGGTGGGGCCCTGGTCTTCGCGGAGAACCGGATGGGTGTCGACCAGCTGCTGTTCGCCCGGCCGGGAGCCGACGGCGCCAGCGGGCTGCCCTCTACCCGCAGCGCCTGGGCGCTGTCCTGAGCGGCATGGACTGGACCGGGTTCGGCCTCAACGCAGCGGTCACCCTCGGCGTCACGTGGGTCCTGCTGACCCTGACGTGGGCGGTGGCGGTGAGGATCGGCCGGCACTCGATCGTCGACGTCGTCTGGGGATCGGGCTTCGTCGTCGTCGCAGCGGTGAGCCTGCTCCTCGCCCGCGCGCAGGATGCCGGCACGGCCGGCCGCGGCTGGCTCGTGCTGGCGCTCACCGCGGCGTGGGGGATCCGGCTCGCCGTGCACATCGCCCGGCGGAGCATCGGAGCCGGTGAGGACCCGCGGTACGCCGAGATCCAGGACCGCGCCACGGGCTCCCCTGCCGCGCACATGTACCGGCGGGTCTACCTGACCCAGGCAGCCGCCCTGTGGTTCGTCTCGCTGCCGGTCCAGGTCGCCATGTACCAGGACGGCGCCCTCTGGTCGGGGGCGTCGCTGGTCGTGACGATCCTCGGGGTGCTCGCCTGGGGAACGGGACTCTTCTTCGAGGCGGTCGGCGACTGGCAGCTCGAGCGGTTCAAGGCCGACCCCGCCAACCGCGGGAAGGTCAACGACCGCGGGCTGTGGCGCTACACGCGGCACCCGAACTACTTCGGCGACGCGTGCGTGTGGTGGGGGCTGTTCCTGCTCACCGCCGGGCACTGGTCCGGCCTGGTCTTCGTGCTGTCGCCGGTCGTCATGACCTGGACGCTGGCCCGGGGCACGGGAGCTCCCCTGACCGAGAAGCGGATGGCGAGCTCCCGCCAGGGCTACGCCGAGTACGTCGCCCGCACCAGCGGCTTCCTGCCCCGCCCCCCGAAGAAGACCTGAGGACGACAACGGCCCCGCAGCGAGATCGCTGCGGGGCCGTGGTCAGCGGTCGCTCAGGCGGACGGCTCGTCCACCGTCAGGTTGCGCGTCCGGTTCGGGTCGACCGGGATGCCGGGGCCCATGGTCGTGGAGATGGTGACCTTCTTGAGGTACCGGCCCTTGGCAGCGGCCGGCTTGGCCCGCAGGACCTCGTCGAGGGCCGCGGCGTAGTTCTCCACCAGCTTGGCGTCGTCGAACGACGCCTTGCCGATCACCAGGTGCAGGTTGGCCTGCTTGTCGACGCGGAAGTTGATCTTCCCGCCCTTGATGTCGTTGACGGCCTTGGTGACGTCGGGGGTCACGGTGCCGGTCTTCGGGTTCGGCATCAGGCCGCGGGGGCCGAGGATGCGGGCGATCCGGCCGACCTTGGCCATCTGGTCGGGGGTCGCGATCGCGGCGTCGAAGTCCAGGAAGCCGCCCTGGATGCGCTCGATCAGGTCGTCGGACCCGACGACGTCGGCGCCGGCGGCCTCGGCCTCGGCGGCCTTGTCACCGGTCGCGAAGACGATGACTCGCGCGGTCTTTCCGGTGCCGTGGGGCAGGTTGACCGTGCCGCGGACCATCTGGTCGGCCTTGCGCGGGTCGACACCCAGGCGCATGGCCACCTCGACGGTGGCGTCGTAGGAGGTCGTCGACGTCTCCTTGGCCAGCGATGCGGCCTGGAGCGGGCTGTAGAGCTTGTCGCGGTCGACCTTCTCGGCCGCGGCGCGGAACTTCTTGCCGTGCTTCGCCATGGTGTGTCCTCTCCGAGGCGTGTGCCCCGGTCGTGTGGTTGACGGGCCTGGCGTGGCCCTCCCACTGGTGACGTGATGGAACGGCCCTGCTGCAGGGGCCCGCGCCGAGCGTGCGAGGCGTGGGGGGCAGCAGGGTCCTCTTTCAGCCGGTGACCGTGATGCCCATCGACCGGGCGGTGCCGGCGATGATCTTCTCGGCCTGGTCGAGGTCGTTGGCGTTGAGGTCGGCCATCTTGGTGGTGGCGATCTCGCGGACCTGGTCACGGGTGACCGTGGCGACCTTGGTCTTGTGCGGCTCGCCCGAACCCTTCTCGACACCGGCGGCCTTGAGCAGCATGCGCGCGGCCGGCGGGGTCTTGGTGACGAAGGTGAACGAGCGGTCCTCGTAGACCGAGATCTCGACCGGGATCACGTTGCCACGCTGCGACTCGGTCGCGGCGTTGTAGGCCTTGCAGAACTCCATGATGTTGACGCCGTGCTGGCCGAGCGCCGGACCCACGGGCGGCGCGGGGGTGGCCGCACCGGCGTTGATCTGGAGCTTGATGACCGCGGTCAACCGCTTCCTGGGAGGCATGTCTTCCTTCTATCTCGACTGAACTGGTCCGGTCGGACCGGTTCAGATCTTCTGGACCTGGCTGAACGACAGCTCGACGGGCGTCTCGCGGCCGAAGATCGACACCAGCACCTGCAGCTTCTGCTGCTCGGCGTTGATCTCGTTGATGGTGGCGGGGAGGGTCGCGAAGGGGCCGTCCATGACGGTGACCGACTCGCCGACCTCGAAGTCCACGACGGCGGCGGGGGCCGCGGCCGCACCCTGGGTGGTCTCGCCCCCGGCCGCGCGCGCGGCCTGCGGCGCCGTCGCGGGGACGAGGATCTTGACGACCTCGTCGAGGGTCAGCGGGGAGGGCTTGGACGTGGCGCCGACGAAGCCGGTGACGCCGGGGGTGTTGCGGACCGCACCCCACGACTCGTCGTTGAGCTCCATGCGGACCAGCAGGTAGCCCGGCAGGACCTTGCGGTTGACCTGCGCGCGCTTGCCGTTCTTGATCTCGGTGACCTCTTCGGTCGGCACCTCGATCTGGTAGATGTAGTCCTCGACGTCCAGGGACTGGATCCGCGCCTCGAGGTTGGTCTTCACCTTGTTCTCGTAGCCGGCGTAGGAGTGCACGACGTACCAGTCGCCGGGAGCGATCCGCAGCGCCTTCTTCATCGCCTCGGCCGGGTCCTCGTCCTCGTCGACGGCCGGCTCGACCAGCGGGTCGCTCACCAGGCTGTCGGGGTCGCCGCCCTCGATCTCCGGAGCGACGTCGGCCACCTCGCTCGCGGTGTCGAGGCCTGCGGTGTCACTGGAGCCCTCGGCGGCACCGGGCTCGCCGGCACCGGTCTCGAGGTCGGCGGCACCGCGCTCGTCGAGGCGGGCGTCGTCCAGGTCGGTCGCGGCGGAGCCTTCGACCGGGGTGTCGGTCTCGACGGACTCGCGGGGGTCGGTCACAGAATTCTCTTCCTTGTCAGGTGGCGGTCGGTCGCGGGACGGGGATCAGCCGAAGACGGCGATCACACCCTTGGCGAACAACAGGTCCAGTCCGGCCACCAGCGCGACGATGAACGCCACGAAGATGATGACCACGGTGGTGTAGGTGATCAGCTCGCGCCGGCCGGGCCAGATGACCTTGCGCAGCTCGGCGACGACCTCGCGGAGGAACCGGAGCAGCGAGCGCTTCTGGCGCCCCTCGGCCGCGCGGGCCCGCTCGGCGGCGGCGCGGGACCGGGTGCCGCCACCCTCACGCCCGGCTGGCCGGGACGCCGTGCGCGCCGCACGCCGGGAACCGGTGCCGGCGGGCTCGTCGTCGTCCTCGTCGTCGGCGGTGATGCGGCCGCGGCGCCGGCCGGCCCGGGGGGCGACGACCTTGCCCTCGTCCTCCTCGGCCTCCGCCGCGACCTCGTCCTCGGCCGCCTCGAGCTCCGCGGCGTCGTCGACACCGGGCGCCTCGCGGTCGAGCTGCTCATCGGTCAGCTCGCCGTCCTCGCGTCCCGGCTTCTCGTCGCTCACTGCGCCTCGCTCGCCTCGTGGTGGTGACCGCTCGTTCGAGCGGACGTCGGTGTCGTTCCGTACGGGTGGCAGGGGTGACAGGACTTGAACCTGCAGCCTGCGGTTTTGGAGACCGCTGCTCTGCCAATTGAGCTACACCCCTAGTGCCCTGTTCCGGAGCTCCGGGAGGGCCCGGGACCGCAGGCCGCACCACGGCAGCACGGAGCCTCGGAGAGGATCCGGGGCACGCCGGTGGCGGGGTCAGCTGCCCCAGGCGGCCAGTGTACGGGACCGTGCAGGCAGACAGCCAACGTCCCGGACGGGGCACCCCTGCGGGCGATGAGTTCACGCCGCACCGCCGGTCCCACCTCCGTGACAGAGCTGCGGGTGCACAACTTCTCGATCTCCCTCGACGGGTACGGCGCGGGGCCCGACCAGCGGCCCGACCAGCCGCTCGGTGCCGGTGGGGAGGGCCTGCACGAGTGGATCTTCCCGCCACGAGGCCGTTCCCCGGTCGACGAGGACTTCGTGCAGCGCGGCGTGGATGGCATCGGCGCCACCATCATGGGGCGCAACATGTTCGGGCCGATCCGGGGCGACTGGGACGGGCCCGAGTGGCGCGGCTGGTGGGGCGAGGACCCGCCGTTCCACCACGACGTCTTCGTCCTCACCCACCACGCGCGCGACCCGCTGCGGATGGCCGGCGGGACCACGTTCCACTTCGTCACCGACGGGATCGATGCGGCGCTGGAGCGCGCCCGTGCAGCGGCAGGTGGGCACGCGGTCCGCCTCGGCGGCGGGGTCGACACCGTGCAGCAGTACCTGCGCGCGGGACTCGTCGACGAACTGCACGTCGCCGTCGTGCCGGTGCTGCTCGGCGCCGGGGAGCGGCTGTTCGACGGGCTGGGCGCAGCGCTCGACGGATGGGCCTGCGTGGAGTTCGCGCCGTCGGCCTCGGTCGCCCACGTCCGCCTGCGTCGGACGGGAACCCGCGGTCTTTGACACGATGGAGCCATGACCGCCGCCTCCCCCTCGGAGTCCGCCGCCCCCACCGCCGTGCTGCCCCCCGAGCGGGGCCGCATCTCCCGCCGCATCGCCGCCATCACCGAGTCGGCGACGCTCGCGGTCGACGCGAAGGCCAAGGCGCTCAAGGCGGCCGGGAAGCCGGTGATCGGATTCGGTGCCGGGGAGCCGGACTTCCCGACGCCGGACTACATCGTCGAGGCCGCCGTCGCCGCCTGCCGCCAGCCGGCGATGCACCGGTACACCCCCGCGGGCGGGCTGCCGGCGCTCAAGGAGGCGATCGTCGCCAAGACGCTGCGCGACTCCGGCCTGTCGGCGACGCCGGCCAACGTGCTGGTGACCAACGGCGGCAAGCAGGCCGTGTACGAAGCCTTCGCCACGCTGCTCGACCCGGGTGACGAGGTGCTCCTCCCGGCGCCCTACTGGACCACCTATCCCGAGGCGATCCGGCTGGCCGGTGGTGTGCCGGTGCCCGTGGTGGCCGACGAGCAGAGCGGCTACCTGGTCTCCGCCGCGCAACTCGAGGCGGCGCGCACGCCCCGCACCAAGATGCTGCTGTTCTGCTCGCCGTCGAACCCGACCGGTGCGGTCTACCCCGCCGAGCAGGTCGAGGAGGTCGGCCGGTGGGCCCTGGAGACCGGGCTCTGGGTGCTGACCGACGAGATCTACGAGCACCTCACCTACGGCGGGGTGACGGCGCCGTCCATGCCGGTCCTCGTGCCGGAACTGGCCGAGCGGTGCGTCGTCGTCAACGGGGTGGCCAAGACCTACGCGATGACCGGCTGGCGGGTCGGCTGGATGCTCGGTCCCGCAGACGTGGTGAAGGCGGCCACCAACCTGCAGTCGCACGCCACCTCGAACGTGGCCAACGTGTCGCAGGCGGCGGCGATCGCCGCACTCACCGGCGACCTGTCCGCGGTCGCCACCATGCGCGAGGCCTTCGACCGGCGCCGGCAGACGATCGTGTCGATGCTGCGCGAGATCCCCGGGGTGGCCTGCCCCGAGCCCCAGGGCGCGTTCTACGTCTACCCGTCGGTCAAGGGCCTGCTGGGCCGCCCGATCGGCGGCCGGACGGCGGAGGACAGCGTGCAGCTCGCCGAGCTGATCCTGGAGCAGGCCGAGGTGGCCGTCGTGCCGGGCGAGGCCTTCGGCACCCCGGGCTACCTGCGGATGTCCTACGCCCTCGGCGACGAGGACCTGGTGGAGGGCGTCGGCCGGCTCCAGCGGCTGCTGGGCTCGGCCCAGTAGGAGGGTCAGCCGGTCCGGCTCGGCAGGTCGTCCTTGTCGACGGCCTGCGCCTCGCCGAGGACGACCAGGGCCTCGGGGAGGTCCGCGAGCGCGACCGCGACGTCGCGCGGCGTCGCGACGGTCCAGGCGTTCGCGTCGACGTAGCAGCGCAGCGCCTCGTCGAACGCCTCCGGTCCCGCGGCCGCGCGGGCGGCCAGCAGCGCGGCACCGCCCTTGCCGTAGACGACGTCGAAGTACGTGCCGGTCGACCCCTCGAAGTCGGCCATGCTGCCGCCCACGTCGCCGGGCAGGCCCAGGGCACCCGACAGGAACTCCGCCGACGCCGGGTCGAGCGTGGCCTCTGCGTAGGTCGCGAAGGCCTCGTCGAGCCAGGGATCGCGGAACTGGGAGTTGCCGATCATCCCGTAGAACCACTGGTGAGCGACCTCGTGCACGAGCACCGACCGGCTCGGGGTGGCCTCGAGGATCATGCTCGGGTACTCGATCCCGCCCCCGTAGTCGGGCAGCAGGGCGACGCTCAGGGTGTCGTACGGGAACGCGCCGAACCGCCCCTCCAGGTCGTCGACGGCCTCGACGGTCCAGTCGGCCAGCCGGCCGGCCGGGAGCTCCGGGTCCGGGAGCACTCCGACGGTGACGCGCGTGCCTCCGGGCGTCGTCCGCTCCTCGGTGGTGAACTCCCCCACCGCGACGCTGACGTCGCGGGCGACCGGCTCGGCGGAGGTCCAGGTGCGCCGGCCGTCCTCGGCGGCCGAGGGCTCCGCCTGGTCGCCGGTCATGAGCACGGTGAGCGCCTCGGGCGCCGAGACGCTGATCGAGACGTCGGACGCCGGGCTGACGGTGGTCTCGCCGAGGATGTTCACGAAGGGGTCTCGGGCCCAGCCGACGCCGGGCTCCCACGCCAGCAGGGGGGCGCCGCTGGCCCACCAGGAGACACCGTCGTCGGTGCCCACCCGGTCGAAGGTCCCGCTGCCCAGCGTGAGGGTGAACGCCAGCTCGACCTCGGTGGTCTCCCCGGCGGCGAGCTCGTCGTCGAGGTCGACGACGTACAGCCCGCCCGGCCCGTCGGCCCCGGCGTCGTCGTATCTCCCGCCGGCCACGTCGTCCCCGGTCACGCCGTCGACGTCGAGCCGGTTGCCGGCCGACGCCGAGTCGGGGGCGTTGGGGACCAGCCGGAAGACCAGCTCGTCGGTGGCGACATCGGGGGTGAAGGCGACGCTCTCGGTCCCCGTGACCGTGACCAGGTCGTCCTCGAGACGCAGGTCGAGGGCGATGCGGGGCCGGTCGGGATCGGGCTCGGCCCGCTCGTCGGGGCAGGCATCCTCGCCGAGGGCGTCGGGCGGCGGCCCGGTGGGTGTCGCAGGCGCCGATCCGCCGTCGGTCGCGGGTGTTCCCTGCATCGAGTCGGCGAACGACGTGCAGGCGGGCAGCAGCAGGGCCGCGGTGAGGACCACGACCGCCCGGGCCGGACGGGTCACGGCAGGCGGACGATCGCGCGCGCCAGGGACAGCACTTTCTCGCCGGCGCTGGTGACCGTGAGGTCGACCCGGACCCGGTCGTCGTCGAGCAGGGCGCCCACGGTGCCCCGGACGACCACCTCGGCACCGGCGTCGTCGTCGGGCACGACGACGGGGCGGCCGAAGCGGACCTGGTACTCGACCAGCGCGCCCGGGTCACCGGTCCAGTCGGTGACGGCGCGGCCGGCCAGCGCCATCGTGAACATGCCGTGCGCGATGACGTCGGGCAGCCCGACGCTCGTGGCCACCCGCTGGTTCCAGTGGATCGGGTTGAAGTCACCGGAGGCGCCGGCGTACCGGACCAGGTCGGCGCGGGTGACCCGGTGCAACTGCTCGGGGAGCTCGGTGCCGAGGGCGACGTCGGCGCGGCGGACGGTCATGCCCCACGCGCCACGAGCATCGACGTCGCGGTGCACACGGCCTCGCCGTCCTCGGTGGCGAGGTCGACGCGGGCCGTCAGCAGGTCGTTGCCGGCGACGCTGCGGGCAGCCTCGATGGTGGTCGTGGCCACCAGGCGGTCCCCCGCGCGGATCGGGCGGTGATGGGCGAACCGCTGCTCGCCGTGGACGACCCGGCTGTAGTCGATGCCCACGTCGGGGTCGTCGAGCACGATCATGGCCGCCTCGAGGCTGACCGCGATGGCGAACGTGGGCGGCGCGATGACGTCGGGGTGGCCGGCCGCGCGGGCGGCCTCCGGGTCGCGGTGCAGCGGCGAGTGGTCACCGATCGCGGTGGCGAACTCGGCGATCTTGGCCCGCCCGACCTCGTAGACGGCGGAGGGCGGGTAGCTGCGCCCGACCAGGTCCCGGTCCAGCGCCATGCTCCCGCCCTCTCGCGTCGTTCGCCGGCTGCGTCAGCGCGTCTCGCGGTGCAGCGTGTGCTTGCGCTCGCGCGGGCAGTACTTCATCAGCTCGAGCCGGTCGGGGTCGTTCCGCCGGTTCTTGCGGGTGATGTAGTTGCGGTTCTTGCACTCCTGGCAGGCCAGGGTGATCTTCGGGCGGATGTCGGTGGCTGCCATGGAGCTCTCCTAGCCTTGTCGGTCAGGGCCCGGGTGGACCCTGCCGCGCCGACGGGCGCCGGCGCGGTGGTGCACATGCGGACGGACCCCTCGCGGGGTCCGTCGGGAGTAGCGGTGACCGGACTTGAACCGGTGACACAGCGATTATGAGCCGCTTGCTCTACCAGGCTGAGCTACACCGCCAGGACGACCGTGCGGCCCGGTCTCTCGACAGGACCGGTGGTCGCTTGTTGCCATTCGCAATGCTAGAGCCCCTTTACGGAATCGAACCGTAGACCTTCTCCTTACCATGGAGACGCTCTGCCGACTGAGCTAAAGGGGCCTGCTCGAAGAGCCGGGGAAGACTGTACCTCGCCGCGGCGGGCAGCTCCGCCAGGGGGTCGGCGCGGCGTTCAGGTCCGGACGAACAGCCGGCGGTGCGTCGCTCCGGGGGCCGCGCTGCGCACGCCGGTGCGCGCCAGCAGCCAGCTCTCCAGCCGGTCGTCGGGCAGCGGGCGGCTGACCAGGAACCCCTGCAGCTTGTCGCAGCCCATCTCCGCCAGCAGCTTGCGGGTCAGCTCGTCCTCGACACCCTCGGCGACGACCCGCAGCCCCAGGTTGTGCGCCAGCTCGATGATCGAGCGCGCGATGAAGGACTCCCCCTGGCTGGTGGACATGCCCAGGACGAAGGACTTGTCGATCTTCACCTCGTCGATCGGCAGCTGCCGCAGCTGCGACAGCGACGAGTAGCCCGTGCCGAAGTCGTCCATCGACAGCCGCAGGCCGAGCGCGTGCAGGTCGGCCAGCACCGTGCTGTCGCGCACGGAGTCGTCGATGACGCTGCCCTCGGTCAGCTCCAGGGTGAGCAGCTCGCCCGGCACGCCGTGCCGTTGCAGCGCACGCCGCACGCGGGCGACGAGGTCCGGCTCGGTCAGGCAGTGCGCCGAGAGGTTCACCGCCACCGAGAGGGCGATGTCCTGGTCCAGCCAGCGGCGACAGCGGGCCAGCGCCAGGTCCAGGACATGGTCGGTCAACGGGCCGATCCGGCCGATCTGCTCGGCGAGGTGGATGAAGTCGTCCGGCGGGATCGAGCCGTACCGGGGGTGCGCCCAGCGGACCAGGGTCTCGACCGACACGATGTCGGAGCTCTGCGCGTCGATGATCGGCTGGAAGACGACGCTGATCTGGCCGTCGACCATGGCCTGCTCGAGCTCGGTACCCAGCTGGAGCCGGCGGAGGCTCTGCTGGTCGAGGACGGGGTGGTAGCTGGCCACCCCGCCGGAATCGGCGGCGGCCAGGAGCGCGACGTCGGCCCGCTGCATCAGCATCCCGGCGTCCGTGCCGTGCACGGGGGCAGCGGCGACGCCGATCGTGAGCGTGACCTCGAGGTCCAGCCCGGCGACCCGCGCGCGGGTGGAGGCGGCCTCGCGCAGCCGGCGGGCGGCCCGCTCGGTCGCGGCCAGCGACAGGCCGGGCAGGAGGACGGCGAACTGCTCGCCCTCCATGCGGGCCAGCAGGGCCTGCGGCGGGGCGTGCTCGCGCAGCAGCCCGGCCGTGACCAGGAGCAGCTCGTCACTGGCGGCGTGCCCGAGGGTGTCGGTGACCTCGGTGAAGTTGCCGAGCGCAGCGAGGATCAGCCCGGCGCGCGCACCGACGGGGTCGGCGTCCAGCAGCGCGTCGATCTCGGCGGCGAGCCGCTGCCGGTTGGGCAGGCCGGTCAGCCGGTCGTGGTCGGCGTCGTAGCGGATCTGGGTCAGCAGTTGCTGCTGGCGGATCGCGGCGTTGACGTGGGTGAGCATCGAGTCCAGCGCCGCCCGGTCGCTGTCGGCGAAGGAGACGGTGTCGCTGCGGCGGTCGCAGACCTCCAGGTACCCGGGCTCCCCCGCTGCGGTGATGACGGCGGCGCCGAGCAGGTCGGAGACGCCACGTCGGGCGAGCGCGGCCGCTTCCTCGTCGTCGGCACGCGCCAGCGACATCAGGATGGGACCGTCCCCCCCGGCCACCGCCCGGCGACGGAAGACGTCGTCGGGGTCGCCGGGGCCGTCGTACCAGACGGCGCCGTTCTCGGCCGAGACGACCAGGCGGGGTTCCTCGTCGAGGTAGGGCGGCAGCCACAGCGCCACCCGCTCGGCGTTGAGCAGGTCGCGCACGGCCTGCACGATCTGCCGGGTGCCGGCCTCGTCGGGCGGCACCTGCTCCACCCGGCGAGCGAAGTCGTAGACCCGCTCGACGCTGTGCCCCTCCCGGGTCACGGCTCCGAAGCGGCGGTAGAGCATCGCGAGCGCCACGAGCAACGGCGTGATGAGCGCCCACGCCCACGGGGTGACGCTGACCAGCAGCAGGACGGCCAGGCCGACGACCACCGACACCGGTCCGACGAGCACGACGGGCACGAACAGCGAGGCCCACAGCGTGCGCCCCGGATAGCCCTGGGTCGCACTGATGGCAGCGGCGATCAGGGCAGCGCCGAGCATGCTGGCCGCCAGCACGGCGACGAGGTAGGACAGCCAGGTGGCCGGCTCGGCGATGCTCCCCGCCGGGAGGACCCGGAGCACACCGACGGCGGCACAGACCTCGAGCACGACGACGCTGGCGTTGAACACCGCCTTGTGCCGGGGATAGCCCTGGACCAGGGAGACGACGGCGACCGCCACGGCCCAGGCCACCGCCGTCCAGGCGCCGCCGACGGCGACCAGGGCCATCACGAACGCCAGTTCGCTCGGCGACCAGGAGAAGCCCTGCTTGCGGAACTCGAACTGGACATTGAACGACTCGGCGGCGACCAGCCCGACGAACACCGCGAGCAGGACGGGCACGTCAGGGGGTTGCGCCCCGGGAACGAGGGCCCACAGCGCGACGGGGACGGCGAGGGCGAGACCCGCCCACGCGACGGTCCAGGGACGACGGGACGACGACGGCCGGTACGGCGCTCGATCGTCCTGCTCGGCCACTCTTACCTGTTTCCCCCGGGGAGATGGGCGGCGCCGAGGCTAACAGCGGAATGCCCCGCGACGCTGCTCATCACCGCCGACGCGGATCCGCGTCTCGACCGGACCGGCCCCGGACAGACGTCAGGGCAGCCGGTCGGTCGACCGGCTGCCCTGACGGGTGTTCGTGGTGGAGCTCAGCTCCACTTGGCTCCGCGGCTCCACTTGGCTCCACGGCTCCACTTGGCCCCGCGGCTCCACTTGGCGCCACGACCCGAAATGGACGTCGACTGCACGTTGCTCCCCATGATGCCCTCCAAGGCATGACCCGACTGCGTGAGTGCGGCAGCCGCTTACGCGCGGGGGCAGAGCGTCGTTCAGTACGGACCGCGCTGGAGACATTGCTTCCCGTCACCCGTCCGGACAAGCACCAATGATCACGACAGGGTGACGAACCCTCGCGTCGTCACCGTGTGTAGGCGTAATTCCACGAGAAGTCACCGAACGGGTGAAGGGAGCACCCCCTCGTCGACCATCTCCTTCCGCAACCGGCGCAGGAACGGCGGCAAATCGCCCCATCCCGGGGTGATCCCCTCGACGAGCGGACCCCACCAGTGCGTCTCCGGCGAGCGGGGCGCTTCGGGTTCACCCAGGACCCCGGCCGCGCGGTCGAACCCGCTCGCGGCGTGGGCGGCCGCGTAGCCCAGGACACCTGCCGCCTCAGGCGGCAGCGCGGTGAGCCCCGACGCGACGGCGTCGCCGCGATCGAAGACCAGGCCGTGGTCGCCGGGGCTGTCCCAGGTGCCGTCGGTGCCCAACGCCATGGCCGCGTACCCCTCCACCACGCTGCCGCCCATGCCGATCACCCCCGGGCCGGCGCCCGCCAGCAACCCGACGGTCCAGTCCCAGCGCCGGGCCGTCAGCTGCGCGTCGGCCTGGAGCTCGGACTCGTCCAGTGCGTGGGCGAGCCGCTGGCCGTACTCCGCCACCGCCACGTAGGACCCGATGACCGCGAAGGCGGGCAGGTCCGGCACCTCCCCCGGACCGGTCTGCGGCACCGGCTGCGCCCCGGCCCAGCCGGTCAGGGCACGCTCCACCGTCGCCGCGGCGTCCCGGTCGACCGTCAGGTAGCCCAGTCCGCGCAGAGCGTCCGGAGCCGGGTCGCCGTCGACCCCGACCCAGAGGGCGTCCACGGCCACCCGGACGTGCGCGGCCACACCCTGCGCGAGGGCGGGCGCGACGACCGCCGCCGTGTCGCGGTCGACCGACCAGTCGTCGGGGTCGCCGTCGTCCAGCCCCGCGCCGAGGGCGCTCAGCCCGGCACGGACGGCGCCGTCGCCCGCCTCCCCCGGCTCGGCGCCGGCCCGCTCCACGAGCGCCCCGAACGCAGCCGCGCCGTCGTCCCAGGGGCGGGCGAACAGCCGTTCCCACACCGCCGTGTCGGAGAGCAGGTCGGCGGCAGCGGCGGTGTCGGCCCGCGCCAGGTGCTCGGCGACGAGCTGCACCGGATCTGCGGCGTCCGGCGAGATCCCGGGGCCGTACGCCCGGTCGACCGCCCGATGACCGCGGAAGTCACCGGCGAAGGCCCGTTCCCGGGCCAGCAGCTGCCGACCCCAGACGACCACCGTGGCGGGGGCAGGACCGCCGGTACCGCTCCGTAGGCCCGCCGCGAGCACCGCCCCCATGCCGAGCGCGATCGCGTCGGGTGCGCTACCGAGGTCGTCCGGATCGACGTAGCCGGCGTCGAGGACGTCCCCGACCGGATCGGCAGCCGAGCCGGACCGGACGGCCGCGCCCAGGGCCGACGCGAGCAGGGAAGCGCTGCTCTCCCCCAGGTCCCCCTCTCCCAGCAGGAACAGCATCGTCTCGACGTCGTCGGCGCCCATGCCGGCGAGCAGCGCCGTCGCGAACGCCGGGAGACCCGCGAGGGCGATCGCCTCCCGGGCCAGCGACTCCCGCTCCTCCGGGGTGGGCAGCCGGCCGAACGCAGCCGCCAACTCCGCGCCGCGGGCGGTCAGCTCGGCCTCGCCCCAGCCCGGGAGCGCGAGCGCGAGGTGTGCCACGGCCCGGCCCGTGTCCCCCGGACGCCCCGTCCCGCCGACCACCGCGCTGCACTCGGCCAGCACCCGCCGGGTGGCCACGGCGTCGTCGGTCAGGTCCGCCAGCAGCGCGGCGTGCTCGCGGCGGCGGCGCGCCTCGGCCGCCCGGAACTCCTCGACCACCGCCACGGCGGCCGGGGTCCCGCCCCTGACGGCCGTGGTGAGGTCGGGGAGGGCCGCCAACCGGGACCAGGCCGCGGCGCAGTCCTCGTCCTGCTCGGCCCGGAGCACGCGGAGGCGGTCCCGGACGTCCAGCAGGCGGTCCCGGTGCAGCGACAGCCGACCGGCGGCGGTGCACAGCACGCTGGAGACCTCGCCCGCGAGACCGATGACGGCGCCCACCTGCGCGGCGGCCGCGGCGGCGTCGTCGCCGTGCCACCCCGGCGCCGTGCCCGCGGGCCCCTGCAGGTCGGCCTGCAGCACCGCGAGGAGGAAGCTGGTGCCGGCCACCCGCTCCACCAGGTGCTCCAGCGTGGCCGGATCGCCGGGCGGCGGGTCGAGCGGGATCGGCTCGGGCAGGGTGGCGGTCACCGCGGCGCCCGGCCGCGGGCGGCCAGGAGGACCTCGTCGAGCCCCAGCCAGGAGTCGGCGACCGCGGCGACCGTGCCGCCGAGCCGGCGCAGCTCCCCGGCCAGCGCTCCCGCGCCGACGCGGTGGCAGTCGAGGAACTCCTCCAGCGCGCCCTCCAGGTCGGGCCCGGCGCCGGCCGCGTCGCGGGGCAGTCGGGCGGCGGCCTCCTGCGCCGTCTCCGCCTCGGCCCGGAGGACCGCGGCGAGCGCGTAGACCTCGTCGGCGGGCATCTCGATCGTCATGTCGCGCAGTCTGCTGGCGGCTGGACCGGTGCGCGGCCGTCGTCCACAGGCGGGGCGGCGCAGCCCGGCCCGTGTCACCCGGTCGTCCACAATTTCCACAGCGACCGTCCACAGGCGGTGGACAACCCCTACGCTCCCCCGCGTGCGAGCGGACGGGGCGCCGGGCGGCGACGGCGAGCGGGGATCGACCCTGCCGTTCGTGCTGGTGTGCTGGCTGGTGGCGGCGCTGATGGCCTTCGGCGCCATCGCTGCGTCCGACGCCTTCCTGGAGCAGCAGGAGGTGCAGGCGGTGTGCGACGGCGCGGCGCTGGCAGCGGCCAACCGGGCCGACGAGGCCGTCCTCTACACCTCCGGGATCGGCACCGAACTGCCGCTGACCCGCGCCGGCGCCCAGGCCGCGGTGGCCGACCAGCTGGCCGACGGCGGGGACCTCCTCGACACCTGGTCGGCCGAGACCGACGGCGCCGAGGTGACCGTGCGGTGCACCCGGTACGTCGAGATCGCCTTCGGCTGGCTGTTCCTCGGTGGGCAACCGCTGGAGCGCACAGCGACGGCGAGCGCCCGCGCACCGACCGTGCCCTGAACGTGCAGACGGCCCCCGACCAGAAGGTCGAGGGCCGTCGTACCGGGGCGTGGCGGGTGAAGGATTCGAACCTTCGTAGGCTAAGCCGACGGATTTACAGTCCGCTCCCATTGGCCACTCGGGCAACCCGCCGTGCGGTGGTACCGGAGCAGCGTACAAGAAGCACTGACGGCGTTCTCGGGAGTGTCCGGGGCGCGTCCCACCGCGGGAGGAGAGATCGCCATGGCCGACGCGTCGTTCGACGTCGTGAGCAAGGTCGACCGCCAGGAGGTCGACAACGCCCTGAACCAGGCGGGCAAGGAGCTCTCGCAGCGCTTCGACTTCCGGGGCACCAACGCCACCATCGCCTGGGCCGGCGAGGACGGCGTCACGCTCTCGGCCGACACCGAGGAGCGGGTCGCCGCCGCGCTCGAGGTGTTCAAGGAGAAGCTGATCAAGCGCAGCATCTCGCTGAAGGTGCTCGACGCCGGTGAGCCGCAGGCATCCGGCAAGAGCTACAAGATCGCCGCGAAGATCAAGCAGGGCATCGAGTCCGACACCGCCAAGAAGATCGCGAAGATCATCCGCGACGAGGGTCCGAAGGGCGTCCAGGCGCAGATCCAGGGCGACCAGCTGCGGGTCAGCGGCAAGAAGCGGGACGACCTGCAGGCCGTGCAGCAGCTGCTGCGGGGCAAGGACCTCGACGTCGCCCTGCAGTTCGACAACTACCGCTGACCCGGCCGAGACGGCTGAACACTGTGCGCGGATCGGCAGTTCGAGCCACCAGGACTGCCGATCAGCGCACACCGTCGCGCCGCCCGGTGCCCGTCAGCGGGGGTCGATCTCCCGGGCCATCTGCTCCAGCCGGGCGATCCGCTCCGGCATCGGCGGGTGGCTGGCGAACATCGTCGCGAGGCCCTGACCGCGGAACGGGTTGGCGATCATGAGGTGGCTCTGGGTCACCAGCCGGTCGTCCTGCGGCAGGGGGAGGGCCGCCGTGCCGCGCTCGATCTTGCGCAGGGCGCTCGCCAGGGCCAGCGGGTCCTGCGAGAGGTGGGCTCCCGAGGCGTCGGCCTGGTATTCCCGGCTCCGGCTCACCGCCATCTGCACCAACCCCGCGGCCAGCGGGCCCAGGAAGATGAGCAGCAGGCTGCCGAGGGCGTTGCCTCCGCCGCGGTCGTCGGACCGGCCGCCGAACAGCGACGCGAACATCGCCATGTGGGCGAGGTAGGTGATCACGGTGGCCATCGCGCCGGCGACCGAGCTGATCAGGATGTCGCGGTTGTAGACGTGCGACAGCTCGTGGGCCAGCACCCCCCGCAGCTCCCGGCGGTCCAGCAGCTCGAGGATCCCTTGGGTGACGCACACGGCGGCGTTGCGCGGGTTGCGCCCGGTGGCGAACGCGTTGGGCTGGTGGGTCGGGCTGACGAACAGCCGCGGCATGGGCTGCCGGGCCTCGGTCGCCAGCTCGCGGACGATCGCGTAGAGCTGCGGCGCCTGCGTCTCGGTGACCGGGAACGCCCGCATCGCGCGCAGGGCGAGCTTGTCGGAGTTGAAGTACGCGAAGCCGTTGACGCCCAGCGCGATCACGAGGGCGATGAGGAGGCCACCACGCCCGCCGATGAGTGCGCCGGCCGCGAGGATGAGCCCGCCCATCAGCCCCAGGAGCAGGGCGGTCTTGAGTCCGTTGTTCCAGCGCTGCACGTCGCTTCCAACGGTGCCGACGTGGTCCTCGTTCCCCGGAGAGGGCCGGCGGATCACCCGTCGGAATGACGCGGGCCACCCACAGGTTGCCAGCCGGGAAGATCGTGTTCCGTTGCACATCCCGCCCGCGGACACACGCACGTAACCTCGGCCGGTGGAGGTACACCACTGATGACTGCGACCGACCGGCCCGACGCCGCCCTCAGCACTGCTGAACGTTCGGCGTCCGGCGGCTTCGTCAAGAGTGTCGTCGAGCTCGACCGGGTGGTCATCCGGTTGGCGGGTGACTCCGGCGACGGCATGCAGCTGACCGGCAACCGGTTCACCAGCGAGACGGCGAGCTTCGGCAACGACCTGTCGACGCTGCCCAACTTCCCGGCCGAGATCCGCGCACCGACGGGGACGCTGCCGGGCGTCAGCTCCTTCCAGCTGCACTTCGCCGACCACGACATCATGACGCCGGGCGACGCCCCCGACGTGCTGGTCGCGATGAACCCGGCCGCGCTCAAGGCCAACCTGGCCGACCTCCCCGGCGGCGGACTGCTGATCGTCGACGCCGACGAGTTCAGCGCGCGCAACCTCGCGAAGGTCGGCTACGCCACGAACCCGCTCGAAGACGGCTCGCTCGAGAGCTGGCAGACCGTCAGCGTGCCGCTCACCAGCATGACGCTGGACGCGCTCGCCGACTCCGGACTCGGCAAGAAGGAGGCCGAGCGGAGCAAGAACATGTTCACGCTCGGCCTGCTGTCGTGGATGTACCACCGCCCGACCGAGGGGACGATCCGCTTCCTCGAGCGCCAGTTCCGCCGCAAGCCCGAGATCGCCGCGGCCAACATCGCCGCGTTCCGCGCCGGGTTCAACTACGGCGAGACGACGGAGGCGTTCGCGGTCTCCTACGAGGTCAAGCCGGCGCCCATGCCGCCGGGTCGCTACCGCAACATCTCCGGCAACCAGGCGCTGGCGCTCGGCCTGGTGGCCGCCGGGCAGCGCTCGGGCCTGCCGCTGTTCCTCGGCGCCTACCCGATCACGCCGGCGTCCGACATCCTCCACGAGCTGTCCAAGCACAAGGCCTTCGGCGTGCGCACGTTCCAGGCCGAGGACGAGATCGCCGGCATCAGCGCGGCCATCGGCGCCTCCTTCGGAGGCGCCCTGGGCGTGACGACGACGTCCGGCCCGGGTGTCTCGCTGAAATCCGAGGCCCTGGGGCTGGCGGTGATGATCGAGCTGCCGCTGCTCGTCGTCGACGTGCAGCGCGGCGGCCCGTCCACCGGACTGCCGACCAAGACCGAGCAGTCGGACCTGCTGCAGGCCATGTTCGGCCGCAACGGCGAGGCGCCGGTCCCGGTGATCGCGCCGCGCTCCCCCGGCGACTGCTTCGACGCCGCCCTCGAGGCGGCCCGCATCGCGCTGCAGTACCGGACCCCGGTGATCCTGCTGTCCGACGGGTACCTCGCCAACGGCGCCGAGCCGTGGGCGATCCCCGACGTCGACGCGCTGCCCGACCTGACCGCCTCGGTGGACTTCGCGACCGAGCCCAACGGTGCGGACGGCGAGTTCCTCCCGTACCTGCGCGACCCCGAGACCCTCGCCCGGCCGTGGGCGATCCCCGGCACCGCCGGGATGCAGCACCGGGTCGGCGGGCTCGAGAAGGCCGACCGCACCGGCAACATCTCCTACGACCCGGCCAACCACGACCTCATGACGCGCACCCGCCAGGCGAAGGTCGACGGCATCGCCGCCGGCCTGCCGCCCACCGAGGTCGACGACCCGGACGGGAACGCGAGGGTGGCGGTCATCGGCTGGGGGTCCACCTACGGCCCGATCGGCGCGGCCTGCCGGCGCATCCGGCGGTCGGGTCGCTCCGTCGCCCAGATCCACCTGCGCCACCTCAACCCGATGCCGGCCGACCTCGGCGACATCCTGCGCAGCTACGACCGCGTCGTCTGCCCCGAGATGAACCTCGGGCAGCTCGCGCTGCTGCTGCGGGCCAAGTACCTCGTCGACGTCCAGAGCCACACCCAGGTCCGCGGGTTGCCCTTCCGGGCCGCCGAACTGGCCGCTGTGGTCCAGGACGTCATCGACTCCACCAGCGGCGCTCCGCTCGCCGCTGACCCGACCGGAGGAGCGGAATGACCACCGTCGAACTGGGCATGCCCGCCGAGGGCCCCATCGCGGATGCGATCGCGCACTCCGTCGAGGCCCACGGCCCGAAGCAGACCGAGCTCAAGGCCAAGGACTTCAAGACCGACCAGGAGGTGCGCTGGTGCCCCGGGTGCGGTGACTACGTCATCCTCAACGCCGTCCAGAGCTTCCTGCCCGGCCTCGGCATCGCCCGCGAGGACATGGTCATCGTCTCGGGCATCGGCTGCTCGTCGCGCTTCCCGTACTACATGAACACCTACGGGATGCACTCCATCCACGGCCGCGCGCCGGCGATCGCGACCGGCCTGGCCGCGTCGCGCCCCGACCTCTCGGTGTGGGTCGTCACCGGCGACGGCGACGCGCTGTCGATCGGCGGGAACCACCTGATCCACGCGCTGCGCCGCAACGTGAACATGACGATCCTGCTGTTCAACAACCGGATCTACGGGCTGACCAAGGGCCAGTACTCCCCGACGTCGGAGGTCGGGAAGGTCACCAAGTCCACGCCGATGGGCTCCCTGGACCACCCCTTCAACCCGGTGTCCCTGGCCCTGGGTGCCGAGGCGACCTTCGTGGGCCGGGCGATGGACTCCGACCGCAAGGGCCTCACCGACGTGCTGCGCCAGGCGGCCGAGCACAAGGGCACGGCGCTGGTGGAGATCTACCAGAACTGCAACATCTTCAACGACGGCGCCTTCGAGCTGCTCAAGGACTCCACGACCGGCCCCATGTGGACGATCCCGCTGGTCCACGGCAAGCCGCTGGTCTTCGGTGCCGACGGCGGCTCGTGCGTCGTGCGCGACGAGTTCGGCGGTCTGAAGATCGCCGAGACCAACCAGGTCGACGCCGCCGACATCGTCGTCCACGACGCCACGCGGCAGGACCCGTCCTACGCCTTCGCGCTCTCCCGCCTGTCCTCGCAGGACCTGCGGTACACGCCGATGGGCGTCTTCCGATCCGTCGAGAAGACGACCTACGAGCAGACGATGGCCGACCAGCTCGACGCGGCCCGCGCCGAGCGGGCTCCCGACCTCGACGGCCTGCTGGCAGGCAACGACACCTGGGTGGTCAACGCCTGAGCGGAGTGATCCGCAGGAGGCGATCGGCACCGCCGCCGTTGTCGGTGGTCACGTACAGGGCGCCGTCGCGGGTCTGGCGGACCGAGCGGATCCGCCCCTCGGTGCCGTCGAGTTCGGGCAGCCGGAACTGCTCGACCAGCGTGCCCTCGTCGTCCAGCCGGAGGGCGAGCACGCCCTGGCCCTTGAGCAGGCCGATCAGCAGCGTCCCGTCGTAGGCGCCCCAGTCGCTGCCCTCCACGAACGTGGCCCCGCTCGGGGCGATGGTCGGCGACCCCGAGGACCAGACCGCCTCGACGGCGTCCGGGATGCTCGGATCGGTCATGGGCACGCTCTCGTCGTAGCCGTCGCCGTCGGCGGAGGGGTCCCAGCCGTAGTTCGCGCCGGCGCGCAGGTGGTTGACCTCGTCGTCGCGGTCCGGCCCGTGCTCGACCGAGTAGATCTCGTTCCCGTCGGGGCGCAGGCCGAGGCCCTGCACGTTGCGGTG
Organism: Blastococcus jejuensis; assembly: GCF_039534705.1. Lineage (NCBI taxonomy): Bacteria > Bacillati > Actinomycetota > Actinomycetes > Geodermatophilales > Geodermatophilaceae > Blastococcus > Blastococcus jejuensis. The sequence continues at coordinate 374,842 of NZ_BAAAVV010000001.1, forward strand.
GCCGTAGGTCCAGATCCGGCGGGTCGCGTCGTCGTCGGCGTCGGCGAACGGGTTGTCCGGCAGTCCCTCGCCGGTGCGCGGATCGACCCGGAGGACCTTGCCGGCCAGGCTGGCGAGGTCCTGCGGGTTGGTGCCCAGCGCGTTGTCCCCCGTGCCGATGTACAGGGCGCCCTGGGTGTCGAACTGCAGGCGGCAGCCGCCGTGCCGACCGGAGCCCTGGTTGACCGGGATCCCGGCGACGAGCGGGTCGTCGGTGCGGGTCGCCGAACTCCAGTCCGGCGCCATCGACCACGCGACGACCTGGATCTCCGGGCCGTCCGCGCCGTCGGTCACGCCCTGGCAGCTGTAGAACCGGCGGTTGTCGTCGAACGCGGGATCGAGGGCCAGGCCCATCAGGCCCGTCTCCCCGCGCGCGAACAGGTCGGCGAAGTCGGCGTCGACGGCGCGAACGGTCCCGTCCGGCAGGACGGCGGTGAGGCCACCGGGCCGCTCGTCGACCAGCAACGTGCCGTCGGACGCCTGGACGACGTCCCAGGCGTGGTCGAGCCCGTCGACGACGACGTCCACCCGCAGAGCAGGAACGCCGGCCGGGGGTGTCGCGCCCGGGGACGGTCCGGCCGGCGCGGTCGTGCAGCCCGCGCACAGCACCGCCGCCACAAACCAGCTCCTCCGCATGCCCCCCAGCATCGCTGCTCGCGGGGTTCAGCGGCGTCCGGTGACCGTCCGGAACACCGCGTCGACGTCGTCCGGGGCGTCGTCGCCGGCCCAGGCCACGTACTGGTCGGGCCGGACCAGGGCGAGGCGGCAGCCGTACTCCTCCCGCCCGTCGGCGAGCGTGTCGCGGACGACGGTCAGCGGCACCCCGAGGGCGCCCGCCGCATCCTCGAACGCACGGACCGCCCCGTCGTCGGCTCCGAAGGCCAGCAGCGTGAAGCCGCGGCCGAGGTCCTCGAAGACGTCGCGACCCGACGAGAGCGGTCGCGGTGGCAGGTGGTGGCCGACGCGGGCCTCGAAGGTGTGGCTGCCGTGTGCGCTGACCAGCGCACCGGGCGGCCCCAGCACCACCGGTGAGCCCTCGTAGTGCGGCTCGAAGTCGCGCAGCCGCTTGCCGAAGCCCTTGGTCTGCTCCTCGAAGGCCCGCGCGAACTCGTCGCGGTCGCGCTCGGGGTCGAACCGCTCCAGGAAGGCCCGGTCGTCGCGGATCCAGCCGCCGATGATGTCCTCGCCGACGTCCCGGAACACCGGCTGCCGCTCGAGGCCGTAGGACTCCAGCAGGGCGTCGCCGCCCCACCCTTGGAGCACCGCGGCCAGCTTCCAGCCAAGGTTGGCCGCGTCCTCCAGGCCGTTGTTGAGCCCGAAGCCGCCGTAGGGCGGATGAGTGTGCGCGGCGTCGCCGGCGATGAACGCGCGGCCCGCGCGGTAGCGGGTGGCGACCTGCACCCGCAGGTCCCAGAAGCCGACGTGGTCGATCTCCAGCGCGAAGGGGAAGCCGGCCGCGCGGTGCAGCAGCCCGGCGAAGTCGAACGTGGCCGCGGTCGCGCCGCGTGGCACGGGCGCGTGGAAGAAGAACTCCTCCCCCACGTCGACCCGGCCGAAGAACATCCAGTAGCCCTTCAGGTCCGGATGCAGGACGCGGTAGGTGGACCGGTCGGGGAACCGCTCGAGGGCGCGGTGCAGCTCCTTCGACCGGAAGACCACGAGCGCCACGAGCTCGTCGAAGTCGGTGCCGCTGCGCTCGATGTCGGCCTGCTCCCGCACCAGCGAGTGCCCTCCGTCGCAGCCGACGACGTAGTCGCCGGTCAGCACCTCGCTTTCGCCATCCCGCTCGACGACCACCCGCACGCCCTCGTCGCCCTGCTCGACCGAGGTCGCCGTCGCGCCCCACCGGGACTCGACCGTCGGCAGGTCGGCCAGGCGCCGCCGCAGGACCTCCTCGGTGCGGTACTGGGGCAGCCGCTCGTTGGCCTGGAAGTAGTACGGGGCCACGAGCTCACGCGCGGGAGGGGCGTGCCAGAACTCGCCCATCAGATCCCCATAGACGGTGACCTGGCCGATCGCCCACCCCGGGGGCATCGTCCGCGCGGCGCGGAGGTCGTCGGCGACGCCCCAGTTCCAGCAGTGCTCCATCGTGCGCTGCGAGAGGCCCTGGCCCTTCGGGATGCTCGACAGGCCGTCGCGACGCTCGACCACGATGCACGAGACGCCGCGCAGGCCGAGGTCGACGGCGAGCCCCACCCCCACGGGGCCGCCGCCGACGATGACCACCTGGTACCGATCCGCCATGCGTGCAGCCTCCCGCGCTGTGTGGTCTGACCATAAGACCTATCACAGCGGGTTCGCCGTCAGCTGGTGCGGGTCACCACGTAATCGCAGAGCGCGGAGAGGGCGTCGCGCACTTCGCCGGCCGGGACCGCGTCCAGCCGGGCGCGGGCGCGGTCGGCGTACTCCTGCAGGACACCGGTCGCCCGGGCGAGCCCGTCCGACGCGCGGAGCAGGGCCAGGGCCTCGGCGTGCTCGGCGTCGTCGGTGACCGGCGCGGACACGAGCTGGCGCAGGCGCGCGTCCCCGGGGTCGTCACCGGCCAGGACGAACAGGGCAGGCAGCGTGGCGATCCCCTCGCGCAGGTCGGTGCCGGGGGACTTCCCGGACTCGCCTCCCCGGCTGACGATGTCCAGCAGGTCGTCGGAGATCTGGAAGGCCACCCCGACCTCCTCGCCGAACGCCGTCAGCGCGGTCACCAGCGACGGCTCGACACCGGCGAACGAGGCACCGAAGCGCGCCGACGTGGCCACCAGCGAACCGGTCTTGTCGGCGAGGACGGCGAGATAGTGGTCGACCGGGTCCTCGCCGGCACCGGCGCCCACGGTCTCCCGGATCTGCCCGGTGACCAGCCGCTCGAACGTCTGGGCCTGGATGCGCACGGCCTCCGGCCCGAGATCGGCCAAAATGTCCGACGCGCGGGCGAAGAGCAGGTCGCCGGTCAGGATCGCGATGCTGTTGGTCCACCGGCTGTTGGCACTGGGCGCCCCGCGGCGGACGACGGCCTCGTCCATGACGTCGTCGTGGTACAGCGTGGCGAGGTGCGTGAGCTCGCAGACCACCGCCGCCCGGATCACCTCGGGCGCCCGGGCGTCGCCGAGCTGGGCGGCCAGCAGCGCCAGCATCGGCCGGAACCGCTTGCCGCCGGCCGCCATGAGATGACCGGCCGCCTCCCGGATGAAGGGGTGCTCGCTGCCGACCGACCCGATCAGCTCCCGCTCGACGTCGGCCAGCCCGGCCGCCAGCGACGCCCCGAGAGGCCCCTCGGGCAGCCAGGCCCCGATGCTCGAGGCAGGCGTGGAGATCCGGCGCTGGACCTGCGCGTTGGTGCCCTCGACTGCGGCACGGGCTCCGGTCATCAACCGACGAATCTAGCCGCCTGCTCGGCGAGCTTCAGCACCGCCCCGGGCACGATGCCCAGCGCCAGCGTCGCGGTGGCGGTGACCGCCAGGACGATCGTCGTCGGCAGGCCGGGCACGCCGACGGATGGGGCCTGCCGTCCATCGACGTTGCCGGCCGGGGGCGAGAAGTACATGAGCACGATGACCCGCAGGTAGAAGAACGCGGCGACGGCGCTGGCCAGCAGGGCCACCAGGACCAGCGGCCAGGCCCCGGTCTCGATCGCGGCGCGGAACACGGCGAACTTCCCGGTGAATCCGGCGGTGAGCGGGATGCCGGCCAGGGCCAGGAGGAACAGGCTCATGACCGCCGCCGTGAGCGGCGACCGGGAGGCCAGCCCCGCCCACTGGGACAGGTGCGTGGCCTCGCCGTCGCCGTCGCGGACCAGCATGAGGACGGCGAAGGAGCCGAGGGTGGTCAGCCCGTAGGTGAGCAGGTAGAACATCGTGGCCGCCAGCCCCGAGCCCTCGCCGCCGGCGCCGAGGCCGATGACGCCGGTGAGGAGGAACCCGGCGTGCGCGATCGAGGAGTAGGCGAGCATCCGCTTGAGGTCGGTCTGGGTGAGACCGAGGACGGCGCCGACGATCATCGAGACGATCGCCACCCCGTAGATCAGCGGCCGCCACGTCCACTCCTCCGTGCCGAAGGCGACGTAGAGCAGGCGCAGGATGGCGCCGTACGCGGCGATCTTCGTGCAGGCGGCCATGAAGGCCGTCACCGGCGTCGGCGCACCCTGGTACACGTCGGGGGTCCAGGTGTGGAACGGCGCGACGCTGCCCTTGAACAGCAGGCCGACGATGAGCAGGCCCAGGCCGAGTACGAGCAGGACGTCGCTCCCCTCGGCGCTGACGGCGTCGCGCACCGCGCCGAGGCGGACGCTCCCGGTGGCGCCGTAGACGAGGGCGAGGCCGTACAGGAAGAACGCCGAGGCGAAGGCGCCCAGCAGGAAGTACTTGACCGCCGCCTCCTGCGACAGCAGCCGCCGGCGGCGGGCCAGGCCGCTGATCAGGTACAGCGGGAGGCTCAGCACCTCGAGGGCCACGAACATGATCAGCAGGTCGTTGGCCGCGACGAACAGCATCATGCCGCCGATGGCGAAGGTGGCCAGCGGGTAGACCTCGGTCTGCACCCGCTCGGAGGTGAGCTGGTCGCGGTCCCGCGGGCTGCCCACCGGCACCGCCGCCGACGTGACGAACGCCGACCGGGCGGGGTCCAGCGCCCGCTCGGCGAACAGCAGGATGGCCAGTGCGCCGAGACCGACGATGGTCGCCTGGAGGAACAGCGCGGGACCGTCGACCGCCAGCGCGCCGGCCGCAGTGGTCGACCTCTCGAAGTCGCGGGTCAGCAGCAGCGTGGTGACCAGGCCGCCGACGGTGCCGACGAGGGCGACGGCGACCTGCACGGGGTGCCGGACGTCGCGCGGCGCGAACGCCTCGACGAGCACCCCGACGCAGGCCGCGCCGAAGACGAACAGCAGCGGGGCCAGCGCCGCCAGGGAGAGGTCAGGGGCCTCGATCATCGGTCGGACCCTCCGAGGTCGCTCATGGTGGCCGCGACGGCCGGCTCGATCAGGTTGAGCAGGGGCTGCGGGTAGACGCCGAGGGCGATGATCAGCGCGATCAGCGGCGTGACGACCGCCAGCTCGCGCCGGTCGAGGTCGTGCACCCGCAGAGCGGTGCGCGCCGGGGCGGTCGCCAGCGCGGTCGCCCCGCCGCCCCCGGCCGGGACGGGCTCGGCCGGGTCGGTCTGCAGCAGCACGCCCCGCGGCGGGCCGTGCATGGTGCGCTGGTACATCAGCAGCACGTAGAGGGCCGCCAGGATGATCCCGACCGTGGCGATGATCGTGAAGACCGGCTGCGACGGGAACGACCCGATGAGCACCAGGAACTCGCTGACGAAGCTGTTGGTGCCCGGCAGAGCCAGCGACGCCAGGCCGGCCACGAGGAACGCGCCGCCGAGCAGCGGCGCCGCGGCGGCGAGGCCGCCGTAGTCACCGATCTGCCGGGATCCGCCGCGGGCGATCACCATCCCGACCACCAGGAACAGCAGCCCGGTCGCGATGCCGTGGTTGACCATGTAGAGCACGGCCCCGGTCGCGGCCTCGTGGGTGAAGGCGAAGATGCCCAACGCGATGAAGCCGAAGTGCGAGATCGACGTGTAGGACACCAGCCGCTTCATGTCGCTCTGCCCCATGGCCAGGAGCGCCGCGTAGAGGATCCCGATCACGGCGAGCACCAGGACGAACGGCGCGAAGTACCGCGAGGCGTCGGGGAACAGCGGCAGGCAGTAGCGCAGGAAGCCGAACGTGCCGACCTTGTCGAGCACCCCGACCAGCAGCACCGCACCGCCGATCGGCGCCTCGGAACCGGAGTCAGGCAGCCAGGTGTGGAAGGGCACGAGCGGCGCCTTGATCGCGAAGGCGATGAAGAAGCCGAGGAAGAGCAGCTTCTGCACGCCCGGGTCGATCTCGAGCTGACGCAGCGCGTCGAAGGCGAACGTGCCCTCACCGAGCTGGCTGTTGCTGACCACGTAGAGCCCGATGACGGCGGCCAGCATGATCAGGCCGCCGACCAGGCTGTACAGGAAGAACTTCACCGCGGCGTACTGCCGGCGCGGACCACCGAAGCTGCCGATGATGAAGTACATCGGGACGAGCATCGCCTCGAAGAAGACGTAGAAGAGGAAGACGTCGGTCGCGGCGAAGACGCCGACCATCATCGCCTCGAGCAGCAGCAGCCAGGCGAAGTAGGCCTTCATCGAGCGCCGGTCGGTCGCCACGTCACCGATGCCCGCTGCGGTGTCCTTCCACGAGGCACCGATCACGATCGGCACCAGCACGCCGATGAGCAGCAGCATCACCAGCGCGATGCCGTCGACGCCGAGGGCCACGGAGACACCGAAGTCGGGGATCCAGGCGAACTCGGTGGTCAGCTGGAAGCGGTCGCCGTCGACGTCGAACGCCACGGTCGCGAGCACGGCCAGCAGCAGGACGACGCCGCTGAGCGCCAGCGAGATCTGCCGGGCGAGCTCGTCGCGGCCCTTCGGCAGCCCCGCGACGACGGCCGCCCCGATCGCCGGGACGGCGATCATCAGCAGCAGGAACGGGAAGTCGCTCACGAGCGGGCCTTTCCGGAAGAAGTCACGAAGGTCATCCCGCCGTCACCGCCAGGAGGGCACCGGCCACCAGGACCGCGCCGCCGAGCATGCCCAGCGCGTACGTGCGGACGAAGCCGGTCTGCGTCCGGCCCAGCCGCGAGGAGGAGCCGCCCAGCGCGGCGGCCATGCCGTTGACGGCGCCGTCGACGCCCCGGTTGTCGAAGAACACCAGCGCGCGGGTCAGCCACTGGCCGGGACGCATGAACAGCGACTCGTTGATCGTGTCGGCGTAGAGGGCGTTGCGCGCGGCCCGCGTGACCGGCGAGACCCGCACCGGCGCGGTGACCGGCACCTCGCGGCGGCCGACGAACAGCCAGGCGAGCAGGACGCCGACGAGCGAGACCGCGGTGACGATCAGCGCGACGGTGAGCGGGGCGATGACGTGCGCGGGCTCCTCCGGCTCACCGAACACCGGCTCCATCCAGTCGGTGAGCGGGAACAGCGAGACCAGCAGGAAGCCGGAGGCGACCGACCCGACGGCGAGCACGATCATCGGCACCGTCATGACCGACGGCGACTCGTGCGGGTGCACGCCCTCCTCCCACCGCGGGCGGCCGAAGAAGGTCATCAGCATCAGCCGGGTCATGTAGAAGGCCGTCAGGCCGGCGCCGAGGATGCCCGCTCCGCCCAGGACCCAGCCCCAGACGTCGCCGAGGTCGACCGCCGCCTCGATGATCGCGTCCTTGGTCCAGTAGCCGGCCAGCGGGAAGATGCCGATCAGCGCGAGGTAGCCGAGGCCGAACGTCGCGAAGGTGATCGGCATCTTCTTCCAGAGCCCGCCGTACCGGCGCATGTCCACCTGGTCGTTCATCGCGTGCATGACCGACCCGGCACCGAGGAAGAGGCCGGCCTTGAAGAAGCCGTGCGCGTACAGGTGCGCCAGGCCCGCGACGTACCCGGCGGGGCCCAGGCCCACGGCCAGGAACATGTAGCCGATCTGGCTGACCGTCGAGTAGGCCAGCACCTTCTTGATGTCGTCGTAGGCGCAGCCGGCGATCGCGCCGATGAGCAGCGTCAGCGCGCCCACGGCCAGCACGACGGTGCGCGCGGTCGGGGTCTCGTCGTAGATCGGCGCGCAGCGGGCGATCAGGTAGACGCCGGCCGTGACCATGGTCGCGGCGTGGATCAGCGCCGAGACCGGGGTGGGGCCCTCCATGGCGTCGGGGAGCCACGCCTGCAGCGGGAACTGGCCGGACTTGCCGCACGCGCCGAGCAGCAGCAGCAGCCCGATGGCGGTGACGGTGCCGCCGGCCAGGGTGCCGATCTCGCCGAAGACGCCGTCGTAGTCGGTCGTCCCCAGCTGGGCGAACATCAGGAAGATCGCCAGGGCCAGGCCGACGTCGCCGACCCGGTTCATGATGAACGCCTTCTTCGCCGCGGTGGCGGCCGCCGGGCGGGTGTACCAGAACGCGATCAGCAGGTAGGACGCCAGGCCGACGCCCTCCCAGCCCACGTACAGCGCGACGAAGCTGTTGCCGAGGACCAGCAGGAGCATCGCCGCGACGAACAGGTTGAGGTAGGCGAAGAACCGGCGGCGCGCGGGGTCGTGCGCCATGTAGCCGATCGAGTAGACGTGGATCAGCGAGCCGACGCCGGTGATCAGCAGCACGAACGCAGCCGACAGCGGGTCGTAGAGCAGGCCGGCGCGGACGTCGAGGTCGCCGGAGGAGATGAACGTGAAGAGGTCGACCGAGACCCGGGGCTCCTGCAGCCCGGACAGCTCGAACGTGTAGAGGAGGCCGAGCACGAAGGCGGCGACGACGGTCGCCGTCCCCAGCAGGTGGCCCCAGCGGTCGGTGCGCCGACCGCCGAGCAGCAGCACCGCGGCGCCGACGAGCGGCAGCGCGATCAGCAGCCAGGAGGAGGCGAGCAGACCCTCGGCGGGCAGCGTTTCCATGGTGTCGGGGTCCCCGTCAGTACTTCAGCAGGTTGGCGTCGTCGACGGACGCGGACCGGCGGGTCCGGTAGATCGACATGATGATGGCCAGGCCGATGACGACCTCGGCGGCCGCGACGACCATCACGAAGAAGGCCATGATCTGGCCGTCGATGGTGCCGGTGGACCGCGCGAACGTGACCAGCGTCAGGTTCACCGAGTTGAGCATCAGCTCGACGCACATGAACACGACGATCGCGTTGCGGCGGACCAGCACGCCGACGGCGCCGATCGTGAAGAGGATCGCCGCGAGCACCAGGTAGTGGGTCAGTGTCATGACTGACGGCCTCCGTCCAGGGGCGCGGGGTCGAGGGTGCCGAGCGCCCCGTCGGGCGAGCCGAGCTGCCCGCGCCCGGTGGGCCGCGGCATCTGCTCGATCTCCTGGGGCTCGACCCCGGTGGCGAAGCTCTCCTCGGTGACGGTCCCGTCGGGCAGCAGCGCCGGCGCGGCCACCGAGTTGCCGCGGGCGTAGACGCCCGGACCGGGCAGCGTCTGCGGCCGGGGGTTGTCGAGGAACCGGGCCTTCGACAGCTCCTTCTGGGTGCGCCGCGTGCCGGGCTCGCGCTCGATGTGGGCGAGCACCATCGCGCCGACGGCGGCGGTGATGAGCAGGGCGCTGGTGACCTCGAACGCCAGCAGGTACCGGGTGAACAGCAGCTCGGCGATCGCCGGGATGTTCCCGCCCTCCCCGCCGGCGGCATCGGCCTGGGCCTCGGCGAGGCCGACGACCGGCAGGTCCTCGGTGGCGCGGGCGATGCCCGCGCCGACCAGCCCGGCGAAGCCGACGCCGAGCACCGTGGCGGCGACCCGCTGGCCGCGCAGCGTCTCGACGACGGAGTCCGACGAGTCCCGGCCGACCATCATCAGGACGAACAGGAACAGGATCATGATCGCGCCGGTGTAGACGATGATCTGCACCGCGCCGAGGAACGGCGCCTCCTGGACGACGTAGAAGACGCCCAGCGACAGCATCGTCAGCACCAGCCACAGCGCCGAGTGGACGGCGTTCTTGCTGAACACCATCCCGAGCGCACCGGCCAGCGCGACCGGGCCGAGGATCCAGAAGACGACCTCCTCGGCACCCCCGATCACGACCTGGGTGTCCGCAGCCGCGGCGAGGAGGCTCATACCTTCTCCTCGGTGACCGGCTCGGCCGGCGAGGAGCCCGGCACGCGCAGGTAGTAGTCCTTCTCGTCGTCGCCCAGGCGCATCGGGTGCGGCGGAGCCTCCATGCCGGGCAGCAGCGGAGCCATCAGCTGCTCCTTGGTGTAGATCAGGTCCTGCCGGTTGTCGTCGGCCAGCTCGAAGTCGTTGCTCATCGTCAGCGACCGCGTCGGGCAGGCCTCGATGCACAGCCCGCAGAAGATGCAGCGCAGGTAGTTGATCTGGTAGACGGCGCCGTAGCGCTCACCGGGCGAGAATCGGGCGTCCTCGGTGTTGTCGCCGCCCTCGACGTAGATGGCGTCGGCCGGGCACGCCCAGGCGCACAGCTCGCAGCCGACGCACTTCTCCAGGCCGTCGGGGTGCCGGTTGAGCACGTGCCGCCCGTGGTAGCGCGGCTTGGTCACCTTGGGCTCGAACGGGTACTGCTCGGTGGTCACCTTGCGGAAGATCTGCGCGAAGGTGACCCCGAAGCCCTGTGCCGGCGCCGGCAGGAAGCTCCGCGGCGCGGCCGGCGTCGAGTGGGTCTGCCCGGTCGCGCGCTCGACCTCGCCCCCCGACCTGCGGGCGGGGTTGCGGTCAGACATCGCCGTCCTCCTGGGTTGTCGTCGTGCGGGGCGCCCCGCGGCGGCCGGTGCCGACCACCGCGCTGCCGTCGGACGCGACCGGCTGCCGCCGCAGCCGCGGCGACGGCGGCACCTTCAGGTCCATCGGCGGGATCGGGAAGCCGCCCGCGGACCGGCTCGGCCCGCCCGTGGGCCGACGGCGCGGCCCGGTCGGGGGCAGCACCTCGGGCTCGGTCGGGTGGTTGGACCCGGCCGCCGCCTCCGCGGCCGCCAGGCGGGTGTCCTTGTTGGCCGCCCGTCCGGCGACCCACAGGGCGGCGAGGACCAGGATCGCGATCGGGACGCCCACGTAGAGCGCGACCTCGCCGGTGGAGAGGTCGGCCTCGCGGGAGACCGTGCGCATGGTGGCGACGGCGAGGATCCACACCAGCGCGGTGGGGACCAGCACCTTCCACCCGAAGTGCATGAACTGGTCGTACCGCAGGCGGGGCAGGGTGCCGCGCAGCCAGATGAAGACGAACAGCGCGACGACGACCTTGAGGAAGAACCAGAGCAGCGGCCACCAGCCGGTGTTCGCGCCGTCCCAGATCGAGATCGGCCACGGGGCCCGCCAGCCGCCGAGGAAGAGGGTCGCGGCCAGCGCCGAGACGGTGACCATGTTGATGTACTCGGCGAGGAAGAACAGCGCGAACTTCAGCGACGAGTACTCGGTGTGGAAGCCACCCACGAGCTCGCTCTCGGCCTCGGCGAGGTCGAAGGGCGCTCGGTTGGTCTCGCCGACCACGGCGATCGCGTAGATGACGAACGAGACCGGCAGCAGGACGGCGAACCAGCTCGGGCCGGTGAACTCGAGCCCGAAGAACGACAGCTGGTTGCCGTCGGCCTGGGCGGCGACGATCTCCGACGTCGACATCGTCCCGGCGTAGAGGAACACCGCGACGATCGACAGTCCCATCGCGATCTCGTAGCTGACCATCTGCGCGGCGCTGCGGAGGCTTCCGAGCAGCGGGTACGTCGAGCCCGAGGCCCAGCCGGCCAGCACGATCCCGTACACACCCATGGCCGAGCAGGCCAGCACGATCAGCACGCCGATCGGGGCGTCGGTCAGCTGCAGCGGGGTGCGCTCACCGAAGATGCTCACCGTCGGACCGAGCGGGATGACCGAGAACGCCAGGAACGCGGGGATCGCGGCGATGATCGGGGCCAGGAAGTAGACGGGCTTGTCGGCCAGCGCCGGCATGATGTCTTCCTTGAACGCCAGCTTCAGGCCGTCGGCCAGGCTCTGCAGGTAGCCGCGCGGGCCGACCCGGTTGGGGCCGATCCGCTGCTGCATGCGCGCGACGACCTTGCGCTCGAAGACGATCGCGAACAGCGTCATCAGGACCAGCACCGCGAAGATGCCGACCACCTTGATGACCACGATCCACCAGACGTCGCCGCCGAAGTCCTCGAGCGTGGGCTGGTCGCGTGCGGCCAGGATGTTCATCGCGCGTCTCCCGACAGTCGCACCACGCCACCGGGACCGGCGCCGAGCTGGGCCCGCACCTCGCTGCCCGGTGATCTCATCGGCAGCCACACCACCTGGTCGGGCATGGCGGTGATCGCGACCGGCAGGCTGACCGACCCGGTCGCGCCGCTGACGGTGAGCCGGTCGCCGTCGGCGAGGCCCAGCCGGGCGGCGGCCTCGACGCCGATCCGGGCGACGGCGGGCCGGGCGGTCCCGGCGAGCTCGGGCTCGTCGGCCTGCAACGTGCCGACGTCGAGCAGCTGCCGCCAGGTGGCGAGCACGGCCTCGTCGGCACCCAGCGAGGGCGCGGCCACCGGCCGGACGTCGAGGCCGACCCCCTCGCCCAGGCGTCGCGCGGTGCCCAGCGCGGCGATCTCCGCGCGGGCGGCCTCGGGCGTGGGCAGCCGCAGGTCGGCGTCCATCTCGTCGGCGAGCCCCTGCAGCACCCGGCTGTCGGGGAGCTGCCCGGTGCCGTGCAGCGTGGCGTCGAACGACCGCGGCCGGCCTTCCCAGTCCAGGTAGGTACCGGCCTTCTCGGCGGCCGCAGCCACCGGCAGGACGACGTCGGCGACGGCGGTGACCGCGGTCGGGAACATCTCCAGGCTCACCACGAAGTCCGCGGCCTCCAGCGCCGCCGCGGCCAGCGCCGGGTCGGGCAGGTCGGCCGGGTCGACGCCGCCGACGAGCAGGCCGGGAAGCTCCCCGTCGCGGACGGCGGTGAGGATCGCGGTGAGGTCGCGCCCGGGGGTGCTGGGCACCTCCGCGATGTCGATCCCCCACCGCTCGGCGACCTCGGCGCGGGCGGCGGCGTCGCCGACGGAGCGGCCACCGGGCAGCAGGCTCGGCAGGGCGCCGGCCTCGACCGCGCCCCGCTCCCCCGCCCGCCTGGGCACCCACGCGACGCGCGCGCCGGTCTCCCGGGACAGCGCGAGCAGCGCGGAGAACGCACCGGGCACCTCGGCCAGCCGCTCGCCGGCCAGCACGATCGCACCGGGCTTCCTGAGGGCGTCGGGCGCCGCGCCACCCCAGCTGCCGTCGGTCAGCGCGCGCAGCGACTGCGCCTCGGCCCCGGGCAGGGTGGTCAGCACCGTGGCCTGCAGCTTCTCGTCCGCGCGGGTGGCGAACGGGGCCAGGTCGAACACCGGCAGACCGCGGGTGCGGACGGCGCGGCGCAGGCGGAGGAAGACGATCGGCGACTCCTCCTCCGGCTCGAAGCCGGCCAGCAGCACCGAGGAGGCGTGGGACAGGTCGTCGTAGGTGACCGCCCCGGTGGCGGGGCCGCTGCCGGCGACGGCCGCCCCCAGGAACGCCAGTTCCTCGGCGGAGTGGGCGCGGGCGCGGGCGTCGACGTCGTTGGTGCCGAGCGCGACGCGGGCGAACTTGGCGTAGGCGTAGGCGTCCTCGACGGTCAGCCGACCGCCGGGCAGCACGCCGACGCCTCCCTCGTCACGGGCGAGGAGCAGGCCGGCGGCCGCCGCGGCCCAGGCCTCGGGCCAGGACGCCGGGTGCAGCTCGCCGTCGGCACCCCGCACCAGCGGCGTGGTGAGCCGGGCGTTGGACGTGGCGTAGCGGAAGGCGAACCGCCCCTTGTCGCAGTTCCACTCCTCGTTGACCTCGGGGTCCTCGCCGGCCAGCCGCCGCGTGACCTTGCCGCGGCGGTAGTCGGTGCGCTGGGCGCAGCCCGACGCGCAGTGCTCGCAGACGCTCGGTTCGCTGCGCAGGTCGAACGGCCGCGCACGGAAGCGGTACTGGGCGCTGGTCAGGGCGCCGACCGGGCAGATCTGCGTGGTGTTGCCGGAGAAGTAGCTCTCGAACGGCTCGTCCTCGTAGATGGCGACCTGCTCGAGCGCGCCGCGCTCGAACAGCTCGATGAACGGGTCGCCGGCGACCTGCTGGGAGAACCGGGTGCAGCGGGCGCAGAGCACGCAGCGTTCGCGGTCGAGCAGGATCTCGCTGCTGATGGCCAGCGGCTTGGGGTAGGTCCGCTTGACGTCGACGAAGCGGCTCTCGGCCCGGCCGTTGCTCATCGCCTGGTTCTGCAGCGGGCACTCGCCGCCCTTGTCGCACACCGGGCAGTCGAGCGGGTGGTTGATCAGCAGCAGCTCCATGGTGCCCTGCTGCGCCTTGTCCGCGACCTCGCTGGTCAGCTGCGTCCTGATCACCATGCCCTCAGTGACCGGCACGGTGCACGAGGCCGCGGGCTTGCGCTGGCCCTCGACCTCGACCAGGCACTGGCGGCAGGCACCGACCGGCTCGAGCAGCGGGTGGTCGCAGAACCGTGGGATCTGCACGCCGATCTGCTCGGCGGCCCGGATGATCAGCGTCCCCTTGGGGACGGCGACCTCGAAGCCGTCGATCGTGCAGTGCACGGCGTCGGGCGGTGTGTGCGGTCCGGGCGCGCCCGGTGGGACCGCCGGGGATGGCTGCGGCGCAGCAGGTGTCGTCGTCACGATGCGGCTCCGACGGGCTCGATCGGGAGGCGCCGGCCCAGCCGGGCCTGCTCCTCCGGGGGCAGCAGGGCCACGTAGTCGTCCTTGAAGTACTGCAACGAGCTGGTGATGCAGCTCGTCGCGCCGTCACCGAGCGCGCAGAAGGCGCGGCCCAGGATGTTGTCGCAGGTGTCGAGCAGGGTCTCGAGGTCCTGCGCGGTGCCCCGACCGCCCGCGATCCGGTCCAGGATCTGCACCAGCCAGTAGGTGCCCTCCCGGCACGGGGTGCACTTGCCGCAGCTCTCGTGCGCGTAGAACTCGGTGAACCGCAGGGTCGCCTCGACGATCGAGTCGGTCTCGTCGAACACCATGAGCGCGGTCGTGCCGAGCATGGAGCCCGCGGCCGCGACCGAGTCGAAGTCCAGCGGGACGTCGAGGTGCTCCGCGGTGAAGTACGGGGTCGACGAGCCGCCCGGCGTCCAGAACTTCAGCTCGTGCCCGGGCCGGATGCCACCGGCCATCTCGAGCAGCTCGCGCATCGTGGTGCCCATGGGGGCCTCGTACTGGCCGGGCTTCACGACGCGGCCGGACAGCGAGTAGATCTTCGGGCCGGGCGACTTCTCCGGGCCGAACTCCTTGAACCAGTCGGCGCCGCCGCGGACGACGAACGGCACGCTGGCCAGCGTCTCGACGTTGTTGATGACCGTCGGGGCGCCGTAGAGCCCGGCGACGGCGGGGAACGGCGGCTTGAGCCGGGGCTGGCCGCGGTAGCCCTCGAGCGAGTCGAGCAGCGCCGTCTCCTCGCCGCAGATGTAGGCGCCGGCGCCGGCGTGCACGACCAGGTCCAGGTCGTAGCCCGAGCCGAGGATGTCGGTGCCGAGGTAGCCGGCCGCGTAGGCCTCCTCGACGGCGGCCACGAGCCGGCGGTGCGCGTGCACGGCCTCGCCGCGGACGTAGATGACGGCGAAGTGCGAGCGGATCGCGAACGAGGAGATGATCACGCCCTCGATCAGCGAGTGCGGGTCGGCCATCATCAGCGGCAGGTCCTTGCAGGTGCCCGGCTCGCCCTCGTCGGCGTTGACCACGAGGTACTTGGGCATCGCGGCCGGGCCGGTGGGCGTCTCCCCCGGCTTGGGCTGCGGGATGAAGCTCCATTTCATGCCGGTCGGGAAACCGGCGCCGCCGCGACCGCGCAGCCCGGAGTCCTTGACCATGCTGACGAGCTCGTCAGGCGCCATCGACAGGGCGGTGCGCAGGGCGCTGTAGCCCTCCATGCGCTCGTAGGTCGCCAGCCGCCAGGACTGCTCGGCGCCCCAGCGGGTGGTGAGGACAGGGGTGAGAGGCATGTGTCAGGCCTTCCCGGGAGCCGGGGCCGAGGGAGGTGGGGTGGCGGGGCCTTGACCACCAGTGCCCGGCTCCTGTCCCGCAGGTGTGTCGGTGCCGGTGCCCCGTCGGCCGGTGTCGCGGCCGGACGGCTCGGGCTCACCGCGCTTCGCGGACTCGACGCCGGCCGCCTCGGCGGCCCTGGCACTCGAGGAGGAGGACGCCGACCGCGGCATCGCGGGAGCTGACTCGCCGCGCTCCTCGGCCAGCCGCAGCCCGACCAGGGTGGGCCCGTACTCGCCGGGGTGGTCGACGGCGGCGCGCGCGGCGCCGGCGTCCGGGTGCTGGGAGAACCCGGCCAGCTGGCGGGAGATGCCCTTGAAGTCGGTGAGCGGGGCGCCGCGGGTGGGCAGCGGCTTCTCGCCGCGGCGCAGCGCCGCGACCAGTTCCCGGGCGCTCTCGACGTCCTGCTGGTCGTAGAACTCGTAGTCGACGGTCACGACCGGGGCGTAGTCGCAGGCCGCGAGGCACTCGGCGTGCTCGAGCGTGATCGAGCCGTCGGCCGTCGTCTCGTCGTGGTGGACGCCGAGGTCGTCGGACAGGGCGTCCATGATCCGCTGGCCGCCCAGCACGCTGCACAGCGTGTTGGTGCAGACGCTCACCAGGTGCCGACCGGTCGGACGGCGCTTGTACATCGTGTAGAAGGTCGCGACCGCGCCGACCTCGGCCTTGGTCAGGCCCAGCTCCTCGGCGCAGAAGGTCACCCCCTCCGGCGAGACGTAGCCCTGCACGGACTGCACGAGGTGCAGCATCGGCAGCAGCGCCGAGCGGGCCACCGGGTAGCGGGCGATGATCTCGCGCGCCTCGAGGCGGGTCTGCTCGGTCAGCGGCGGCAGGTCGAGCGCTGCGGGCTCCACCGGGCTCGAGTCGAGCCCCGTCACCGCAGTCCCCTCAGCGGAACCAGGAAGTGCACTCATCAGCGGTCTACTCCACCCATCACGGGGTCGATCGAGGCGATCGCGGCGATGACGTCGGCGATCATGCCGCCCTCGCTCATGGCCGCGGTCGCCTGCAGGTTCACGAAACTGGGCTCGCGGACGTGCACGCGCCACGGGCGCGTGCTCCCGTCGCTGACCACGTGGTAGCCGAGCTCGCCGCGGGGCGACTCGATCGGCACGTAGACCTGGCCGGCCGGGACGCGGAAGCCCTCGGTGACCAGCTTGAAGTGGTGGATCAGGGCCTCCATCGACTGGCCCATGATGTGCCGCACGTGCTCGAGCGAGTTGCCCATGCCGTCGGCGCCGAGGGACAGCTGGGCGGGCCAGGCGATCTTCTTGTCCTCGACCATGACCGGACCGGGCTCGAGCCGGTCGAGGGCCTGGGCGATGAGCTTGAGCGACTCGTTCACCTCGGCCATGCGCACCAGGTAGCGGCCCCAGGCGTCGCAGGTGTCGGCGGTCGGCACCTCGAAGTCGTAGGTCTCGTAGCCCAGGTACGGCTCGACCTTGCGCAGGTCCCACGGCAGGCCGGCGGCACGGAGGATGGGCCCGGTGACGCCGAGCGCCACGCAGCCGGTGACGTCGAGGTACCCGGCGTCCTTGAGCCGCGCCTGCCAGATCGGGTTGCCGGTGAGCAGCTTGTGGAAGTCGGCCACCCGCCCCGGCATGATCTTCAGGAACTCGCGCACGTGCTCGACCGCGCCCTCGGGCAGGTCCTGCGCCAGGCCACCGGGCCGGATGTAGGCGTGGTTCATGCGCAGGCCGGTGATCTCCTCGAGCAGGTCGAGGATCATCTCCCGCTCGCGGAACCCGTTGGTCATGCCGGTGAGCGCACCCATCTCCATGCCGAAGGTGGCCAGCGCGACCAGGTGCGAGGCGATCCGGTTGAGCTCCATCACCAGGACGCGGATCGTCTGGGCGCGCGGCGGCGCCTCGACCCCGAGCAGCTTCTCGACCGCCAGGCAGTAGCCGGCCTCGTTGAACAGCGGGGACAGGTAGTCCATCCGGGTCACGAAGGTCGTGCCCTGCGTCCAGGTGCGGTACTCGGTGTTCTTCTCGATCCCGGTGTGCAGGTAGCCGATGACGACGCGCGCCTTGGTCACCGTCTCGCCCTCGAGGTCGAGGACCAGGCGGAGGACGCCGTGCGTCGAGGGGTGCTGCGGACCCATGTTGACGACGAGGCGTTCCTCGCCGTGCGGGTCCGCGCCGAACGTCAGGTCCCAGTCGCCGCCGGTGACGGTGTAGACGCGCCCCTCGGTGGTCTCCCGGGAGCCGGCGTACGGGTCGGAGGTGGTGGTCATGAGATCTCCCCGATCACCGGTAGGCCCGGCGCGTGTCCGGCGGCGGGATGGTGGCGTCGTGGTACTCCACGGGGACGCCGCCCAGCGGGTAGTCCTTGCGCTGCGGGTGCCCGTCCCAGTCGTCGGGCATGAGGATCCGGGTGAGCGCCGGGTGTCCGTCGAACACGATGCCGAACATGTCCCAGGTCTCGCGCTCGTGCCAGTCCGCCGTGGGGTAGACGGCGGTCACCGACGGAACGTGCGGGTCCTCGGCCGTGACGGCGACCTCGAGCCGGATCCGGCGGCGGTAGGTCATCGACGTCAGGTGGTAGACGACGTGCAGGCGGGGGCGGTCGGGCCCGGTGACCGGGCCGCCGCTGTCGAGGTAGTCGACCCCGGAGACGCTGCTGCACAGCTCGAAGCGCAGCGCCTCGTCGTCGCGCAGGGCCTGGACGAGGGTCAGCAGGTGCTCACGGGTGACGAAGTAGGTGATCTCGCCGCGGTCGACCAGCACACGGACGACGGCCGCCGCGTAGACCTTCTCGCCGACCGCCTCGATCAGCGCGTCGGTGACCTCGTCGAAGTACCCGCCGTAAGGCCGCTCGGTGGAGTGCAGCGCGACGGCACCGCCGGGCTCGACGCGGACGAGGCCGCCGAAGCCGGAGGTGTCACCGCTGCCGCTGACGCCGAACGAGCCCTTGCGGAAGCCACCGGAGGGGGCGTCCACGCCCTGCGCCGGCTCCATGCCGCTGCGGTCCCCAGGACCCGTCATCGCCATGCCTTCCCGAGCCCGGTCGGCCGATCTTCGGGCAGCAGGACGGCGTTGCCGTCGCGCTGCTCGATGAGGAACTGGCCGGTGCGGCCCTCGGCCGCGGCCTCCTCGTAGGCGCGGCGCAGCTTCTTGTCCGCGCGGACGGTCGAGGGCATCTCGACGTGCAGCTCCGTCGCCGTGCCCTCGGCCTGCGCACGCGCCAGCTGGCGGGCGCGCTTGGCGCCGAGGGGCTCGTTCTGGATCTTGTGGTGCAGCTTGAGGATCGCGTCCATCAGCATCTCCGGCCGCGGCGGGCAGCCGGGCAGGTACATGTCCACCGGAACGATGTGGTCGACGCCCTGCACGATCGCGTAGTTGTTGAACATGCCGCCGGAACTGGCGCAGACGCCCATCGAGAGCACCCAGCGCGGCTCGGGCATCTGGTCGTAGATCTGCCGCAGGACCGGCGCCATCTTCTGGCTCACCCGCCCGGCGACGATCATCAGGTCGGCCTGGCGCGGCGAGGCGCGGAAGACCTCCATGCCGAAGCGGGCCAGGTCGTAGCGGCCGGCGCCCGACGCCATCATCTCGATGGCGCAGCAGGCCAGGCCGAACGTGGCCGGCCACAGCGACGACTTGCGCGTCCAGTTGACCAGCTTCTCCACCGTGGTCAGCAGGACCCCGCTGGGCAGTTTCTCCTCGAGTCCCATGTCAGTACTCCACCCTCGTCACTGCGGTCAGTCCCACTCGAGCCCGCCACGGCGCCACACGTAGGCGTAGGCGATGAACACGGTGGCGATGAAGACGACCATCTCGACCAGCCCGAAGACGCCGAGCGCGTCGTTGGCGACGGCCCACGGGTAGAGGAAGACGATCTCGATGTCGAAGACGATGAACAGCATCGCCGTCAGGTAGTACTTCACCGGGAAGCGGCCGCCGGTCAGCGGCTGGTCGACCGGTTCGATCCCGCACTCGTACGCGTCGAGCTTGGCGCGGTTGTATCGGCGAGGCCCGATGAAGGGGGCCGCGGCGACCGAGAACACCGCGAACGCGGCGGCCAGCGCGAACAGCCCGATGATCGGGGCATAGATCGAGAGCATCAGTGCGACCCTACGGTGAGGCCGATCACGGTCCGCGCAGGCGAGGTCTGCTCACGCAGTGTGTCGACATGTTTCCGGTGTGTGATCTCCAGCACGGTCCCGTTCATGCTCAGACCGCCGGGGCCAGTCGGGTGAGCGCGGCGACCGCGCGGTCGATGCCGTCACCGTCGCGCCCGTCGGTGAGGTTGCCCATCAGGCGCAGTGCCGCGTTCACCAGCACCGGACGCTTGAGGCCGTGCGCCGTAGCGAACCGGACGACGTCGGGGCGGGCGAGCAGCGCGAGGAAGCCCATGCCCAGCCGGTGGTGCCGCCCGTACGCGGCGCGCAGCCGCTCCGGGTACCGGCGCAGGACGGCCTCCCGTGCCGGGCCGTCGGGGACGGCGAGTGCGTCGGTCGCGGCCTCGGCGGCCATCCGGCCGGTCTCCATCGCGTAGCTGATGCCTTCGCCGTTGAACGGGTTGACCGTGCCGGCTGAGTCGCCGGCCAGCAGCAGCCCCCGGCTGTAGGCGGGCTGGCGGTGCAGCGCCATGGGGAGTCCGGCACCGCGCAGCGGGGTCACCGCGTGCTCCTCGCCCAGCTGCTCACCGGCCGGGAACGTGTCCAACCAACGTCGGAGGGTCTCGCGGTGGTCGGCACCCGTGCCGCGCCGGGTGTCGAGCAGTCCGAAACCGACGTTCGCCGTGCCGTCGCCCATGCCGAACACCCAGCCGTAG
The DNA here is from genome assembly GCF_039534705.1 of Blastococcus jejuensis. Classification (NCBI taxonomy): domain Bacteria; kingdom Bacillati; phylum Actinomycetota; class Actinomycetes; order Geodermatophilales; family Geodermatophilaceae; genus Blastococcus; species Blastococcus jejuensis. The sequence goes on from NZ_BAAAVV010000001.1 coordinate 395,200, forward strand.
CCGGGCATCGAGTCCCGGGTCGGGCCCTGCGCGGACAGGTCGAAGGAGATGTCGAGGTAATCGTCGGCGGTGCGCTTGGTGCGGACGTACCGACGCACCGCGATGCCGAGCGGGCGGTCCTCGCGGCGCACCAGGCCGAGCGATTTCGCCAGCCGACCGGAGAGTCCCTCGGCGGACACGACCAGGGGGGCTCGCCAGGTCACCGGCTCGCGGCCGGGGCCGGCCTGCGCCCGCACCCCCGCGACGCGGCCGGCGTCGTCGAGCAGCGGCTCGGTGACGGTCACCCCGGTGTGCAGCCGCGCTCCGGCGTCCTCGGCGTGGCGGGCGAGCATCGCGTCGAGCTCGCTGCGCGGGCGGACCAGGCTGTAGTCGGGCCAGCGGGAGAGCTGCGGCCAGTCGACCTCGACGACCTGACCGCCGCCGTGCACGCGCAGGCCCTTGTGCCGGACCCAGCCGGCGCCCGGCGAGGTGTCGATGCCCATGTCCTCGAGCGCCTTGACACCGCGCGGCGTCAAGCCGTCGCCGCAGACCTTCTCGCGCGGGAACGCGGCCTTCTCGAGGACCACGACGTCGAGCCCGGAACGAGCCAACCAGTAGGCGGCACTCGAGCCGGCCGGCCCGGCCCCGACCACCAGGACATCCGCGGAGCCATCCGCAGGGAGGTCGGCGGAGACGTCGGAGCCGCGGGGCAGACCCGCCGTGGCTCCGGGCACTCTGGCCGCCCCCTCCCGCACCGAACACCGCGCTCGCTCATGACATCCGAGCTCGTGACAACCGAGCTTGTGAAAACCTTCACAAGGCTTCCGGGTTCGAGTCTACGTGCGGGTGTGAGCCACGGAACAGCGCCCCCGGGAACTCGCGGGTCGCTACTCGCGCAGCCGGGCCTGCAGCCCCGCCTTGACCTCGGGCCACTCGTCGACGAGCACGCTGAAGACGACCGTGTCGCGGAAACTGCCGTCCTCGCGTCGCTGATCCCGCCGCAGGATGCCCTCGCGGCGCGCCCCGAGCCGGGCGATCGCGGCCTGCGACCGGGTGTTGCGCGCGTCGGTCTGGATCTTCACGCGCCCGAAGCCGCAGACCTCGAAGCAGTGGGTCAGCAGGAGCAGCTTCGCCTCGGGGTTCACGCGCGTCCCCCACCAGCGACGGCCGTAGATCGTCGAGCCCAGGTGGATGCTCTCGTTGCCCAGATGGGCCTCGAGCAGGGCCGACGTGCCCACGAGCGTCCCGGCCGGGCCGAGGCCGCCGTCGGTGGCCAGCCGGACGGCGTAGACCGTCCGACCACCACCCCGGCCGTCTGGTGGCCCCGCCGGAAGGAACCGCTCGCGGGCCAGGGCCAGGGCGTCCTCGACCGACACCGGCCGACGGTGCATGACGTATCCGGACGCGTAGAGAGCCGGATCGGCGAGCAGCGGGAACAGCTCGGGGACGTCGGCCTCGGTCAGCGGGTCGAGCCGCACCGCCTCCCCCACGAGCGGCTCGCCGGTGGGCAGGATGGTCGCGAGCACGCCCCCGATCCTGCCGGTCAGAACGGCGGCGGGTCGTCGATCGGGGGCGCGCGTTCGGCGGTCACGCGCAGCACGCCGTCGTCGTCGGGACGCATGCCCGGCGGTCGGCTGACGCGGGTGACCCCGCTGGGCGTCGTCACCGTGAGGACGCCGTCGGGTGTCATGACGTGGAGCCAGCCCACTGCGAATGTCTTGAGCCGGTGGTGCCGCCGGCACAGGCAGCACAGGTTGGTGCAGTCGGTCGCTCCACCGTGGGCGTGCGGGACGACGTGGTCGATGTCGGCCCAGCCGGCGCGGTTGCTGCAGCCGGGGTGCCGGCAGGTGCGGTCGCGGGTGCGCAGGAACCGTTCCTGGGCGGGCGTGTGCGCGTACCGGTCGACGGCCGGCGGGCACCCGAGGCCTTCGCCGCGACGCACGGCGGTCTCCAGTTCGCGGCGGGTGACGGAGGCCAGCAGCCGCCCGTCGTCATCGGTGACCGAGAGCACGAGGGTGCCGTCGGCGGGCGCCTGCAGCCCGCCGGGACACAGCGCGTCGAGGCGCTCGAGGATCGCCCGCGCCAGGGCAGCGGTGACCGGCTCGCCGTCCACCAGCACCGGGTCGGTGCCCACGCCCGGCGCCCCGGCCGCGCCGGACTCCAGCGTGTCGAGGGAGGCGACCACCTCCACGTGCGCGCTCACCGTCGGCCACTCGTGCTCGGGTCTGGTCACGAAGTCGTGCAGGACCGCAGAGCGCACCTGCCCGAGCGGGCGCGGGTCGCCGGCCTTCTTCAGCGCCCGGGCGTGCGCATCGACCCGGGCGCGGATCTCCGAGGCGGCCGGCAGCGGCATCGTGGCCCGCAGCTCGCCCATGCCGTCACCGACACCGCGCACCGTGACGTCCGCGGCCTGCTCGGCCTGCTTCCGGCGCCGGTCGGCGGCGGCCGGGTCGGCCTTGATCAGCTCCCGCCGCACCAGCGCGCGCAGCCGTGTGATCGACAACCCACCGGCCTGCGGCAGCACCGCCGCCTCTACCGCGGCCACCACGTCGTCGGGGGACTCGCGGGCCGGCCAGCCCAGCTCGGCGGCGATCGCGCGCGCCCGCGACCAGTCCAGCGCCCCATCGGCCAGCGCGGCCCAGGTGGCCGGCAGCCGACGCAGCAGCGTCGTCGAGCCCTCCCACAGCCGCGTGGCCGCCGCCCGCGAACAGTTCAGCACCAGGGCCAGCTCGTCGGGGAAGAACTCCGACACGTCCTCGTCCAGCAGCGTCGCCGCCCACTCCCCCGACGCCGCACCCACCTGCCCGCGTCGGCGGTCGTCGCGGGCGGGCCGGTCGGTGGCCAGCCCCACCACCAGCTCCGCCTTGAACGCGGCCAGGGCCGCCTCCACCTCTTCCACCCGCTGGAGCTGGCTCGCCTTCTCCTCCGGGGTCATCAGCCCCACCGGCAGCAGGTCGCCGAGCCGCGACGGCCGTCGCACGACCCCGGCCGGCACGGCGACGTCGTCCCGTAGCGCGGGGCGCAGCTCGGCGACGGTCACGCCGACACCGAACGCACCCGGAGGGAACATGCCCCCACGCTATGCCGGGGGTACGACAGAAATCGGCCGCCTGGCCAGCGGTTTCAGCCCACGGGCCCAGGCTCCCCGCTCTGCGGGTCGGTCACGTGGAGTGGGGGTTCTGCAGAACCGCACAGCACGAGAACGACCGCCAGACCGCTACGGCAGCGTCGACCAGAACCACTGGTAGGAGCGGTGCAGCCAGTCGTCGACCCACGCCCGGTCCGGCTCCGGAGGGACCGCCGAGCTGTCCTGGAGGGCGGTCAGCCGCACTTCGACGTCATCCACCGCCGCCAACACCTCGGCGAGCGGCAGGTCTCCCCGCCGCACGGAGCGCAGGTATGCCCGCTCGGGCTCGGGCACGGGAAGGCTGATCCTCCCCGTGCTCAGCAGCTCGATCCCCTGGAACCCGAGGCGCAGCGCATGCATCGCGTACTTCGTGTCGTAGCCGTGCTGCGCGACCAGCTCGGGTCGGTTGGTATGCGCCCCCACCTCGCCGGTCATGGCGGCCTTCTGCGCCTGCAGATACCCGAGGAATCGATTCCCGGCCAGACGGGAGACGAACCGATGCGCGTTCGCGGTCAGCTCGACGCCCACGGCGTCGCGATACACGACCTCTTCGTCAGGCACGAAGAGCAGCAGGAGGACCGACGGATTGCCGTCCATCGCGAGCCGCGCCCACTTGCGGGCCGAGTAGATGACGACGTCGAGATCGCCGGCGCCGGAACGGTTGGCGAGTCCGCCCGGCCGGTCCCACGCCGTGTGCCGATGGAATTGCTCGAACGCCACCGTGCGCGTCCGAGAAAGCCCAGCGGGGACGCGCGCCACACCGGTCACGAACTGCGGCGGCTCTAGGCAGAGCCCCAGCTCGTCGCGGTCGTCCTGGCCGCTGAGAGACGTGCCGTGCACACCGGAGCCGACCTGCGCGCGCAGCACCGTGCCGCGCTCGGCGATCAGCCTCGCCTCGTCGGAGGCGTGCGGATGGTCGTACGCCGAAGGAAGGGATCGGGTCCTCAGGACGACCGCGGGCTCGACCATCAGGAACGGCGGGCGCGGTGCAGGGCGACGACCCCGCCGGTCAGGTTGCGCCAGGCGACGTCGGACCAGCCGGCTGCCTGGATGCGCCCCGCCAGCGCGGCCTGGTCGGGCCAGGCCCGGATCGACTCCGCCAGGTAGACGTAGGCCTCGGGGTTGCTGCTGACGGCGCGGGCGATCCGGGGCAGCGCCTGCATCAGGTACTCGGTGTAGACGGTCCGGAACGGCGCCCAGGTGGGGCTGGAGAACTCGCAGACGACCAGCGTCCCGCCGGGCCGGGTGACCCGCCGGAACTCGCGCAGCGCGGCATCCGGGTCGGCGACGTTGCGCAGCCCGAAGGAGATGACGACGCCGTCGACGCTCTCGTCGGCCAGGGGCAGTGCCATCGCGTCTCCGGCCACCTTGGGCACCGGACGCGCGGCCCCGGCCCGGAGCATCCCCTGGGAGAAGTCGCACGCGATCGCGCTGGCGCCCCCGGCGGCCAGCTCCACCGTCGAGACCGCCGTGCCTGCGGCGACGTCGAGGATCGTCTGCCCCGGCCGGGGGTCCAGCGCCTCCCGGGTGGCCCGTCGCCAGGCGGCGTCGCGCCCGCCCGAGAGCACCGTGTTGGTCAGGTCGTAGCGGCGGGCGACCCGGTCGAACATCGCGGCCACGTCGGCCGGCCGCTTGTCCAGGCCGGCCCGCAGGCCGGCGCTGTGCGCATCCTCTCCCCGGTCTCCCACGGCGAGGACGCTACAGAGCCTCCTACGCTGGGGCGGTGACTGCGGCCGCCCTGACCTCGCCGGACGCCCCGGCGCGCACGGTGAGCACGGTGCGGGCGGACGCCGCCGGGGAGCTGCTGGGGCTGCTGCCGGCCGACGGGGCGCTCTCCTGGGTGCGCCACGGCGAGGGGCTCGTCGGGTGGGGCGAGGCCGCCCGCCTGGAGGTGTCGGGTCCGACCGCGCTGGCCGACGCCGCGCGGTGGTGGGCGGAGTACACCGCGGACCTCGACGTCGACGACGAGATCGGGCTGCCCGGGTCGGGCCCGGTCCTGTTCGCCAGCATCGCGTTCGACCCGACCGCCGGGACGTCGGTGTTCGTCGTCCCCGAGGTCGTGGTGGGCCGCCGGGACGGCGTGGGCTGGGTGACGGCGACCGGCGCGATCGACCCCCGCGCCGTGGCAGCGGTGGACCTGCCCGACGAGGGTCCGGCCCTGCGACTGCGGTACGCCGACGGTGCGCTGGACCCGGCCACCTGGTGCGCAGCCGTCGCCGACGCGGTGCAGCGGATCACGGCCGGTGACCTGGCCAAGGTGGTCCTCGCCCGGGACCTGCTCGTCTCCGCGGACGCGCCGCTCGACCCGCGCCGCCTGCTGCGTCGCCTGGCCGACCGGTTCCCCGACTGCTGGACCTTCTCCGTCGACGGGCTGCTCGGCGCCACCCCCGAGCTGCTGCTGCGCCGGACCGGCCGGGAGCTCTCGGCGCGGGTGCTCGCCGGGACCGCCCCCCGGGGCGCGGGCGCCGAGGACGAGCGTCTGGCCGCCGGGTTGATCGGCTCGGCCAAGGACCGCGCCGAGCACGAGCTGGCGGTCGACTCGCTGGTGCGCGCCCTCGAGCCCTACTGCACCCGCTTGACGGCACCGGCCGAGCCGGAGCTGCTCACGCTGGCCAACGTCCGGCACCTGGCCAGCGACGTCGTCGGCACGCAGCGCCGCAGCGGGTCGCGCGGCCGGGCCGGGCTCCTGGAGCTCGTCGGCGCCGTGCACCCGACGGCGGCCGTGTGCGGGACGCCGACCCCGGACGCCGCGGCGCTGATCGCCGAGCTGGAGGGCATGGACCGCGGGCGCTACGCCGGGCCGGTCGGCTGGCTGGACGCCCGGGGCGACGGCGAGTTCGGTCTCGCGCTGCGCTGCGCGGAGCTGACCGGATCGAACGGCGCCCGGCTCTTCGCCGGCTGCGGGATCGTCGCCGGGTCGGACCCGGTCGCCGAGCTGGCCGAGACGCAGTCGAAGTTCGCCGCGTTCCAGGCCGCCCTGGAGGGCTGATCCCCTCCCCGAGCCCCTCCCAGCGCGCCGCTCAGAAGCGGCCGCTGCTGTCGTCGCCGATCGGCGTGCACTTCTTGGCGTGGGCCTTCGAGTCCGCGATGCAGAAGAAGACCGGGACACGGCCGTGGTCGGTGACGATGAAGGCGGCCGGGCCCTTGCCGTTGCTCGGCCCGTCGATCACGTAGCTCGGACCGTCCTGGACCGGAGCCGCCGAGGCGGCGGGGGCCAGCGCGACGCTGCCGAACAGGACGATGCCGGCGGCCGCGATGGTCGATGCGATGCGGTTCATGGCAGTACCTCCAGTGCTGGGGAGTCCGGGGTGGACTCCGTCTCGGAGACGACGATCCGCGACCGTCCGCACGGTTCCCGCGCGGGAACCGCAAGAACGACGCAAGGTCCGGCCGGCGGTCAGCCGGCGGTGACGACGGCCAGGTCGAGCTGGACCGGCGCCGGGCCGGGGGCCGTGTCGACGGTGGCGAAGCCGGCGATCCCCGCGGCCAGGACGACCGTGACTCCCGTGAGGCGGAGCGCGGCGATGATGCGGGCGGGCACGGTGCTCATCTCCGGTCTCCTGTCTGCGGGGGTCGACGGTCGTCGCTGGTCAGGTCGGGAATCAGGCTCGGCCGGTCAGAACCGGCCGCCGCCCTCCGGGATGCAGTGCAGGACGGCGGAGTCGGCGAGGAGCTGCGCCGCGCGCTGCTCGAGCAGCCGGGCGGCCGCGTCCGAGCCGTTGGCGACGGCGTTCAGCATCCGCGCCATCGAGGTCGACGACTTCGCGGCCTGGCCGCGGAGCTTGGTGGCGGCATCGTGGAGCTTGACCGCAGCCGAGTTCAACGCCGCGGCCAGCCGGCCGGCCTGGGCCGACTGCTTGGCGTGCTCGTCGAGGTCCTTGGCGGTGCACGCCTCGGGGGCCTTCAGCGGCTTGCCGTTCTTGTCGTAGATGACCGGCGGGGGCGCGGGGGCCGGCGCGGGCTCGACGACGGGGGCCGGGGCGGGAGCAGGAGCGGTCTGCGCGACCGGGGCCTGCGCGACCGGGGCCTCCACGACGGGAGCCTCCACGACCGGGGCCTCCACGACCGGGGCCTCCGCGACGGGTGCCTCGGCGGGTGCCTCGACGAGCGGGGCCTCCACGACGGGGGCCTCCACGACGGGGGCCGACTCGTCAGCGGACGCGGCGGGAGCGAGGGCCACGGAGCCGAACACCGCGGCACCGATCATCGCTCCGGTCACCGCGAGGCGGCGCAGGGGGCTGATGCTGCTGTTCATGACGTCGTTCTCCTCGACTGGCCGGGTCCGGACGGTCCCGGTGACAGCAAGGACGATGCGGGGGCAACCGCAGGCCCCCGTCGAGGGAACCGCAAGGGATCCGCAAGAAACGAGGGATCAGGCCAGCGCCTGCGCCGCCGCCTCCCGCACCTGACGCGCCAGATCGGCCTCGGCACGCTGATCGGTGCGCACCACCACGACCCGCGGGCCTCCCAGCCGCAGCACGTCCGGGAGCTCGGCGGCCGTCGACACCCGGGATGCCGCCCACCCCAGCGACTCCGCGACGGCGACCAGGTCGCGGCCGTGCGGGGTGCCGAACACCCGGCGGTAGTCGCGGGCGTGCCGGTCGGCCCCCGGCTCCAGCTGCGCGAAGATCCCGCCGCCGTCGTTGTCGGGGACCACCAGGGTCAGGTCCGGCGCGGGTTCGCCGTCGCCGAGCAGCAGGCCGGTGAGGTCGTGCAGGAACGTGAGGTCCCCCAGCAGGGCGACCGCCGGGCCACCGCGGGCGACGGTCGCGCCGACCGCCGTCGAGATCGTGCCGTCGATGCCCGCGACCCCCCGGTTGGCCAGCACCGTGACGTCGGGACGCGGGCTCGCCAGCCGCTCGACGTCGCGGACGGGCGTCGAGGAACCCAGCACCAGCAGCGCTCCCGGGGGCAGCGCCGCGACGACGTCCCGCGCCAGTCGTGCCGCGGTCAGCTCGGGCCGGGCGTCGAGCAGCCGGTCGACGGCGGCGCCGACGCGCGCGGCGGCGTCGCGCCAGAGCCCGGACCAGCCGGGCGCGACCGGTTCGCCCGGCCGGTCGGCCGGGACGCCGAGGGAGACGACGGCACCACCCCGCGCGGCGTCGGCCCACCGCGGCGCGCCGGCGGCGATCTCGATGCGCACCGCGGGATCACCGAGCAGCGCGGAGACACTGCGCGCCAGCGTCGGCCGGCCCACGACCAGCACCCGCTCGGGCCGGTGGGCGGCCAGCCAGGCCGGAACACCGAGCAGCAGCGACCCGCCGCGCAGCGCCTCCTCTGCCCCCCATGCTCCGCTGCTCGGCTCGGCGATCACCGGCCAGCGACAGCTGTCCGCGAGGGCCGCGGCGGCCTGCCCGAGCGCGGGCGGGGCGTCGCCGACCACCACGAGCGTGCGCAGCGGGCCGGAGGCCGCCGCCCGCTCGGTCCGCGGCGGCGACGCGGCCGAGGTCCACGGCTGCCCGCCGGACCGGCCCGCCCACTGCCCGTCGACCGCGGGCTCGCCGTCGTCGGGCAGCAAGGGCTCGCGGAACGCCAGGTTGAGGTGCACCGGGCCGGGATCGGCGGTCAGGTCACCTCGGGCGACGAGCAGAGCCCGGGACACCACCGACCGCCAGTAACGGTTCTGCGCCTCCTCGCGGCCGGCCTCCGGCGCGGCCAGATCGGCGGCCCAGCGCACCGCCCCGCCGTAGAGCCCGGGCTGGTCGATCGTCTGGTTCGCGCCGGTCGCGCGCAGCTCCGCCGGCCGGTCGGCGGTGAGGGCCAGCAGCGGCACCCCGCTCGCGTCGGCCTCCAGCACCGCCGCGTGCAGGTGCGCCGCGGCCGTCCCCGAGGTGGTGAGGACCGGAACCGGGCGGCCCGACGCCTTGGCCAGCCCGAGCGCCAGGAACGCCGCCGTCCGCTCGTCGATCCGCACGTGCAGCCGCAACCGGCCGTCGCGCTCGGCCGCGGCGAGCGCCAGCGCGACGGGCGCCGAGCGGGACCCGGGCGCCAGGACGGCGTCGGTGACACCGCCGCGCACGAGCTCGTCGACCAGGACGTGGCCGAGCTGCGGTGCGGGGTTCACGGGGCCCTCACCGCCGCCAGCCGTGCGGCCCATCGCGCCGCGGTCTCCGGGTCGGCCGCGACCGCGTCGAGCCGGTCCGGCTCGACACGGCGCACCGGCAGCTCCCCGTCGACGGGCAGCAGCGGCGTGCTGGTGACGTCGTCGGTGAACAGCGCGACGGTGGCCAGCCCGCAGGCGAACGGCAGCTCCGGGAGCGCCGCGGCCAGGGCGACGCCGGCGGCGATGCCGACCGAGCTCTCCAGCGCGGAGGACACGACGCAGGGCAGGCCGTGGGCCTCGGCGACCCGGAGCGCCGCGCGGACGCCGCCCAGCGGCTGCACCTTGAGGACGACGACGTCTGCGGCCTCCCGCAGGTCGACGCGCAGCGGGTCGGCCGACCTCCGGACGCCCTCGTCGACGGCGATCCGCACGTCGGTCCGGCGGCGCAGCCGGGCCAGGTCGGCCAGCGTGGGGCACGGCTGCTCGGCGTACTCGAGCCCCACCCGGCCGAGTTCCCGGAGGCGCTGCGCCGCGGTGTCGACGTCCCAGGCGCCGTTCGCGTCGACCCGGATCGCCCCGTCGGGACCGAGGGCGTCGCGGACCGCCTCGACGCGGGCGAGGTCCTCGGCCGGGGTCTGGCCGGGTTCGGCGACCTTCACCTTGGCCGTCCGGCAGCCCGAATCCGCGACGATCGTCCGGGCCTGCTCGGGACCCACCGCCGGCACCGTGACGTTGACCGGCACGGTCCCGCGCACCGCCGGCGGCCAGCCCTCGACGGCGGCCTCCTCGGCGGCGCCCCACCAGCGCCTGCTCTCGGCGACGTCGTAGTCCCAGAACGGGGAGAACTCGCCCCAGCCCGCGGGGCCGCGCACCAGCAGCCCGTCGCGTACGTCGATGCCGCGGAAGCGGATGCGCAGCGGCACCCGGTACACGGCCGTGATCACGCCGCACAGCGTAGTTCGGGACCCCCGTAGGCTTGCCGTCCGTGGGCGGACGGGCGGGGAGCAGCAGCGCCCGACACCTCGCCCTCGTCCCCGCCTCCGACCTCACCGTCGACGACATCCGGTCCGCCCTCGACGGGGCGCGCCCGCTGGCCGTCCTGCCCTCCGGACCCGCCTCGGTCGTGGCGGCCGCGGAGGCGGCACTGCGGCCCGAGGAGCCGGTCGAGGCCGGCGCGGACCTCGTCGTCGTCACCTCCGGCTCCACCGGCCGGGCGCGCGGCGTGCTGCTGCCGGCCGCGGCCGTGCGCGCCTCGGCGTCGGCGGCCCTGGACCGGCTCGGCGGCGCGGGGAGCTGGCTCCTTGCGCTCCCCGTCTCGGCGGTGGCCGGCCTGCAGGTGCTCTGCCGCAGCGTGCTGACCGGCCGCGTCCCGACCGCGCTGGCGCCGGGGGAACCGCTCGCGGCGGCCGTGGCCCGGATGCCGATCGGTGACCGGCGCTACGTCTCGTTCGTGCCCACCCAGCTGCTCCGGTTCCTCGACGCCGAGCCCGAGGCGCTGCGGGCGTTCGACGCCGTCCTCGTCGGCGGCGCCGCCACCGATCCGGGCCTGCTCGCCCGCGCCCGGGATGCCGGGGTCCGGGTGGTGACGACCTACGGGATGACCGAGACGGCCGGTGGCTGCGTGTACGACGGGGAGCCACTGACCGGCGTCGGCGTGCGCATCTCCGGCGGCGGGGTCGAGCTGAGCGGGCCGACCCTCGCCCTGGGCTACCGCCTCGACCCGGCCGCGACAGCGGCGGCCTTCGTCGACGGCTGGTTCCGCACCCGCGACGCCGGATGGCTCGCCGACGGCCGGCTCACCGTCACCGGCCGGGTGGACGACGTCGTCGTCACCGGCGGGGTCAACATCGCGCCGACCGCGGTGGAGTCGGCCCTCCGCGAGCACCCCGACGTGGCCGACGCGGTGGTGTTCGGCCGGCCCGACGACGAGTGGGGGCAGCGGGTGGTCGCGGCCGTCGTCCCCGCCGCCGGTGCCGAGCCCGCCCTGCCCTCGCTGCGCGCCTGGGTGACCGAGCGGCTCGGGGCTCCGGCGGCGCCCCGGGAGCTGCACGTCGTGGCGACCGTCCCGACCCTGCACACCGGCAAGCCCGACCGTCGCGCCGTCGCGGCGGCGGTGGGCGCACCGTGACGGTGCTCCCTGGTGGCGGTGCATCCCTGGTGGCGGTGCATCCCTAGTGGCGGTGCATCCCTAGTGGCCACCCCTGCCCAGTGGCTGGCCGGTGCCCGGCCGCGCACGCTGCCGGCCGCGCTCGCCCCGGTCCTCGTCGGCACCGGCGTCGCGGTCGCCCTCGACGGTTTCCGGCTGGTGCCGGCCCTGCTCGCGCTCGTGGTCGCGCTCGCGCTGCAGGTGGCGGTCAACTACGCCAACGACTACTCCGACGGCACACGGGGCACCGACGCCGACCGCGTCGGGCCGATGCGCCTCGTCGGCTCGGGAGCGGCCTCGCCGCGCCAGGTGCTGCTGGCCGCCGGGCTCGCCTTCGGGGTGGCCGCCGTCGCCGGTGTGGCGCTGGCGGCGCTGTCGAGCTGGTGGCTGGTCGCCGTCGGCGCGGTCTGCATCGCGGCCGCGTGGACCTACACCGGCGGACCGTTGCCGTACGGCTACCGGGCGCTGGGCGAGGTGTTCGTCTTCGTCTTCTTCGGGCCCGTCGCCGTCGTCGGCACCACGTTCGTGCAGACCCGGGCGGTCGAGGGCCTCGCCGTGGCCGCGTCGGTGCCGATCGGGTTGCTGATCGTCGACATCCTGGTGGTCAACAACCTGCGCGACATCGTGGGCGACGCCGCGGCCGGGAAGCGGACCCTGGCCGTGCTGCTGGGCGACCGCGCCACCCGGCTGCTCTACGTGGGCCTGTTCGTCGTCGTGTTCGCGGTCGTCGCCGGGATCGGGGTCGGGCGACCGTGGGCACTCCTCGGGCTGCTCGCCGTCCCCCTGGCCGTGCCACCGGCGCGCACCGTGCTCACCGGTGGCCGCGGCCCGGCCCTGATCGGCGCGCTGGCGGGCACGGGCCGGCTCACCCTCGCCACCGGGGTGCTGCTGGCCGCGGGGATCGCGGTCAGCGGGTGAGCGTCACTCCCCGCTGAGCCGGTTCCGCAGGTCCTCCTTGGCCGCCTGGCGAGCCATGCTGCGCGCGGCCAGCGCCTCGGTCAGCCGATCCCGCGACGGGCGCAGCACCACGTAGGCGACCGGCAGCGACAGCAGCAGGCCGAAGAGCAGGCCGGAGAAGAAGTCCAGCCCGGCCATCCAGAGGATCAGCGTCAGCAGCGCCCAGATGGAGAGCCGGCCGACGGTGTACATGACCAGCCACGGGAAGACCCTCGGCGGGACGGCCGGGCCTCCGGTGGGGCTTCCGGGGACTGCGGTGTCGTCAGCCATGCCGACCTTCCCATGTGGTTGTCGGGCCGTGCCCTGTGGCCGCCCACGCGACGTCGTCACCCATGCCGGCCCTCCCACTTGGTGGAGAGCACGACGGTCGTGCGGGTGCGGGCGACGCCCCTGATCCGGTTCAACGCCCCGATGGTGGCCTCGAGTGCCGGGATGTCGGTCACGCGCACCTTGAGCACGTAGCCCTCGCTGCCGGCGACCCGCCAGCAGTCCTCGACCTGTGGCATCGCCCGCATGGCCTCCTCGACACCGAGCTCGTCGACCGCGTCGCTCTCGATGACGCCGATGAGCGCGGTGACGTCGAGGCCGACGGACGGCGGGTCGATGACGGCCCGGTAGCCGGTGATCACGCCGGACGCCTCGAGCTTGGCCACCCGCTCGGTGACGGCCGGGGAGGAGAGCCCGACCTGCCGGGCCAGCTCGGCGTAGCTCGCGCGGCCGTTGGCTCGCAGCAGGTCGATCAGCTGCTGGTCGACGGCGTCGATGACAGATCTCCGTTCGGGGGGACTCAACTCGTCACCGAGTATCGCCGCCGACGTAGGGTGGGTGCGGACGTGGGGGTGGAAGAGTGATCGTTCCGGTGCTGCTCGTGGTCGCGGTGATCGTCGTCGTGCTCATCCTGCGCGCGACGAAGAACCCGGGTGGGCTCGGGAGCGGTCCGCGCCCGATGCGCCGCCCGCGGCCGCAGCGCCCGGCGCGGCCGCTGGCCCCCGACGACGACCCGGAGTTCCTGCGCGAGCTCGAGCGGCGGGCCCGCCGCGACGACGGCAGCAAGAACGCCTGACCCGGTTGCTCTCAGGCGGCGGGCGCCTGACCGAGCAGCCGCCGCCAGCCGCGCCGCGCCGCGCGTGGCGCAGGGTCGTCGGACGCCTCGCCGTCCCCGTCGGTGGCGTCGGACGCCGGCAGGTCCCCCGGCCACCCCAGGCCCCCGCCGTCCGGGGAGGACGGACCGGGCCACCCCACCGGCCCCTCGCTCGCGGGCCGGCGCCCGCCCCGGTGCGCGCCTCCCTCGGCGGTGCGCTGCGCGAGGGCGGCCGCCACGAGCGGGTGCGAGGACGATCCCGGCGCGGCGTGCTTACCCACGGTGACCTCCGGTGCGACGCGGCCCGGCGATCGGGCGCTCCTGCGGAGGCATGGAAGCACGCCGACCCGGTGTTCGTCACGCCATCGGCGCCGGGGGCCCCGCAGGGATCGATCACCCAGCGTGATCGGTCAGACGCCGCCGTAGCTGTGCAGGCCGGTCGAGACGAGGTTCACGAACAGCAGGTTGAACACCATCACCGCCAGCCCGACCACGTTGACCCAGGCCGCGGGCCGCCCGCGCCAGCCGGCCGTGGTGCGGGCGTGCAGGTAGGCGGCGTACACGACCCACGCCACGAACGACCAGGTCTCCTTGGGGTCCCAGCCCCAGAACCGGCCCCAAGCGCTCTCGGCCCAGATCGCCCCGGCGATGACGGCGAACGTCCAGATCGGGAAGCCGAAGATCGCGGTGCGGTGGGCCACCCGGTCGAGCCCGGCCGCCGACGGGAGCCGGGAGAGGATCGACGTCTCCCCCTCGACCGCGCGGGCGTCGTGCCGGACTCGGAGCAGGTAGAGGAGGCTCGCGATGCCGCTGACGAAGAAGATGCCGAAGCCGAGGATCGCCGACGTCACGTGGATGGCCAGCCAGTACGACCGCAGGGCCGCGACCAGCGGTGCGGCCGGCGCGTAGAGGAACAGGCCGATCCCGACCATCGCGAGGACGACGGGGCCCAGCACGAAGGCACCCATGTGCCGCAGCGCGGGGGCGCGCACGGCCAGCACGGCGTAGGCGACGACGGCGACGAGCACGACGGCCGTGCCGAACTCGTACATGTTGCCCCACGGCAACCGGTCGACGGCCATGCCGCGGGTGATCATGACCGCGGCGTGGGTGAGCGCGCCGAGGATCGTCAGCCCGATCCCGATCGCGCCCCACCGGTTCGCCGCGGGCGGCTCGACGTCGGGGTGGCTGTCGGTCGCGGACCCGGCAGGACCCGCCCCCACCAGCTCGCGCTCCCGCACCGGACGACGGCCGAACGCCAGCTGCGCGCAGAAGGCGACCAGGGCCACGGAGTACAGCGCGACGCTGACCGTGAAGAACGTGTCCGACAGGTCGGCCAACGACTGGTCAGGACTCACGCGGGGGGACCTCCGAAGCAGACGTGCGGGATCGAGCAGAGTCGGCACGCGCGGCGAGCACGGTGCCCAGCTCGTCGGACAAGGCGGCGAACCGGGGTGCGCTCTCCCCGCTGCCCCGCATGAGCGACGCGACCGTCAGCACGGTACCGCCGTCGCCGGACGGGGCGCCGACGCGGGCGAACACGCGCTCGCGGCGCACCAGGAGCATGCCGAGCAGCCCGACGAGCAGGCTGACCGCCGACCCGAGGACCCACAGCTGCCCCGGGTCGTGCGAGAACTGCAGCGCGGCGAACTCGCGGAAGCCGGTGAACGCGACGGACGTGCCGTCGGGCAGCTCGACGGACTCGCCGACCTCGAGGTTGGCGGCCCCGACCCGTTCGAGGCTGCCGCGGTCGATCTGCGTCGCGTCCAGCGAGTAGACCGACTGCGGGATGCCGGAGTCCAGCCCCAGGTAGCCCTCGTACAGGACGATCGCGACCTGCGGGTCCAGCGGCCGGGGGTCGATGGAGGTGAGGATTCCGCCCTGCACCACGCCGGTCGGCGCGAAGAAGCCCTCCAGCGCGAGCTGGTCGTCGCTGCCGGTGCCGACGTCGGGCAGCTTGAGCGCGCCCTGGCTGGCGAGGGTGGTCTGGTCGGAGGGCAGGAACGGCACCGACAGGTCGGTGTACTCCCGCCCGTCGGGGAGGGTGACCGCGAACGTGGGACTGAACCCGTGGCCGGTGACGTAGATCCGGTCGCCGTCGATCCGCAGGGGGTCGTTGACGCCGATCGTCGTGGCCCGGCCCTCCTCGCCGGGGCCGCCGTAGCGGATGTCGGCGGTGAAGGACGAGGCGGTGAGGTCCTCCTCGTACTCGGCGCGGAAGTCCTCGAGGTCGACGCACACCGGGCTGAGGTCCCCGCTGTCGACCAACGGACCCGCGGAGTAGGTGTCGTACTGCTGGAAGGAGTTGCAGAAGCCCTGGCCCTCGGTGACCAGGATGCTGCCCTCGTAGCCCCAGAGCTTGCCGCCGGCCAGCCCCAGCAGCAGGGCCACCAGCGACAGGTGGAACAGCAGGTTGCCGGTCTCCTTGAGATAGCCCTTCTCCGCCGACACCTCGCCCCCGCTGGCCCCGGCGGTGTCGGCAGAGCGACGGACGACGCGGAAGCGGCGGACCCGCAGCTCCTCCTCGACGACGTCGAGCGCCTCGGCCGGCGGCAGCGTGCTGCGCAGCTCACCCGAGTCGGGCAACCGCAGCAGGTGGCGCGGGGCGCGGGGCGGCGCGGCCCGCAGCGCCCGGGCGTGCTCCAGGGCCCGCGGCAGCACGCACCCGATCAGCGAGACGAACAGCAGCAGGTAGACCGCGGCGAACCACGGGGAGCTGAAGACGTCGAAGAGGTACAGCCGGTCGAGGATCGGCGCCAGCGTCGGGTTGTCGGCGAAGTACTGCGTGACGTTGTTCTGCGAGAGCGAGCGCTGCGGCAGCAGCGAACCGGGGACGGCGGCCAGCGCGAGCAGGAACAGCAGGATGATCGCCGTCCGCATGGCGGTGAGCCGGCGCCACCACTGGAGCAGCAGGCCCGCGCCGCGGCGGGGAGCCGAGGGGCCCGGTGCCGAGACGGCGGGCCGGTCCAGAACCGTCACAGCGCGCTCTCCCCGAAGCCGGTGGCGGCCAGCCACGAACGCAGCCAGCCCATGAGCTCGGTCCAGGCCCCGGTGAGCAGCATCAGGCCGACCAGCACGAGGACGGCCCCGCCGACCCGGGTGACCGTGCGCGCGTGCCGGCGCAGGAAGGACGTGGCGCCCATCGCCCAGCGCGCGCCGAGGGCGACGAGCACGAACGGGACCCCCAGGCCCACGCAGTAGGCCAGCCCGAGCAGCGCCCCCCGGGTGGCCGTGGCCTCGGTGAAGGCCAGCGAGTAGACCGCCGAGAGGGTCGGGCCGAGGCAGGGGGTCCAGCCCAGGCCGAACACGATGCCCAGCAGCGGCGCCCCGGCCAGGCCGGCGGCCGGGCGGGCGGAGAGCCGCTTGGTCCGCTGCAGCAGGGGCAGCCAGCCGAGGAAGCCCAGCCCGACGAGGATCGTGACGACGCCGAAGACGCGGTTGAGGACGTCGGCGTGCTGGAGCAGCAGCCGGCCCAGGCCGCCGAACGCCGTCCCGACGGCGACGAAGACCACGGTGAACCCGAGGACGAACAGCACCGCCCCGAGGACCATGCGGGTGCGCGGCGACACCGAGGTGCGGACGGCGGTGGTCGCGCCCCCGGAGCCGGCGGGCTCCTCGCCCGGCGTCCCGGTGCCGACCAGCCCGGACACGTAGGCCAGGTAACCGGGCACCAGCGGCAGGACGCACGGCGAGGCGAAGCTGATCAGGCCGACCAGCGCGGCGACCGCCGCGGCGACGAGGAGCGGGCCGTCGGTGACCAGGCCGCTGAAGGTTTCTCCCACGGCTCAGCCCTCCTCCAGCACCCGGTCGAGCACCTGCCGCAGGTCGTCCTGGGCGACCTCACCGGTGTACACCGCCGCCACCCGGTACTGCGGATCGAGGACGATCGTGGACGGGATCGCGTTCGCCGGGTAGTCGCGGAACGCCAGGGCCACCTCGCCGCGGGGGTCGTAGAGCGACGGGAAGGAGATCGCGAACCGGTCGACGAAGGCCACCGCGAACTGCTCGCTGGTCTCCTTCACGTTGATGCCGAGGAACTGCACGCCGTCGTCGGCGGTCTCCTCGGCGACCTCGCTGAACTCCGGCGTCTCCACCCGGCACGGGGCGCACCACGACCCCCAGAAGTTGAGCACCGCGACGTTCCCGGCCAGCTGACCGGAGTCGAAGTCGTCGCCCCCGAGGAGGGTGCCGGAGAACTCCGGAGCGGCGGCGCGCTGGTCCTCCGGGATCACCTCGCCGGCCGGGGTGCCCGCGACGAAGCGGAACTCCCCGCCGTTGTTGACGTCGACGGCGTTCGCGCCCGTCGAGCAGCCGGCGAGGACGCCGGCCGCCGCAAGCAACGCCAGGCATCGCCTCATGCGCCGGGCACCGCGTCGGGGTCGGTCGCACCCGCCGGCTCGGCGTAGGAGACGCCCACGATCTTGTCGCCGTCGAAGGTCAGGGACGTGACGCTGGCCAGGCCGCACTGCCGGCGTCGGGGGTCGTGCACGTACCGGCGGCCCTCGACGTGCAGCCGCAGGGTCCAGATCGGCAGCTGGTGGCTGACCAGCACGGCCTCGTGGCCCCGGGCGGCGTCGCGGGCGGCCTCCGCGGCGGCGAGCATCCGGGCGGCGATCTCGACGTACGGCTCGCCCCAGGAGGGCCGGAACGGGTTGCGCAGCTTCCACCAGTGCTTCGGGACGCGCAGTGCACCGTCGCCGACGCCGACCCGCAGCCCCTCGAAGGCGTTGCCGGCCTCGATCAGCCGCTCGTCGATCGTGACCGGCAGCGACAGCGCGGCGGCGATGGGCGCGGCGGTCTGCTGGGCCCGCTCCAGGGGGCTGGACACCAGGTGGGTGACGTCCCGGTCGAGGAACCACTTCGCGGCGACGGAGGCCATCTCCTCGCCGGCAGCGGACAGCCGGTAGCCGGGCAGCCGGCCGTAGAGGATCTTCGCCGGGTTGTGCACCTCGCCGTGGCGCAGCAGGTGGACCGTCGTGGTGCCGGAGCTCGTGCTCATGCCCCCACCTCGGCGGCGGCCCGCGCGGCGGCCGGCAGCGCCTCGAGCACGCGGTCGAGTGCCTCCCCCTCGAGGGCGGCGTTGACGAACCAGGCCTCGAACGCCGACGGCGGCAGGTACACCCCGCGGGCCAGCATCGCGTGGAAGAAGGCGGTGTAGCGGGCGACGTCCTGGGTGCGGGCGTCGTCGTAGTCGCGCACCTGGCGCTCGTCGGGCACGAAGAAGACCGAGAACATGTTGCCAGCCTGCTGCATGCGGTGCGGGACCCCGGCGGCGAACAGGGCGGCACTGGCCGCGCCGCGGAGCACGGCCGACACCTCGTCGCACCGCGCGTAGACCTCGTCGGTGCACAGGCGCAGCGTGGTCAGGCCGGCGGCCACCGCGACCGGATTCCCGGACAGGGTGCCCGCCTGGTAGACCGGCCCGGTCGGGGCCAGCTGCGCCATGAGGTCCTGCCGCCCGCCGAACGCGGCCGCCGGCAGGCCGCCGCCCATGACCTTGCCGAAGGTGAACAGGTCGGCGTCGACCGGGTCCAGGCCGTACCAGCCGGAGCGCGACACCCGGAACCCGGTCATGACCTCGTCGACGATCAGCAGCGCGCCGTGCGCGGCGGTGATCCGGCGCAGGGCGGTGTTGAACCCGTCCAGGGGCGGGACCACGCCCATGTTGCCCGCGGCCGCCTCGGTGATGACGCAGGCGATGTCCGCCCCGCGCTCGGCGAACACCTTCTCGACGGCGGCGACGTCGTTGTAGGGCAGGACGACGGTGTCCGCGGCGGCGCCCGTGGTGACGCCCGGCGTGTCTGGCAGGCCGAGGGTGGCCACCCCCGAGCCGGCGGAGGCGAGCAGCGCGTCCACGTGGCCGTGGTAGCAGCCGGCGAACTTGACGACGAGCGGCCGGCCGGTGGCGCCGCGGGCCAGTCGGACGGCCGACAGCACGGCCTCGGTGCCCGAGTTGACCAGCCGCACCCGCTCGACCGGCGGCATGCGGTCGCGGATCTCCTCGGCCAGGTCCAGCTCGCCCTCGGTGGGTGCACCGAAGGACAGCCCGCGCCGGGCGGCCGCGGCCACGGCCTCGACGACGGCCGGGTGGGCGTGGCCGAGGATCATCGGCCCCCAGGAGCTGACCAGGTCCACGTAGCGGCGCCCGTCGGCGTCGGTGAGCCACGGACCCGAGCCGGAGACCATGAAGCGCGGCGTCCCCCCGACGGCCCGGAAAGCGCGGACGGGGCTGTTGACACCGCCCGGCGTGATCTCCTGCCCGCGGGCGAACAGCTCCGCGGACACGGGGGCCTCGTACGGGTAGGGCAGGTTGTCGAGCGAGGTCACGACCCCAGTGTCCCTCGCGGATCGAGCAGCGCGGCCCGCAGGGCGGCAGGGTCGCGGGTGGGGACCAGCACAGTGCGGCCGTCGGCGAGCTTCAGCGGCAGCCCGGTCCGGCCCTTGGGGACCGACCAGCCGCCGCCGAGCACCGGCGCCCCGGCGTCGACGCCCGCGTCCACCGCCCGCAGGTGGTCGACGTCGACCTCGGACAGGGCCACCCGCTCCCGGCCGACGACGAGCGCGTGCTCGTCGACCCGGACGGTCCAGATGCGCCGGGCCGAGAGCGTGCCGCCGGCGACGACGCCGAGGACCGCCGCGATGGCGACCAGCCAGAGCAGCGGGGGGATGTCGGGGCCGGGGAAGGCGAGGTCGAGCCCCAGGAACACCGCGAGCGCGCCGGCGACCAGCCAGAACGGCCGCCACGAACTCCCGTGCTCGACGTACGGCGTCACCGGATCAGGCGCGCGCCAGCAGCCGCGCCGCCTCGACGGCCCAGTACGTGAGCACCGTGCCGGCGCCGGCGCGGCGGATGGCGGTGAGCGTCTCGAGGATGGCTCGCTCGCGGTCCACCCAGCCGTTGGCGGCGGCCGCCTCGACCATCGCGTACTCGCCGCTCACCTGGTAGGCCGCGACCGGCACGTGCACCGCGTCGGCAACCCGCGCGACGATGTCGAGGTAGGGCAGCGCCGGCTTGACCATCACCGCGTCCGCGCCCTCGGCGATGTCCTGGGCCACCTCGCGCAGCGCCTCGTCGGCGTTGGGCGGGTCCATCTGGTAGGTCGACCGGTCGCCGAACTGCGGGGCACCCTCGGCGGCCTCGCGGAACGGGCCGTAGAAGCCCGAGGCGTACTTGGCGGCGTAGGCCAGGATCGGCGTCTCGGTGTGTGCGGCGCCGTCCAGGGCGCGACGGATCGCGGCGACTTGGCCGTCCATCATCCCGCTGGGCGCGATCAGGTGGGCCCCGGCCTGGGCCTGGGCGACGGCGACCGCGGCGTAGCGGTCCAGCGTCGGGTCGTTGTCGACGAGACCGGCCGGCGTGACGACGCCGCAGTGCCCGTGGTCGGTGTACTCGCACAGGCACAGGTCGGCCATGAGCACCAGCTCGTCGCCGAGGTCGGCCCGCAACTGCTGCAGGGCGACGTTGACGATCCCGTCGGCCGCGTCGGCCTGTGACCCGATCGCGTCCTTCTCGCCCGGGATGCCGAACAGCATCAGCCCGCCGATACCGGCCTCGGCCGCCTCGTGCGCGGCCTTCCGCAGCGAGTCCAGGGTGTGCTGGACGACGCCGGGCATCGCCGAGATCGGAACTGGGGCGTCGATCCCCTGCTTGACGAACACCGGCAGCACGAAGTCCGCCGGCGCCAGGCGCGTCTGCGCCGTCAGCCGCCGCAGCGCGGGCGTCGACCGGAGCCGACGCCCGCGGGCGAACCCGGTCACTTGCCCTCGCCTTCCTCCTCGGCGCGCCGGGCCGCGGCGAACTCGGCCAGCGCGTCGACGAGCGGGGCGACCGCGGCCGTCTCCGGCTGCACGTCCACGCGGAGACCGAACTCCTGGGCGCTGGCCGCCGTGGCGGGACCGATCACCGCGACGACGGTCTTGGCGTGCGGCTTGCCGGCGATGCCGACCAGGTTGCGCACGGTGCTCGACGAGGTGAAGCACACCGCGTCGAAGCCGCCGCCCTTGATCGCCTCGCGCACCGAGGCCGCCGGCGGGGCCGCGCGGACGGTCCGGTAGGCGGTGACGTCGTCGATCTCCCACCCGCGTTCGACCAGGCCCGCGGCCAGGGTCTCGGTGGCGATGTCGGCGCGGGGCAGCAGCACCCGGTTGATCGGGTCGAGGACGTCGTCGTACTCCGGGAAGTCGGCGAGCAGGCCCTGGCTGGACTGCTCGCCGGTCGGCACGAGCTCCGGCACGATGCCGAAGTCGCGCACCGCCTGCGCAGTCTGCTCACCGACGCAAGCGACCTTGACGCCGGCGAACGCGCGGGCGTCGAGGCCCAGCTCCGCGAACTTCTCGCGCACGGCCTTCACGGCGTTGACCGAGGTGAACACGATCCACCCGTACCGGCCGGTGACCAGGCCCTTGATCGCCCGGTCCATCTGGGCGGGGCTGCGGGGCGGCTCCACGGCGATGGTCGGCACCTCGACCGGCACCGCGCCGTAGGCCCGCAGCCGGTCGCTCATCTCACCGGCCTGGTCCTTGGTGCGGGGCACCAGCACCCGCCAGCCGAACAGCGGCCGGCTCTCCCACCAGGACAGCTTGGCGCGCTTGTCGACGGCGGCACCGACGGTGACGACGACCGGCCCGGTCAGCGCGTCCAGCCCGGCGGTCTTCTCGGCGACGGCGGAGAGCTTCGCGGTGACGCTCTTCTGCGCCGTCCCCGAGCCGCCGGTGGTGACGACCACCGGGGTGCTGCCCCCGAGCCCGGCCTCGACGAGGCCGACGGCGGCGTCGGGCAGGTCCTCGGCGGTGGCCTGCAGGACCAGCGTGCCGCCGGTCGAGGTCACGGCGGCCGCCAGCGCGGTGAGGTCGGCGCCGCCGCGCAGGTCGGCGGTGATCGCCGTCCCGCCGAGGGCCACCCCTGCGAAGGCCGGCACCGCGGTGGCGGTGGCGACGCCCGGCACGACGTCGAACGGCACGGAGGTGCGGCCGACGGCGAGCACCTCCTTGACCGCGGCGTCGGAGGTGTACGGGTCGCCGGCGACCAGCCGGACGACGACCGTGCCGCTCTTGGCCGCCGTGACGGCGGCCTTGGCCACCTCGGCGGGCTCACCGGTGGCGGGGGTGAGCTCGAGCTCCGCGTGCTGGCCGCGCACCTCGTCCTGCACGGCCGCGGAGACGTCGGGGTCGACGATCACCAGGCCGGCCTGGGCCAGCGCGGCCTGCGCGCGGGCGGTGAGCATGCCGGGGTCGCCGGGGCCGGCGCCGACGAAGACGACCTTGCCGGCGGAACCGTTGGTCGCGCGGTTGCGCGTCATCGCGTGCTCCTGTTTCTGGCCCTGATGAGGGCTCGATTTGCGGGGGTCTGGGGGGCGGTCACTGGGGGACCACCATGAGCTCGGCCGCGCCGCGGTCGAGCAGGTCTGCGGCCAACGCGCGCCCGAGGGCGGAGGCGTCGGTCAGGGGGCCGGTGACGGAGCCGCGCACGGAGTCGCCGCCGTCCAGCGCCGTCACCGACGCGCGCAGGAACAGTTCCGGGCCGGTCTCGCCCTCGGCGACCTCGGCGTAGGCCGCCACCGGGGCGCTGCAGCCGGCCTCGAGGGCGGCGAGCACGCTGCGCTCGGCGACGACGCAGGACCGGGTGACCGGGTGCTCGAGCCGCCCGAGCAGCTCGCGGGTGCGGGAGTCGCTGGTGCGGCACTCGACGGCGAGCGCGCCCTGCGCGGGCGCGGGCAGCACCTGCAGCGGGTCGAGGGTCTCGGTGACCGCGGCCAGCCGGTCCAGGCGCGCGAGCCCGGCCCGGGCGAGGACGACGGCGTCGAGGTCGCCCTCGGCGACCCGTGCCATGCGGGTGTCGACGTTGCCGCGGATCGGCACGATCTCCAGCCCGAGGCCGAGCGCGCGCAGCTGGGCGGCCCGGCGGGGTGCGCCGGTGCCGACGGTGGACCCGGCGGGCAGCTCGCCGAGGGTGAGCCCGTCGCGGGCGACGAGCACGTCCCGCGGGTCCTCGCGGGCCGGGACGGCGGCCAGGATCAGGCCCGGCGCCGGGGCGGTCGGCAGGTCCTTGTAGCTGTGCACGGCCAGGTCGACCTCGCCGGCCAGCAGCGCCTCGCGCAGCGCCGCCACGAAGACCCCGGTGCCCCCGAGCTGCTGGATCGCGGCCGAGGAGCGGTCGCCCTCCGTGGAGATGAGCACGAGCTCGACGCTCGCCCCGGTGGCCGCGGTGATGGCGTCGGCGACCAGCTGCGACTGGGTGGTGGCCAGGGCGCTGGCGCGGGTGCCGAGCCGCAGGGTGGAGGTGACGAGGGCGGTCACGAGGCCTCACCGGCCCGCTGGTCGGGGTCGACGGTGACGGCCTCGGCGAGGGCGCCGTCGGCCGGCTCGGCGTCGATGCCCAGGCCGAACAGGGCCCGCAGCGCACCGGCGTAGTCGGTGCCGCCCGGGTCGGCGGCCAGCTCCTTCACGCGCACGGTGGGCTCGTGCAGCAGCTTGTCGACGACGCGGCGCACGGTACGGGCGATCTCGGCGCGGTGCCGGGCGTCGAGTTCGGGCAGCCGCGAGGACAGCCGGAGCAGTTCGGCGTCGACGACCTCGGCGGCCTGGCTGCGCAGGGCCGACACCGTCGGCGCGACCTCTGCGGCCTGGCGCTCGGCGCGCAGCAGCGCCGTCTCGGCCTCGATCAGCGCGTGCGCCGCGACGACGTCGTCGGCGGCGACCGGGCCGCCCTCGTGCTCGCCCTGCAGCAGAGCGAGGTCGACGACGTGCACCCCGGGCAGACCGGCCACGCCGGGATCGACGTCGCGGGGCAGGGCGAGGTCGACGACGACCAGCGGCCGCCCGTCGCGGTCGTCCATCGCGCCGACGACGACGTCGGTGCCGATCACGGTCCCGGTGGCGCCGGTGCAGGTCAGCAGCACGTCGGCGGCGGCCAGCTCGGTGGGCAGCGCGGTCAGCTCGGCGGCGCGCCCGCCGACGCTCGTGGCCAGCCGCTGCGCGTGCTCCTCGGTCCGGCTGCTGACGACGACGTCGGCGCC
The DNA here is from genome assembly GCF_039534705.1 of Blastococcus jejuensis. Lineage (NCBI taxonomy): Bacteria > Bacillati > Actinomycetota > Actinomycetes > Geodermatophilales > Geodermatophilaceae > Blastococcus > Blastococcus jejuensis. The sequence goes on from NZ_BAAAVV010000001.1 coordinate 419,548, forward strand.
GCGGCGGCCGAGCGTGGTGGCGGCCAGGGCGCCCATGGAGCCCGCACCGACGACGAGCACCCGCCGTCCGGCGAGCCCGCCGATCCGCGCCTCCGCACGGTCGAGCGCGACCGACACCAGGGAGGCGCCGGCCCGGTCGATGCCGGTCTCGGAGTGCACCCGCTTGCCCACGCGCAAGGCGCGCTGGGCGACCGAGTGCAGGGCCCGGCCGACGGTGCCCTCCTCGCGGGCCAGCGCGTAGGCCGCCCGGAGCTGGCCGAGCACCTGCGTCTCGCCGACCACCATCGAGTCCAGCCCCGCGGCGACGGTGAACAGGTGCGTGACCGCCTGCTCCTCGTAGTGGACGGTCACGTAGGGCGAGAGCTCCTCGACCGAGGCACCGGCCTGCCGGGCCAGGACCCGGCTGACGTCGGTGACGCCGCCGTGGAACTTCTCGACCTCGGCGAAGACCTCGATGCGGTTGCACGTGGCCAGGACGAGGGCCTCGCTGACGTGGTCGCTCTCGACGAGCTCGTGCAGGGCCTTGGCGCGGTCGTCGGGGCCCATCGCGAACTGCTCCAGCAGCGCGACCGGGGCGGTCCGGTGGCTGATGCCCACTGCCAGGAGGCTCACGAGACCTCCTCCACGAGCCGCTGCTGGCCCAGGAACGCCAGCACCTGCAGCTCGACGGACAGGTCGACCTTGCGCACGTCGACGCCGGGCGGCGCCGCGAGGGTCACCGGCGCGAAGTTGAGGATGCTGCGGACGCCGGCCGCGGCGAGCCGGTCGCAGATCGACTGCGCCACCTCGGCGGGGGTGGTGATCACGCCGATGGAGGCGCGGGTCGCGGCCACGACGTCCTCGAGGTCGGCGAGGGGGCGCACGGTGAGGCCGCCGATGTGCTGGCCCACGCGGGCGGGGGCGGCGTCGAACAGGCCGACGAACTCGAACCCCCGCGTGCCGAAGCCGGCGTAGTCGGCCAGGGCGGAGCCCAGGTTGCCGATGCCGACCAGCACGCAGGCCCGGGACCGCTCGACGCCGAGGACGCGGGCGATCCGGTCGCGCAGCGTCCGCACCTCGTAGCCGACGCCGCGGACGCCGCACGGGCCGAGGTGGGAGAGGTCCTTGCGCAGCCCGGCCGGGTTCACTCCGGCGGCCTCGGCCAGCTCCCCCGAGGCGACGGTGCCCCGGCCCCCGTCGGCCAGCGTCGTGAGCACCCGGAGGTACACGGCCAGGCGTGCGACGGTGGCCTCCGGGATGGTCCGGGGCCGCGGCTGGATCACGGGCTCTCCACAGCGGTCGCACCCGTCTCCCCGGCAGGACCGGAGGCAGGCGCTGACATATCGGGAATACGGGGACGGTGGCGGGGGGCGGGACGCCCTCGCCCGCCACGGTAACCGCTTGTGAACGCCGGAACAAAGTCGCCGACGCCCCGCAGAGCCCCGGAAAGCCGGGCTGACCGGCCCGGATGCCTCCCGCTGTGGTGGACGCCACCCTAACCGGGCCCGGGCCGTCCCCCGGGAGGGGGGCCCGACGCGGCACCTATCCCCCGAGGTCCCGCCGCAGCCGGTCCACGTCGACGGTGAAGTAGGAGTGCTCGCGGCCGTCGAGCAGCACCACCGGGACGCGGTCGCCGTACTCGGCCTGCAGGTCGGGATCGGAGTCGACGTCGATCGACCGGGGCGCCTCGCCGAACTCGGCGGCGATGCGGTCCAGGGTCTCCGCCGCGACCTCGCACAGGTGGCAGCCGACGCGGGTCATCAGCTGCAACCGGGGGGCGGGCTCAGACACCGTCGTCCCCGGTGCGGCCGTCGTCCCCGGTGAGGTTGTCCCCGGTGAGACCCAGCTCGCGGAGCCGGGCACGGCTGACCTTGCCGGTCAGCGAGTGCGGCAGGTTCGGCAGGAAGTTCACCGACGTCGGCACCTTGTAGCGGGCCAGCGACGCCGCCGCATGCGCCTGCAGTTCCTCGAAGGTCAGCTTCTCCCCCGGCACCAGGACGACGACCGCCCGCACCGCGGACCCGGTGCGCGGGTCGGGGACGCCGATCACGGCGCTCTCGGCGACGGCGGGGTGGCTGTCGAGGACCCGCTCCACCTCGGCGGGGTAGACGTTGAACCCGCTGACCAGGACGAGGTCGCTGCGGCGGTCGACGAGGTGCAGGTCGCCGTCGGCGTCGCGGTAGGCGAGATCGCCGGTGCCCAGCCAGCCCTCCGCGTCGGGCCCGTCGGCGCCGTCGGGCCAGTAGCCGGAGAAGACGTTGGCACCGCGGATCCAGATCTCGCCCGGCCCCTCGAGGTTCTCGTCGTCGCCGGCCTGCCGCTCCGGGTCCGCCTCGGTGGCGGCGGTGTCGCGCAGCTCGAGGTCGACGCCCGGCAGCGGACCGCCGATGCAGTTGGGCTTGGCCCGCCCGGTGGCCAGGGTGCTGGCGACGACCGGGGCGGCCTCGGTGAGCCCGTAGCCCTCCCACACGGTCACCGCGGCGCGGTCGCGCATCGCCGTCCAGACCTCCTCCGGCAGCGGCGCCGCACCCGAGGAGGCCATGCGCATCGCGGCGAAGGCGCGGCGCAGCCCGGCGTCGGGGTGGGTGGGGTCGTCGCGGTTACCAGCGTCCGCGGCGGCCAGCCACGCCTGGTACATCGGCGGCGCACCGGGGACGGCGGTGACGTGCTCCGCCTCCATGACCGCCAGCGTCTGCCGCGGGTCGAAGGTCTCCATGAGGACGGCGCACGCGCCCGTGGCCGCGACCAGCCCGAACCCGGCGTTGAGGCCGTACACGTGGAAGAGCGGGAGCACGAGCAGGACCCGGTCGTCCTCCCGCACCACCGGTGGGGACAGCTTCAGGCACTGCTCCTGGTTGGCCCGCAGGGCGGCGTGGGTCAGCATCGCGCCCCGCGGTCGCCCGGTCGTGCCGCTGGTGTAGCAGAGGAAGGCGACCGACGCGGGGTCCTCGGCCGGCTCCGGCGGCGGTCCGTCGGAGGTCGGCGGCCCGGCGCAGACCGGGACGCCGGCCACCGGTGCGCGCTCGGCCGCCGCCACCAGCAGGCCGGCGCCGGAGTCGGTGAGCACGTACTCGAGCTCGGGATCGGTGTAGGCGGTGTTCACCGGGACGACGACGAGCCCGGCGCGCAACGCTCCGACGGCCGCCCGCACCCAGTCCACCCCGTTGGGCAGCTGCACGGCCACGCGGCTGCCGGGCTCGAGGCCGCGTGCGGCGTAGCCCGCGGCGGCGCGGTCGACCAGTTCGTCCAGCTCGGCCCAGCTCAGCCGCCGCTCCCCGGCGACCACCGCGGGCGCGTCCGGGCGGCGCCGGGCGGCCGAGCGCACCAGCGCGGCCAGCGACATGCCTGCCTCGGACACTCGACATCTCCTGTCGTTCGCTGCGGCTGCACACGCCCGAACGGGTGCGTCCGGACGTGCTGATCTGCGTCCCGCGTGGACGGGCTGGGGCGATGTTGTCACCATGGGAGGAGCCCCGCAGCCTGCGCGGCCGTCGCCCGGCGGCCGCGCCGGGGAGGAAACGGTCCAGGCACGGCGGGCCGACGAGGAGGTCGAACGCCCGCATGGCCCACCCGCTGGACGCCGAGCGGTCGACCGCCGGGTCGCCGCCGCGCCCGCCGGAAGCCCGGCCGAACCCGCGTCCCCGTCCGTCGCCGCGGCCGCGCCCGACACCCGACGGGCATCTCCTGCCGGACGGGCGGCCCCGCCCGACCCCGGTCCCCCGGGCGAGCACCGAGGCGCTCGCGGTGCCCGAGGACGGGACCGAGCCGAACATCGTCGCCGACGTGCCGGAGCCGTCGGACGTCGTCGACCTCGCCGAGGCCGGGCTCTCCGACGTCGTCCCTCCGGCGACCGGGCCCGATGTCTGGGGCATGGTCCGCCGCGCGCAGGACGGCGACGCCGAGGCCTTCGGGGAGCTCTACGACCACTACGTGACGCTGGTCCACCGCTACGCCTACAACCGGGTGGGCGACCGGGCGACCGCCGAGGACGTCACCAGCGAGACGTTTGTGCGCGCGCTGCGTCGCATCGACTCGCTGTCCTTCCAGGGGCGCGACGTCGGCGCGTGGCTGGTCACGATCGCGCGCAACATCATCCGCGACCAGGTGAAGAGCAGCCGGTACCGCCTGGAGGTCACGACCGCCGACATGCGCGACGCCGACCGGGCCACCGACGGCCCCGAGGACGCGGTGGTGGCGCACCTGACCAACAAGCAGCTGCTGGAGTGCGTGCAGCAGCTCGGGAGCGAGCAGCAGGAGTGCATCGTGCTGCGCTTCCTGCACGGCCTGTCGGTGTCGGAGACCGCCGAGATCATGGGCAAGAAGGACGGCGCCATCAAGGCGCTCCAGCACCGCGCCGTGCGCCGTCTCGCCGGTCTGCTCCCGGACGGTCTGAGATGAGCGAAAAGGCCTTCGTCGGGGGCGTAACCGAATATCGTCGCCCCTCGTTGGAACGTGTGCAGCGGGGTGCGCCGAGCATGAGCCACCCCGTGTTCACGGGGACCGGAGGCAGGACATGAGCGTGACGGACCGCTCGGGCACGGCCCGAGAAGATCTGGTCGTCGCGCGCCTGCACGCGCTGGCGTCGGACCTCGACGGCGAACCCGATCCCGCGTGGCAGTCGAAGACCCGCGCCCGGCTGGTCGCGATGGCCGCCGTCCGATCGCCCGCCCCGGCGCCGGTGTCGCCGTGGAAGCGGCTGGTCACCCGCGCCGAGGACGCCGCCCCGTCACGCTGGCGCGGCCGGCTGACCGCCGGTCTGGCCGGAGCCGCCATGGGCGTGACCGCCCTGGCGACCCTGGTGGCGGTCTCCACCGACGCCGGCCCGGGCGATGCCCTGTACGGACTGAAGCGCGGCACCGAGCAGACCCAGCTCGCGCTGGCCGGTGACGGGCGCGGGCAGACGCTGCTCGAGTTCGCCCGCACCCGCCTGCACGAGCTCGAGGACCTCACCGCGTCGGGCACCTCGGCACTGCCGGCCGCCGGAGGGTCGTCGTCCGAGGGCACCGTCGTCCTGGCGGCCGGGGGCGACCCGACACTGGTGCTCGAGACCCTCGCGACGATGGACGACCAGACCGCCGAGGGCGCCTCCTGGCTGGCCGACCGCGCGGTCGAGACCGGCGACGACGCCCCGCTGGACCTGCTGGCCGCCTGGACCGCCGAGCAGGCCGACGGATTGGCCGGGCTGAGGGGCGCCGTGCCGGAGTCCACCGTCGACGAGCTCGACGCGTCCCTCGCGCTGCTCGAGGACATCGACATCCGGACCGTCGCGCTGACCGACGTCCTCGGCTGCGCGGCGGGACCGCCGATCGAGAGCACCGACGCCATCGGCCCCGTGCCCGGCCTCTGCGTGGACCAGCCGTCGACCCCGCCGGCCGCCGGTGGCAGCGACGGCCCCACGCCCGCCCCGGGCTCCGACTCCGGAGGCACGACGGCCGCGACCCCGACCACGCCGGCCGTTCCCGGTGGCACCGACGCAGGCGGCGGCTCGACCGGCTCCGACCCGGGTGGCCTGCCCACCGCCGAGGTGCCGAGCGGTCAGACCCCGACGATCCCGCTCCCGACGACGCTGCCGACCACGCTGCCGACGACTCTGCCGAGCCTGCCCGGCGCGTCGACGAGCAGCCCGGCCACGTCCTCCCCGCAGCCCACCCTCGAGCTCTGCCTCGGGCCGATCGTGCTCGGCGACTGCACCGACTGACCACCGACCGACCACCCCAGAGACCCCGCCGGGTCCCGGCTAGGGTCAGGTCCGGGTTCCACCGGACCGAGCACACAGGGGGAGGTCGCCGTGCCGCGTCTGCCGTTCAGCGGCCGCCGCTCCGCACGCTCCGAGATCGACGAGGAGACCCGCGCCCACGTCGCCGGCGCGGCGTCGGCCGCCGCGGCCGAGGTCGAGGGACCACCGACCGCCGAGCCGGACCCGACCGGGGCCGCGTTCTTCGACGTCGACAACACGATGATGATGGGCGCGTCGCTGTTCTGGTTCGCCCGCGGGCTGGCCGCCCGCAAGTACTTCACCACCCGCGACATGGCCGGGTTCGTCTGGCAGCAGGCCAAGTTCCGCATCGCCGGCAACGAGGGCAGCGCCGACGACGTGCACGCCATCCGGGAGAACGCGCTGGCGTTCGTCGCCGGCCGGCCGGTCTCCGAGATCGTCGAGGCCAGCGAGGAGATCTACGACGAGCTGATGGCCGACCGCATCTGGGGCGGCACGCGCTCGCTCGCGCAGAAGCACCTCGACGCCGGTCAGCGGGTGTGGCTGGTGACGGCGACCCCGGTCGAGCTGGCGTCGATCATCGCCCACCGGCTGGGCCTCACCGGTGCGCTCGGCACGGTGGCCGAGGTGGTCGACGGCAAGTACACCGGCCGCCTGGTCGGGGAGATGATGCACGGCCCGGCCAAGGCCGAGGCGGTCATGGCCCTCGCGGAGCGCGAGGGGCTCGACCTGTCCCGGTGCACCGCGTACAGCGACTCGGCCAACGACCTGCCGATGCTCTCCCTCACCGGCACCGCCGTCGCGGTCAACCCTGACACCGAGCTGCGGGCGATCGCGCGGAGCCGGGGCTGGCAGATCCGCGACTTCCGCACGGGCCGCAAGGCGGCGAAGTACGGCCTGCCCGCGGTCGGTGCCGCAGCGCTGTCCGGCGCGGCCGTGGGCGGCGCGATCGCCCTGAGGAGACGCGAGAAGTTCCCCTGGTGAGCCTTCAGACGTGACCAGGGGTCGGCCGGCCCGGCCACGCGCAGCAGTGTGCGCAGATCGGCACATCGGGCCGGGAAAGCTGCCGATCAGCGCACAGACTCGACCGGTCCACCCAATCGTGCGCGGAAGTCGTGGTCGTGGGCATTGACCGGATCGTCCGCCGCGTCGGCCACGAAGAACGCCACGAAGGTGCTCGAGGGCGATGCCCCGTCGCGCAGCTCGCGCCACGACCAGAGATTCGGATGTTCCCAGTGGACCGCCGCCTCCGCGGGGGCCAACCGTCTGATGGCCTCGTCCAGGTCAGCGTCGCCCAGCGGGAAGGTCGCCGTCCGCGACGTGTAACCGCACACCGACGCCAGGACGGCGCCCGGGAGACGGTGGATGTGGCCGACGTCGTTCACCGCACCGAAGGTGAGCCTCTCCCCGTCGAGCCGGGCCAGTCCGTACGCCGCGGGATGGACGTAGCCGGCGATGCCGGCGGCGAAACGCAGCCGCGCGGCCGTGAGCTCCTCATCGGTGCACCAGGCCTCGGTGGAGGCGCTCACCCGAAGACGCTCTTGCGCTGCAGGAGCAGCTGGTAGAGCGAGTGCTGGATGGTCTCGCGCACCTGGTCGGTGAGGTTGAAGACCAGCATCGGGTCCTCGGCCGCGGCCGGACCGTAGGACGCCGTCTCGATGGGCTCGCCGAACGCGATCAGCCACTTCGAGGGCAGCGGCACCAGCCCGAGCGGGCCGAGCAGCGGGAACGTCGGCGTGATCGGGAAGTAGGGCAGCCCCATCAGCCGGGCCGCGGTCTTCGCGTTCCCGATCATCGGGAAGATCTCCTCGGCGCCGACGATCGCGCACGGGATGATCGGGACCCCGGTGCGCAGCGCCGCGGTGACGAAACCGCCCCGACCGAACCGCTGCAGGGTGTACCGCTCGCGGAACGGCTTGCCGATCCCCTTGAACCCCTCGGGGAAGACGCCGACGAGCTCGCCCTCGGTCAGCAGCCGCTCGGCGTCCTCGTTGCACGCCAGCGTCGAGCCCATCTTGCGCGACATCGACCCGATGAACGGCAGCTCGAAGACCAGGTCGGCGCCCAGCAGCCGGAGCCGGCGCTCGGCCGGGTGCTGGTCGTGCAGCGCGACGGTGGTCATCATCGCGTCGACCGGCACGGTGCCGGAGTGGTTGGCGACGACGAGCGCCCCACCCTCGGACGGCACGTTCTCCATGCCCTGGCTCTCCACCCGGAACCAGCGGTTGAACAGCGGCCGCAGCAGCGGGAGGAGCACGTGGTCGGTCAGGTCGGGGTCGAAGCCGAACTCGTCGGTCTCGTACTCGCCGGTCAGCCGGCGCCGCAGGAACTCCAGACCGCCGGCGAGCTGGTCCTCCCAGCCGGTCGCTGCGGCCGGCTGGACGTAGGGCTCGTCGTCGTCGGGGCGTAGCGGGATCACCCGGGCCTCAGGCATCGCGCACCGCCCGCAGACCGGGCGACGGCGGCGTCGGATGCAGCCGCTCCCCCACCGCCGTGGCGGTGTCACCGACCCGCGCCAGCGCGGAACGGAGCTGCGACGCCGTCGACTCGACGAGCCGGGGCGAGACCACCGGCTCGAGCGTGCGCGCGTAGTCCTCGAGCGCGGCGGTCGTCGTGTAGCGCGGCGTGTAGCCGAACTCCGTGCGCAGCACGGTCGTGTCGACGACGCGGCCGAAGTTCAGGAAGCGCATCTGCTCGGGCGAGTAGTCGACGAAGCCGAACCGCCGGGAGAACCGGCCGATGGAGCCCAGGGCCGGACTGGGGATGGGCAGCTGGACCCGGCCCAGCCGCCGGATCGCCTGCGAGAGCAGCAGGGTGCCCTCGCCGCCGACGTTGACCGTGCCCACGAAGGGGCCGGTCGTCGCGCGGGCGAGCACGGCCAGGGCGTCGTCCTCGTGCAGCAGCTGGACGCGTGCGTCGTAGCCCAGCGCCGTGGGGACCACGGGCATCCGGAAGAACCCGGTGAGCAACGAGTCGATCCGCGGGCCGATGAAGTTGGTGAACCGCAGCAGGGCCACCTCGACCTCGGGACGCCGCCGCGCGAACGCCCGCACGTAGCCCTCGATGTCGAGACTGTCCTTGGCGAAGCCGCCCGACGGGACCCGGCGTGCCTGCATCTTCTCGGTGAAGACCGCAGGGTCGCGCGAGGAGGCGCCGTAGACGGCGCTCGTGGACTTCAGCACGAACCGGCGCACCGACGGCGCCCGCTGGCAGGCCGCGAGCAGCTGCATCGTGCCGATGACGTTGAGCTCCTTCATCGGCGCCCGCCCGCCGGAGCCGGCGGGGGTGGAGCTGATGTTCATGTGCACGACCGTGTCGACCGACGCCGCGGCGATGACCTTGCCGATCAGCGGGTTGCGGATGTCGGCGCGCACGAACTCGGTGCGGCCGAGCCGACGCAGCATCGTCGGTGACGGAGGCACGGTGTCGACCCCGATGACCCGGCCGATGGCCGGATCGGCTGCGAGCTCGGCCGCCAGCGCACCACCGAGCCACCGACTCACACCGGTGACCAGGACGACGGCGGGCGGCACGAGCGTCAGCTCACTTCTTGTTGCGTCGCTGAACGCGCGTCTTCTTCAGCAGCTTGCGGTGCTTCTTCTTCGCCATCCGCTTGCGCCGCTTCTTGATGACCGAACCCACGTGGTGCTCCCGACGTCGTGACGAAATGGATCAGCTCGAACCGTGATCCACAGGCGCAGCCCGCGAATCATCCGGCGACCGAGCGTACCGGCCGCCCCGCGGCGCCGTTGCCGCGGGCGAACCGGGAACGTCGGGGAGATCTCAGGCGATGTCGGTGTAGGCGTCGCGGAGGTAGTCCTGCACGGCGCGCTCCGGCACGCGGAACGAACGGCCGACGCGGACGGCGGAGAGCTCGCCGGCGTGGACCAGGCGGTACACGGTCATCTTCGAGACGCGCATCATCGCGGCGACCTCGGCGACGGTCAGGAAGGTGACGGCGGCGCGGGGGGCCGGGACGCTCGGGCGGCCGACGGGCATCGCGGCCGGGTGGGCGGCGGGCACCGGGCGGGCCATCGTGGCGGCCATGGGGCGACCGATCGGCCGCGGGCCGGGCACGCCCGGACGGGCGAGGGCGGGGGCGGCTGAGCGCTGGGGCATGGTCATGTCTTCGTCTCCGGACCTAGCTCGTGTCGTGGCGCCGGCTTCCCCACCGGCAACTGAACACGCACGTGCTGCAACAGAGCGTAAGGGGACACATGGGACAGGAGCGATGGATGAATCGAACAGGCGGACCGGTCCGTCCTGGGCAGATGTGCATATATGTCGCCCCGTCGACATGTGGTTCGGCGCGTCATTGCGACACGAGCACCATCAATCACGCTGAGTCGACATTTCCTCGTCCGTGACGCGCTAGGGTCAGCGGCTCTCGTCGCTCCGGCGCCCCAGCTCCACCGATCGGGCGTGCGCTGCCTCGATCGCGGCCATCAGCGCGGCGCGCACCCCGTGCTTCTCCAGCTCCCGGATCGCGGCGATCGTCGTCCCACCGGGGCTGGAGACCGCTTCCCGCAGCTGCACCGGGTGCTCGCCGGAGTCCCGCATCATCACCGCGGCGCCCAGGGCGGTCTGCACGATGAGGTCGAAGGCCAGCGTGCGGGGCAGGCCGAGCAGGATGCCGGCGTCGACCATCGCCTCGACCAGGTAGAAGAAATACGCCGGCCCGCTGCCCGACAGCGCCGTGACGGCGTCCTGCTGCGACTCCGGCACCCGGCGCACCTTGCCCACGGCGGCCAGCAGCGCCTCGGCCTCGTCGAGGTCGGCCTCGCCCGCGTGCGCGCCGGCCGACAGCACGCTCATGCCCTCGTCGACCAGCGCGGGAGTGTTCGGCATCACCCGCACGACCGGCACCCCGGCGGGCAGCGCGGCCTCGAGGCGCGCCGTCGGCACCCCGGCGGCCACCGAGACGACGAGGTGCCCCTCGTCGACGTGCTCGGCCAGCCGTTCCAGCAGCGCGTCGATGTCCTGCGGCTTGACCGCCAGCAGCAGCACGCGTGCCCGCACCGCGGCCTCGCCGAGGTCGACGGCGGGCACCCGGTAGCGCTCGGCCAGCTCCGCGGCGCGCGCCGCGCTGCGCTCGCAGACCAGGATGCCGTCGGGGCCGCCCCGCCGGATCAGGCCCGAGAGGAGGGCCTCGCCGATCTTCCCGCCCCCGATGATGGCCAGGCCGCGGCGAGCCGGGGCGCTCACGCCAGCCCGGCCAGGGAACGCGCGAGGACGGCGGGAGCGCCGGGGCCCGAGGGCACGGCGACCCGGACGGTGAGACCGGCGGCGACCAACCGGTGCTGCTCGGCGGTGCGGACCCCGTAGGGCATGACGTGCTCCCAGCTGTCGGGCGTGCGGCCGTTCCAGGCCGCGCGCTCACCGGCGATGGCGATCAGACGGAGGTCGGAGGTGGCGACGGCGGGTCGTCCACCCGCGGCCATGAGGACGTTCAGGCAGCGCACGAACGCCAGGTCGGCGTCGGCACCCCGGCCGGAGGTCAGCCGGACGTGCCCCGACGCGAGGGCGCGGCACCGGGACTCGGCGCCGGGCTCCCCCGCCCGGACGACGACGCCCGCACCGGGCAGGTCGTCGGCGAGCGCGTCGACGTCCGCAGGCGTCCCGTCCAGGACGACGGCGAGACCGGCCCGGCCGATCTCCCCCGCGGCCGTGCGGCCCACGCGGTCGACCGGCACGGTCAGCTCGCAGGAGTCGGCCAGCCCGGCGGTGCGCACCCGCGAGGCCAGCGTGACGAGTTCGGCCGCGACGTCGTCCCCGCGGCCGGGCACGTGCTCGAGCGCGACCCGCCGTCCGTCCGCGACGAGCTCGCCGGCGACGCGGACCGCGTCGTCGAGGCGGGCGCCGGCCACGAAGCGGCCAACCCCCAGACGGCGGAGCAGCGAACGGCGAACGAGCACGTCGGAAACCGTAGTGCGCCCGCGTGTGCCCCGTCCGGGCCCGGGGTAGCCGGGCCTGCATGGCAGGAGAACTGAGCGGGATGCGAGTGGCGGTCCTCGCCACGGACGGCGTGGAGCAGGTCGAGCTCGACCAGCCCTGGCAGACGCTGGTGGAGGCGGGCGCGGAGCCGGAGCTGGTCTCGCAGGAGAGCGGCACCATCACCGCCTACGACCACATCGACAAGGCCGACACGAAGAAGGTCGACGTCGCCCTCGCCGCGGCCGATCCGGAGGCGTACGGCGGGCTGGTCCTGCCCGGCGGCGTCATCAACGGTGACTTCCTGCGCGCTGACGCCGATGCCGTCGCGTTCGTGAAGGCGTTCATCGACGCCGGCAAGCCCGTGGCGGCGATCTGTCACGCGCCGTGGGTGCTGGCCGAGGCCGACGTCGTCCGCGGACGGCGCATGACCTCGTGGCCGTCGCTGCAGACCGACCTCCGCAACGCGGGGGCGCAGTGGGTGGACGAGGAGGTCGTCGTCGACGGCAACCTGATCACCAGCCGCAAGCCCGACGACCTCGACGCCTTCGGCGCGGCGATCGTGGAGCGGTTCGCGACGGGTTAGGAACCGGCTAGGAACCGGCAGCCAGGAGCCCGGCGGCCGGGGCGATCGTCAGCAACGTCCCGGCGAAGACCAGCAGCGCCAGCAACCGCGGTCCCATGGCGTCACGGCCCTGCCGCTGCCGCCACATGCTGACACCGGCGACCAGACCGGCCACGGACAACGGCGCCAGGAACACCGCGAGGTGCGGCACCTGCTCCCAGAGCAGGGTGGCCGCGAAGTAGACGCCGACGCCCGCGGCCAGCGCGATGAGCAGCTCACCGGCGAAGCGCAGCCAGGCCATGGCGCTCTCGCGCGGGGTCGCCTCGAGGTCGGCGTCGTCGAAGTCCTCGGGCCGGACGACCGGGATGGGCCCGGTGGAAGGGTGCGAGTCGGCCTCGGGTGCCCGGGGCGGCGCCGAGGAGCCGGGCATCGAGGCGCGGGGAGCCAGCCGGTCGCGTCCGGACGACACCCGGCCGGTGGACCGTCGCTCGCGCAGCGGGGCGTCGGAGAGCGACCCCGACAGGAGCGGCCCGGACGGGATGGGGCCGGACGGGATCGGGCCGGAGGGATGCGGGACGCCGGGCTTGCGGTCGGGCCGGAGGCCAGGGATCGCCGCGGTGGAGGGTTCGGGCGCCGCCCGCCGGCTCTGCCGGCGATCGCCCACGGCCTCGCGGGCCATCGACTCCCGCGCTTTCGCTTCCCGGGCCATCGCGTCCCGGGCCATCGCTTCCCGGGCCATGGGCTCGCGGGCCATGGGCTCGCGGGCCATGGGCTCCCGGCCGGACGACTTCCGGCCACCTGACTCGGCGGCAGCCTGCTGTTCGACGCGGTCGGCGAAGTCGCTCTTGCGCCGCCCGAAGCCGCCGGTGTTGGAGCGGTCGGCGGCAGCCTCGGCGCGCCGCTGCCGGATCGCGGTCTCGTCAGGGTCGTCCCAGCTGCGCCTGCGGTTGGCGCGGTTGGCCCGCTCGATGCCGGCCTCGCGGAGGATCTCGGCGAGCGAGCGGCCACCCGTGTCCGGGTTCCAGTCGTCGGCCATCACACCCCTCCCATCGAGTCCAGCCTGCGCAGGATGACACCCTCCCGCAGCGCCCACGGACAGATCCGCACGAACGGTACGTCCAGGGCGCGCATTGCTGCGGCAGCGACAACCGCTCCAGCGGGAACCTGGTGCGCACGCGCCGGCGACACGCCCTGCAACTCGGCCAGCGCGCCCGACTCGATCCGGGACACGAAGCCGAGCAACTGCTCGAGCGACTCCATGCGGAGCCTCCGCGGCACCCGCAGCCCGGCGGAGTACGGCGCGGCCCCGGTCAGCCGGGCCAGCGTGCGGAACGTCTTGCTGGTGGCAGCCACCAGGTCGGGCCGCCCGGCCGAACGCAGCTTGTCCGCCGCCGGCCCCAGCAGGTCGCTCGCGTACCGATCGAGCTCCCCGAGCGCAGCCAGATCCGGCCGACCGCCCTCGCGGGCGGCGGGCAGGAACCGGCGGGTCATGCGCCCGGCGCCCAGCGGCAGGGAGAGCGCGACGTCGGGGTCCTCGTCGATGCCGCTGGCCAGTTCCAGCGAGCCGCCGCCGATGTCGAGGACCAGCAGCTGGCCGGCACTCCAGCCGAACCAGCGGCGCACGGCGAGGAAGGTCAGCCGGGCCTCGTCCTCACCGGTGAGGACCTGCAGCTCGACGCCGGTCGCCTCGCGGACCCGGGCGAGCACGGCCAGACCGTTCCGCGCCTCCCGGATCGCCGAGGTCACCAGCGCCATGAACTCGTCGCAGCCCAGGCTCGTGGCGCGCTCGCGAGCGGCCTGGACCGCCTTCGTCAGGGCCTTCTCGCCCTCCCGCGAGAGCAGGTCGTCGTCGCCGACGTGCTCGGCGAGACGCAGGACGAACCGCTCGTCGTGCATCGGCGTCGGGTGGGCACCCCGGTGGGCGTCGACCACCAGCAGGTGGACGGTGTTCGATCCGACGTCCAGCACTCCGAGCCGCATGGGCCCAGTCTGCCTGGGTCCTTCTCTAGGCTGGCCACGTGGCGACCGATCCCCCCGACGAGGTCGCGCTCGACTTCGCGCGCGAGTGGGTGGAGTTCGTCGATCCGGCCGACCCCGGGCACGTCGTCCGCGGCGACCTCACCTGGCTGGCCTCGGCATGGACGTGCATCTTCGGCCGCGGGTGCGCCGGCGTGGTCGAGGGCCGGCCCGACGACGGGTGCTGCAGCCACGGCGCCTTCTTCACCGACGACGACGACCTCTCCCGCGTGACCGGCGCCGTCGCACAGCTCACCGACGAGGACTGGCAGCTCGCGCCGGTCGGCCGCGCGGCGTGGACGGAGCAGGACGGGGACGACGCCGACGGCGTGCGCGCGCAGCGCACCCGCGTCGTCGACAGTGCCTGCGTGTTCCTGAACCGGCCCGGGTTCCCGGGCGGCAGCGGCTGCGCGCTGCACCGGATGGCGGTGCGCACCGGCGTCCACCCGCTGACGACGAAGCCCGACGTGTGCTGGCAGTTGCCCGTGCGCCGCGAGCAGGAGCACGTCGAGCGCCCCGACGGCACGACGGTGCTCGTCACGAGCATCGGCGAGTTCGACCGGCGCGGCTGGGGCGCCGGGGGGCACGACCTGCACTGGTGGTGCACCGGCTCCCCGGTCGCGCACGTCAGCCCGGAGCCGCTCGTGCTGACCTATGGCCCGGAACTCGTGGCCCTGCTCGGCCGGCCCGCCTACGACGAGCTACGCCGGCTGACCGAGCTCCGTCTCGACCAGGGGCTGATTGCTCCCCACCCCGCCAGCCCCGATGTGCATCCCGCCAGCCCGGTACCCGTCGAGCTGCACCGGCGCCGCCCCGGGGCCTGACCGGGCCCCGGCGCGGAACGTCTGGCGATAGGCCCGTGGTGACACCCCGCGGCGCCGGGTGAACTGGTCGCGCAGGCCCGCCGCCGTGCCGAAGCCGACCAGCCGGGCGATCTCCTCCACGGGCGCGTCGCTCTCCTCGAGCAGCGCCTCGGCGGCGGCCAGCCGCTGGGCGAGCAGCCAGGCGTGCGGCGTCGTCCCGGTGGTGGCCTTGAACCGGCGGGCGAAGCTGCGCGGGCTCATCAGGGCGCGGCGGGCCAGGCCGTCGACGCTGATGTCGTCGGCCAGGTGGGCCGAGGCCCACTCCAGGACGGCGCCCAGCAGATCGTCCTCGCAGGCGGGGACCGGGGCGTCGATGAACTGGGCCTGGCCGCCGTCGCGGTGCGGTGGGACGACCATCTCGCGGGCCAGTGCGTTGGCCGCGGCGGCACCCCACTCGCGGCGCACGAGGTGGAGGAGGGCATCGATCCCGGCCGCCGTCCCCGCGCCGGTGATGACCTGCCCGTTGTCGACGTAGAGCACCGACGGGTCGACGTGGACGGCCGGGAACCGGGCCGCGAGCTCGCCCGCGTACTTCCAGTGCGTCGTCACCCGCTGGCCGTCGAGCAGTCCGGCCTCGGCGACGACGAACGCGCCGGTGCACTGGCTGACGATGATCGCCCCGCGCGCGTACGCCTCCCGGAACGCGTCCAGCAGCACCGGCGAGGGCACCCGGTCGAACAGCTCCCACGCGGTGATCAGGACGATGTCGGACCGGGCCAGCCGCTCCAGGCCGTGCTCGACGGTGATCGGGATGCCGGTGTCGGTGCGGAGCACCCCTGGCGCCTCGCTGACCAGCGCGAAGTCGAAGCGCGGCAGACCCATGTGGCGGCGGTCGTAACCGAACACCTCGGCGCTCACGCCGAGCCCGAACGATCCGACGAGCCCGTCGGCGACGACCACGCTCACGACCAGCGGGCGGTCCTTCTCTGCCATACGGACACTATGGCAGAAAACATGCGATAGCGGTCACTTCTGCCACTCGTCAGTGCGGGCGACCGGGAGCACGCTTCTCCCATGTTGCTGATCACCTGCCCCGTGACGAGGACCGACGAGCTGGTCGCCGACCACCGCATCCGAGCGGTCACCAACCACCCGACCCACATCGCGATGCACGTCGAGTGCCCCGCGTGCGGAGGCGTGCACGTCTACCGGACGGGCCGCCGCTGGGAGACCCGCCGGGAGACCCGCGAGCTCGTCCCCGCCTGAGAAAGGACCCCGTCCCCCTCACCACTCGCACGCTCGTGGCGAGCCTCTGGACGGGGCCTCAAGCCTCCAGCTTGTAGCCGAGTCCCCGCACCGTCAGCAGGTACTTCGGGTTGGCCGGGTCGGGCTCGAGCTTGGCCCGCAACCGCTTGACGTGGACGTCGAGGGTCTTGGTGTCCCCGACGTAGTCCGAGCCCCACACCCGGTCGATGAGCTGGCCGCGCGTGAGCACCCGGCCGGCGTTGCGGAGCAGGAACTCGAGCAGGTCGAACTCCTTCAGCGGGAGGGCCACGAGCTCCCCGTCGACCGACACGACGTGCCGTTCGACGTCCATCCGGACCGGGCCGGCCTCCAGCACCCCCTCGGCGGGGGTCTCGCCGGCCTCGCCGCGCCGGCGCAGCACGGCGCGGATCCGGGCCACCAGCTCCCGGGCGGAGTACGGCTTGGTGACGTAGTCGTCGGCGCCGAGCTCCAGGCCCACGACCTTGTCGATCTCGGAGTCCTTCGCCGTCAGCATGATGATCGGCACCGCGCTCCGCGAACGCAGCGCGCGGCAGACCTCCGTGCCCGACAGGCCGGGGAGCATCAGGTCGAGCAGCACGATGTCGGCACCGCCGCGGTCGAACTCGGCCAGGGCGTCCGGGCCGGTGCCCGCCACGACCGCGTCGAAGCCCTCCCGCCGCAGCATGTAGGACAGCGCGTCGGAGAAGGACTCCTCGTCCTCCACCACGAGCACCCGGGTCATGAGGATCCCTTCGAAGCGTCGACAGGAGCAGTGCTGGGCAGGGGGGTCGCGGCGTCCAGCGGGATCCGCAGCGTGAAGGTGGACCCGAGGCCCTCCTCGCTCCACACGCTCACCGATCCACCGTGGTTGTTCGCCACGTGCTTGACGATCGCCAGCCCCAGGCCGGTGCCGCCGGTGCTGCTGGCCCGGGACTGGTCGACCCGGTAGAAGCGCTCGAACACCCGCAGCCGGTCCTTGCGCGGGATGCCGATGCCGCTGTCGGTGACCGTGATCTCGGCGAAGCCGGAGCGGGCGCGCGCGGCCACCGCGATGCGGTTCTCCCCCGCGCTGTAGGCGACGGCGTTGGCGAGCAGGTTGGTGACGGCGGTGGCCAGCTGGCTCTCCACCCCGCGCACGACCAGGCCGGTCTCGCCGCCGACGACGATCTCCAGCTGCTTGGCCAGCGCCGCGGTGCGGGTGCGGTCGACGGCCTCGGCGAGGACGGTGTCGACGTCGACCGGCGCGAACTCGGGCAGCGGCTCGCCGCCCTGCAGCCGGGACAGGTCGATCAGCTCGCGGACCAGCCGGGCGAGGCGGTCGGCCTCGTGCGCGATCCGGCCGGCGAAGCGCTGCACCGCCTCCGGGTCGTCGGCGGCCCCCTCGATCGCCTCGGCCAGCAGCGCGAGGGCGCCGACGGGGGTCTTCAGCTCGTGGCCCACGTTGGCCACGAAGTCGCGGCGGACGGCCTCCACGCGGCGGGTCTCGGTGACGTCGATCAGCACCAGGGCGACCGGCGCCGGTGGCGGGGTGGTGCCGCTGGCGAGCCGGACCCCGTGCACGCCGAGCAGGCGCGGACCGGTGCCGGCCAGGTCGCCGGGCAGGCGGACGTCGGCCCGCCGGCTCCCGCGGGCACGCACCTGGTGGGAGATGTCGACCAGCTCGGGGACCAGCAGCCGGCTGCCGCGCACGATGCCCAGGGCGCGGGCGGCCGGGTTGGCCAGCAGCACCGCGTCGTCGACGTCCAGGAACACCACGGCCGGGTCCATGAGGTCCAGCAGGCGCCGGGCCAGGGCCGCCTCGGGCAGCACCAGCACCTCGGGCGGTGTGGCCGGCGCGTCGGGGTCGCTGCGGTAGCGGAGGATGACCGTGGCGGCCACCACCGCTCCCAGGACGAGGCCGACCACGAGGGCGACCGAAGGACTCACGCCTCGATGCTAGGTCGGTCGCAGGCTCGGGCTGCTGCGCTCGACACCCGTTCGTGGCCCATCCGGGTCAGTGTTCACCTGGCTGTGGGCGCCCGTTCACCGCCTCGCCAGGGGAACCGGACGGCACCGGCCTAATCTGGCTGGCGGACGGGGCAGCACCGGGCGCCCACGACGAGGAGGACGACCCATGCGGGAGAGCTACCGCGAGGAACTGGACGACATCCGCACCTGCCTGGTCGAGATGGCCAACGCGGTGGGTTCGCAGATGAGCACGGCCACGACCGCGCTGCTCGACGCCGATGTCGCCCTCGCCGACCTGGTCATCGCCGGCGACGAGCAGATCGACGCCACCCGGGAGAGCATCGACCAGCGGTGCTTCACGCTGCTGGCCCGCCAGCAGCCGGTGGCCACCGACCTGCGGACGATCGTCACCGCCACCCGCATCGCCAGCGACCTCGAGCGCATGGGCGACCTCGCCGAGCACATCGCCAAGGTCGCGCGGATGCGCTTCCCGGACCACGCCGTCCCCCAGGAGGTCCGCCCGGCGTTCCTCGAGGCCGGGCACGTGGCCGAGCTGCTGGTGACGAAGGCCGGCACCGTCGTCGCCAAGCGCGACATCGAGGCGGCGCGCGAGCTCGAGACCGACGACGACGCCATGGACCGGCTGCACCGCGGCCTGTTCCGCCAGGTGCTCTCCGAGGACTGGCCCTACGGCGTCGAGGCCGCGATCGACATCACCCTGCTCGGCCGGTACTACGAGCGGTTCGCCGACCACGCGGTCAGCGTCGCGCGCCGGGTCGTCTACCTGGTGACCGGCGAGCGGTACGAGGCCACCACCAGCTGAGCTGCTACTTCTTGCCCTGGTTCTTGACGGCCTCGATGGCCGCGGCGGCGGCCTCGGGGTCGAGGTACTCGCCGCCGGTCTTCACCGGGCGCAGGTCGCCGTCCAGGTCGTAGCGGAGCGGCACCCCGGTGGGGATGTTCAGGCCCACCACCTCGTCGTCGCCCATGCCGTCGAGGTGCTTCACCAGGGCGCGCAGGCTGTTGCCGTGCGCGGCGACGAGCACCGTCTGGCCGCTGCGCAGGTCCGGCACGATCGCGTCGTACCAGTAGGGCAGCATCCGGACGACGACGTCGGCCAGGCACTCGGTCGCGGGGCGGGCCTCCGGCGGCAGGAACGCGTAGCGCGCGTCGCCGTCCTGGGAGAACTCGCTGCCAGGCTCGATCGGCGGCGGCGGGATGCTGTACGAGCGGCGCCACACCATGAACTGCTCCTCGCCGTACTCGGCGAGCGTCGCGGCCTTGTCCTTGCCCTGCAGCGCGCCGTAGTGCCGCTCGTTGAGCCGCCACGAGCGCTTCACCGGGATCCACTGCCGGTCAGCCTCGGCCAGGGCCAGCTCGGCGGTGGTGATCGCCCGCTTGAGCACCGAGGTGTGCAGCACGTCGGGCAGCAGGCCGTGCTCGGCGAGCAGCTGCCCGCCGCGGGCGGCCTCGACCCGGCCCGTCTCCGACAGCGGGACGTCCACCCAGCCGGTGAACAGGTTGGCCTTGTTCCACTCGCTCTCGCCGTGGCGGAGCAGCACCAGGGTTCCCGGGGAGGTCGTCACGCCGTCATCCTGCCGGACGCCGTTCAGGGCGCGAGTTGGGGCCAGAGCAGCCACAGCTCGAACAGCGCGGGAGGTGCGAGGCCGGCGAGCAGCCACGGGCTCCGGACGCGGCGGGCCGCGCCCCACCGGACGACGGCGACGACCGCAACGCTGCAGACGACGCCGAGCGCCAGCCACAGGACGACAGCGGAGACGTCGGTGGTGAGCAGCTGGGCGACGACGAGGCGCACCGCGCACACGAGCAGCGGGTAGACCAGCGCCGAGGCGGCGACCACGCCGATGAGGGCGCGGCCCCGCCGCTCGGCCGCGGGCGGGCTGTCCGGCATCGCGCTCCACGCTAACCCCGTCGGCGCCCCACCTCGGACGACAGCGCGATCAGGCGACGGCGCGGTCGGCGAGGTCGTCGCGGGCCGCCCGGACGGCGGCGGCGACGACCTCGGCCGCGGTGCGGAGCTGCTCCTCGGTGTGCGTCGCCATCACCGACAGGCGCAGCACGCCCTGGCCGCGCGGCACGGCGGGGTAGGCGACGGCGTTGACGTACACGCCGTCGTCGAAGGCGGCCCGCCAGGCGGTCGCGGTGACCTCCTCGTCGCCGGTCGGGACGGCGATGACCGCGCCCCGGCCGGGCAGCGGGGTGGCGCCGGCCCCGGCGAGCGCGCGGCGCAGCAGCTCGCCGTTCTCGCGCGTGCGGGCCATGCGCCCGGGCTCGGCGCGCAGGATGCGCAGGGCGGCGAGCGCCGCGCCGACCGAGGCGGGGTCGTTGGCGGCGCTGAACACGTAGGGCAGCGCCGAGGCCCGGATGCCGTCGGCGGCGGCGCGGGACGTCATCACCGCTCCCCCGACGCTGGCCAGCGACTTGCTGAACGCCACGGTGACGGCGTCCACGCGGTGCAGCACGCCGGCCTTCTCGACCGCGCCGCGACCGCCGTCGCCGAGAACGCCGAGCCCGTGCGCCTCGTCGACGACGAGGCGGGCGCCGAACCGGTCGCACAGCGCGGCGATGTCGGCCAGCGGCGCGAGCTCCCCGGTCATCGAGTACACGCCGTCGACCACGATCACGGCGCCGGCCCGGTCGTCGAGCCGCTCGAGACGCTGGGTCAGCGACACCATGTCGTTGTGCCGGAACCGGCTGACGGTGGCCCGGCTGGCCGCGGCGCCGGCGTGCACGCTGGCGTGGGCGTGCGCGTCGACGAGCAGGACGTCGCCGGGGCTGCCGATCGTCGACAGCAGCGCCACGTTCGCGTTGATGCCCGACGAGGTGAGGACGGCCGCCTCGGTGCCGTAGTGGTCGGCCAGCTCCTCCTCGAGGGACAGGTGCAGCCGGGTGGTGCCGTTGAGCACCCGGCTCCCCGACGTGCTCGACCCGTACTGCCGCAGGGCCGCCGTGGCCGCGTCGAGCACGCGCGGGTCGCCGGCGAGCCCGAGGTAGTTGTTGCTGCCCAGGTTGATCCGCTGCCGGCCGTCGCCGTAGAGCGTGACCGGCTGCGGGGCGCCCCCGGTGGGGACGGCGTGGGTGGCGGCACCGGCGCGCGCGTGGTCGCGCAGCAGCGCGGCGAGGCCGTTCTCGAGCAGGGGGGCGAAGGGATCGCGCCGGTCTGGCACACGGACTCCCCTCTGTCGGCGCGGGGAGTCCCGGCTGCTCGGAGTGCCCAGCCTGAGCGGCGGAGGGTCAGGACGTCAACCGAGTGTTGCACCTTCGGGTCAGTGAGTGACGGCGCTCAAACGCTGTCGCCGTCCCGGGAGCCAGATCAGGACGACGATCCCGGCGACCACGCTGGCGCCGGCGGTGCCGACAGCGGTCACGTGCATCGCGGAGACGAAGGCCTCCCGGGCCGGCGCCACGACCTCGGCCGCGGCGCGGGCCGCCTCCTCGTCGCCGTCGGCCTCGACGGTGCGCACCGCCTCCAGCGTCGCGACGATCGACTGGCGCGCCTCCGCCCGGGCACCGGCGGGCAGCGCGTCGGCGGCCGTCCCGAGGTGGGCCGCGTAGGAGGCGGTGAGCACCGAGCCGAGGAGCGCGACACCCAGCGCCCCGCCGACCTGGCGCACGGAGTTGTTCACCGCGGCCCCCGCGCCCGCCTTCTCGCGCGGGACCACGGACATGATCGATTCTGTCGCCGGGGCCATGACCGCGCCCATCCCGAGGCCCTGCACGCCGAGGACGGCGAGCAGCAGCCACACCGGCGAGGTGAGATCCAGCAACTGCGTGCCGAGGAAGGACGCCGCGATCAGCGCGAACCCGGTGGCACACACGGCCTTGGCGCCGAAGCGCTCGGTCAGGGCGGAGCTGCGCGGGCCCATGATCATCATGCCCACCGCGGTCGGGATGAGGGCGGCGCCGCTCTCCAGCGGGCTGTAGTCGCGGACGCCCTGCAGGTAGTAGACGAGGTAGAAGGTCGAGCCCAGGAGGGCGAAGAAGGTGAGCCCCAGCGCGGCCGCCGCAGCCGAGAACGCGGGATTGCGGAAGAGGGTGGGGTCGAGCATCGGCTGCTCGGAACGCCGCTGCAGCAGGATGAAGACCCCCAGCAGCAGGAGTCCGCCGAGCAACGGGCCGAGCACGCCGGGCGTCGTCCAGCCCTCCCCGGCGCCGCCGCGGATGATGCCGAAGACGATCCCGGCCAGCGAGACGATGGACAGCAGCACGCCCGGCAGGTCCAGCCGTCCCGGCGAGGGGTCGCGCGACTCCGGCACGAACGCGAGCACGCCGGCGATGCCCAGGACGGCGACCGGGACGCCGACGAGGAAGACCGCGCCCCACCAGAAGTGCTCGAGGACGGCGCCCCCGGCCAGCGGTCCACCGGCGACGGCGATGCCGGCGGCCCCGGCCCAGATGCCGATGGCCCGGCCCCGCTCCCCCGGGGGGAACACGTTGGTGATGACGGCGAGGGTGGTCGGCTGCACCGCGGCGGCGCCGATCCCCATGACCGCGCGGTACGCGATCAGGTCGACCGGCCCGTCGCCCAGGGCGGCGAGCACGGAGCCGACGGCGAAGATCGTCAGCCCGATCAGCAGCACCTTCCGGCGGCCGATGCGGTCACCGACGAGCCCCCAGGAGAACAGCAGGCCGGCGAAGACGACGATGTAGGCGTCGACCGCCCATTGCAGTTCCCCCTGGGTGGCGCCGAGCTCGCGCTGCAGCGTCGGGAGGGCGACGTTGAGGATCGTGTTGCCCATGATCACCACGAGCAGGCACACCGTCATGGTGGCCAGCACCCACCAGCGCCGCGCGTAGCCCGGACTCGCGTGCTCGGGCGCCGCCACCTGGTCCCGGGCGGTCACCGCCGGGCGTCGGGCGAGGCCGGGTCCGTGGCGGGGCGCCGATCGGGGACGGCGTCCGGCCGCCGATCCGGGTCGGCGAAGGCCGCGAACGCCTCGAGGTTGCGCAGGGACTCCCCGCGCTTGACCCGCCAGTCCCACTCGCGGCGGATCGACGTTCCGAAGCCGATCTCCAGCATCGTGTTGAAGTCGTCGTCGGCGTAGCTGAGCACGGCGCCGAGGATGCGGTCGATCTCCTCGCGGGTGATCGCGGCGTGCGGCAGCCGGCCGGTCAGGTAGATGTCACCGACGGCGTCGATCGAGTAGGCGACGCCGTACATGCGCGCGTTGTGCTGCAGCAGGAACGTCCACAGCTGCTCGCGGTTCTCGTCGGGCTGGCGGCAGACGAAGGCCTCGACCCGCAGCGCGTGCTCGCCCACGATCAGGCCGCAGACGGTCTTCAGCTTCTTGGTGCCGGGGAGGTCGACCAGCCACTTCCCCGGGGCCGGGTGCTCGTGGACGAGGTCGGCGTCGCGCAGCGTCTGCCCGATGACCTCGTCGAGCTCGGCCAGGGACCGCGCGGCCCCGGTCATCGTGCGACCTGCATCCCGGGGAGCGCGCGCAGCGGGGCGACGGCCCAGTCCAGCGAGGGGCGGCGCACGACGCCGGCCATCTCCTCGGCCGCGGACGCGTACGCGGCGACGAGGGCGTCGGCGGTGCGGTCCCAGGAGAAGCGGGCGGCGTGCCGCCGGGCCCCGACCGAGAGCAGCTCCCGGCGGGCCAGCACCGCGCGCACGGCCACGGCGTAGTCGGCCGGGTCGTGGCCGGCGACGAGGACGCCGGAGACGCCGTCGCGCACCGCCGTCCGGAGGCCCCCGACCGCTGCCGCGACCACGGGCGTGCCGCAGGCCTGCGCCTCCAGCGCGACGAGACCGAACGACTCGTTGTGGCTGGGGACGACGGCGACGTCGGCGGCCCGGTAGTGCTCGGCCAGCCGGTCGGGCGGCTGGGGCGGGAAGAAGTGGACGACGTCGGCGATGCCGAGGTCCCCCGCGAGCTTCTGGAGCTGCTCGGGCGCCTCGAGGCCGGAGCCGCTGGGGGCGCCGACGACGTGCACGCGCAGGCGGGGGCGCAGCACGGGGTCGTCGGCGACCAGGCGGGCGGCGGCGTGCAGCAGGACGTCGGGGGCCTTCAGCGGCTGTATGCGGCCGACGAAGAGCAGCACGAGTGCGTCGGCGGGGACGCTGACGGCGCGGCGGGCGGCGGCGCGGTCGCCGGGGGCGAACCGGTCCAGGTCGACGCCCGGCGGGATGACGAGGGTGCGCGCGGGGTC
Source organism: Blastococcus jejuensis (assembly GCF_039534705.1). Classification (NCBI taxonomy): domain Bacteria; kingdom Bacillati; phylum Actinomycetota; class Actinomycetes; order Geodermatophilales; family Geodermatophilaceae; genus Blastococcus; species Blastococcus jejuensis. Next base: position 443,945 of record NZ_BAAAVV010000001.1, read on the forward strand.
GGCGTCGTAGTGCCGGACGAGCTGCCGCGCCTCCTCGTCGGTGTTGGCCACCAGCCGGTCGGCCTCGGCGACCACCTGTTCCTCACCGATGACGCGCGAGCGCGGCTCCGGGCGGTCGCCGTCGGCCAGTGCCTCGTTCTTGACCTTGGCGAGGGTGTGCGCGGTGTGGATGAGCGGCACGCTCCACCGGTCGCGGGCCAGCCAGCCGACCTGGCCGGACAGCCAGTAGTGCGAGTGCACGAGGTCGTAGTGGCCCTCCTCGTGCTGGGCCTCCTCGCGGAGCACGGCGGCGGTGAAGGCGCAGAGCTGACCGGGGAGCTCTTCCTTGCCGAGGCCCTCGAACGGCCCGGCGCTCACGTGCCGGACGGTGACCCCGGGCGCCATCTCGACGACGGGCGGGAGGTCGCTCGAGGTCGCGCGGGTGAAGACGTCGACCTCGACGCCGCGTTCGGCCAGGCGGCGGGACACCTCGACGATGTAGACGTTCATGCCGCCGGCGTCGCCGGCACCGGGCTGGTCGAGCGGGCTGGTGTGCACCGAGAGCGTCGCCACCCGCCGGGGCGCGCCGGGGCGGGGCAGACGGCGAGCGGGCACGTGCGACCTCCCGCTCGGTTCTCCGCTGCTTCGGGGCCGGGATCGGCCCCCTGTCGACTCTTCATCCTGCAACAGCGCCAGGATGTGCTTCATGCCCGGTACCGAACCGACCCATTCACCGACCCCTGCGGCACGTGGTCGAGTCGCCGTCGTCACGGGGGCGTCGAGCGGCATCGGCGCCGCGACGGCCCGCCGGCTGGCGGCCGAGGGATTCGACGTCGTCGTCGGCGCCCGGCGGGTGGACCGCCTGGAGTCGCTGGCCGCGTCGATCGGGGCGCGGGCGCTGCCGCTCGACGTGACCGACGACGCGTCGGTGACGGCCTTCGCCGGAGCGCTGGACCGGGTGGACGTGCTGGTGAACAACGCCGGTGGGGCGTTCGACGCCGCCCCGGTGGCCGAGGCGGACCTGGACTCGTGGGCGCGCTCCTACGAGGTCAACGTCCTCGGGAGCGTGCGGCTCACGAAGGCACTGCTGCCCGCGCTGCGCGCGTCAGGCGCCGGGGACGTGCTGTTCGTGAGCTCGACCGCCGCGCTCATCTCCTACGAGGGCGGCGCCTCGTACACCGCGGCCAAGCACGGAGTGCACACGCTGGCGGAGACGCTGCGGCTCGAGCTGAACGGGGAGCCCGTCCGCGTGATGGAGATCGCGCCGGGGATGGTGCGCACCGAGGAGTTCTCGCTCAACCGGCTCGGGTCGCAGGAGAAGGCCGACGCCGTCTACCGCGGGGTGCGCGAACCGCTCGTGGCCGACGACATCGCCGACTGCATCGCCTGGGCGGTCACCCGGCCGCACCACGTGAACATCGACCTGCTGGTCGTGCGGCCGCTGGCGCAAGCCGCCCAGCACAAGGTTGCCCGCGAGGGCTGACCCGGAGAGGAGCGCGGTGTCCTTCCAGGCCTACCTCGACGCGATCGAGGACACGACCGGACTCACCCCTCGGCAGTTGCCCGGACCGCCGTCGGTTCGCGGACGAGGGTGACGCCGAACTGCTCCTGCACGGCGGCGGTCACGCGGTCGGCGAAGGCGAGCAGCTCGGCCGCCGTCGCTCCGGGTTCGGTGGTCAGCGCGAGGCTGTGGCGCGACGACGTCCCGACGCGACCCTCGCGGGTGCCTTTGCCGAAGCCCGCGTGCTCGACGAGCCAGGCCGCGCTGAGCTTGACCAGCCCGTCGCCGGCGGGCCAGCTCGGGCAGCCGTCGACCGACCGCGCGGCGGGGACGACCGGGTTGGTGAAGAAGGACCCGGCGCTGCGGCTGTCGGGGTCGGCCGGGTCGAGCACCATCCCCTTCCCGCGGCGCAGCTCCAGCACGGCGTCCCGCACGTCGGCCAGCGGCGCCGTCCCGCCGACCTCGACCCCGAGCCGGCGCGCGAGCTCGGCGTACCCGACCGGTCGCGAGCGCGCGCCCACGTACAGCTCGAACGTGACGTCGAGGACCACGAACCGGCCCGGGTGCTGCTTGAGCCGGCTGTCGCGGTAGGCGAACCCGCAGTCGGCGGGCGCCAGCACGCGCTCGGCCTTCTCCGCCCGGTCGTAGACGCGCACCGCGGTGATCGTCTGGGCGACCTCCTGGCCGTAGGCCCCCACGTTCTGCACCGGTGTGGCCCCGGTCGAGCCGGGGATGCCGGCGAGTGCCTCGATGCCCGCCAGCTCGTGCACGACGGTGTGGGCGACGAGCGCGTCCCACTCCTCGCCTGCCTGCACAGTGAGGGTGGCCCCCGACCGCGCGATGCCACGCGTGCGGACCGCGACGACGTCCCCCGGCCACCCCTCGTCGGGGGCGACCACGTTGGAGCCACCGCCGAGGACGAGCAGCGGCCGGCCCGCCTCGTCCGCCTCGCGGACGGCTGCGACGAGTTCGGAGGCGTCCTCGACCTCGACGAGCCGCTCGATGGGCCCACCGACGGCGAGAGTGGTGAGGTCCGCCAGCCGGACGTCATGTCGAACCTGCACGGCCCCACGCTAGCCGGGACTACGCTGCCGACCGGTGAAGGAGGCGGGGAGCGACGATAAGGCACGGGCATCCCTGTCACCTCAGCCCAGCCGGAAGGCGCCGCGACTGGCGGCCGGTCGGGCCCGTGCGCTCGGCCTCCCGACGCGGGGTACGACGAACGCCAACCGGCTGCGGCGGGTGGACCGCTGGCTGCTGGCCACCCAGATCCCGCGACTGCGCGACTCGACCCGCCCGCTCGTCGTGGACCTCGGGTACGGGTCCTCCGCCGTCACGACGCTGGAACTCGTGGAACGCCTGGGCCCGGAGGTGAACGGCCTGGAGGTCGTCGGGCTGGAGATCGACCCGTCCCGCGTGGCCGCCGTCGCGACCGACCGCGACCCGCCCCGCGTCGACTTCCGCGTCGGCGGCTTCGAACTCGCCGGCCTGCAGCCCGTGCTCGTGCGGGCGTTCAACGTCCTGCGCCAGTACGACCTGGACTCGGCCGCGCAGGCGTGGGACACGATGCGCGCAGGGCTGGCGCCTGGCGGGCTGATCGTCGAGGGGACGTGCGACGAGTGGGGCCGGCGCTCGGCCTGGGTCGCGCTCGACACCGACGGTCCCCTCACCCTGACGCTGTCGACCCGCGTGTCGGACATCAGCACCCCGTCGGACCTCGCCGAACGGCTGCCGAAGGCGCTGATCCACCACAACGTGCCCGGGCAGCCGGTGCACGACTTCCTCACCGCGTTCGACGCTGCGTGGGCGGCCGCGGCCGGCCTGTCGACGTTCGGCCCGCGCCAGCGATGGGTCGCGGCCGTCGAGGGCCTCGCGGCCCAGGGGTGGCCGATGGTCGGGTCGTCGCGGAGGTGGCGGCACGGTGAGGTCACGGTGCGATGGTCGTCCGTGGCACCGACGTGAGCGGGTTCGTCGTCCACAGCTGAGAGGCTTGTCCACAGGTCGCATCTCCGCTGGTCAGGGCGCCGCACTTCGCCTATGATCGAACACGTGTTCGATGACCGAGCGGGGTGGGTGTACAGCCAGACGTCTGCCGTCGAGCGTGCTCTGCACGACTTCCTCGGCCTGCCCGAGACCGTGTTCGAGCTCGCCGGGAGCTTCCGCCCCCACGGCCGTCCCGTCACGCCCGATGCGGCGCACGCAGACGGCCGCGCTGGCGACCCCCCGCTGCCCGACGTCCCGCCCCCCGCTCCATCGCCTGCTCCGTCCCAGGCCACCCCCGCCGGCCCTGCACCCCTCGGCGAGGAGTGCGACCGGCTCGCCCGACTGCTCGAGTCCGGCGCAGCCCACCTCGCGGCCGCGAAAGCGGCGGCCGAGGAGCAGAACCGGCTGGCTGCGGTGCAGGCCCGCGAACTGGCCGCGTTCGCGGCGTGCCGGCCGGCCGACGAGCTGGACCGGCCCGATGACGAGGTGGGTGCGGCGGCGGCCGCGTCACGGGCCGCGCGGCCGTCGGCGCTCACGGAGGTCAGCGAGTGGGCCGTCGACGAGGTGATGGCGACGCTGCACCTCCCCTCCCGGACCGCCGGCGTACTGCTCTCCGAGTCGATCGGCCTGGTCGAGCGGCTACCGGCAACACTGGCGGCGCTCGACGCAGGGGTGATCTCGTGGGCCCACGTCCGCGTGATGGTCGACTGGGTCGCCGGCCTCGACGACGAGATCCGGGCCGGGGTCGAGTCCGCGCTCATGGCCAAGGCGCCGGGGCGCACCGCGGCCCAACTCCGGGAGACCGCCCGGCGAGCAGCGCTCCGCGCTGACGCGTCGGCGGCGGCGAAGCGCTTGGCCCGGGCCCTGCGGGACCGTTCGGTGCGGATGTACGGCGACCGGGACGGGATGGCGTCGCTGACCGCGATGATGTCGGCGCCGGTGACCCGTGCGTGCTACCGGCGCCTCGAGGCGCTCGCCGAGGCCTGCAAGAGTCCAGGGGACGAGCGCACCAAGGACCAGCGGATGGCCGACTGCCTGGCCGATCTGCTGATCGGCCAGGGGTCGGCCGGCCAGCCGCCGGTGCAGGTGACCCTGACCGTGGTCGCACCTGCGCGGACGCTCTCCGGCGGCGACGAGCCCGGCGAGCTCGACGGCATGGCGGTGTCCGCGCTCGAGATCCGCGAGATGGCCTACGCCCTGGGTCTGCTGCCCCGCCCGTCCGCCGAGTGCACACCGGCTGACGGCACCCCGCCCGACGATGCCTCCGCTGAGCCGGCGGCACCGGCCCCGAGCACGGCCGCGGACGACGACGCTGACTCGCCCGCCCCTCCCGACGGTCAGGACGGCGCTGAGAGCACACCGACGGTCAGCAGCCAGGACGAGCAGGCCGTGGCCGACGTCGCCGCGCTCCTGGGCCTCCGCACGAAGGGGGGCACGGCCTTGGCGTCGCTGCCCACCATCGCCGTGATCGACGAGATCTCGGGGGCACTTCTCGCCCTCACCGACGCCTTCGAAGTGCGTCGGAGGGCTGCGTGCCACCGGCGGGCCTGCCGGAGCGGTCGCCGGCCGTGCACCCACCCGCCGGCCGGCCGCGGGCTCGGACCGCCGCCAGCCACCGATCGATACCGGCCGTCGGACCCGCTCGACAGGTACGTCCGCGCGCGCGACAGGCGCTGCCGGTTCCCCGGTTGCCGCGCCCGGCCGGTCCGCTGCGACCTCGACCACGTCGTGCCCTACCCGTACGGGCCGACGTCCGCGGAGAACCTCTGCTGCCTCTGCCGCCACCACCACCGGCTCAGCCACCAGGCACCCGGCTGGCGGCTGCGGCGTCGCGCCGACGGTGGCCTCGAGTGGACCCTCCCCAGCGGTGAGCGCATCGTCACCCACCCGATCCCGTTCGGCACCGACGACCTCCCGTCGACGTCGGATCAACCCGAGCCGCCACCGGCGAGGGATGCCCAGCCCGTCGACCCACCGCCCTTCTGACCCACCGCCCTTCTGACCCACCGCTCTCGTGCCGTCGACCGACTGCCCACCCACCGACCGGATGAGCGGTCGTCGGGGGCAGTCCCGGCAGCAGTGCGGGGAAGCGTTCCGGGGCAGGCTGAGATCGAGCGACCTGCGGCACGATGGACGTGTGGAACCACTCGCCGGCGAGGCGCTGCGGCAACGGTGGATCGCGGCCGTCGCCGGAGAGGGCGAGCGCTTCGGCGTGATCGCGCAGGAGCTCGAGCTCCGCGCGACCCCCGCGGGTACGGACCTCGACGCCCGCGTCCCCTGGATCCCCGACTGGCGGGCGCGCGACCTCGTCGGCCACCTCGGCACGGTGCACCGCTGGGCGACCGCCATCCTGCGCGCCGGCACCACCGAGCCCCCGGGACCAGCAGCCCGGCAGGAACCGCCGTCCGAGGGACTCCTCGACTGGTACGGCGACGGTCTGGCCACGCTGGTCACCGCCCTGCGCGACACCCCACCGACGGCGCCGGCCTGGCACATGAGTCCCGCGGCGGAGAAGGTCGCCGCCTCCTGGGCGCGTCGCCAGGCACACGAGCTCACCGTGCACCGGATGGACCTCGAATCCGCCGCCGGCATCCCCCTCGCGCCGGTCGAGCCCGCGCTGGCCGACGACGGCGTCGACGAGCTGCTCACGGTCGTCGTCCCCCGCTGGGCACACACCGAGCCGCTGGTGAGCGCCGACCGCGCCGTGGCGGTCACCGCGACGGACACCGGCCGCACGTGGTCGGTCCGCGTGGACCGCGGCACGGTGACCGTGGCACCGAGGGCATCCGGGAACGAGCACGCCCACCTGTCCGGCACCGCCACCCAGCTCCTGCTGCGCCTCTGGGGCAGACCGGCGGACGTCGACGTCGAGGGCGACCGCACCGCCGAATCCCTCCTCCGGGGACGATGAGGCGGTGCCCCGACCGCAGCGGACCCCACCCATGCTCGTCCCGCCGGGGCCCACTCCGGTCGCCGGCGGCATCGCCGAGCTGCTCGCCGACGCCGACCGCGACGCCTCCTGGATGCTGCTGGTCGACGGGACCCCGCAGTCGCACGTCGACCTCGACGATCCGGCGCACCTGGAGTTCGAGTACGTCCGCCGGATGGGCCACGTGCTCGACCTCGCGGCTCCGCCCGGCGCCCCGATCGACGTCGTCCACCTCGGCGGCGGCGCCCTCACCCTCCCCCGCTACCTGGCTGTGACGCGCCCCGGGTCCCGGCAACGGGTGATGGAGATCGACGAGCCGCTCACCGAGCTTGTCCGCGCCCACCTGCCGCTCCCCCGGCAGGCGCGCATCCGGGTCCGCGCCGCCGACGCCCGCGCCGGTCTGAGCACCCTGCCCACCGCCAGCGCCGACGTCGTCCTCAGCGACGTGTTCGCCGGCGCCCGGACCCCCGCCCACCTGACCAGCGTCGAGTACGCGACCGAGGCGCAGCGCGTGCTGCGACCGGGCGGGGTGTTCGCCGCCAACGTCGCCGACGGCCCGCCACTGCGCTTCGCCCGCGCACAGGCCGCCACCCTGCGCGCGGTCTTCGGCCACGTCTGCCTGCTCGCCGAGCCCGGCACCTTCCGGGGCCGCCGGTTCGGCAACCTGGTCGCCGTGGCCTCCGACGCCGACCTGCCGCTGGCCGCGCTCACCCGGCGCTGCGCCGGCGATCCGATGCCCTCCCGCGTCGTCGACGGCGCGGACCTCGACCGCTTCGTGGGCGACGCCCCGCCGGTCCACGACGCCTACGCCGTCGCCTCCCCCGAGCCGCCCGACGGCGTCTTCACCAGGTGAGCCCGCTTCCCTCCCGTAGTGACGCGTGATACAAAGGTCAGACCATTGCTCCAGATCGCCGGCGTCGCCACCGCCGCCGCGCGCGCCTCGACGACTCCTCGTCTGAGGCCGGCCGCGACGTCCGACCCACGGGCCAGGCACCACCGAACAGATTGCGAGGCAGACATGGGCAAGAAGGGCCGCGTCTTCGTCAGGGGGTTGACGTCCGAGACCTACGGGCTCGGCCACTTCCGCAAGGCCCAGCTGGCCGCCGAGCGGGTCCGCGACGACAGCGTCGTCGTCGACGACGCCAAGGTCGGCCACTCCGGCGACAGCGAGAAGAGCCGCACCTGGTGGCGGATCGGCCCGGGCGACGAGGACTTCCTCACCCAGACCCTGCAGGTCCACTTCGTGGAGCTGCCCGGTGAGTCGAGCAACCACGGCCACGGCCACCAGAACGAGGCCGCCTTCTACATCCTCGAGGGCAAGGGCTACGAGATCCACGACGACCAGCGCTACGACTGGGAGAAGGACGACCTCGTCTTCGTCCACACCGACTCGGTGCACAGGCACTTCAACCCGTACCCCGAGAAGGCCGTCGCCCTGGTCGTCAAGGCCAAGTGCTCCTGGATGTTCATGGGCCTGATCCAGCAGGGCCGCAGCGGTCCGGTGGAGGAGGAGGACCGCTTCGGTCCCCGCGAGGACTGGTCGGCGATCTGGACGCCCGGCGTCCTGGACCGCAAGAAGGTCATCAAGCCCTCCGACTGCACCTGGGAGACCACGCAGCTGGGCCGGGTCCGGGTCATGAACGCCCCGGAGCGCACCGACGCGCGCCAGTTCTCCGTCGACGCCCTCGAGCTGCAGATTCCCGCCGGCGGCCGCTCGGGCAAGTACTGGAAGATGGCCGACGAGGTGCACTACATCCTCGAGGGCGAGGGCTACGCGCTCATGTGGGAGGTGGAGGCCGAGATCGCGGAGAAGTACTACGCGCGGATCGCCAAGGAGCCCACCCGCCACGAGTTCAAGCAGGGCGACACGGTCTACGTCCCGCAGAACCACGTCTGCCAGATCTTCGCCGCCGACGGCACCCCGCTGCGCGTGCTGTCCTTCCAGAACCGCCTCTTCAAGCACCTGGGCTACGACAACGTGGCCTACCTGGAGGACTCCCCGGAGTACACGGAGCAGAGCCGGGTCGGGGAGCTGGCCGGTCAGGCCTGATCGACCCCGCACATCGATGACGGCGTCCCCGCGGCTCGCGCCCGCGGGGACGCCGTCGCTCTGTTCCCGGCCCGCCCACCGCCCCGAGGGAGACCCATGACCGCTGCGAAGGACACCCGTCGGTCCTCGCTGCGGGACACCGCCGCCACCACCACGGCCGCGCTCGTCTTCTCCGTCGCCCTCGGCATCGCCAGCGTCGCGCTGCCCCTCCTGGCCCTCGAAGCCGGCTACAGCGGGGTCCAGGTCGGCCTGCTCGTCGCGCTCAGCGCCCTCGCGCAGATGCTGGCCCGCATCGGCATGGGCGCCTGGATGAACCGGTTCCCCGACTGGACCTTCATCCTGGCCGCTGCGGTCCTCCTCGCCGTCTCCAACGCCGCCGCGGCGCTCACCACCGCGCTGGTCCCGTTCGCCGTCGCACACCTCCTGCAAGGCGTGGCACGCGCCTTCTTCTGGACCGGCAGCCAGACCCACATGGTCCGCGGCGACCGGCCGGCCGTGTCGGGCCTCGCCGTCATCAACCTCGTCTCGGCCGCCGGCCTGCTGATCGGCCCGGTCGTCGCCGGGTACGTCGGAGAGCGCTCGCTGTCGGCCGCCCTCGCCGTCGCCACCGCGCTGGCCGCCGCCGCCTGCGTCCCGACGCTGTTGCTCGACCGGCTCCCCCCGTTCACCCCTCCGGCCGACCGTCCGCCGGGCCGGATCTGGCGCCGTCCCGGGGTGGACGCCGGCTGCTGGGCCGCGGTGTCCTCCGGTGCGTGGCGCGGGCTGCTCGGCTCCTACGTCCCCGTGGCCCTGGAGGCCGCCGGCCAGACGACGGCGGCGATCGGGCTCCTGGTGTCCCTGGCCAACGGCGCCCAGCTCGCCGGGTCCGGCGTGGTCGGCCGGCTTCGTGCTCGCGGCCTGGCTCTCTCCCTCGTCGTCGGGGCGCTCGCCGCGGGGGCGGGCACCGCCGCGGTCGGGCCGTTCGCCACGTCCGCCGCGCTCGTCGCGCTGGCGCTGGTGGTGTCGGGTCTCGGGGCCGGGGCGCTCCAGACCGCCGGGCCCGCCGTCGCGGCCGAGGCGGTGCACCGCGAGGAGCGCGGCGAGGCGATCGCCGCGTCGGGAACCTTCCGCGCCGCCGCGCTGCTGGTCGCCCCGCTCGGCGCCGCCGGGATCGTGACGTTCGCCCCCGTGGCCGTCGCGCTGGCCCTCGGCGGCGCGCTCATCGCGGCCCCCGCCGTCCTCTCCGCCCGCCTGTCCAGGCGGGCGCGCCACCCCAGCACGGAAGGCACCACCACATGAGGCTGTCCCTGCGCTCGACGTCGACTCGCACGTTCGTCGCCCTGCCCCTGGCCCTGCTCGCGGAACAGGGCCTGCGGCGGGCCCGGCTGCACGCCTCCGGCACCCCGCTGCTGGCCGCCGGCTTCGCCGCCTACAAGCTGGCCGGCAGCTACCGGACCGGCCGGGCCGGTGGCCCGCCCGGCATGTCGCAGGGAATGCCCGATCGGCTGGTGACCGACGGCGTCTACGCCTGGACCCGCAACCCGATGTACCTGGGCCACCTGACCTTCATGACCGGGGCTGCCCTGGTCACGCGCTCGCCGCTGGCCATCGGCGCCCTCGCCCTGGCCGGGCCGTGGTTCGGTCGCCGGGTCGCGGCCGACGAGGCCCGGCTGACGGCGGCGTTCGGCCGTGCCTACGAGGAGTACCTCGAGCGCGTGCCGCGCTGGCTGCCGGGCAGTTAGCGCGCGGCCTCGACGCCGTCCAGGAACTCCAGGATCCGGGCGGGGGCCGTCTCCTCCGTCTGGTCGACGACCGGGACGTCCCAGTACTCGACCCGGGGCAGGCACTCCTCGAGGTAGCGGGCGGCGGACGGGGCGTGCGACTCGTCCTGACCGGGGACGACGAGGGCCGGGACGTCGAGGCGGAGCAGGTCCTCCGGCTCGGCCCCCGGCACGGTGTCGCGGTCGAACATCAGCCGCACCAGCCCGGCGACCGTCACCCGGTAGCGCGCCGCATCGGCCGCGGCGTAGGCCGCGGCGAACGCCGCGTCGGTCCGGAGCACGCTGTTCCACGGCCCGACCCGCGGGTCCTTGGTGAAGCTGGCCTCCGAGGACCGCACCAGGTCCACGACGGCGCCGAGCCCGTGCTCGTCGACGAACGCGAGGTGCTGCTCGAACCGGGAGTGCTGCTTCATCCGGTACTTCACGCCCCCGGCGGGCGAGTACAGCACCATCGACCGCACCCGCTCCGGGGCGGCGACGCCGATGGCGGCCACCGCCGAGCACCCGACGCAGCCCCCCATCAGGTGCGCGGAGTCGACGCCGAGGGCGTCGAGGAGCCCGAGCCCCTGCCGCACGTAGTCCGACCAGGAGATCCGCTCCAGCCGGCCCCCCGAGCGCCCCGACTCCCGCCGGTCGAAGGTGATGCAGGTGTAGCGCTGCTCCAGGTGCGCGAGCAGGTTCAGCCGCTTGTAGACGCCGACCGTCCGCCAGCTCTCCAGCGTCGAGTCGAAGCCGCCCGGCGAGAACATCAGCAGCGGCGGACCGTCCCCGGTCACCTCGTAGCGGGTCGGGATCCCGTCGGCGACGGCGGTGGGCACGGGTGGTTCTCCTAGGGGTTCGGGACCGGGATGCCGCCGGGCAGCTGCCGGGCGGACCGGACGTCGTCGGCGTAGGCCGTCATGGCCTCCAGCGTCAGCTTCGCGACGTTGACGTAGGTGTCCGGCGCGCCGTCGATCGCCGACGCCGCGTAGCCGATGGCGGCGTTCACCATGCGCATCCGGCCGTCGAGCCAGGGGCCGCCGCCGAACCCGCCGACCACCGGGACGGTGACGGCGTCGGCGACCGCCGCGCCCACCACCGGGCCCGAGTTCGTGAAGTTGAGCAGGGCCGCGCCCGCGTCCTCGAGCCGCTTGGCCTCGGAGATCAGCTCGTCCTTCAGCTCCACCGGCACGGCGTCGGCCGCCGTCGGGATGGCCTTGTACTCGACGCCGTAGCGCAGCGCGGTCTGCGGCGTGATGCCGAACTGCGCGAACACCGGGATGCCGGCGCGGGTCACCGCCTCGACGGCGTCGAGGTAGTCCGACGCGGCGTCGAGCTTGACCATGTCGACGCCGGCCTCCTTCACGAACCGGATCGCGGCCCGGACCGCGCTGTCGGCGCCCTCCTGCAGCGGACCGAACGGGAAGTCGACGCTCACCAGGGCCCGCTGCACGCCGCGGCGCACGGCCTTGGCGACGACCAGCATCTCCTCCATCGTCACCTCGAAGGGGTTCGTGTGCCCCCAGAGGTTGACCCCGACGGTGTCACCGACGGAGACGAGGTCGACGCCGGCTCGGTCGACGATCCGCGCGACCTGGTAGTCCCACGCGACGACGCCGACGATCTTGCGTCCGCCGTCCTTCATCGCCTGCAGGTCGCGCAGGCTCACCCGGTCAGACACGCCGCCCCCTAGACACGCAGCGCGCTCAGCAGCTCGACCACGTCGCTCTCGTCGGCCTTCGGCAGCAGCACCCGGGCGTGCGGGCGCAGTGCCGCCACCGCCGCGGCGGCCGCGGTGCCCTCGTCGGTGCCGTCGCCGAGGACCAGCCCGGCGGTCTGCACGCCCCGCTCCCAGCACGCCTTGCCCAGCGCGTACGCGCAGTCGGCCCCGGCGTCGCTCGTGGCGACCATGACCACAACCGACGCGCTGGCCAGTTCGTCGGCCAGCGTCGCGGGGCCACCGTCGATGCCACGGAGCAGGACGCTCTCGGCGTCCTCCCCGGCCGACTCGCAGACGTAGAACCGGGCGTTGGCCCACTCCAGCTGGGCCGTGCGCGCGAGCACGTCGGCGGCGCCGGCGTCCAGCGCCACGACGCGCCCGGCCCGCGAGGGCGCGATCGGCCGGTCGATCCGGTAGCGCGCCTCCGCGGCCGACGCCGCCTTGGCGCAGCTGCTGAGCAGGCTGGTGTCGACGACCACGATCAGACCCTGCCCATCAGACGGAGCTCACCGGCATGCCGGGACGCACCGTGACGTCCTCGCGCGCGGCGTCGAGGAACGCCTCGGCCTGGGGCAGGACGACGGCCGCCGAGCGGACGTGGTGGTGCTTCGGGTCGACGCCGGGCGGGGTGGTGCCGTGGTCGCGCAGCGCGAGCGCGGCCTTCCGCAGCTTCTGCCGGGCCTTGATGATGCCGCTGTCGGCCGGCACCAGACGCTCCTTGGTCCGGTCGACGATCGGGCCCATGCTCTCCTGCAGCGACGAGTCCTGGATCGCGATCCCTTCGACCCCGGAGTACCACTCGCCGCTCTTCTGCTTCTCGCGGTTCATCAGGTAGTCGTTGTCCATGTTGGCGACCGGCCGGTAGGTGCCCGGGATGTTCTTGCTGTGCACCCCGTGCCCGTCGATCATCGCCTGCCGCTCCTCGGGGGTCAGCGCCCGCACCGGGTGGTAGTCGAAGCTGTACGCCCAGCAGTTCTCGTCGTCGATCGGCACCCAGAAGTGCCCGTGGATCGGGTGGTCGCCGCGCGGCGGGACCATCGTGAAGTTCGGCATCACCCAGGGCGTGATCCGCCAGTAGTACTGGCCCTCCTCGGCGTTGCGGCGCGCGCCGACGAACAGGCCGCCGTCGCTGTCGGCGACCTCGAAGAAGGGCTTGGTGTCGTTGAGGTTGTACTGGTTGCCCTTGGCGCCCTTGAACAGCGGGTCGCTCTTGAGGCCGCCGGAGTGCAGGAACGTGACGTGGCTGGAGTCGATCCCGCCCTCGAAGGCCTGCAGCCAGTTGCTCTGCTGCCAGCGCTTGGACGTGTAGGTCTGCTCCGGGGGGACCAGCGCGAACTCGTACTCGGGCAGCGGCGGCTGCTTCGCGGGGTCGCCCATGTAGGTCCAGAGGATGTCGCCGATCTTGACCAGCGGGTACGCCGTGAGCTTCACGTTCTCGGCGAAGCTGGAGTTGTCGGCCTCCGAGGGCACCTCGGTGCACTGCCCGGTCGTGTCGTACTTCCAGCCGTGGTACGGGCAGCGGAGGCCACCGTCCTCGTTGCGGCCGAACCAGAGCGAGGCGCCGCGGTGCGCGCAGAACTCGTCGATCAGGCCGTAGCGGCCGTAGCTGTCGCGGAAGGCGACCATCCGCTCGCCGAGCAGCTTGAGCCGGACCGGCGGGGCGCCGTCCTCCGGCAGTTCCTCCGCGAGGCAGGCGGGGAACCAGTACTGCCGGAACAGCTCGCCCATGGGCGTGCCCGGCCCGGTCTGGGTCAGCAGCTCGTTGATCTCCCTGCGGAGCATGCGTCTCTTCTCCCTGTGCGCTACTGCCCTGCGAGCCCGGCTGGAGCAGGAGGGCTAACTGTCATACCTTTGGGTGAGCGGTGTCAACCGCCGTCAGGCCTGCTCCGGAGGGACGTCGACCGTGAGCCCGTCCAGTTCGGGGGTGCAGGTGATCTGGCAGGACAGGCGACTGCCGGCCCGGCGGTCGCCGACGCCGAGATCGAGGAGGTCGTCCTCCATCTCGCCCGGCTCCCCGACGAGAGACAGGAACTCGTCCCGGACCCACACGTGGCACGTCGCGCAGGAGGCGTTGCCGCCGCACTCGCCGATGATCCCGGGGACGCCGTTCTTGACGGCGGTCGCCATGACGGACTCGCCATCGAGGGCGTCGACCGCCTGCTCGGCGCCCGAAGCGCTCACGTAGATCACCTTCGGCACGGGTCGCGGTCCTCTCGTCGGCCTCTTGCATCGGCGGCAGCCGGCGAGGCTCGCCACATCGAAGTGCTTTGGTCTGTCCATTAGACCACGAACGTCCCGGTGTCGCTATGGTCGCCGCATGCCGTCGCTCGTCGTCCTCCGCCACGGCGAGAGCGAGTGGAACTCCCGCAACCTGTTCACCGGCTGGGTCGACGTCGACCTGACCGCGCGCGGCGAGGCGCAGGCCCGGCACAGCGCCGCCCTCCTGCGCGAGGCCGGCCTCCTGCCGACGGTCGTGCACACCTCGGTGCTCACCCGCGCCGTGCGGACCGGCGCGATCGTCCTGGACGCGCTCGGCCGGCCGGAGGTGCCGACCCGGCGGCATTGGCGGCTCAACGAGCGCTGCTACGGCGCCCTCCAGGGCATGGCGCGGACGGTCGCCCGCGAGCGCTTCGGCGACGACCTGTACCTGCTGTGGCGACGCTCCTTCGACGTCGCACCCCCGCCGCTCGAACCCGGCACCCCGGGCGATCCCGCCGCCGACCCGCGGTACGCAGACCTCCCCGCCGGCACGCTGCCGCGCACCGAGAGCCTGGCCGACGTCACCGCCCGCCTGCTGCCGTACTGGCGCGAGGTGATCGCGCCGGACCTCCGCAGCGGCCAGACCGTCCTCGTGGTGGCCCACGGCAACTCGCTGCGGGCCCTGGTCGCCCACCTCGACCAGCTGTCCCCCGACGAGGTGCTCGGCCTGAACATCCCCACGGGCATGCCGCTGCACTACGAGCTCGCCGCGGACCTCTCACCGGTGGTGCGCGGCGGTTCCTACCTCGAGCCGGGCGCGGCGGCCGTCGCGGCCGCCGCGGTGGCGGCCGAAGGTCACTGAGCGGGGGGAGCGTCCGCGCGCGAGGGTTGGACGGCGCGACGATGCACGCTATCGTGGAATGGTCTGACCATTGACACTCGTCGAGAGGGGCACGCGATGCCGCCCAGGCTCCGGGACCCCCGGTGAGCGCCGGCACGCTCGTCGTCGGCGCGAGCCAGGCCGGTCTGCAGCTGGCGGTGTCGCTGCGCGAGCTCGGGTACACCGCGCCGATCACGCTGATCGGTGAGGAGCCGCACGCCCCCTACCAGCGCCCGCCGCTGTCCAAGGACTTCCTCGCCGGCACCGCGGGGCCCGAGACGCTCGCCTTCCGCACCCCCGCCTTCTACCGCGAGGCCGGCATCGACCTCGTCTGCGGGGAGCAGGTCACCGACGTCACGCTGGCCTCGGACGCCTCCGCGACGGGGATCGCCGGCACCGCGTCCGGGCGGGAGCTGCCGTTCGAGCGGCTCGCGCTCACGGTTGGGGCGAGCGCCCGCCGGCTCACCGTGCCCGGCGCCGACCTCGCCGGCATCTGCTATCTGCGCGGGGTCGACGACGCGACGGTGCTGCGCGCGCAGCTGACCGGCGCGGCGCGCGTCGTCGTCGTCGGCGGCGGGTTCATCGGCCTCGAGGCGGCGGCGGTCGCGCGGTCGTTCGGTGCGTCGGTGACCGTGGTGGAGGCGACCGACCGGCTGATCGGCCGCGCCGTCGCCCCGGTCGTCTCCGAGTTCTACCGCCGAGCGCACGAGCGCCGCGGGACGGCCGTGCTCACCTGCGCGACGGTCACCGCCTTCCGCGAGGTAGAGGGGCGGGTCGCGGCCGTCCTGCTGTCCGACGGGACGGAGCTGCCGGCCGACCTGGTCGTCGTCGGCGTGGGCGTCATCCCGCGCACCGAGCTGGCCGAGAAGCTGGGCCTCGAGTGCGACGGCGGCATCGTCGTCGACGCCCGGGCACGCACCAGCGAGCCCACCGTCGTCGCGGCCGGCGACTGCACGGTGCTCCCGCACCCCCTCACCGGCGAGGGGCGGGTGCGCCTCGAGTCGGTGAACAGCGCGGTCAGCCAGGCCACCGCCGCGGCCGCGGCGATCGTCGGCGCGCCCGACCGCGCGCCGAACGTGCCGTGGTTCTGGTCCAACCAGGGCGACCTGCGCCTGCAGATCGCCGGCCTGTCGACCGGTTACGACGAGTTCGTCGTCCGCGGGGAGCCCGACAGCGAGAAGTTCGCCGTCCTCTACTACCGCGCGGGCCGGCTGCTCGCCGTCGACGCGGTGAACAGCCCGCCCGACTACATGGTGGTGCGCAAGGCGCTCACCCAGGGCGCGACGATCCCGGCCGACCGTGCCGCCGACGAGGCCACGCCGCTCAAGCAGCTGCTGATGGCAGCCGCCTGACGGTGGCACCGCCCCTCAGATGACGAAGTTCTCCGTCGCCTCGGGCGCGAAGAGCTCCGCGGGCGCGTACCGCCGGCGGGACAGCCCCTGGTCGTGGTGGTAGCGGAGGAACGTGTCCAGGACGTGCTCGTTGGCGCCCAGCCCGTAGGACCAGTAGTCCGCGCCGAGCAGCGACCGCGCCTCCTCGAGGCCGGGGATCAGCCAGGGCAGCATGAACCGCAGCGCCGAGGAGTCGTACAGCTCGGCCATGGCCCGGTTCTTCGCGACGGTCATCGCCTTCGTCAGCGTCTGGGCCACCCACGGGTGGCGCTCGTAGACATCCCTGCGGACGACGACGACGTGCATGATCGGGAAGATCCCGGTCTCGGCGAAGTACTGCTTCTCGGCCGCGACCGGGTCGGCGAACAGCCGCCGCACCCGCCCGCCGGGCACGAAGGACGACGGCACGCGCGGGCCCTGGAAGGCGTCGATCCCGCCGTCGGCGAGCATCCGCGCCAGCGTCTGCTCCGGGCCGATGGGCGAGATGCGGATCCGCTCCCCGAGGTCGACCGCGGCCTTCTCGACCCGGCCCGGCGTCTCCTGCCCACCGGTCCGGTACTCGACCGAGTCGACCGGCACGCCGTGGTGGTCGGCGAGGATGCCGCGGATCCACACGCCCGCGGTCAGCTGCCACTCCGGCGTCCCGACGATCCGGCCCCGCAGGTCCTCCGGCTTCTCGATCCCGGAGTCGGCGTTGACGAAGATGCCGGCGTGCCGGAACTGCCGCGAGGTGTAGACCGGCAGCGCGACGAACGGTGGCTCGTCGAGGTCCAGGGACTTCACGTACGAGGACATCGACATCTCGGCGACCTCGAACTCCCGGTGCCGGAGCATCCGGAAGAAGGTCTCCTCGACGGGCAGCCGCAGGTAGGTGAGGTCGATGCCGTCGGGCCGGACCGTCCCGTCCTCCAGGGCGCGGGTGCGGTCGTAGTCGCCGCAGGCGAAGGTCAGGTGCAGCCGGGCCATCAGTTCCCCTCCAGCCGCGCGGCCAGCCGGGGGTAGACCCGCCGGGCGTTGCCCTCGAAGACGGCGTCCCGCTGCTTGCCGCTCAGCTGCGCGGCGTCCAGGTAGCGCTTGGTGTCGTCCCACTCGATGCCGGTCTCGGGGTCCGCGCCGCGGACGGCGCCGAGCATCTCGGACGCGAAGAGGATGTTCTCCGTCGGGATCACGCGGGTCAGCAGGTCGATGCCCGGCTGGTGGTAGACGCAGGTGTCGAAGAAGACGTTGCGCAGCAGCTCGGCCGGGTCCTGCCAGCCCATGCGCATGGCCAGCCCGCGGTAGCGGCCCCAGTGGTAGGGCACGGCGCCGCCGCCGTGCGGGATGACCAGCCGCAGCGTCGGGAACCGCGCGAACAGGTCGCCCTCGAGCAGTTGCATGAACGCCGACGTGTCCGCGTTGAGGTAGTGCGCACCGAGGGCGTGGAAGACCGGGTTGCACGAGGTGGACACGTGCACCATGGCCGGCACGTCGAGCTCGACCAGCGCCTCGTAGACGGGGAACCAGTACGGGTCGGTCAGCGGCGGGGAGGTCCAGAAGCCGCCCGAGGGGTCGGGGTTGAGGTTGGCGCCGACGAACCCGCGCTCCTCGACGCAGCGCCGCAGCTCGGCGACGACGTGGTCCTGGGACCCACCCGGGGTCTGCGGCAGCTGGCACACCCCGGCGAAGTGCTGCGGGTAGAGGTCGGCGATGCGGGCGACGAGGTCGTTGCTCGCCTGCGCCCAGGCCACCGCCGTCACCGGATCGGGCACGTGGTGCTCCATGCCCGACGCCCGCGGCGAGAAGATCATCAGGTCGCCGCCACGCTCGCGCAGCACCCGCAGCTGGTTGGTCTCCACGCTCTCGCGCAGCTCGTCGTCGCTGATGCAGTCCAGCTGCGGGGCGGCCGAGCCGCTCTCGACCGCCGCCAGTTGCGCCTGGCGGAAGCGCTTCAGCTGCGCCGGTTCCGTCGTGTAGTGGCCGTGGATGTCGATGATCACCGGTCGGGCTCCTGCTCGACGTAGGTCAGGCCCTTCGCGGCCAGTCGCGGCCGCATGTCGTTCATGTCCAGCCCGAGCTCGCCGGCGCGGTACCGCTCCCGGATGGCCGCCTCGCGCTGCTCGCGGGCGCGGGCGGCGTCGAGGACGGCAGCGGCGCGGCGCCGGGGGACGACGACGACGCCGTCGTCGTCGGCGACCACGACGTCCCCGGGCTCGATCCACTGCCCTGCGCAGGCCACGCCGACGTTGACGCTGCCGAGCGTCTCCTTGATGCAGCCGAACGCCGACACGTGGCGCGACCACACGGGAAACCGCATCGCGGTCAGGTCGGCGACGTCGCGGCAGCCCGCGTCGAGGATCACGCCGCGCACGCCTCGCGCGGACAGGCTGGTGGCCAGCAGGTCGCCGATGTAGGCCGCCTGGGAGGGGCTCGTCGGCGTGATGACCAGCACGTCGCCCTCGGTGCACTGCTCGACCGCGACGTGCACCATCCAGTTGTCGCCGGGCGGCAGGCTGACCGTGACCGCGGTGCCGGCCACGCGGGCACCGGCGTACACGGGCCGGAGCGCGGGGTCGAGCAGGTGCGTGCGGCCCTGGGCCTCGTGCACGGTGGCCACGCCGAGCGCCGCCAGCCCGTCGACCGCCACGCGGTCGGCCCGGGCGATGTTCGTGACGACGACGTCCCCGCGGACGGCACTCACGCGTCGCCCCACGGCTTGAGGGAGATGTGCAGGGCGTCCTCGCCGGTCTCGCCGGCCAGGGCGCGGATGGCGTGGTCGACGTCCTCGAGCCCGAAGCTGTGCGTGGCCAGCCGCTCGAGCGGGAAGCGGTGCGAGGCCAGCTGCTCCAGGGCGAGCTCGACCGAGCGGTAGCTGTGCCCGCGAGCGCTGGCGAGGGTGATGCACTTCTCGGTCATCCGCTTCAGCGGGAAGTCGGGGAACGCCGCCTCCTCGCCCTGGGTGACCATGATCCCCTCGCGCCGCTTCAGGGCGTCGATGCCGAGCAGCACGGGCGCCGTGCCGGCCCCGGAGGTGCAGTCGAGGACGACGTCGACCCCGACGCCGCCGGTGAGCTCCAGGACGCGGGCGAGCGCGTCCTCCTGCTGGACGTCGATGACCGCGTCGGCGCCCAGGGCCTTCGCGAGCTCCATCCGGCCGGCGTCGCGGGTGGTGCCGCTGACGACGATGAGCGAGGCGCCGGCCTGCTTCGAGGCGACGACCTGGGACAGGCCCTGCTGGCCGGGCCCCTGGATGAGCACGGTCCGCGCGTAGCCGACCTTGCCGGCGTTGAGCGCCCACTCGATGCCGTTGGACAGCGGGGTGACCAGGCCGGCGAGCTCGGCGGAGACGCCGTCGGGCACCTTGTGGGTGACCGCGTTCCAGGGCAGGTACATGTACTGGGAGAACCCGCCCCACAGCCGCCCCGGGTTGTTCGACGAGGTGTAGCCGTAGCGGCGGGCGTCGGGGTTCGTGCGCCAATCGGTGAGCTCGCAGTGCCGGTACTCGCCGGCCCGGCACCACGCGCAGTGCATGCAGCCGACGTAGTGCTCGACGAAGATCCGGTCGCCCTCCTCGAGACCGTGGATCCGCGACCACTGGGCGCCGGCGCGCGCGACGATGCCGACGTTCTCGTGGCCCATGATCACCGGCTCGTCGATCGTGGGCTTGCGGTAGAGCTTCACATCGGTGCCGCAGATGCCGGCGACCTCGATCTTGAGCAGCGCGGCGTCGTCGCCGATCTCCGGCATCGGGAACTCGCGCATCTCCGTCGTCCCCGGCCCGGTCCGGACCGCCGCCAGAACCTGCTCAGCCATTCCCACTCCTCGCCTCGCCCTTGCCCACCGTCGACCCTATGTCCCAGGGCACCTTAGTCGACGGTCTTATGGTCTGACCATCAGCGTGCTAGCGTCCGGCCACATGGCGGACCTGCACCTGCGCGCCGTGACGCGCACCCAGGGGAACAACCAGGCACTCAAGGACGGCACGGTCGTGCCGGAGGGCTTCCGGTTCGACTTCGAGGAGGTGCCGGTCCTCGTCCAGGCCTTCCGCCGCATGGTCCGCGGCCTCGAGTTCGACGTCTGCGAGATGGCGCTGACGACGTACCTGACCGCCAAGGCGCACGGCGTGCCGTTCACCGCCGTCCCCGCGTTCCTCGTCCGCGGGTTCCACCACTCCGCCATCACCGTCGACACCCGGCACGGCATCACCCACCCGAAGGACCTCGAGGGCACGAAGGTCGGGGTGAGCCGCGGGTACACGGTCACCACCGGCGTGTGGGCCCGCTCGATCCTGGCGGCCGAGCACGGCGTGGACCTCGACTCGATCACCTGGGTGCTCTCCGGCGACGAGCACGTGGCCGACTACCGGCCGCCGGCCAACGTCGAGTCGATCCCGCCCGGCCGGGAGCTCGACGAGATGCTCGCCAGCGGCGAGCTCGCCGCCGTCGTCGGGGTCGAGATCGACTCCCCCGACGCCGCGCCGCTCATCCCGGACCCCGTCGAGGCCGGCTTCGCGGCGCTGACGGACCGCGGCCTGTACCCCATCAACCACCTGGTGGTGATCCGCGACGAGCTGCTCGCGGAGCGCCCGGAGCTCGGCCCGCAGGTGTTCGACGCGTTCGCCCGGTCCAAGCAGCTCTACGTGCAGCGCCTGCGCGCCGGCGAGGTCCGCGACAAGACCGACCGGATGTACGCCCGGGTCATGGAGCTGACCGGCGCCGATCCGCTCCCCTACGGCATCGAGCCGAACCGCGCGGTGCTCGAGGAGCTGCTGCGGCACGCGGTCGACCAGAAGATCCTGGCCACGGCCCCCGCGCTCGAGGACGTGTTCGCCCCCGGCACCCGCGACCTGACCGCCTGACGTGCGCATCGCCATCGCGGCGGACCACAACGGGGTAGGGCTCAAGCGCCGGCTGATCGAGGCGCTCCGGGCCGCCGGCCACGTCGTCGACGACCGCGGCGCCGACGAGGCCGCGGGGACGATCGACTACCCGCCGCTGTGCGAGGACGTCTGCCGCCGCGTGGTCGCCGGGACCGCCGACCGCGGGATCGTCGTCGGGGGCAGCGGGCAGGGCGAGGTGATCGCCTGCAACAAGATCGCCGGCATCCGCGCCGGCCTGTGCCCCGACGTGTGGCACGCGGAGATCTCGCGCGGGAACAACGACGCCAACGTGCTCGTGCTCGGCGCGAAGGTGATCGACCCGGACCTCGCCGAGCAAGTGGTGGCGAGCTGGCTGACCACCCCGTTCAAGGGCGCCGAGCACGCCCGACGGGTGGCGATGATCGCGACCCTGGAACGCGGCGACTCCCTGCTGGGCTGATCGACATGGGGTGGCTCCGGGATGTGGCCTTGCGCACTGCCAGTGCCGTTTGACACGATCCCAGGACCAATGGTTAGTCCTTTATGCCGACACAGGGGTCGATGCACGCGATGAGCACCACGCGATGAGCACACGGACGACGACAGCGGTCAGCCACTACTTCGTGCAGAAGAGTCGCCGGAAGAAGTTCGTCGAGGAGTGGCGCGCCAACTGGCGCACCGTCGTCCGCGTCGAGGACGCCCCGCTGGTCGAGACCGCCCGCGGCTCCCGGGTCGGCGTCTACGTGGGCGCCGACGGCGACCGCCAGACCCGCACGATGGACGCGCTCGTCCACGAGATCGACCCCGGCGTCACCACGACGGTCCACCGGCACTCGTGGGACGCGATGGTGCTCGTGGTCGGCGGCGCCGGCTGGTTCGAGATCGACGGCGAGCACATCGCGGTCGCCCCCGGCGACTCGGTGCACCTCCCCTGCTGGGCGTGGCACCGCACGGGGGTCGAGAGCGGCGCCACCGCCCCCCTGCGCTACCTCACCTTCTCCAGCGAGCCGATGCTCGAGACGATGGGCATGAGCGTGATCGAGGACGCGGGGCACGCCGCGTTCGAGACCCTCGCCCCGCGCCCGCCGGTCAGCGAGGGCCCGGCCGGCGACGACCCCTACGCCCGTCGCCTCCGCCGGATCGCCCGCCAGCAGAACGAGCGCCGCACCGGCCGGCTGCACACCGACTACGAGTCCCTCGAGCTGCTCAACAGCCCGCGCGGCACCCGCACCACGTTCCTGCTCGACAAGGCCATCGGCTACCAGGCGTCGGGCATCACCATGGCGATGTTCGAGATCGGCCCCGGCCGCCGCCAGTCGATGCACCGGCACCCCGGCGAGGCCTGGCTCTACGTCCTCGAGGGCTCCGGCCACTCCTACCTGGGCACCGAGCCCGAGGGCGGCGAGAACCACCCGTGGAAGAAGGGCGACCTGATCGTGGTCGACCACTTCCTGTGGCACCAGCACTTCAACGACGACCCCGACAACACCGCCAAGGTCGTCCGGATCCACATGTTCGACAGCCTGCTGGAGACGATGCGGGTGCTCTGCGACCCGCTGGTGCTCTTCGAGGAGCCGCCGGACCACATCCGCGACGCCCAGGCCGGCGACATCACCACCATCGACTGGCCGGCCGTCGAGCGTCCCACCTGGCCGTGACGGGGATGGCGCTGAGCTCGGTCGGCCCGGCGGCGAACTACCCCCCGGGGATCGTGGGGGTGCACGCGCTGCCGGCCGACCATCACGAGGGCCCCTGGGAGAGCATCCTCACCCCGCCCGGGCTCAAGGAGCGGCTGCTCGGCACCAGCCTGCTGATCCTCCGGCACGGCCGGGCCCTGGGTCAGCTCAACGGTGCGCCGCACGGGCTGGTGCTGCTCTCCGGCCCGCCCGGCACCGGGAAGACGACGCTCTGCCAGGGTCTCGCGCAGAAGGTGGCGCTGGCCCTGGCTCCGCGCGGGGCGACGACGTTCGTCGAGATCGACCCGCACGCGTTCCCGAGCGACATGCTCGGCGAGGGCCCGCGGGCGGTGCTGCGGCTGTTCTCCGACACGCTGCCCGAGCTCGCCGCGCGCCGGCCGCACACGATCGTGCTGGTCGACGAGATCGAGGCGCTGGCGGTCCGCCGCAGCACGGCGAGCTTCGAGACCAACCCGGTCGACGTGCACCGCGCGACCGACGCGCTGCTCTCCGGGCTCGATCTCCTCCGGAGGACCTGCCCGCAGGTCCTGGTCCTGGGGACGACGAACTTCGCGGCCGCCGTGGACGAGGCGTTCCTCGACCGCGCCGACCTGGTGCTGCGCCTGGGCCTGCCCGACCGCGACACGATCGCCGAGATCCTGCGGCAGACCCTGGCCGAGTCGGCCGCGGTCTTCCCCGGGTTGGCGGGCCTGGCCGACGACGGCGACCTGGTCGCCGATCTGGCCGAACGCCTCGACGGGCTCGACGGCCGGCGGGTGCGCAAGCTGGTGCTCTCGGCCATGGGCTCGCGCCCCGAGCTGGCGCTGGACCCGGGCCGCGTCGGCGCCGACGACCTCCGCGCCGCCGCCGACGCCGAACGCGCGTCGGCGTGAGCGTCGAGCGTCCGGTCGGGGTGCCCGCCGAGCGCGGGCCGGCCGAGTGGGGCAGCGACGTCGTCGTCGACCTGCTGCACGAGCTCGACGTGCCGTACGTGCCGATGAACCCCGGCTCCTCCTTCCGCGGGCTGCACGACTCGCTGGTCAACCACGGCGGCAACACCGACCCGCAGCTGCTCCTCTGCCTGCACGAGGAGGTGGCGGTCGCCCTCGCGCACGGCTGGGCCAAGGCCACCGGCCGGCTCGGGGTGGCCGCGATCCACGACCTCGTCGGCCTGCAGCACGCCTCGATGGCGGTCTACGACGCGTTCTGCGACCGGACGCCGCTGCTGCTCCTGGGCGGCAGCGGCCCCGCCGACCCCGCCCAGCGGCGGCCGATCGACTGGATCCACTCGGCCACCACCCAGGCGCAGCTGGTCCGCGACTTCACCGTCTGGGACGCCGAACCGATAACGCCGGCCGCGTTCGCCGCCGACGTCGTCCGGGCCCGCCAGCGCGCGCTGTCCGCGCCCCAGGGCCCGGCCTACGTCAGCCTCGACGCCGGCGTGCAGGAGGCGCGGCTCGACGCCCCGGTCCCGCTGCCCGACCACACGCGGCACGCCCCCGCCCCGCCGATCGCGGCCGACCCCGCGTCGCTGGCCCAGGCCGCGGAGCTGCTCGCCGGCGCCCGGTTCCCCGTCGTCGTCGCGGGGCGGGTGGGCCTCGACCCGCGCGCCACCGCCGCCGTCGCCGGGCTGGTCGAGCTGCTCGGGTGCGCCTACCGCGACGACCGCAACACCGTCGTGCTGCCCACCCGGCACCCGCAGAACTGCACGGGCGACGCGGCGCTGCTCCGCGAGGCCGACGTCGTGCTGGCCATCGACGTCGTGGACCTCAACGCGCTGCTGCACCGGCCCGACCGCGGCCCGCGGGGCACCGCCCCGGTCGCGACCGACGGCCCCGTCGTCATCGACCTGTCGCACGGCGACCTCGCCCAGCCGTCGTGGACCAACGCCTTCGGCAGCCCCGTGGCGCGCGACGTGCAGCTGCTCGCCGACCCGCTCACCGGCGTCGCGCAGCTGGTGGAGGCCCTGCAGGGGCGGGACCTGGCTGCCGCCGACGAGCGTCGCGCCACCGTCACCGCCCGGGCACAGCAGCTGCGCGCCGCCCAGCTCGAGGCGGTGCGGGCGCGCTGGGACGACCGGCCGATCTCCCCCGCCCGGCTGGTGGCCGAGACGTGGGCCGCGGTCCGCGACGTCGACCACCTGCTCTGCCTGCGCAACACCCGCACGTGGCCCGAGGGCGTCTGGGAGTTCCCGGGCGCCGGCAGCTACCTCGGGCACTCCGGCGGCGGGGGCGTGGGGTACGGCCCGGGCGCCCTGGTCGGCGGTGCGCTGGCGGCCCGGGACCGGGGTCAGCTCGGCGTCGGCATCATCGGCGACGGCGACCTGCTCATGGCGTCCTCGGCCCTCTGGACGGCGGTGCACTACGGCATCCCGGCGCTGGTCGTGGTCAACGACAACTCCAGCTTCTACAACGACGAGCCGCACCAGGCCGAGGTGGCCCGGCACCGCGGCCGGCCCGAGCAGAACAGCTGGATCGGCATGCGGATCAGCGACCCGCCGGTCGACCTGGCCGGCCTCGCCGTCTCCTACGGCTGCTGGGCGGAGGGCCCGGTCACCGAGCCCGAGGAGCTCGCGCCGGCGCTGGGCCGCGCGCTCAAGGAGGCGCTGTCCGGCGCCGTCGCCGTCGTGCACGTGAAGGTGGCCCCGCGATGACCGCGACAGCCCGGGAGACACTGCCCCACCGGCAGATGATGATCGGCGGCGAGTGGCGCGACGCCAGCGACGGCGGCGTCCTCGAGTCGGAGAACCCCGCCACCGAGGAGACGATCGGCACCTTCCCCGCCGGGACCGCCGAGGACGTCGACGCGGCCGTGGCCGCGGCGGCGCAGGCCGCGCCCGGCTGGGCCGCGCTGGGCTGGGCCAGGCGCGCGGCGCTGCTGCGCGAGCTGGCCGGCGCGATCCGCGAGGAGCGGGAACTGCTGGCCCGGCTGGACACCAGCGACGGCGGATCCCCCATCACCGCGATGCGCGCCGACGTCGACGGCGGCGCCGGCGAGCTGGACTACTTCGCCGGCATCGCCTCGCAGACCCGCGGCAGCACCGCCCCCCCGGCCGACGGCTCGCTCAGCTACACGCTGCGCCAGCCCTACGGCGTCGTGGCCCGGATCATCCCGTACAACCACCCGCTGAAGTTCGCCGCCGGCAAGTCCGCCGCACCCCTCGCCGCCGGCAACGCCGTGGTGCTCAAGCCCGGTGAGCAGACGTCGCTGTCGGCGCTGGAGCTGGCCCGGATCGCCGGCGAGATCCTCCCGCCCGGCGTCCTCAACGTGGTCACCGGCGCCGGGCCCGTGGTCGGCGGGCGGCTGGTCGCGCACCCCGACGTCCCCCGCGTCGCGTTCACCGGCTCGGTGCCGACCGGGCGCGCGGTGCTGCACGGCGCCGCCGACGAGATCAAGCACGTCAGCCTCGAGCTCGGCGGGAAGAACCCGGTCCTGGTCTTCCCCGACGTCGACCCCGAGCGCGCCGCGACGGCCGCCATCGCCGGGATGAACATCTCCCGGTCCACCGGCCAGTCCTGCGGCTCGGGCACCCGGCTGTTCGTGCACGACGACGTCCGCGGGCCGTTCCTCGAGGCGCTGTACCGCGGCCTTTCCGCGCTGCGCATCGGCGACCCGCAGGACGAGGACACCCAGGTGGGTCCGCTGTCGTTCCGGGCGCACTACGAGCGGGTCACCGGGTTCGTCGAGTCCGCCCGGCGGGAGGGCGCCACGGTCGCCTTCGGCGGCGACCGGCCGCCCGGCCTGGACCGCGGCTTCTACCTGCGGCCGACCGTGATCACCGACCTGGACGACGAGATGACCGTCGTCCGGGAGGAGATCTTCGGGCCGGTGATCGCCGTCCTCGGCTGGCGGGACGTCGACGACGTCGTCCGCCGCGCCAACGCCCTGCCGCTGGGCCTGACCGCCAACGTCTGGACCAACGACGTCAGCACCGCGCTGCGCACCGCCGCGGCCGTCGAGGCCGGCTACGTGTACGTCAACGGCACCGGCAAGCGCCCGCCCGGCATGCCCTTCGGCGGGTGGAAGCGCAGCGGGCTGGGCCAGGAGAACGGCCCCGAGGAGTTGGTGTCCTACACCCGGGAGAAGTCGGTCACGGTGACGCTGCTGTGAGTCTCGCGGCGGACCCGGCCCTCTTCCGCGGCGCGGAGCGCCTGGAACCGGGTCGGACGGTGCTCTGCGTCTTCGACCTGCTCGAGATCTACCGGCCGGCCGCGGAGGCCGCGGGTGTGATCCCGACGGTGCGGCGCCTGGCCGACGGCTGCCGGGAGCGCGGCGCGGTCGTGGCCTGGGCCCGCGCCGACCACCGCGCCGACGGCCTCGACCTCGCCCGCTCGCTGTCGGACCTCGACGGGAAGCACCGCGCCTTCGGGCCGGAGCATCCGCGGCCCGACCGGCCGCCGGCGGGCCAGGGCGACCCGGCGTACCGGACCCTGGCCGAGCTCGGCCAGCAGCCCGGCGACGTCGACGTCCCCAAGCACCGCTGGTCGGCGCTGGAGGGCACCTGCCTGCTGCCGACCATGCGTGCCCGCGGGGCCGACACCCTGTTGCTCGTCGGCGGCTCCACCCACGTGGGTGTGGCCGCCACCGCCTACGCCGCGCGCGACCTCGACCTGCAGGTCGTCGTCGTCCGCGACGGCCTCACCGGCCGGGAGCCGCAGCGCTCCTTCTTCGCCGACGAGGTCTTCCCCCGTGTCTGCCGCGTGCGCACCACCGACGAGGTGCTGGCCGCGCTCGACCGCTCCCGCATCGAGACAGGAGGCCCCGCGTGACCGAGAAGCACCCGGCGTCGAAGGACAAGCACCACCCCATCGGCGACAACTTCGCCCCCTACGACGAGCCGCAGTGGGGCTCCGACGTCATGGTCGACGTGCTGCGCGGACTCGGGCTGCGCTACGTGGCCCTGAACCCGGGCTCGTCGTTCCGCGGCCTGCACGACTCGCTGGTCAACTACGGCGGCGACGCGATCACCATGATCGAGTGCCCGCACGAGAAGATCGCCGTCGCCCTCGCCCACGGCTACGCGAAGGCCACCGGCGAGCCGATGGCGGTGATCCTGCACGACCTCGTCGGGCTGCTGCAGGGCACGATGGGCGTCTACTACAGCTACATCGACCGCAGCCCCGTGCTGGTGCTGGGCGGTTCCGGGCCGGCCGAGCACGACCGCCGCCGGCCCAACATCGACTGGATCCACTCCGCCAACGTGCAGGGCGAGGCCGTGCGCGCCTACACCAAGTGGGACCACGAGCCGCGCAGCCTGCCCTCGGTGCAGACCGTGCTGGCGCGGGCCTACCGGATCGCCATGGAGGAACCCCGCGGCCCGGTCTACATCGCCCTGGACGCCGGCCTGCAGGAGTCGCCGGTGACCGAACCGGTGCCGCTCGAGGACCTCCCCCGGCTGGCCACCGTGCCGTCCCGCCTCGCCCCCGAGCCGGCGGCGCTGCGCGAACTCGCCGAGCGGCTCTGCGCGGCGCAGCGCCCGGTGATCGTGCCCGCCTACGCCGGCCGCGACCCACAGAGCTTCCACACCCTCGTGGAGCTCGCCGAGCTGGTCGGCATCGGCGTCGTCGAGACCCACTGGCGGCTGAACTTCCCGAACCGGCACCCGCTCAACGTCACCGGCAGCCCAGTGATCGAGGACGCCGACTGCGTGCTCTTCGTCGACGTCAAGGACATGGGCAAGCCCACCCAGAAGCTGGAGTCGACGACCCGCTCGATCACCTCGCGGCTGGCCCCCGGCGCGACGGTCCTCGACATCGGCTTCAACGACGTCGGCATCTCGTCGTGGAGCGAGGACTACGCCGAGCTGCTGCCCACCGACCTGCAGGTCACGGCCGACACCGCCGTGGCGCTCCCGCTGCTGCTCGAGGAGTGCCGGCGGATCGTGGCCGGGGACGACCCGGCGCGGCAGGCGCGGCGCGAGGAGTGGAAGGCCGACCTGGCGCTGCGGCACGACGAGGTGTGGGCCGGCTGGCGCAAGAAGGCCGAGGAGGTGCACGACTCCGTCCCGGTGTCCACCGCGCGCCTGGCCGCCGAGGTCTGGGAGGTCGTGCAGGAGCACGACTGGGTGCTGACCGCCGGCACCGCCGCCGAGTGGGCGTTGCGCACCTGGGACTTCGACGCCCCGCACCGCCACCCCGGCAAGCAGCTGGGCACCGCGACCCAGATCGGCATCTCCCTCGGTGTCGCGCTGGCGCACAAGGGCACCGGCCGGCTGGTCGTCGACCTGCAGCCCGACGGCGACCTGATGTTCGACGCCGGCGCGCTCTGGGTGGCCAGCCGCTACGAGCTGCCGCTGCTCGTGGTCATGTTCAACAACCGCGCGTACTACAACGACTGGGAGCACCAGGAGCGGCTGGCCCGGCAGCGGGGCACCCCCGTCGCGCGGGCACACATCGGCATGGCCATCGACACCCCGGCGCCCGACTTCGCCGCGCTGGCCACGTCCTTCGGCTGGTGGGCGGAGGGGCCGATCGAGGACCCCGACGACATCCAGGCCGCCGTCCGCCGGGCCGCGGAGCACGTCCAGCGCACCGGCACGCCGGCGCTCGTCGACGTGGTCTGCCAGCCCAAGTAGCTCGCTTTCGGTACCGAAAGCTGCCGCTCAGGCGGGAGCTTTCGGTACCGAAAGCTCACCGTCAGTTGCTGCTGGGCGTCTCGGCCGCGGTCGGGCGGGCGTCCGGCGGCGCGACCGGCTCCGGCTCCTCCTCGTCGACGACCCCCGGGTAGTCCCGCACCACGTTCGGCCGCGACCAGAAGCCCAGGGCCACGAGCATCGGCCCGAGGCCACCGACCGTGAGCGCCACGACCGGGCCGACGACACCGGCGAACGCGCCCATGACGACGTCACCGATCGCCGGGCCGCCGCGCGAGGACATCTGGTAGAACGCCGTGACCCGCCCGCGGATCTCGTCCGGTGTGTCGATCTGCACCGCCGCGTG
Source organism: Blastococcus jejuensis (assembly GCF_039534705.1). NCBI lineage: Bacteria > Bacillati > Actinomycetota > Actinomycetes > Geodermatophilales > Geodermatophilaceae > Blastococcus > Blastococcus jejuensis. Next base: position 473,764 of record NZ_BAAAVV010000001.1, read on the forward strand.
CCGGATGGTGGTGGCCATCGCGTCGAAACCGCCGAGCAGCAGCGCCGCCCCGACGGCGAGCCAGATCCCGGGAGACTGCGCCAGGAGGATCGCCGCGATCCCGTAGAGGAACGTGGCCGTCAGCAGCACCCGGCCCTGCCGTCGCGAGTGCTTGACCACCCGGAAGATCGTGTAGGTCGCCAGCAGCGCCCCGGCCGACGGCGCGCTGGACAGCACGCCGTACCCGGTGGCGCCGACGGCGAGCACGTCGGTCGCGATGGCCGGCAGGAGGACCCGGTAGGCCGAGAGCACGGTCGCCGAGAGGTCGAGGCCCATGAGGCTGGTGATCAGCGGCCGGTGGACGACGTAGCGCGCCCCCTCGGCGATGCTGCCGAAGATCGAGCCCGCCGCCGCCCCGGTCGGTTGCAGGCGCGGCACCCGGATGAACGCGAGCACGACGATCAGCGCCGCGTACGTGCCGACGTCGACCGCGTACATCAGGCCCGGCCCCGACACCGCGATGAGCAGCCCGGCCAGCAGCGGGCCGAGCAGCACCGCCACCTCGCGCGAGGGGTTGAGCAGCGCGATCGCCTCGCCGATGTGCTGGCGGCCGACGAGAGCGGGGATCAGCGCCTGCCGGGCCGGCTGGTCGAACGTCGCCGCCGCGGTGGTGAACAGCACGCTGAGCACCACGTGCCACGCCTCGACCGCCCCGGTGAACGTGACCACGGTCAGCCCGAGCGCGACCAGCAGCGACACCGCCTGCGCCACCTGGAGCAGCCGCCGCCGGTCGTAGCGGTCGGCCAGTGCCCCGCCCAGCGGGCTGAGCAGCAGCAGCGCCACGGCCTGGCCGGCCCCCACCAGCCCGGTGTAGGCGATGGAGTCGGTCAGCGCGTAGACGTGGTAGAAGTTCGCCGCGACGGTGCCCCGGGTGCCGATCTGGCTGAGGACGACGCCCGTCCAGTAGAGATCGAAGTCGCGGTTGCGCAGGACGACCGGCAGCGGCACCTCAGCCGACCGGAACGAGCGAGATCTTCGCCGGGTCCAGCTGGAGGTAGACCTGCGTGCCCGGCTCGATCGACACCGACGGGTTCACCCGGGCGCGCATCTCGTGCTTGCCCACGGCGACGACGTGGTCGACCGCGTCGCCGAGGAAGGCCCGCGCCATGACCGTGCCGTGCCACTCGTTGGCCGCGTCCGGCCGGCTCTCCCGCGAGAGCTGGACGGCCTCGGGACGGATCGACACGACGGCCTCGGAGCCCACCGGCAGATCGATCGCCGACTCCAGGTACAGCGCTCCGTTCACCGTCTCCACCGACGCGTGGGCGCCCTCGCGGGCCCGCACCGTGCCCGGGATGAAGTTCGAGGTGCCGATGAACTCGGCGACGAACTTGTTGGCCGGCGTCTCGTAGATCTCCCGCGGCTTGCCGAGCTGCACGACCGAGCCGGCCTGCATGACGGCGATGTGCGTGGAGAGGGCGAGGGCCTCGACCTGGTCGTGGGTGACGTAGACCGAGGTGATGCCGAGCTCGCGCTGCAGCCGCTTGAGCTCGTACCGCAGCGACTCGCGCAGCTTGGCGTCGAGGTTGGACAGCGGCTCGTCGAGCAGCAGCAGCGGCGGCTGGATGACCAGCGCCCGCGCCAGGGCGAGGCGCTGCTGCTGACCGCCGGAGAGCTTGGTGGCCTGGCGGCCGGCCTGCTCGGAGAGCTCCATCGTCTCGAGCACCCGGGAGACGCGCTCCTCGATCTCGGCCTTGCTCGGGCGCTCCGAGCGCTTGCGCACCTGCAGCGGGAACGCCACGTTGTCGAACACGGTCATGTGCGGCCAGATCGCGTAGGACTGGAACACCATCCCGAGACCACGCTGGTTGGCCGGCAGGTTCGTCACCTGGCGGTTGCTCGCGCCCTTGGCGGAGAACATCACCCGGTCGCCGACGGTGATCGTGCCGCTGTCGGGGCGCTCGAGACCGGCGATGGAGCGCAGCGTGGTCGTCTTGCCGCAGCCCGAGGGGCCGAGCAGGGTGAACAGCTCACCCTCCTTGACCTCGAAGCTCACGTCGTTCACTGCGAAGACCGTCGTGTGCCCGGCCTGCGCCTTCTTCTTCCCGCGCGCCTTCTCGCCGGCGAAGGACTTGACGAGGTTGTCGATCCTCAGCATGGGATGTTCCTGGACCTTTCGGACGGGTGCGCGTTCTGGGGGACCGGCTGGGGGGTTCGGGGATCAGTCCTCACGCAGCCCCACCTTGGCGCCGAGCTTGTAGGCGATGGTCACCATGACGACCAGCGCGAGGACCATGAGCACGCCGATGGCGGCCAGGACGTTGAACGACCCGTTCTCGAACTGCTCCCAGATGAGGATCGAGAGCACCTCGTTGCCCGGGCTGTACAGCAGCAGCGAGCTCGACAGCTCGCGGAAGCTCACGACGAGGATGTAGATGAAGCCCGCCAGGAGCCCCGGCGAGAGCAGCGGCAGGAGGACCCGCCGGAACGTGGTGAACCAGCCGGCGCCGCTGACCTGGGCCGACTCCTCGAGCTCGGAGGAGATCTGCATCATCGACGTCGAGGCGTAGCGCATGCCGTACGGCATGTACTTGGTCATGTAGGCGATGAGCAGGATGAGCAGCGTGCCGTAGACGGGGAACGGGAACCGCAGGTACACGAACGAGATCGAGACACCCAGGACGATGCCGGGGATGACCAGCGGCACGAAGCTGAGCTGCTCGACGATGCCGCGGCCAGGGATCTTGGACCGGACCGAGATCCAGGCGGCGACCGACATCAGCGCCATCACGATCGTGGCGGACCCGAGGCCCAGGACGAGGCTGTTCCCGAGGGCGCGGGCGGCCGACCGCATCTCGAACACCTCGCGGAAGTTGTCGAACGTGAACTGCGAGAACACGTCCCACGAGGGCGCCTGGTAGTAGGGCAGCAGCGCGGCGTAGAGCAGCACCAGCAGCGGGCCGATGACCGTGGCGAAGAAGTAGATCAGGATGCCGACGCCGACGACGGGCTTCCACTTGCCGAGGTCCAGCGGACGCGGCCGGAAGCCCTTGCCGGTGACCGTCTGGTAGGTCTTGCTGCCCTTGCCGGCCAGCAGCCGGGCGACGATCACCCCGATGACGGCGATCAGCAGCAGGCTCACCGCCAGCGCGCCGGCGGCCTGCAGGTCGCGCGGGTAGCTGCGGAACACGAAGTAGATGCGGCTGGTGAAGACGTAGATGCCGTCCTGGAGGCCCAGGAGCGCCGGCACCTCGAAGGACTCGAGGCTGGTGATGAGGATGACCAGCACCGCCGACAGCAGTGCCGGCCGGACCAGCGGGAGGGTGACGCGGCGCAGCGTCTGCAGCCGGGAGGCGCCCGACATGAGCGCCGACTCCTCCAGGGAGGGGTCCATCGAGCGGAAGGCCGCGACCATCAGCAGGAAGACGATGGGTGAGGAGTGCAGGCCCTCGACCCAGATCATCCCCTCGATGCTGAAGATGTTGAACGGCGGGTTCCCGCCGGTGATCGGCTCGAGGATGGCGTTCAGCAGCCCGATCTGCGGGCTGGCCAGGAAGATCCACGAGACGGTGTAGAGGATGCCGGGCACGATCAGGGGGACGATCGACGCGGCGAAGAACAGGGCCTTGAACGGCACCGCCGTCCGGACGTTGAGGTAGGCCAGCGTCGTGCCCACGGTGAGCGACAGGGCCGCCGAGCCGCCGGCGAAGGCCAGCGAGTTGCCCCAGAGCTCACCCATCCGGCCGTTGCCGTAGGCCCGCTGGAACCCGCTGAAGTCGAGGTTGTTGTTGGCGTCGAAGAAGGTTCCCCAGATCAGGTAGCCGAGGGGGACCAGGGCGAGGTACCCGATCGCGGCGGCGACGCCCGCGACGATGAAGACCTTCCCGGAGATCGGCGACGTCCGACCCGAGCGCTTGGGGTCTGCCGTCGGGTCGGTGGACTCGGCGCGCTCCTCGGCCCGTACCGGCGGGCTGGTCAGCGTCATCGCGAAGGAACTCCTCGGGGTGTGCTCGGGGCGGTGGATCTGGGGGCGGGACGGCCGGTGCGGGCGGTGCCGCGGGAACCCCGCGGCACCGCCCGTGCCGGTCAGTCGGCGATGACCTCGCCGCCGGAGAGGAGCTCGTCGTACTCGGCGCTCCACTTGTCCGACTCGTTGAGCAGCGCCTCGGTGTCCACCGGGATGACGCTCACCCCCTCGAGCGAGCCGCTCTCGTCGATGGCCGGCGTGAGCTGCTCCTCGACGATCACGTCCTGGCCCTCGGTGAGCATCCAGTCCATGAAGAGCATGGCGGTGGCCGGGTTCTCGGCCGTCTTCATGCAGCTGCCGCCGTTGGGCCGGGCGATGACCGGGTCGACCAGCGGCTCGACCTCGACCGGAGCGCCGTCGGCCTTGGCCCGCTGGACGATGTAGGTGTAGTTCGAGGCGGTGACCCCGAACTCGCCGGCGCTCATCAGCTCGGCCTGCACGGTGTGGCCCTTGACCAGCTTGGCACCGTCGACCATGTCGGCGAAGAGCTGGTTGATCTCCTCGTCGCTCTTGCCCTGCTCCTGCCAGTACCCGTAGAGGGTCAGGTACCAGTCGTAGTCACCGAGCTCCATGGACAGCTGGCCGTCGTACTTGGGGTCGGCGAGGTCCTCCCAGGACGTCGGGACCATGTCGCCGGAGATGATGTTGGTGTTCCAGCTCGGCGAGAACAGGTTGAAGCGGGTCGCCGTCCAGTCGTCGAACTGACCCGCCTCGGGCACGAGATCGACCCGCTCCTGGTCGATGCACGGGGCCATGACCCCTTCCTGCTGGAGCGCGAGCAGCTCGGTCGCGTTGGTCTCCACGACGTCGTTGCCCGCGAAGCCGGCGTCCTGCTCCTGCAGGATGCGCTGCAGGACCGTCTCCGAGCCGGCCCGGTAGACGCTGACGTCGATGTCGAAGGCGTCGCTGAACGCCTCGGTCACCGCGTCCGCGACGTCGGACGTCATCGACGTGTAGAGGTTCAGGCCGTTCTCCTCGGCGGCCAGCTCGACCAGGCGGTCGCGCCGCTCCTGGCCGGACAGGCCGGCGAGCTCCTCGTAGAGCTCCTCGGCCGCGGTGGGCCCGGACTCCGAGCCCCCGTCGTCGCCGGAGGTCGACGAGGTCGGGTTGCCGCCGCAGGCGGCGAGGACGAGGACGGTGCCGGCCGCGAGGGCGGTGCGGGCGACGGTGCGGGGCTTCCGCATGTGGGTGCTCACTCTCTTCTGTTCTGTGGCTTCTGGGATCTGTGGACGGTGCTGGTTCGGGGGTGGCCGGGTCAGACGAGCTCGGTCACTCGAGGGCCTGGCCGTTGGCGAGGACGTCCTCGTAGAGCTGGTTCCAGGTGTCGGGGTCCTCGAGCAGCTTCTCCTCGGGCACCGGGAAGACCTCGAGGCCGGCCAGCGGGTCGTCGCCGCTCTCGATCGAGCCGATGCGGAACTTCTCGGCGAAGACCTCCTGGCCGCCGGTCAGCTCGTAGTCGACGAACAGCATGGCCGCACACGGGTTGGTGGCGGTGCGGACCAGTCCGATGCCGTTGGGCCGCACGATGAGCGGCTGGACCGGGTCGCCGTTGGCCGGCCGCCACGCGACCGGGGCGCCGTCGGCGGCGGCCTTGTCGATGGTGTGGCTGTAGGAGGACACGGTGACGGCGAACTGGCCGGCCGACAGGAGCTCGCCCTGGGTCGTGTGCCCCTTGGCCACCTGGGCGTTGGACGCCAGGCGGGTCATCAGGTCGACGAACTCGTCCTCGCCCATCCCCTGCTCGTCCACGTAGTAGTCGTGCATCGCCGTGAACCAGTCGACGTCCCCGACCTCGAGGGAGATCTTCCCCTGCCACTCCGGCTCGGCCAGCTCCTCCAGGGAGGTCGGCTCCTCCCCGGCGGGGACCAGGTCGGTGTTCCAGCCGACGACGAAGACGTTGAACCGGCTCGCGGTCCAGTCCTCCGACAAGCGCCCCTCCTCGCGGACCGACTCGCGCAGCTCGCTCTGGTACGGGTAGAGCAGGCCCTCCTGCGAGGCGACGCCGAGTTCCAGCGCGTTGGTCTCGAAGATGTCGGCGCCGTAGTAGCCGGCCTCGTCCTCCTGCAGGATCCGCTGCAGCACGGTCTCGGAGTTGGCCCGGTAGTTGTTGACCTCGACGTCGTAGAGGTCGGAGAACCCGTCGATCAGGTCGTCCATGTCGGTGTTGGACGTGTAGACGTTGAGCTCGCCCTCCTCCTCGGCACAGGCCACCAGCTCGTCCGTGCGCTCCTGGCCGGACATGCCGTTGAACCGGTCGTAGGTCTCCTGGGCCGCGACGGCGAGGTCGGAGTCCTCCCGGCCGTCACCGCCGTCGGAGGACGAGGAGGCGGTGGGTGACCCACCACAGGCCGCGAGCAGCAGGGCCGTGGCCGTTGCCGCCAGGGGAACCGTGAATCGGTGCTGCATGTGCCTCTCCATCGAGGACGGGGCCGGGGCCCGGGACCGGAAGTGGTGCAACCGAGTGCGGTGTGTGATGCAGTCAACACATCGACACGACGATGGTCTAACCATTCGACCAACAGTTATCGGAGCGTTATACGGACTCCCCGGTCCGCAACGGGCCGTCAGCGAGGAGTCGCGCGACGTCCTCGACCGTCGTCCCGACCATCACCCGGCGCGCGGTCTCGGCGACGGGGATGTCCATGCCGACCCGGCCGGCCAGGTCCGCGGTGTTCGCGAGGTCCTTGACGTGCCAGGTCAGCCGCATGTGCTCCAGCTCGCGCAGCGTCCGCGAGTCGGTCGGGCCGTCCTGCAGCGCGGCCCGGAGGACCGGGACGGACACGCCACCCCGCCGCGCCAGTTCGAGCGCCTCGGTGATCGCGCAGATCTGGGCCCAGTGCACGAGGTTGTTGGCGGTCTTGCCGACCTGCCCCGCGCCCAGCGGCCCGAGGTGGTGCACCGCCTTGGTCCACGGCTCCAGCAGGGGGCGCACCCGGTCGAGGACGGCGGCGTCACCGCCGACGAGGAGATTGATCTGGCCGGCCTCGGCGCCGCGGACCCCGCCGGTGAGTGCGGCGTCGAGCACCGCCACCCCGCGCGGGGCCGCGTCGGCGACCGCCCGGCAGGTCTCGGGCCGGAGCGACGAGCAGAGCAGGACGACGGCGCCCTCGGCGCATCCGGCCAGCACGCCGCCCTCGCCGAGGCAGACCTCGCGGACGTCGTCGTCGCTGGGCACGAAGATGGCGACCACCGCGGCGCCACGGGCCACGGCCTCTGCGGAGTCGGCGGCACGGGCGCCCAGCCCGACCGCCCGCGCCACGGCTGCGGGATCGAGGTCGTATACCTGCACCGGGACGCCCGCTGCGAGAAGGTGGCCGACGACGGGCGCACCCATCGCGCCGAGGCCGAGCACGGCGAACACGGGGGCCTGCTGCTCGACCACGAGGGGCGTCTCCTTCGACGGGTGGGTCGGGACGTGGGGGGCGTCACGTCGTAGGGCTTAAGGTAATACCTTCATACCGTTCGTCAAGGGGGGCCCGTGGGCATCAGGCCGTGGCGGCCCCGCCGACAGCGGTCCCCTGAGCGCGCCGCGACGGAGCCGCGCGGCTGGGCGGCCCGCACCTTCCGCTCCCTGGCGGTGCCCAACTACCGCACCTTCTTCGCCGGGCACGCGGTCAGCGTCATCGGCACCTGGATGCAGCGCGTCGCCCAGGACTGGCTCGTCCTGGAATTGTCCGACTCCGCGGTCGCGGTCGGGGTCGCCACCGCGCTGCAGGCGCTGCCGACCCTCCTCTTCGGGCTGTGGGGCGGCGTGCTGGTCGACCGGTGGGACCGCCGGCGGACGATCATGGCGACCCAGGCGGTCAGCGCCGCCCTGGCGGCGGTCCTCGCGGTGCTCACCCTCACCGGCCTGGTGCAGCTGTGGATGGTGTTCGCCCTCGCTCTCGGCCTCGGCCTCGTGACGGTCCTCGACTCCCCCGCCCGGCAGGCCTTCGTGACCGAGATGGTCGGGCCCGAGGACTACGTGAACGCGCAGTCGCTGAACTCCACGATCCACAACCTCGGGCGGCTGGTCGGGCCCGCGATCGCCGGCCTGCTCATCGCCTGGGTCGGCAGCGGCGCCGCGTTCGCCGTCAACGCGGTCTCCTTCGTGGCCGTGCTGGTCAGCCTCTGGCGGATCGACGTCCACGGGCTCACCCGGGCCGCCCCGCTGCCACCGAAGCGCGGCCAGGCGCTGGAGGGCCTGCGCTACGTCTGGCAGCGCCCCGACCTGCGCGCCTGCATGCTGCTGGTCGCCGTCGTCGCACTGTTCGGCCAGAACTTCCGGGTGGTCCTCCCCCTGTTCGCCCGCGACGTGCTCGGCGGTGGGGCGGAGGTCTACGGCTGGCTCACCTCGGCACTGGGCGCCGGCGCGGTGATCGGCGCCCTGGGCAGCGCGGCGCGCGAGCGGGTCACCGCGTGGTCGGTGCTCCTCTGGACCGGCGCGTTCGCCCTCGTCATCGCTCTGCTGGCCGGGGCGCCGGGGCTGGTGGCCGCCCTGGGGCTGCTCGTGGGCCTGGGCATCGCCAACATCAGCTTCAACACCCTGGCCCGCACCGTCCTGCAGGTCGGCACCGACGCCTCCATGCAGGGCCGCGTGATCGCCCTGCACTCGACGGTGTTCCTCGGCAGCACCCCGATCGGCGGGCCGCTGATGGGCTGGATCTGCGAGCAGTGGGGGCCTCGCACCGGGCTGCTGATCAGCGGGATCGCCGCGGCCGCGGTGGCCGCCGCGCTGATGCCGACCCTGCGCCGGCTGCGCCACCGCGACGACCCGGTGCCCGAGGCGCGCGCGGCCGAGCCGTCCGCCGAGGCCGCGCCGTGACCCGGGAGGTCCCGTGCTCCTGATCGGCAACGACGACACCGCCGCCGTGCTCCGGATGCCCGACGTGCTCGACGTCCTCGACCTCTCCTACCGGGGGCTGGCCGACGGGACGACGCTGTGCCGGCCGCGGATCGACCTCCGGTTCCCCACCGGAACCGACGCCCAGGCCTACCAGTGGGGCACGATGGAGGGCGGGTCGGCGAGCAGCGGCTACTACGCCATCCGCATGAAGTCCGACGTCCTCACCGAGGTCGAGTACGGCGGCACCCGCACCCAGGAGAAGTTCTGCGTGCAGCCGGGCACCTACTTCGGGATGGTGCTGCTCCTCTCCATCCGCACCGGCGAGCCCCTGGCCCTGCTCAACGACGGCGTCCTGCAGCACATGCGGGTCGGCGCCGACTCGGCGATCGGCACCCGCCTCGCGGCGCGGGAGGACGCCCGCGTCCTGGGGATGCTCGGATCCGGCGGCATGGCCCGCACCCACCTCGAGGCACTGCTGCAGGTGCGCCCCCTGGAGCGGGTGCAGGTCTACAGCCCCACCCCCGCGAACCGCGAGCGGTACGCGGCGGAGATGGGCGAGCGGTACGGCCTCGACGTGGTCGCCGTCGACGAGCCCCGCGAGGTCTTCCGGGGCGCCGACGTCGTCACCGGCTGCACCGACTCGGCGTCGGAGGTGATCATCGGCGACTGGCTGGAGCCGGGCACGCACGTGACGTCCATCGGCGGCAAGCCCGACGCCCGCGCCCGCGAGCGGTACGACGTCTGGCTCCGCCTGGGCACCTGCCCGGCACCGATCAACGACCCGACGTGGCAGCCCGACGACGAGTTCCTCGCCTACCGCGCCGTGCCGGACAGCCCGGTCTGGGCCGAGCACACGCACGGCCGGATCCGGCGCCCCCCGCACTCCGTCCGGCAGGTGACCTACGCCGACGCGCTGGGCGGCGAACCCGTGCGCACGTCGCCCGACCAGATCACGTTCTCGGAGCGGGGCAACATCCAGGGCGCACAGTTCTTCGCCGTGGCCGGCCGGGTCTACGAACTGGCCCGCGAGCGCGGCCTGGGGCGGGAGATCCCGACCGAGTGGCTGCTCCAGGACATCCGGGACTGAAAGGACCACTCCTCCCCCCACGCCTCGCACGCTCGGCGCGGGCCCCTGAGGAGTGGCCGCTCCAGCACGTCACTGGTCGAGCAGGAGTCCCTCGTGGCGCAGGCGGGCGAGGTGGTGGCGGAACAGCATGACGTCGTTGAAGGCGCTGCCGAGGTCGGGCAGCTCGGCGACGTCCTCCGGCGGCAGGTCGGCCGCCCGCCCGCCGAGGCGGGCCGACTCGAGGCACACCCGGGCCAGCGCGTCGAGCGCCAGCGCCCGCCCGACCGCCTGCTCGACGGCGTGCGGCCCCGAGCCGACCGTGGTGATGCCGTGCCCACGCATCACCAGCACGGGGGCGGCGCCGAGCGCGGCGGCGACCTCGCGGCCCAGGTCGGGACGGCGGACCAGCACCGACCGCGGGTAGACCGGCACGCCGTCGAGCGCCAGCCGCGCGGCGGGCAGGTGGTACGCGCCGAAGATCGGGCGCAGCGGTACGCCCTCCAGCCCGGCGATGAGCACCGACGGCGGGTGGCAGTGCACCACCGCGTCGACGTCCGGCCGGGCCCGGAGCACCTCGGCGTGGATCGGCAGCTCGTTCGGCACTGCCCAGCCGGCCAGGTCCCCGCCGTCCACCGCGCGGCCGTCGAGGTCGACCTCGTGGACGTCGTCGCGACGGGTGAACACCAGCCCCTCCTCCTGCGGCCCGCGGCAGCGCACGAGGATCCGGTCCGGTCCGGTGCGGAGGCTGACGTGCCCCAGCACGTCCTCGGCGAGCCCGCGGGCGCCGAGCACCCGGCACGCGTGCGCGATCAGCAGGCGGCGATCGACGGGCGGTTCGGCCGGGTGGTGGTCCATTGGTCAGACCCTAAAGGGGGATCCGGGACGGCGGCCAGCAGCATCCGCCGTGGGAGACTCCTGCCGTGGAGCCGATCGTGGAGCAGGAACCCGCCCGTCCGACCAGCGCGCCGGCCGGGAGCGGCGCGCCGGCCGACGGCATGGACCTGTTCAGCGCGGTCAGCGTGGGGCGCGTGTCCCAGGTGATCGTCGACCAGATCCGCACCCTGATCCGCCAGGGGCGGCTCCGTCCGGGTGACCGGCTGCCCTCCGAGCGCGACCTCTGCGAGCGGTTCGGCGTCAGCCGGGTGACCGTGCGGGAGGCTCTCCGGGTGCTCGAGGCCGGCGGCCTGATCGACGTCCGCGTCGGCGCCCGCGGCGGCGCGTTCGTCACCACCCCCACCAACGCGCGGCTCGGCGAGGGCCTGGCCGACCTGCTGCAGCTCAGCCCGCTCACCGCGGCGGAGGTCACCGAGGCCCGGATGGTCTTCGAGCTGGGCATCGTGCCCCTGGTGGTCGAGCGGGCCACCGAGGAGGACCTGGTCGCCCTGGAACGACTCTGCGAGGACCAGCAGACCGCGCTCGACGACCAGCGCTACACGATGGAGATGTCGGCGGAGTTCCACGTCCGGGTCGCCGCCTCCACGCACAACAAAGCCGTCGAGATGCTCGTCCAGAGCTTCCACGGCCCGCTGCTGATGTCGCTCAAGGAGGCGCAGATCGCCGCGCCCCTGATGGGGCACCGCGGGGCGCACGAGCACCTGGACTTCGTGCACGCCGTCCGGCGGCGCGACGTCGCCGCGGCCGAGGCGATCATGCGCACCCACATCGACCGGACCGCGACCCGTCTCGCGCACTGACGGCCGGCGGGAGCCGTAGGGTCGGGCGATGACCGTCCCCGCTTCCCGGAGGCTCACCCGCGACACGCGCAACGCCGTGCTCGGCGGCGTCTGCGCCGGCATCGCCCGCCGCTACGGCCTGTCCCGCACCGGCCTCCGCTGGGCCTTCGTGATCTCGTGCGTGCTGCCGGGCCCGCAGTTCATCGCCTACCTGCTGCTCTGGCTGCTCCTCCCGGCCGACTACTGAGCCGTCTCCCTCGGGTCCTCGCTGAAGAGCAGGGACTTGATCGTCACCGGCACCGTGCGGGAGGGGTGGCGCACCTTGCCGATGTCGATGTAGTCGAAGTCGCGCAGGTACAGGCCGTCGACGACCAGCAGCGGGTTGCCGACGCCGAGCTCGTCGCGCAGCAGCCGGCCCAGCGTCATGGCGACGTCGCCGTCGAGCATCAGGTAGAGCGGCCGGCCGTCGGCGATCCGCTCGGCCAGGCCGTCGCGGACGCCGACGGCGAACGCGTGCAGCCGCCGGTGCGTCGGCAACCCGGTCCAGGACAGCGCCAGCGCGACGTCGTCGCCGGAGTGCTCGGCGTCCAGCGCGACCAGGTGCCGGCGGATCGCGGCGGCGACGGCAGCCGCGTCGACCTCCTCGCCGAGGTCGTGGACGGGCTTGACCACCTGCAGGTTGCGGCGCGGGAGCAGCGCGTCCGGGTCGGAGATCCAGCCGGTGTTGCCCGACAGCTGCACGCTGTACTCCGAGGCCCCGAGCGCGGTGGCCCGGATGCACTCCCCCGCCGGGAGCAGGGGGAACGGGAACGCGCCGTCGTCCACCCGGCGGCGCAGCGCCCGGCCCAGGGGGGCGCCGAGGTCGCCGAAGAGCTCGGTCTCGCGGTCGTACACGTACTCGGCGACGCCGCCGGAGAACATGACGCCGTCGATCTCGCCCAGCGGGCCCAGCGGATCGGTGAGGTAGAGCCGCTCGACGTCGGCGGGCAGCGGGGCGGCGGTGACGGCGGCGGTGACGACGGCGACGAGGGTGTCGGCCATCCGGTCCGCGACGGCCTGCACCTGGTCCGCGTCGGCCCGGTCGCCCAGCGCCCAGGCGAAGCCCGCCCGGGCGGCGTGCTCCTGGCCGGCCGGGTCCAGCCGGGTGATCCGGCCGTCGCCGTCGACCACTTGCAGCCGGCCGCCGACGTGCACGGCGGCCGTGGCCACCACCCGTCCCCGGTCGAGGACGGCGAGCTTGGTCGTGCCGCCGCCGATGTCGACGTTGAGGATCCGCAGGCCCTGCTCGTAGGAGGCCCGCGCCGCGCCCGACCCGTAGGCGGCGAGCATCGCCTCCATGTTGTGGCCGGCGGTCGCGGTGACCAGTTCCCCGCCGCGCTCGGCGAGCACCCCCGCGATCGCCTCGGCGTTGCGCCGGCGCAGCGCCTCCCCGGTCAGGATGACGACACCGGTGTCGATCGTCTCCGGCCCCACGGCAGCGTCGCCGTAGGCCCGGTCGATGATCGAGCCGAGCTCCTCGGCGTCGATGTGCTCGCTGCTCGCGTACGGCGTCAGTGCCACCGGCGAGCGGTAGACGGTGTCCCGGCGGACGACGATGTAGCGGCTGGTCAGCTCCTCGCCGATCCGCCGCAGGTGCAGCCGGGAGAAGACGACCTGGGTGCCCGACGAGCCGATGTCCATGCCGACGCTGTGCAGGGTGACGTTGTCCTGCTGCCAGATCGGGTTGTCCTCGAGGGGCAGGACGGCGTCGTCGTCGTGCTCGTGGTCGTGGTCGGGCACGTAGGCGGAGTGGACGACGACGTCGTTTCCGTCGTCCACTCCGCCGTGCGTGTGCTCGTGCGTGTGCGCGTGGGTCACCTCAGACCGAGACGGCCTCGGCCGGCTTGGGCGGCAGCGACTCGAGCTCCTGCTCGTAGGCGGTCTCCATCTGCGGCTCCATGCCGTGCTTGGCCAGCGCCTCGCGGAAGGTCTCGCGCACGAACGACGACTCGTCGGCGTAGTCGATCTGGTCGCCACCGACGCGCTGGCTGATCCAGGCCTTCGGCACACCCTGCGCGTTGCGGATCGACACGACCTCGTGCTTGAAGGCGAGGTAGCGGGCCGGCTCGGTGCCGGTGTTGAAGTGCTGGTGGTACCACATGTTCGGGGGGACGATCATCGAACCCGGGCCCCACTCGTAGCGCCGCGGCTCCTCGCCCTCGGGCCACATGAGGCTGTAACCCTCGCCCGACAGGATGATCACGTGGGCGCCCGGGCCGTGCCGGTGCCCCTTCTTGTACGTGGCGGTCGGGAACTGCGAGATGTGGCTGTTCATCGAGCCCTTGGCCATGTTGAAGCGGATGTGCCCGCCTCCGGCACCGCGCTCCTTGGCCTCGATCAGGGGCAGGTTGATCGAGTCGGCGACGAAGTTCGTGTCGAGCAGCAGGCCCTTCTGCTCACCCTTGGGCGCGAAGTAGTCCGGCTCCCCGTTGAAGCGCTTCGGGAAGTCGTGGGCGGTGCCGAAGACGAAGTCGATGTCGTCGTAGAGGTTGATGATGCCCGGGGCGTTGGTCGACGAGACGAACCGCGCGACCTCGGTGCCCGAGCCGTTGAAGTGCTGGTGGTTGGCGTTGAGCGGGATGGCGAACAGCGCGCCCGGGCCCCACTCGAAGGTGACCTCGGCGCCCGCGTCGTTCCACACCTTGGTCGAGCCGTGGCCGGAGAGGACGAGGATCATCTCCTCGAACAGCTGCCGCTGCGGGTTCAGCGCGCCGCCGGCCGGGATCTCGGCCACGTAGCAGTCGTTCGACGTGCGGCTCGCCTCGTGGTTGATGAACACGCCCCGGCCACCGCGGCGGCCCCACGGCTTGAGCTCGACGGTCTTCAGGTCGGGCACGTAGTGGGCGGCGATGATGTCGAGACCTTCGTCGGCGACCCAGCGCGTGTAGGGGGAGTCCTTCTCGGTGGCGAACTTCGCCGCCAGAGTCTCGTTGACGAGAGCGTCCTTGGCCATGCAGGGGCCTCCTGGTCGGGCGTCGGTGGTCGGCGCGGGCGCGCGCGAACGGCGGTATCCGTTCGGCAGCCGTTGGTATGACCATAAGACCACGCCTACGCGCGGTCAACGACACCCCCGCGAGGGTCAGCGGGAAGCGGTCACCAGCTGTTGCCGCGGCGCAGGCCACGGACGGCGGGACGGACGTCGACCAAGTAGACGACCGCCGCGATCACCGCGGGCAGCCCGAGGAAGCTCATCGGCCTGAAGAAGAAGATGACCAGAACGGCCAGGCCGGTGATCGCCGCCCACCCGGGCTTGGTGAGCTTCCCGGCGGCCACGAACCCCGCCGCCGGCCGGACGAGGGCGTCGACGAAGGCCCACAGCGCCAGCGCGAGCGTCCCGTAGTCCAGGACGGTGAAGACCAGCCCGTCGAACCCCATGACGGGCAGGGTACCCGCCGGGCGGCGCCGGACCAGCCGGGACGAAGGGTCGGCTCACCCCGTCGCGGGGTGCCCGGTGTCGACCGCGGCGTTTCCCCGCCCGTCTCAGGGACATCGTCTCCGGGACACCGTCTCACGGGACAGCACAGGGCCCCCGAGCGCGTGCGCAGCTCGGGGGCCCTGATCCTGTGTGCCGTACGTCAGCCGTTGCGCTTGGCGGGAACGGCCGTCGGGTTGGCGCGCTTGGCGGTGCGGGCGCGGGAGACGCGCGCCGACGTGGTCGCCTTGGCCGGCGTCCGCTTGGCGGCGGGGCTGGCCTTCTTGGCGGCCGGCTTGGCGGCCGGCTTCTCGGCGACGGCCTTCTCCGCGGTCGCCTTGGTGCTCTCGGCGGCGTCCTCGACCTTGGCCTCGGCCTTGGCCGCGACCTTGGTGGCCCGCGCGGCGGTCTTCTGCGCGACCGAGGTCACCTCGTTGGCGGCGTCCTTGACGGCGTCGGCGGTGTCCTCGAGGACGTCCTCAAGGGTGTCCTCGACGGCGTCGACGGCGCGCTCGGCGCGACGGACGACGCGGCGGAAACCGGGCTGACGGCGCAGGTCGTCGACGACCTCGGCACCGCGCTCGGCCAGCGTGCCGACGGTGGCGACGGCCTGGGTGCGGGCGGTCTCCACGAAGCCGGCGACGGTGCTCTTCAGCGCCTCGGGACGCACGGCCACGGCCAGCTGGTGGGCGGTCGTGCGGGCGGTTCCGGCGGCCTCGGTGGCCCGGGTCCGGGCCTCCTTGACGGCCAGGTCGGCCTGCACCTGGGCCTCGCCCGGCAGAGCCACGACGGTGGCGGTGGCCTTGTTGCGGAACTGGTCGAGCACGGTCTTGGCGCGCTCGACGGCCAGGTCACCGGCGCCGATGACGGCGAGGACGGCGGGCTTGGCGTGGGTGACGGCGAACTCGCCGTACTGCTTCACGGTCTGGGTGGCGGTCATGCTGACTCCTTGGAGGTCGTGGTGTCGGGGGCGGGGTGGGAAGACTTCGCGGCCGGGTGCGCTGCGCGGTGCTCGCGGACATAGGTCTCGTAGAGCTCGAGGAGCACGGCCTTGTGCCGCTCGGAGAGCGACTCGTCGGAACGGATCGCCGCAACGGTGTCCGGGCTGCCGGAACGCCGGTCGAGGATCCCCGCCTGCTCGTAGAGCGACTCGGCCGAGATCTTCAGGCCCCGGGCGATCGACGCGAGGATCTCCGCTGACGGCTTGCGGAGGCCCCGCTCCACCTGGGACAGGTACGGGTTGCTGACCCCGGCGGTACGGGCCAGTTCGCGCAGGGACACGCGGGCGGCGTTGCGCTGCTCGCGGATGAAGTTGCCGACCTGCGAGCTGACCGCGGCCGGGCCCACGGACTCCGCCACGCTACCGGCGACCCGGTCCACCTTCTCGCGGACCGTCGTCACCTGCTCGCGGACGAATTCACCGGGTGTCTGCACGTGTCCTACGGTAGCCCCGGGTGCTAGCAGTTGCAAGCGGGAGAGCTAGCAGATGAGCGTGACCCCCGTCACGCCGGAACGCGCAGGTCAGCCGGCTATCGCCGGGGCGGCCCGGACCTCTCCCACCACACCGTCACCACCGCTGACCGGCGTCAGCAACCACCGGCCGAGCTGCTCGGCCGGGACGCCGATGCGCTGCAGGCCCGCGCACAGCGCAGGGGTCCGCCCGCGGTCACCGCCGTCGTCGAGCTTGAGCGCCACGGCACCGCCACCCGGCAGCGCGGCCACGTGGACGCCGTCGGCCCCGCCCTTGACCAGCAGCCCGGGAACCGCCGTCATCAGGTCGGTGTCCTCCCGGCCGGTACCGGCCACCAGCCAGGGGTGGGCCCGCATCGCGTCCGCGACGGAGCGTTCCGGCGACCCCTCGGCGGCGTGGACCAGGGAGAGCACGCCGCGCGCCAGGCCGGTCAGGGACAGCGCGTGCTGCGGGGCCCCGCACCCGTCGACCACGACCGCCGTCACGGACTCCCCGGCGGCCTCGCCCAGCCGGGCCTCGATCGCCTGCTGCAGCGGGTGGTCGCGCTCGAGGTACCCCGACGTCGCCCAGCCCGAGGCCACGCAGGCCGCGAGCATCGCCGCGTGCTTGCCCGAGCAGTTCATCGCCAGCCGCTCCGGCGCGCGGCCGTCGACCAGCCAGGCCGCCTTCGTCGCCTCGTGCTGGGGCAGGGCCGGCGGGCAGCCGAGGTCGTCGGGCCCGAGCCCGGCGGCGGCCAGCATGCCGGCGACCAGGTCGCGGTGCCCGTCCTCGCCGTTGTGCGACCCGGCACCGATCGCCAGCTCCTCGCCGGAGCGGGGCACCCAGCCGGCGGCGAGCAGCGCGGTGGCCTGCACCGGCTTGTTCGACGACCGCGGCAGGATCGGCCGGTCGACGGCGCCGGTCGCGAACCGGACCGACCCGTCGGCGGCGAGGACGACGAGCGCGCCGCGGTGCACCGACTCCAGGAAGCCGGACCGCCAGACCTCGACCAGGACGGGGTTGTCCGGCCACCCGTTCAGTGGCGTCCCTCGTCGGCGAGGAGTGCCGCGACGTCGGCCTCGCCGTCGCGGTAGCGGCGGCCGAGCTCGGCGGCGAGCGCGTCCATCACCTGCTGCACGCCGCGCCGGCGCTCGGACAGCCCGCTCTCGGCGGCGGCCAGCGCCCGCGCCACCTTTTCCAGCTTGGCGTCACTGAGGTCGGAGATCGCGGAGATGTCGATGCCCCCGGTGAGGGCGTTGACCCACGACTCGTACTCCTCCGGCGCGTGCGGCTGCACCGTCTGGTGCCGCCCCAGTCCGTGCGCGGGACCGCGGCCCTTCTCCGACAGGATCTCGGGCAGCAGGTCGACCAGCGACCGGCCGTCGTGCTCGGCCCGGCGCTGCAGCTCGCGACGCACGATGTCGAGCCGTCCCTGCAGCAGGCGGCGGGTGTAGGAGAGGTTGACCTCCTCCTGCTCGGCCTTCCGGCGCAGCAGCCGCACGTCGGTCATGGAGCTGCGCATCGCGTTCTCGAGGAATGCCGGCTCGAGCAGCTCGTCGACGGCGGCGCCGCCCGCCGGGGAAGGCTTCGGACTCATGAGGCTCTCTCCATCGGCTTGATGCCCAGCAAGCTGCGGGCGTCGTCGGTACTCATCGGCGGGCGCTGGGCGATGCGGGCGAGGCCGGCCGCGCGGGCGACCAGTTGTGCGTTGTCGCGCACCGGCTCGCCCGGAGCGTAGGTGAGGGTGTCCTCCATGCCCACCCGGAGGTGACCGCCGGCCGACAGCGCGGCGAGCATCACCGGCAACGACGTGCGGCCCACCCCGGTGGCGGCGAAGGTGGCGCCGGGCGGGATGTGCGGCAGGCAGGCGGCCAGGGCCTGCGTCGTCCCCGGCATGCCGCCGGGCACGCCCATCACGAGGTCGACGTGCACGTGACCCCCGTGCGGCGGCCCGTACTTGTCGAGCAGGCGGGTCAGCGTCGCCAGGTGGCCGAGGTCGAACACCTCGTACTCGGGCACGATCCCGCGCTGCTGCATCTGCGTGTGCAGCTCCACGATCAGGTCCCACGGGTTGCTGAAGACGTCGCGGCCGAAGTTGACCGTTCCCAGCGACAGCGAGGCGGCGTCGGGCTGCGCGTCGAGGACGGCGAGGCGCGCGTCGAACGGGTCGGTGACCGCTCCCCCGGTGGAGAGCTGCACGATCAGGTCGCTCGACTCGCGCACCGCCGCCACGACCTCGGCCACCCGCGCCAGGTCGAGCGTGGGCCGCGTCTCGGCGTCGCGGATGTGCAGGTGCACCACGGCCGCGCCCACGGCCTGGCAGTCCCGCGCGGTCGCCGCGATCTCCTCGACGGTGACCGGCAGGGTCGGGACGTCGGCCTTGGCCGACTCCGCCCCGGTGGGGGCGACGGTGAGCAGGGTGGCGGGTGTCACCGGCCGATCGTGGCAGACCGGATCGCCCGGATCCGCTCCCGGGCCGTGTCGTCGGTCTCGTCGAGCACGTCGTCGGCGTCGATCGAGGCCGTGGAACCGGCCACCGTGAGCGCCGCGTCGACAGCGACCGAGCGCTTCACCAGGGCCAGCGCGATGACGCCGAGCTCGAAGTGGCGGACCACCGTGCCCACGCGACCGACCTCCCGCGCCCCGGCCAGGACCGGCGTGCCGGGCTCGGCCAGCACCTCGCTCACGCCGTCGAGGTGCAGGAGCACCAGCCGTCGCGGCGGGCGGCCCAGGTTGTGCACCCGGGCCACGGTCTCCTGGCCGCGGTAGCAGCCCTTGTCCAGGTGGACGGCCGTGCGCAGCCAGCTGAGCTCGTTCGGGATGGTGCGGTGGTCGGAGTCGAGTCCGAACCGGGGCCGGCGGGCCTCGACCCGCAGCGCCTCGTAGGCCTGGAACCCGGCGGGGGCGGCGCCGGCCGCGATCACCCGGTCGCCGATGGCGGCGATCTCTCGCCGCGGGACCACGACGTCGAACACGGTGGCCGCACCGTCGCCGAGCGGCGGCATGCGCCGGACGAAGCCCTGGTCGAGCGCGTGCACCTCGTACGGCGCCGCCGGGACCGGGATGCCCGCGCGCGTCAGGACGTCGGCCGCCGTCGGACCGACGACGCCGAGCACCGCCCACTCGTCGGTCACCAGCCGCGGCTCGACCCGGAGCATGAACCGCATCCGGTCGAGGAAGGTGTGCAGTGCCTCGCCGGTGCCGGGCTCGACGTCGGCCCAGGTCGTGCCGTCGAGGTCGGCCAGCACGAGGTGGTGCTCCACGTGCCCCTGCGGCGAGAGGATCAGCGCCTCGGTGCCCGTCCCGTCGGCCAGCCGGTCGAGGTGCTGGCTGGTCAGGCTGTGCAGCCAGGACAACCGGTCGGCGCCGGGGACGACGACGACGTCGCGGTCGCTGCGGTCGACCAGACCGGCGCCCTCGGCGAGCGTCCGCTGCTCGCGCAGCGGGTCGCCGTAATGAGCGGCTGTGCGGTACCCAGAGGTGCCCCCGCCCTCGATCTGCACCGCCCCGGGGAGGGCGAGCAGGGGTGATGCGGTCATGAGTGCTCCGATCCGGCTCGTTCGCTGCAGGCCCGGCACGTGCCGGACAGGGCGACGTGCCCCACGTCCACGGTGAAACCCAGATCGGCCGCCAGACGTTCCGCGGCGCCGTCCAGCAACCCGGACGGGGCGGACTCGACCGCGCCGCACGAGGCGCACACCACGTGCAGGTGCGGGTGCTCCGACGCGTGGTAGATCGGCGCCCCCTTGCCGAGGTGCGTGTGCCACACCAGGCCGAGCCGCTCGAGCAGTTCGAGGTTCCGGTAGACGGTGGAGGCGTCCGGTGCCGGCTCGCCCGGGCCGGACTCCTCGCGCAGCCGGGCTCCGATCGCCTCGGGCGTCGCGTGCTCCAGCGCCGTCACCGCGTCCAGCACGCGCGCCCGCTGCGCGGTCAGCCGCAGTCCGCGGGCGCGCAACCGTTGCGCCAGCGGCGCCCCGGCGTCCTCGGAACCCATGCGCGGAGCCTATGCCCGGGGTGCGGCAGGCTGTCCCCCGTGACCGACGAACGAGTGGTGGCGGTCTGGCGCGACGGCGCGGCGGTCCGCGTGCCCGCCGACCAGCCGGTCGTGACGGCGTTCGACCTGGGGTTGGGACGCGGCGACGGCGTCTTCGAGTCGATCGCGGTGGTCGGCGCCGGCGCCCCGCACCTGCCGGCGCACCTCGCCCGGCTGGCGCGGTCGGCGGAGCTGCTGGAGCTCTCCGACGTCGGGGAGACCGTCTGGCGAGCGCTGGTCGACAGCGTGCTCGCCGGCTGGGACCCCGGTACCGACGGCGTGATCCGGCTCTTCCTCACCCGCGGTCTCGGCCAGGGCCTGCCCCCGACCGCACTCGCCGTGCTCTCCCCGGTGCCGGCGGAGGTCGTCCGCCAGCGCACCGACGGCATCTCGGTGATCACGCTCGGCCTGGGCGTCCCGGCGGACTTCCGGTCGCACGCACCCTGGCTCCTGGGCGGCGCCAAGACGCTGTCCTACGCGGTCAACATGGCCGCCCTGCGGCACGCCGCCGCCCGGGGGGCCGACGACGTGATCTTCACGTCGCTCGAGGGTCAGATCCTGGAGGGGCCGACCTCCACGGTCGTGTGGTCCGCCGACGGCGTGCTGCACACCCCGCCGCTGGAGACCGGCATCCTCCCCGGCACGACGATGGCCCGGCTCTTCGCCCGCGCGGCCGACGCCGGGCGGCCGACGGCGGTCACGCCGGGCACCGTCGACGACCTGCGCGCCGCCGACGCGGTCTGGCTGGTGTCCGGGGTGCGGGCCGCGGCGACCGTGCACACGCTCGACGGCGTCCCGCGCGGCGACGGCGGCCTGTCCGCGAGCGTCCGGGAGCTGCTCGCCCGGTAGCCTGCTCGTCAGGTGCGCCGGGAAGTCTGGTCGGCAGTTCTCGAACCGACCCCTGCTGCCCCCCGGAGCCGCCCCCATGACCACCGCACCCACCCGTCTGTTCGGCCGGGGCTCGTGGACCGAGGCCAAGCGCGTCACCGAGGTGCTGCGCCGGGAGACGGTCGGCGGGGCCCTGCTGCTCGCCGCCGCCGCGATCGCCCTCGTCTGGGCCAACTCCCCCTGGGGCGCCGGCTACGAGGCCCTCCGTGACGCCCGCGTCGGCCCCGCGTCGCTGCACCTGGACCTGTCGCTGGGCACCTGGGCAGCCGACGGCCTGCTGGCGATCTTCTTCTTCGTCGCCGGGCTGGAGCTCAAGCGCGAGTTCGTCGCGGGCGACCTGCGCGACCCGCGGCGGGCGGCCCTGCCGGTCGCCGCGGCGGTCGGCGGCATGGCGGTGCCCGCGCTGTTCTTCGTGCTGGTCAACCTCGGCGGTGCCGACGGCGCCCTCCGCGGCTGGGCCATCCCGTCGGCGACCGACATCGCCTTCGCACTCGCCGTCCTCGCGGTGATCAGCACCCACCTGCCGACCGCACTGCGCACCTTCCTGCTGACGCTCGCCGTCGTCGACGACCTGCTGGCGATCGTGGTGATCGCGATCTTCTACACCGCCGGGCTGAACGTGACCGCCCTGCTGCTCTCACTGCTGCCCCTGACGGCCTTCGGGTTCCTGGTGCAGAAGCGGATCCGGTCGTGGTGGCTGCTGCTCCCGCTCGCCGCGCTCACGTGGGTGCTCATGCACGAGTCCGGCGTGCACGCGACGGTCGCCGGCGTGCTGCTGGCCTTCACCGTGCCGGTGGTGCGCAGGCCGGCGGACGGCGGCCCGGAGGCCGGTCCGGGCCTCGCCGAGCACTTCGAGCACCGGCTGCGCCCGCTGTCGGCGGGCGTCGCCGTCCCCGTCTTCGCCTTCTTCTCCGCGGGGGTCGCGGTCGGCGGGATCTCCGGGCTCGGCGCCTCGCTGGGCGACAGCATCGCGATCGGCATCGTGCTCGGCCTGGTCGCGGGGAAGGCGGTCGGCATCACCGCCGCGACCTGGCTGGTCTCCCGCTTCACGCGGGCAGAACTCGACGAGAGCCTGGGCTGGCCGGACGTCATCGGGCTGTCGCTGCTGGGCGGCATCGGCTTCACCGTCTCGCTGCTGATCACCGAGCTCGCGTACGGCCCGGGGAGCGCCGCGTTCGACCACGCCAAGGTCGGCATCCTCGCCGGCACCCTCGCCGCGGCGCTGCTGGCCACCGTCGTCCTGCGCCTGCGCAATCGCCGCTACAAGCGGATCCACGAGGAGGAGGTGCGCGACGTCGACCAGGACGGGATCCCCGACGCCTGGGACCCGGTCGACGACCGCCGCGACCGGCCGTTCGCCGAGGGCTGAGAATTGCGCTTGCCGCGCTCGTTTTCGGCGACGTACCGTCGTCGTACACGAGAGAGGAGGTGGTCCGTAACTTGATGAGCTACAGGACACGTGAGGTGGCTGTCCGCTAGCCGCCGTCCAGATGGGCCGCCCGTTCAGACTCGTGTCTGAGCGACGGCAGATCGCCCGTCCGTCGTACGGCGGCGAGCGAGAACCGGACAGTCACCCGACCCCCGGGCCGCCGACGTTGTCCAGTCGGCCCGCGAGCCGCTCCGCGTGGAGCGCCGCGGAGCAGCCCGGGGGTTGTCCGTTCCCTGGGTAAATTCCTCCCCGTGCAGTTCGCCGGGCGCCCCCTCGAGGACGACGTCTCCCCCGGGGCCTGGATCGCCGCCGCCGTACACCCCTTCGACGAGCACGTGGTCGGGTCGCTGGTCCCGCCGGTCTTCGACGGCTACGTCCGCGTCTTCCACCCCGCCGTCCGCTACCGGGGGGACGACGACGTCGACGTCCGCTGGGCGGAGGTCGCCGCCGCCAACCGGACCGTCGCCCACCCGGCCATGGAGTGGGGTTCGCTGACCGGTTCGATGGAGTTCTTCGACGACGCCGACCAGTCGCCGCTCTGGGACCAGGCACCCGCCCGCGGGCACCTGCCGGTGGGCGTGGCCGACGCGCTGGCCGCGGTGCTGCGCCGGCACACGGGCACACCGGACGACGTGTTCTTCGGCGTCTGGTCCGGCTTCGGGTTCATCGTCGGTGACGCCCCCACCCTCGCGCTGCCGGCCCGCGATCACTGGCTGGTGCGCGGACCGGTCGACCTCGCGGCGGCGAACATGGCCGACGAGCCCTCGGAGCAGAGCGCGTCGCTGTGGTGGCCCGACGACCGGTCGTGGGTCGTGGCCACCGACATCGACCTGGTGACGACGTTCGTCGGCGGGTCCGCCCCGTGCGTGGCCGACCTGCTCGCACACCCGGGGATCGAGGCGGCGGCCGTCCCGGCCGACCAGCGGTTCACCTGGGACGCCGACACGGTGAACCCGTTGCCCTTCGACGCACCCGACTGAGGCATCCTGCGCCGGTGCGTCTGCTCGCCGTCCGCGTCCTTGCCGTCCGTGTCATGGCCGTCCTCTTCGCCCTGACCTGGCTGGTCCTCCCCGGCTTCGGGCTGACCGATCTGTCGGTCACCTGGGATCCCGACTGGCCGGTCGTCCTCGAGGCGAGCTGGGGGATGTTCATGACGGTGCTGGTCGGCGGCCCGTTCCTGGCCGTCGCGGTGACCCCGCACCGCACGGCACCCGCCCAGGCGACCCTGCTCGTCGCGTTCGCGACGATGGCCGTGGCGGTCGTCGCAGGGCTGGAGTGGCCCCTGCTGCTCTTCGTCGGCGTCCTGGTCGTCGAGGCTGCCGTCGTCACCGCCCTGCTGCCGGCGCGCGAGCGGGTGCTCCCGCTCGCCCGGTCGCTGTCGGTCCCGCTGCTCGTCGTGGCGGCGCTCGGCGTCGTCCCCGGCGTCCTGCACGCCGAGCGCATGTTCGCGGGCAGCCGCCGCGGGGCGGGCGTGATCATCGGTGACGTCACGATGGGGGTCGACCACTACGCCGTGCAGGGCGCGTTCGCCCTGGCGCTGCCGGCGCTGGCGCTGCTCGCCGCCGTCTGGCCGCGGGGCCGGCGGTTCCTCGGGATCGGCGCCGGCCTGTGCGCCGGGTACGTCGGGCTGGTCTCCTTCGCCTTCCCCGGCACGTGGGCCGGGGTGCCCGAGCTCGAGTCGGCCCTCTGCATCGGCTGGGGAGTCGCCGTCGCGGCGCTGGCGGTGCTCGGCCCTACAGCTGCGCCAGCTCCGCAGCGAGGTCGTCGAGCCCCAGCGAGCCCTGCGACAGCGCCGCCATGTGCCACGCCTTGAGGTCGAAGTCGGCGCCGCGGGCCTCCTGGGCGGCCGCCCGGCCGTCGAGCCACGCCCGCTCGCCCAGCTTGTAGCTGATGGCCTGGCCGGGGATGCCCAGGTAGCGGACCAGCTCGCTGTCGAGGAAGGCGAGGTCGGCGCCGGAGTTCTCGCCGAGGAAGGCCCGGGCCAGGTCCGGCGTCCACGGCTGCCCGCGGTGCTCGGCCAGCGCGCCCTCGGCGTCGTCGGGGATCGGCAGCCCGAGGTGCATGCCGATGTCGATGACCACCCGCACCGACCGCAGCTGCTGCGCGTCGAGGAAGCCCAACCGCTCGCCGGGGTCGGTGAAGTAGCCGAGCTCGTCCATCAGCCGCTCGGCGTAGAGCGCCCAGCCCTCGACGTTGGCGCCGACCGACCCCAGGGACGCCTGGTAGGTCGAGAGGTCCTTCGAGACGTAGGCCCACTGCGCCAGCTGCAGGTGGTGGCCGGGGACGCCCTCGTGGTACCAGATCGAGACGAGGTCCCAGAGCGGGAAGCGGATGCGGCCGAGCGTCGGCAGCCAGGTGCGACCCGGGCGGGAGAAGTCCTGCGACGGCCGCGTGTAGTACGGCGCCGCGGCGCTGCCGGGGGGCGCGATCATCGCCTCGACGCGGCGCACGGGCTCGGCGAGGTCGAAGTGCGTGCCGTCCAGCGCCGCGATCGCGTCGTCCATCATGGCCTGCAGCCGCTCGCGGATCGCCTCCACGCCGTCGACGGCGGGACCGTTGACCCCGAGCCAGCGCATGGCCTCCATCGGGGTGCCACCGGGCAGGACCTTCTCGGCCTCGATGCGCTGCTCGGCGAGGATCCGCCGGTGCTCGGCCCAGCCCCAGGCGTAGGCGTCCTCGAGACCGGTGCCGGCACCCAGGTCCGAGCCCGTCCAGCGGCGCACCGCCAGGGCGTAGCGCTCCCGGCCGACGGCGTCCGGCGTCCCCTCGGTGTGCGGGGCGTACACGTCCCGCAGGTAGTCGCGGATCTCGGCCACGGCGTCGTCGGCCGCGCGGGCGGCGGCGGCGAGCTCGGGCAGCAGCGCCTCGGGTCCGGTGGCCACGAATCCGGCGAAGTACGGCCCGGCCATCCACTCGTCGAGCTGCGCGACGACGGTCCGCGCCTGCCGGGGCGCGACGACGGCCCCGCGCCGGCAGCCCTCCTCCAGGCTCTCCCGGAAGCCGCGGTAGGCCTCGGGCACCCGGGCCATCCGGCGCGCGATGACGGCCCAGTCCTCGTCGGAGCCGGCCGGCATCATCGAGAAGACCTGCCGGATCGCGTGGATCGGGCTGAACAGGTTGTTCAGCGACCGGAACCCCTCGCCCGCCTCGTGCGCGGCCAGCTCGGCGCCGAGCCGCTCGCGCAGCAACCGGGCGCAGCGCCGCTCGACCGGGTCGTCGTCGAGCGACGGATCGGCCGCCAGGACGCGGTCGAGCTCGGCGAGCGTCGCGCGCTCGAGCGCCTCCTCGGCGGCCAGCCCCGCCGGGCTGAGATCGGGCAGCCGGTCGTCACCGGGGTGGGTGCCCAGCTGCGTGGCGACCAGCGGGTCCAGCTCGCAGAGGGCGTCGACGTAGCGGTCGGCGACCCCGCGCGGGGTGGTGGGGGTGCTCATCGGATCCGTTCCAGTCGGGCGGACATCGTCGGGCGCAGCGGCTCGTCGCCGCCGGCCCGGTCGATGGCGTACATGAGGGCTCCGTCGACGATCCCGTAGAGCCGGACGGCGCGGGTCACGTCGGGCGCGTCGGGCGTGCGCGCGAGGACGTCGGTCGTCAACTCCCAGCTCGTCGTCGTCCGGGCCCGGCCGACGTAGAGCTCGACCAGGCCCTCCGGGCTGGCGACGAGCAGCTCGACGTCGTCCTGCCCGCGGGGGCGCCAGAACCCGGACTCGCGCAGGTCGGGTCCGACGATCGAGCCGTCGTCGGTGAGCCGCCACGTGCGCGACTCGTAGGCGAGGAATCCGCGGCCGTCGTGGCTGAAGCGGATCCACTGGCCGAAGCGGTGGTCACCACCGGCGCCCGCCGCCTGGCCCTCGCCGTGCCACTCGCCCAGCAGCGGCAGCACCGACAGCAGCGACTCATGGACCTCCGGGCCGCTGCGGACGTCGGCGGTGTCGGGGACCGGCAGCTCGGTCGGCCCGCTCATCGGCGGGCGACCCGCGGACGGCGGGCCAGGCGGTAGGCGGCCCAGGCGCTCCCGAGCGAGCCGAGCGCCGCGAGGGTGACCAGGGCCCAGGCAGACAGCATGGCCCCACGGTAATCACGCGGCCCCGGACCGGCACCAGAGCCCCGGAGGGGCCACGATGGGCCGGACGACAGCGAGGCCGGACGACGGCGAGGAGCTGCGATGGCGATCGGCCGCTGAATGGCTGCCTGGGAACGACGACGTCTCGCGCGATCGGGCCGCGTGCTGGCTCTCGTCTACGGCACTGTGCTCGCCATCGCCTGCTCCGCGTTCGTGGTCCTGACCGGCTGGGCGGACGGGCGCTCCGGCTGGGCCCGGCTCGGCGACTCGATCCCCGCACTGCTGCTCATCTCGCTGACGGGTGTCGGTGCAGTGGGGTGCGCGAGCATGGCCCTCGACCGGCGGCTGCCCGCGGGCCTGTGGCTCATCGGATTGGCACCGGCCATCGGCACCGCCGTCCATCTCCTGCTCGACTGATCAGATCGACAGCGCCGCCTGCGAGACCGTCGCCGCGACGACCTCGTCCCACGGGGTGGCGGCGATGCCGAACGTCGCCGTCGTCTCGGCCGAGTCGATGACGAAGGCCTGGTCGAACTGGTGCCGGATGTCCACGACCTCCCGCATCACCGGCACCGCCACGCCGATCGCGCGCAGCAACCCCCACGGCAGCCCGCTGACCCGCGGCTCGGGTGCATCCATGGCCGCGGCCAGGTCGGCCAGCGCCTCCCGCTGCGAGCGGGGCGCCGTGCTCGGCACGTGCCACGCCCGGCCCCAGGCCCGCTCGTCGGTGCCGAGGACGGCGAGGGTGGCCGCGACGTCGGGGAGGTACGCCCAGCTGCGGGGGACATCGGGGTCGCCGACCACCCAGGCGCGGCGGCCCGCGCGCAGGGCCGGGAGCTGGCGGACCAGGTGGCTGTGGTCGGCCGGGACCTGCGGCCCGACGAAGTCCGCGGCCCGCGCCTCGGTCACCCGCACCCGGCCGGCACGGTGCGCCTCGAGGGCCTGCTCCCACATGCCCAGCCGGACGCGGCCCTTGACGTCGGTCGCCGCCAGCGGCGAGTGCGGAGTCATCGGCCCGGACGGGCGGCCGTACACGTAGAGGTTGCCCATCGTCACCAGGACGGCGCCGGTGCGCTCGGCGGCCGTCAGCAGTGCGGTGGCCACCGGCGGCCAGTCGGTGGCCCACCGGTGGTAGGCGGGGTTGACGGCGTTGTAGAGGGCGTCGGCTCCGCGGGCGGCCGCGGTGAGCGCCGCGGCGTCGGTCGCGTCGACCTGCCGGTGCTCGACGGTCGCGGTGCTCGTGCCCCCGCTGCGCGAGAGGACGCGGACCTCATGGCCGCGCTCGACGAGGGCAGCAGCGGTGGTGGCGCCGACCGGGCCCTTGCCGACGATGACGTGCAGTGCCATGGGAGTCTCCTCGTGTTCGACGAGAGCGGTGCTCTCGTTCGCGAACAATGCTCGCGCTTCCACGACACGGTTGTCAAGAGCAGTGCTCACATTTGCGATCGGCGCTCTCTTTCTGCCATGCTGGCCGCATGGTCACCACTGCGCGGGAGCGCGCCCGCGCGGAACTCACCGCCGAGATCACCGACTCCGCCCGGCGCCAGCTGGCCGAGGTCGGGGCGGCGGCGCTCTCGCTGCGCGCGGTGGCGCGCGAGCTCGGCATGGCCTCGTCCGCGGTGTACCGCTACTTCCCGAGCCGCGACGACCTGCTCACCCGGCTGATCATCGACGGCTACGACGACCTCGGTGCCGCGGCCGAAGCGGCCGACGCGCCGGACGCGCCGCCGCTGGAGCGGTGGCTGGCGGTGTGCCGCGGCGTCCGCACCTGGGCCCGGGCGCACCCCCACGAGTACGCCCTGCTCTTCGGCTCCCCGGTCCCCGGCTACCAGGCGCCGGAGGACACCGTCGCGGCCGCCTCCCGCGTCGGTGTCGTGCTCGGCCGGATCCTCGGCGATGCCGCCCGCGCCGGCGCGCTGCCTCCGGCGGGCGACGAGCGGGACGCGGCCCTGGTCAGCGACGACGCCGTCGCCGTGCTGGGCG
The DNA here is from genome assembly GCF_039534705.1 of Blastococcus jejuensis. Classification (NCBI taxonomy): domain Bacteria; kingdom Bacillati; phylum Actinomycetota; class Actinomycetes; order Geodermatophilales; family Geodermatophilaceae; genus Blastococcus; species Blastococcus jejuensis. Next base: position 502,628 of record NZ_BAAAVV010000001.1, read on the forward strand.
GCGAGCACCCGTCGCTCGACGACGCCGTCCGGCTGCGCGCGCTGCTGGCCTGGAGCTCGCTCTACGGGGCGATCAGCTTCGAGCTCTTCGGTCACTTCGTCGGGTCGGTCGAGGACGGCGACCGCTTCTTCGACCGGGCCATGACGGAACTGGCCCGCATGATCGGGTTCTGATGCCCTTCACCCCGAGCCACGCCGCCGCCGTCCTGCCGTTCCTGCGGACGCCGCTGCCCGCCTCGGCGCTGGTGATCGGGAGCATGGCCCCCGACATCCCCTTCTACCTGCCGTTCGACCCGGGGCTCCGCACGCACACGGCCGCGGCGGTCGGCAGCACCGACGTCCTCTTCGGGGCGCTGGCGTGGCTCGTCTGGCACGGGCTGCTCGCCGCCCCGGCGCTCTGGGCGGCGCCCCGCGCCCTGCGCGCCCGACTGGCGGCGGTCCCGCTCGGGGTGCGGGTGCGCCTGCGCGACCTGCGGACGGTGCTGCTCACCCTCGTCGCGCTCGCCGTGGGCTCGGCCACCCACGTCCTCTGGGACGAGTTCACCCACGCCGGGCGCTGGGGCCCGGAGGTCTTCCCGGCGCTCGGCGAGCTGTGGGGGCCCCTGCCCGGCTACCGCTGGCTCCAGCACACCAGCGGCCTCGTCGGGGCTCTGCTGCTGCTCGCCTGGCTGGTCCGGTGGTGGCGGCGCTCGCCGGTCCGAGCGATGCCCGACCACCGCGCGCCCTGGTGGCCTTGGGTGCTGCTGCTGGCCGTGGCCGCGGGTGTGGGCGGTACCGCAGCGCTCGCCGCCCCCGACCTCGGTGCGGCCGGCTACGACGGCGCGACCTGGGGCGGTGGCGCGGCCCTGGTCGTCGGACTGCTGTGCGCGACCGGGTGGCACCTGCGTCGCCGGAACATGGCCTGACCGGCCGTCCTGGATCTGCTACGGGCAACCTGGCTCACGGTCGACGGTGAGCCAGGTTGCCCGGTGATCAGCCAGGCGATCACCATCGCGCTCAGTCGATGGCGACGGTCGTCTCGTTGATGCCGACCTCGGCCGAGATGACCCGCTCGCCGCGGCCCACGGGCGCCAGGGTCCGCAGCTTCCACTGACCGGGAGCGGCGAAGAAGCGGAACTCACCCTCCGGGCTCGTGACCACCTCCGCGGTGAACTCGTCGGTTGTGTCCAGCAGCCGGACGTAGGCACCGGCCACCGGGGCGCCGTCGTGCCACACCTGGCCCTGGATGACGGTCTGCGTCGTCAGGTCGACCCCCTCGAGGCCGGTCCCCTGCTTGGGTGCTCCGCACATGTCAGCTCACTTCTCGATCGGGACGCCGACGAGCGAGCCGTACTCGACCCAGCTGCCGTCGTAGTTCTTGACGTCGGGCTTGCCGAGCAGCTCGTGCAGCACGAACCAGGTGTGGCTCGAGCGCTCGCCGATCCGGCAGTAGGCGATGGTCGCCTTGCTCTCGTCGTAGCCCTGCTCGTCGTAGAGCTTGGCCAGCTCCTCGTCGCTCTTGAACGTGCCGTCCTCGTTGGCCGCCTTGCTCCACGGGATGTTCTTGGCCGTCGGCACGTGGCCGGCCTTCTGCGCCTGCTCCTGCGGCAGGTGCGCCGGGGCGAGGATCTTGCCGGAGAACTCGTCGGGCGAGCGCACGTCGATGAGGTTCTTCGAGCCGATCGAGGCCACGACCTCGTCGCGGAACGCCCGGATCGAGAGGTCGGGGTCCTTGGCCGTGTACTGGGTGGCCGGGCGCGTGACCGTGTCGGAGGACAGCGGACGGCTGTCGAGCTCCCACTTCTTGCGGCCGCCGTCGATCAGCTTGACGCTCTCGTGGCCGTACAGCTTGAAGTACCAGTACGCGTAGGCGGCGAACCAGTTGTTGTTGCCGCCGTAGAGGATCACGGTGTCGTCGTTGCTGACGCCGCGCGAGGAGAGCAGCGCCTCGAAGCCCTCCTTGTCGACGAAGTCGCGGCGCAGCGGGTCCTGGAGGTCCTTCTTCCAGTCCAGCTTGATCGCGCCCTCGAGGTGTCCGCCGTCGTAGGCGGTGGTGTCCTCGTCGACCTCGACGAAGACGAGGCCGGGCTTGCCCAGGTTCTCCTGGGCCCAGTCGGCGGTGACGAGCACGTCGGTACGGCTCATGGTCGGGTTCCTCCGTTGATGGATTCGTTCAGGCGCGGGCCGGCAGGGCCCGCCGGGCGATCAGGTACATCTCGCAGCCGAGGCAGAAGCCGGTGACAGCGTTGAGCAGGGCGGCCACGAGCGCCAGGCCCGTGGCGACGGCGCCGACGACAGGGGCGCCGAGCAGGTAGCCGGCCGCCCCGACCACCGCGAAGAGCAGACCCACGAGCTGGGCGAACCGCGGCGGCGCCTCGGCCTCGCGCTCGCGCACCGGCCCGAGCCGGGGCGCGACGAGGGTGCGGAAGAGCAGGCCGTAGGGCGCGTACCGGAGCCCGGCGAACGCGCCGACGGCGAACACCACCGCCTGGACGGCGACCAGCACGCCGCTCCCGGTGAGCAGGGCGACGGCGAGCACGACGCTGGTGACCCACGCGGCGAAGCGGGGACCCCTCACGTCGACGGACGGGGTGGCAGAACTCATGGGATGACCTTCGAAGACGGCGGACAGGGCACGTCTGGTCGGTCGGGGAACCGACCTAGGAGGTCGGACAGAGGCAGCTGCCGACGCGGCACAGGTCCACTGTGCGGCGCGAGGTCAGCAGGATGCCCACGGCGCGAGGGTAGCCGATCACGGTCGCGGGCCGACCCGGGCGTCCACGAGGGCGGTGAGCTCCTCGGGCCGCGGGGCTCCGCTGCTGCGCCCGATCACGGTGCCGGCGCGGTCGAGGTAGAAGAGGGTGGGCGTCCGGCGGACGTCGAGCGCCCGCACCTCGTCGAGGTGGCTCTCGGCGTCGACGTGCACGACCGCGAGGCCCGGCCGGGTGGCCTCGAGCTGCTCCAGCCGCGCCTTCGTCGTCCGGCAGGGGGCGCAGAACGCGGTCGAGAACTGGACGACGGTCAGGTCCGCGTCGCCGGGGCGCACGCCGAGGGCGTCGAAGACCGGGTCCACCGCGCCCTCCTCCCTGCCCGCAGGACCGACGACCACGGGACGGACGACGCCGTTCCGGCTGCGCAGCCACCAGGCGCCCAGGGCCGTCAGCACGAGCACCGCCCCGAGGACGGCTGCTCCGATCCCGCTCATCTCCCGACGAACCCGGCGCCGCCGCGCGGTTATTCCAGCGGGGCCAGCACCGTGTCGATCGCCTCGACCTCGACGACCACGCCGTCGGGGGCCGGCGTCACGCTGGTGAGCTGGAGACCGAAGGGCAGCGCGGGGACCGCGTACCGCAGGTCGAGCAGGTCGCTGGCCCGGTCGACCAGGAAGCCGGGCACGTCCACGCCCGCACCCGAGGCGTTCTCCACGTCGACGACGAGCTCGTCCCCGTCGAGGGTGACGGTCCCCGTCGCGGTCAGCGGCAGCGTGTACCCGAGGATCTCGACGGTCTTGGTCACCCGCAGCCCGTCGCCCTCCGGACCCAGGGTGCTGTCGCCGCCCAACTGGTCGGAGAGCAGGTCGTAGGAGAGCGTCGCGGTCCCCTCGATCCGGTCCACCGGCACCTCCTGCACGTCCCCCGAGAGGACCGTCGAGAGGGGCAGGTGCACGCCGGTGAGCCGGACGGCGGCGGTCGTCCCCTGCTGGCCCAGCTCGTCGGCGGTCAGCGAGATACGCACGTCGTCGTAGCGCCCCTCGAGCGCCTGGGTCAGGAACGGGAAGCCCCGCACGTCGACGTCCGGGGTGCCCGCCAGCCCGGCCTGCTGGGTCAGCTGGTCGGCGACGTACCCCTCGGCCCACCGCTCCACCGCCCGGTCGGCCAGCAGGCCGACCCCGAGCAGGACGGCGATGATCACGACGAGCACGACGAGGACCTTCACCGCAGCGCCCTACCCGGAAAACGCCTCACAGCACCGACTGCAGGGCCAGCGCCACGGGTGCGGCAGCGGCGATCGGCACCACCGCCTGGACGACCGGGAGCGCCCAGAGCGAGACGTGCGGGCCCAGGTCGCCGTCGTCATCGGCCGCCGTCGCCTCCACGACCACGTAGCTGGCCGCCACCGCGGTCAGCGCGGTCACCCCGCCGATCGCCGCTCCGAACCCGGCGGCGGCCACGTCTCCCGCCAGGTCGCCGACGTCCCGCAGCACCCACGTGACGGCGGCCGCGGCCAGCACCGCGAGCACCAGCCCGACCGCCCCGCGCGGCACGTCGAAGGCCAGCTGCGGGCGCGGGAGCACGAGATCGACGACGTGCCCCACCACCAGCGCGGCGCCCACCGCCCCCAGCGCCAGCGCGGCCCGCCCGTCGCCACCCGGCGTGCGGCCCAGCAGGAGCAGCGCGCCCAGTGCCCCGATCACGCCGATCAGCAGCACCCCGCCCGACAGCGAGGCCACGAGCTCGGAACGCGGTCGCCGCAGCATCTGCTGCAGGACGACCGCGAGGAAGCCCAGGCCGAAGACCGCCAGCAGCCCGCCCAGCTCCGGGCGCTCGGGCAGCACCAGCATCAGATCCGCCGCGACGGCCGCCGCCGCGCCCACGGCGAGGGACCCGGCGAAACCCTGCGCGCCCGTCACCAGCACCCACGAGAGCACCAGGCCGAGCTGGAGCACCAGGACGGCGGCCAGGCGGCCGAGGTCACCGAGCACCTCGGGGAGCCCGATCAGCAGCCCGACCGCGAGCAGCGACACCACCGCGGCCGGGAGATGGTGTCCCCGGGCCGGGAGGAGGGACTGCACAGGCACGGAGGTCACGACCGGATGGTCGCAGACGCCCAGCGCCCGATCCGCTCGACGAGCGGAGCAGTCGCTCCGCTCTCGGCGTGTCCGAAGCCCGGGACCACCCAGGCGGTCGCCCCCGGGCCGGCCGCCTGGGCCAGCGTCCGGAAGTGCTCGAGCGGGAAGTACTCGTCCCGGTCCCCGTGCACCAGGAGCAGCGGGGTGGGCGCGATGTCGCTGACCACCTGCAGCGGAGCCGGCGGCGGCACGAGCCACGGGGCGTCCAGCCGCAGGCCCAGCAGCCGGGCGACCAGCCTCCTCCCCGGCGTCGTCTCCAGGAGCCAGTGCACCCGCTGCATGGGGCGGGTGTCGCGCACGTACCAGCGGCTCACCGCCGACAGGCTCACCACGGCGTCGGGGCGGTGCCGCCCGAGTGCCGCCTGCCGCAGCACCGCACCCCCGCCCATCGACAGTCCGAGCGTCACCACGGCCTGCGCGCCGTCGGCCCGGGCCGCCGCCACGGCGGCGTCCACGTCCTGCGTCTCGGGGTCGCCACCGGCGGTCGACCCTCCCGCGGACCGGCCGTGCCCCCGGAAGTCCACCGCCCGCACCTCCCCGAACGGGCGCAGCCAGCCGGCCAGCCGCAGGAAGGAGGGACGGGACACCGAGTTGGTGAATCCGTGGGCCACCACGAACGTCAGCGACGGCACGCCCGCGGCCGGCACGACGATCCCGGAGAGCACCGTGCCGTCGTCGGAGACCACCGTCACCGACCGGGTCCCCGGTGGAAGCGCGCTGTTCGGGGGCACGTCGGCTATCCTGCCTACTCGTCCTCGACAGCGCCGTCGATGAGATCTCGAGGAGACGACATGCGACTCGTGCTCATGACCGCGGCGCGCCAGGCCACGACCGAGGTGCTGCCCGCCCTGGGGCTGCTCGCCCACCAGGTGCGCGTGGTGGCCCCCGAGCTGTCCAGCCTGCTCGACGGAGATTCCGGTGACGTCGTCCTCGTCGACGCGCGCCACGACCTCATCCAGGCCCGCACGCTGTGCGGCCTGCTGTCCTCGACCGGCGTCGCCGCGTCGCTCGTGGCGGTCCTGTCCGAGGGCGGCCTGGTCGCGCTGTCGGCCGACTGGGGGGTCGACGACGTCCTGCTCGACACCGCCGGGCCCGCCGAGGTCGATGCGCGGCTGAAGTGGGCCACCGCCCGCCGGATGGCCGCCAGCACGCCCGCCGACGGCGCCGACGGCGCGGTCACCCAGGCCGGCGAGCTGGTCATCGACGAGCACAGCTACTCCGCCAAGCTGCGCGGCCGCCCGCTCGACCTCACCTACAAGGAGTTCGAGCTGCTGAAGTACCTGGCCCAGCACCCGGGGCGGGTCTTCTCGCGGGCCCAGCTGCTGCAGGAGATCTGGGGCTACGACTACTTCGGCGGCACCCGGACGGTCGACGTCCACGTGCGCCGCCTGCGCGCCAAGCTCGGCACCGAGCACGAGGCGCTGATCGGCACGGTGCGCAACGTCGGCTACAAGCTCGACCAGCAGGTGGCCGACGCGACCGCCAAGGCCCACGCGGAGACCGTGCCCGGGAACAGCGCCCACGCCGGGGCCGACGCCGAGCTCGTCTGACCCCGCGCTTGTCCGACCCCGCGATCGCCGACACCGAGCGGCTCGACCCCGACGGCGTCGCCGCCGTCCTCGCGCTGCTGCGCGCCGCCGCGGCCGCCGACGGCGTCCGGCCGGTCTCGGAGGAGGCCGAGCTGCGCCTCCAGCACGGCGGCCCTCCCGGGGGTCGGGACGTCACCGCGTCCCTGGACGGCGCCCTGGCCGGGTACGCCCGGTTCGACGAAGGCGCGGCCGAGCTGGTCGTGCACCCCGCCCACCGGCGGCGCGGCGTCGGGTCCGCGCTGGCCGGCCGGCTCGAGCAGATCGCCGGTGCCGGACGCCTGTCGGTGTGGGCGCACGGCGACCTGCCCGGCTCGGCCGAGCTCGCCGCCAGCCGCGGCTACACCCGCGCCCGGGTGCTGCTGCAGATGCGGCGCGACCTGGCCGGTGTCGCCGCCGACCCACGACCGCCGCTGCCCGACGGGGTCGCCGTACGGCCGTTCCGGCCCGGGCGGGACGACGCCGCCTGGCTGCAGGTCAACGCCCGGGCCTTCGCCGACCACCCCGAGCAGGGCAGCTGGACCGCCGACGACCTCCGGCTGCGCCAGGCCGAACCGTGGTTCGACCCGGCCGGCTTCCTGCTCGCCTGGCGGGGCGATCCCGACGACGGCGGCGAGCTGCTCGGCTTCCACTGGACGAAGGTCCACCCCGCCGGTGACGTCGGCGACGAGCCGGTGGGCGAGGTGTACGTCCTGGGCATCGATCCCGGCGCCCAGGGGATGCGGCTCGGCAGCGCGCTGACCGACCTGGGCCTGGCGCACCTGCGCTCGCGCGGCCTGTCCGAGGTGCTCCTGTACGTGGAGGAGGCCAACGCCACCGCGGTGCGGCTGTACGAAGGGCGCGGCTTCCGTCGCTACTCGGTCGACGTCGCCTGGCGGCGCGAACCGGGCGCCGCCCGACCCCTCTGACTACCGGGCCACCCCACCGGCTCCACGCCTCCGCGCGGCGGTTCACCCAGCGGACGTGAGCTGTCTCTCACCCGTGCAGGCAGTGCTCCGCCGTCGTTCACCCCGCGTTCACCGAGCCACCCGGATCTGGCCACTTCGGCTGCTTAGCGTCCTCGACGTTGGTCCTTCGCTGCCCGGCACGAGGCCGGGCGCACTGTCGAGAGGCACTGTGTTGAAGCTCAGCACCAGGTCGCGCGCCACCACCCTCGTTGTGGCGCTGGCCGGCACCCTCGCGCTCTCCGCGTGCGGCGCGTCGAACGAGGCGGACACCGACTCCGCCGGCACTGGCGGAGGGGAGCTCAGTGGCGACCTCGTCGGCGCCGGCGCGAGCAGCCAGCAGGCCGCGATGCAGGGTTGGCAGGCCGGCTTCACCGACGTCGAGCCCGGCGTGAACCTCAGCTACGACCCGGTCGGTTCGGGCGGCGGCCGCGAGCAGTTCCTCGCCGGCGGCACCGACTTCGCCGGTAGCGACGCCGCACTCGACGACGAGGAGCTCGCGCTGGCCGAGGAGCGGTGTGGCGCCTCGGGCGTCTTCGAGCTGCCGAACTACATCTCGCCGATCGCGGTCGTCTACAACCTCGAAGGCGTCGACGAGCTGAACCTGTCCCCCGAGACCCTGGCCGGCATCTTCGACCAGAAGATCACCAACTGGAACGACCCGGCGATCGCCGCGGACAACCCCGACGCCACGCTCCCGGACCAGGGCATCACCCCGGTCAACCGGTCCGACGAGTCCGGCACCACGGAGAACTTCGTCGAGTACCTGGCCGCCGCGGCCGGCGACGCGTGGCCGCACGAGGTCAGCGGTGACTGGCCGGTCTCCGGCGGTGAGGCGGCGCAGGGCACCTCGGGCGTCGTCGGGGCCGTCGAGGCCGGGGCGGGCGCGATCGGCTACGCCGACCTCAGCCAGGCCGGCGACCTCGGCGTCGCCAGCATCGGCGTCGGGGAGGAGTTCGTCGCCCCGTCGGCGGAGACCGCCGCCGCCGTCGTCGAGAACTCGGAGCCGCTGTCCGGCCGGGGCGAGTACGACTTCGCGATCGAGCTCAACCGGGACACCACCGGCTCGGGTGAGTACCCGATCGTGCTGGTCAGCTACCACGTCGGCTGCATCGAGTACGAGGACCAGGAGACCGCCGACCTCGTCAAGGCCTTCATGACCTACGTGGTCAGCGAGGACGGCCAGCAGGCCGCCGCCGAGGCTGCCGGATCGGCGCCGATCTCGGACACTCTGCGGGAGCAGGCGCAGACCGCGATCGACGCGATCACTGCCAGCGCCTGACGGTCCCCAGCGTCGGCCCGGGGCGGGAACGCCCCGGGCCGACGCGCCCTCTTCTTCGGAGCAGCGGTGACGATCACCTCCCCACCTGAGCAGCAGCATCGCCCGGTCCGCCGCATCGGCGACCGGGTCTTCTCCGGTGTCGCCCGGGGAGCCGGCATCGCGATCCTGGTCATCCTGGCCGGAGTCGCGGTGTTCCTCGTCATCGAGGCCCTCCCCGCCCTCACCGCCTCGGCCGGAGACATCCCCGGCGGCGAGGGGCTGGCGAGCTACATCGCGCCCCTCATCTTCGGCACGCTGCTGTCGGCGGTCATCGCGCTGCTGGTGGCCACCCCACTGGCGGTCGCCATCGCCCTGTTCATCACGCACTTCGCACCGCGCCGGCTGGCCCAGAGCCTGGGGTACGTGGTCGACCTGCTGGCGGCGATCCCGAGCATCGTCTACGGCTTCTGGGGCGTCGCCTGGCTGGCGCCCAACCTCGTGCCGCTCTACGTCTGGCTCGAGGAGAACCTCGGCTTCATCCCGCTGTTCGCCGGTCCGGCGTCCTCGACCGGGCGCACGATGCTCACCGCCGGCCTGGTCCTGGCGATCATGATCCTGCCGATCATCAGCGCGATCAGCCGCGAGGTCTTCCTGCAGGTCCCGTCCCTGCACCGCGAGGCGGCGCTCGCCCTCGGTGCCACGCGCTGGGAGATGATCCGCCTGGCGGTGCTGCCCTACGGCCGCTCCGGGATCATCGGCGGCGCCATGCTCGGCCTGGGCCGCGCGCTCGGCGAGACGATGGCCATCGCCCTGGTGCTGTCGGTGTCGGGCGGCATCACGTTCAACCTGATCAGCAGCGGAAACCCCTCCACGATCGCGGCCAACGTCGCCCTGGAGTTCCCGGAGTCCTCGGGCCTGGACGTCAACGCGCTCATCGCGAGCGGGCTGGCGCTGTTCGTCATCACCTTCGCCGTCAACATGCTCGCGCGCTCCATCGTGAACCGGCGCGCCGACTTCTCCGGAGCCAACTGATGCCTCAGACGTCGACCTCGACGCCGGAGACCGCGTCGGCGGGCTCGGGCACCTCGACCGCGCTGCACTCGGTCGGCCACCTGGGGCGCTGGGCGCCCTGGGCGATCTTCGCGGGGGCGGCGGCCGTGGCGGCCCTCCTCGGGATGGCCACCGGGCTGAACGCCGCCGTCTTCGCGATCTACACCGTCGCGCTCGGCACGATCGCCCTGTACGCGGCCTCCCGGAAGGTGGAGGGCCGACGCCGGGCGACCGACCGGCTCGTCACCTGCGTCGTGGTGAGTGCCTTCGGGCTCGCGATGGTGCCGCTGGTCTCGCTGGTGATCGAGGTCGTGAGCAAGGGCATCGGGCGCCTGGACAGCGAGTTCTTCGCCTCGTCGATGACGGGCATCATCGGTGAGGGCGGCGGCGTCTACCACGCCATCGCCGGCACGCTGATCATCACCGCCCTGACCACGCTCATCTCGGTGCCGATCGGGCTGCTCACCGCGATCTACCTCGTCGAGTACGGCACCGGCCGGCTCAAGCGGGCCATCACCTTCCTCGTCGACGTGATGACCGGCATCCCGTCGATCGTCGCCGGTCTGTTCGCCTACGCCCTGTTCGCCGTCTTCTTCGGCCCGGGCGTGCGGCTGGGCATCGCCGGGGCGGTCGCCCTGTCGGTGCTGATGATCCCGGTGGTGGTCCGGTCCGCGGAGGAGGTCCTCAAGCTCGTCCCGAACGAGCTGCGCGAGGCGTCCTACGCACTGGGAGTGCCCAAGTGGCGCACGATCGTGAAGATCGTGCTCCCGACCGCGGTCGCCGGGCTCGCCACCGGTGTCACGCTCGCCATCGCCCGCGTCATCGGCGAGACCGCACCGCTGCTCGTGACGGTCGGCATCATCAACGGCACGAACCTCGATCCGTTCGACGGCCGGATGGCCACCCTGCCGGTCTACGCGTACTACCAGCTCACCCAGCCCGGGGTGCCGCCGGAGTTCGCGATCGACCGCGCCTGGACGGCGGCGCTCGTTCTCATCATCATCGTGATGGGACTCAACATCGTCGCTCGCCTGTTCAGCCGCTTCTTCGCCCCCAAGACCGGTCGCTGACCGAGAACGCAGAGGACTCACCGTGGCCAAGCGCATCGACGTCTCGGACCTGAACATCTACTACGGCAACTTCCTCGCCGTCGAGGGCGTCACCGTCTCCATCGAGCCGCGCAGCGTGACGGCGCTGATCGGCCCGTCCGGCTGCGGGAAGTCCACCTTCCTGCGGTCCCTCAACCGCATGCACGAGGTGCTCCCCGGCGCCCGCGTGGAGGGCAAGGTCTCCATGGACGGCCAGGACCTCTACGCCCCCGATGTGGACCCGGTCGACGTCCGGCGGCACATCGGCATGGTGTTCCAGCGGCCCAACCCGTTCCCGACGATGTCGATCTACGACAACGTCGCCGCCGGCATCCGGCTCAACGCCCGGAAGATGAAGAAGAACGACCTCGACGACCTCGTCGAGCGCTCGCTGCTCGGGGCGAACCTCTGGAAGGAGGTCAAGGACCGGCTCACCCGGCCGGCCTCGGGCCTCTCCGGCGGTCAGCAGCAGCGGCTGTGCATCGCCCGCGCCATCGCCGTCGAGCCCGACGTGCTGCTGATGGACGAGCCGGCGTCCGCGCTGGACCCGATCTCCACGCTGGCGATCGAGGACCTGATGACGGAGCTCAAGGAGCGCTTCACCATCGTCATCGTCACCCACAACATGCAGCAGGCCGCCCGCGTCAGCGAGCAGACCGGGTTCTTCAACGTCGCGGGGGCCGGGCAGCCGGGGCGGCTGATCGAGTTCAACGCGACCGAGAAGATCTTCAGCAACCCCGACGAGAAGGCGACCGAGGACTACATCTCCGGCCGCTTCGGTTAGGCCCCGTTCCGAGGCTCGCCCCGAGCCTGCGAGGGGTGAGGAGAACGGGGTCCTTGTTCAGCAGCTGACCGGGGCGACCGCGGCCTCGGTCGGCTCGGCCGGGGCGGGCTCCGCCGCCGGGCTCGGTGCCGCGGGCGGCGCCCCGATCTGCACGGGCACGACCGTCTCGTAGCCCGGGCCGAGGACGAGTTGCACGGTGTCGCCGATCGAGTCGCTGGCCTGCAGCACCGAGCCCGGCACGGACGCGGCCACGGTCTTCGCCGGCTCCAGCACGTTCGGCCCGTAGCGGACCACCGTCTGGTTCACCGTCCCCGACTCGTTTCCCACGTTCGCGACCGTGAACCCCTGGCCCCGCAGCGCCTCCGCGACGCTGGCGGCGAGACCGTCGGTGCCGGTGCCGTTGAGCACGTCGACGGTGATCTGGGCGGGTGCGACGGTCAGCGTGTCGGTCGTCGTGGCCGGATCGGCCGGCGCTTCGGGGGCCGGCGGCTGCTCGGCGGGCGCCTCCCCCGCCGCCGGGGCGGGCGTGTCCACGGCCCGGAACTGCTCGGGCACGCGGGTGTCGTCGATCACGGCGTCGAAGAGCGTGCGCGTGGCCCCGCCGTCGAGGATCACGTACGCCTCGTCGGTGCCGCTCGGGACGTACCCGACCTGGTCGACCGGCAGCGCCGCCCGCTGGACGGCGTCACCGGAGAGGTCGCCGAGCGAGACGGCCAGCACCCGCAGGTCGCCGAGGTTGGTCTGCTCGTCCACGGTCAGCGCGTCCGCGGCCCGGCTCAGGAACCGGGTGAGGGTGAGGGGATCGGCCAGCGTGCCCCAGGACATCGCCGCCCGCAGCGTCGACGTGAGCAGCCGCTGCGCCCGCTCGGCCACCGCCGCACCCGTCACGTCCGATCCGGTGTCGCCCGGCTGCAGGAAGCCGGCGGCCCCCACGCCCGACACCTCCGAGGAGCCCGGCGGCAGGGGCTCGGCCGCGGCGTCGGTCGCCGCGGTCGGGACGACGCACACGGGAACACCGCCCAGCGCGTCCACCATGCCGGGCAGTCGGGTGAGGTCCACGCCGAGGTAGTGGTCGATCCGCAGGCCGGACAGCTGCTGGACGGCCCGCACCATGCACGAGGGGCCACCGTCGAGCAGCGACGCCGCGAACGCCTCGGTGGTGGGGTCGCGGAGAGTGCCGTCGGGGGTCCGGCACATGGGGGTGTCGACCAGCGCCGTCGGCGGGACGCTCACCAGGACGGCGCGGTCGCCGTCGGCCGAGACGGAGGCGAGCAGGGTGGCCACCGAGGCGGCGCCGTCCTGGCCGGGGATGCCGGTGCCGACGACCAGGTACGTCTCGCTGCCGGCCTGCAGCGCGGGGGCCAGGACCTCGGGCCCGTCGGTGGCCAGCGCCTCGACCCGGTCGATCTTCTGGTCGACGTAGAAGTACAGCGCCAGGTGGTAGAGCACGACCAGCCCGATGACCGCCGACAGGGCGGTGACGACGCGGACCACTCGGCGACGGCGCGGGGTGGTCGGGGCGCGCTCCGGAGCCCGGTTCGGGAACCGCGTCCGCGGCCGACCGGCTGCGCCGGGCTCACGGGGGGCGATCCGGCCGGGGAGCGGCGGGATCGGACCGCTCGTCCGCGACGGACGGGCAGCGGGCTGCCAGGAGGCGGGCCCGGGGCCCGAGCCGGGGGGCGTACCCGGAGGCCGGGCGGCTCGGCCGGCCGACGCGGCGGGGACCGGGGGGAGCCCGCCCTGACGCGCGGCGGCGCCGGGCACCGGGGGCAGACCGCCCCGGACCCCCGGGGGTGGGTCCGACGCCGCGGGACGGCGCGGCTGGTCGACCGAGACCTGCGGGAACTCGCCGGTCCGGCGCGCCGCGCGCCGGCGGCCGACGGCGCTGCCGCCCTGGCGGGCGAGCAACTGCTCGACGGTCACGGGGGACGCGCCGGGCTGGTCGGCGCGGGCTCGGCGGGAGCCACCGGGGACGTCGCGGTCGCCCGCGTCGCCCCGCGTCGGCTGATCCCCCACCGCTGTCGACACCTTCTCGTCGTCGTCCGTGCCCGCGCCCCTCCGCGGGCCCGCATCGACCCACGATACGGGGGCGGAGCCGACCGCAGCGCCGGACGCGCGGACGGCCGGCCACCCGGCCGGGTGCAACCGGATAGTGGGCCACCCTGAACGGCCGTAGCGTGGGGCCGATGAGGCTCCCGTCGGTCCCCGGCCCCTCCGACCTGATCGCCGCGGTGGAGGGTGTGCGGGACGGGTTCGCCGACGCCCTCGCGCTGGTCCCCCGCGTGGCCGGCGCGGTCGGGCGCATGGAGGACCTGCTCGGACGGGTCGGCGCCCTGCTGACTCGCGTGGAGGGCATCGTCGACCGCGCCGACGCCGCGATCGATGCCGTCGACGGCACCCGGGAGCGGGCGGACGCGGCCATCGCGCAGGTCATGCGCACCAACGACACGGCCGACGCAGCCATCGAGGGCGTGGCGCGCACCCAGGCCCGGGCCGACGCGGCGATCGAAGGCGTCGCACGCACCCAGGCGAAGGCCGACGAGGCGATCGCGGGCGTCGCACGCACCCAGGCGAAGGCCGACGAGGCGATCGAGGCGGTCGGCCGCACGACCGCCCGCGCCGACGGCACCCTCGACACCGCCGACGGGCTGGTCGCGCGGGTCGCGCCGCTGGTCAGCGACTACGAGCCGGCGCTGGCCGCACTGGCGCCGTCGGTCCGGCGCCTGGCCGCCACGCTCGAGCCGCACGAGATCGAGGCGCTGGTCACGTTGATCGACCGGCTCCCCCAGCTGGTGACCCACCTGGACGAGGACATCCTGCCCGTCCTGGAGTCCCTGGGGAACGTGGGTCCCGACGTCCACGACCTGGTCGACACCGTGCAGGACCTGCGCCAGATCGTGAAGGGCTTCCCCGGCTCACGGCTGTTCCGCCGGCGGGGCGCTGAGGAGATCGCTCAGGAAGAGGCGAACGGGGAGACCGGCGCCGCCTCCTGAGCGCTCGGGCCCGTCACTCCGTCGGGTAGCCGAGCGCGCGGACGACGTCGCCGATCCGCTCGAAGTTCTCGGCGGCGGGCAGCCGCTCCAGCTCGGCGACGACGGCGTCCGGCGCGCGGTGATCCCGGGCTGCCTCGGCCAGGTCTGCGCCGCTGCTCGGGAAGTCGGCCCGGTCCAGCCAGCGGGCGAGCTCCGTCCGGACCACGACCGCGTCGGCGTCCGTGCCCACGGGCGTCCCGCCCACCAGCGTCCCGGCCGGGTCGGCATCGATCTCGGGCTCGCCCTCGGCGACCGGCTCGACCTCGCGCCACTCCTCGGCCCGCGTCGAGTGATCGCCCTTGAGCATCCCCTGCATCTCGTGCTCGAGCTGATCGTCGACCCGCGGGCTGTGCTTCGTGCCCCGCTGCGACGTTCCGGCGAACTCGCCTCCGGTCTCGCTCACGACGTCTCCTCGTCGTCATGGCCCGGCGGTACCGGGCCGGTCGATCCAGCTTCGGCTCCATCCGCGTACTGCCTGCCCCTCCCGGGCGGACGCCACACATCGACCGACCGGCGAGTCGGGTTCGGCCGGAATCACCCGTTCGGGACGCAGACCTCACTCTCAGGAGCCATGGCAGGGCGCCGATGATCACGTAGCGTCCTCGTCGACGGCGGAACACGGGCCTGGCCCGCGTTCCACGGGGGCCGCCGCTACTGAGCGTGAGCTCCCCGACCGTCCTCGATCGCCGGCCCGGTCGACTCCATTCCCCCGGGGTCGGCCGGGTCGGCCCGTATCCGGGGCCGCGCGGCCCGTACTTAGGCTCGCGATCGTGACCGCTCCCGATCTCCGCCCGGTCGACGTCCTCACCGTCGTGACCGTGGCCGACGTGACGCCGTCGGTCCGCCGGGTCGTCCTCGCCGGATCCGCCGATGCCGTCGCCGCCGCGGGGCCGACGGTGAACCTCCTGGTCCCGCGCGTCGGGGATCCCGACCCGCGGTGGCCGCAGGTCGCGCGCGACGGGCGCATCGTCTGGCCGACCGGCGCCCACGGGATCGCGCTGCGCAGCTACACGGCCCGCCGTCAGGACCCGGTCGCCGGCGAGGTGGAGATCGACTTCGTCCTGCACGGGGACGGTCCGGCCGCCGCCTGGGCGTCGGCCGCGGTGCCGGGCGCGAGGCTCGCGGTGGCCGGGGCGGGGACCCTCGGGGAGCGGCCCGCCGCGCAGCTCCTGCTGGTCGGCGACGAGACGGCGTTGCCGGCGATCACCCGGATCCTGGGCGAGGCCGACCCCGCGACCCGGGGGCTGGCGCTGGTCGAGGTCGCCGACGCCGCGGAGGAGCAGCCCGTGCCCGCCCCGCCCGGGGTCACGGTGCGCTGGCTGCACCGCGACGGCACACCGCCCGGCGCGAGCAGCCTGCTCGCCGACGCCGTGGCGGCGCTGGAACCGTTCGACGGACCGGAGGTCTTCGCCTGGGTCGGTGCGGAGTCCGCCGCGGTGCGCAGCATCCGGGCCGACCTGCGCAGCCGCTGGGGCCTCGGCCGGGCGCAGCACCACGCCATCGGCTACTGGCGCCTGGGCCGGGAGATGGGCCGGTAGACAGGCCGGGAGCCGGGACCCGCACAGGGTTCTCACAGGTAGCGTCCAGGAGCGCCCCAGTCGGGCACCGCAGTCTCGCCTCATGACGACGGCACCAGCCCGCACCCCCGGAGGAGCTGTGACCGGCAGTTCGCAGACCGCCCGCAGCACGCCCGAGGCCCGCCTGCTCGTCGTCGACGACGAGCCCAACATCCGCGAACTGCTCTCGGCCAGCCTCCGGTACGCCGGGTTCGAGGTCGCGACGGCGGCCGACGGTCAGCAGGCGCTGGCGCTGGCCGAGTCGTTCCGCCCGGACCTGCTCGTCCTGGACGTGATGATGCCGGGGCTCGACGGGTTCGGCGTCGTCCGTCGGATGCGGCAGTCCGGGCGGCACACCCCGGTCCTGTTCCTCACCGCACGCGACGCCCCGGAGGACAAGGTCTCGGGCCTCACCCTCGGCGGCGACGACTACGTGACCAAGCCGTTCAGCCTCGACGAGGTGCTGGCCCGCATCCGGGCGGTGCTCCGCCGCACGGCGGCCGCCGCCCGGCCCACCGAGGCCCCCCGGCTCTCCTTCGCCGACATCGAGCTGGACGAGGAGAGCCACGAGGTGCTGAAGGCCGGCACGCTCATCAGCCTGTCCCCCACCGAGTTCAAGCTGCTCCGGTATCTGATGGCCAACGCCGGGCGGGTGCTGTCGAAGGCGCAGATCCTCGACCACGTCTGGAACTACGACTTCAACGGCGAGGCCAACGTCGTGGAGTCCTACATCTCCTACCTGCGCCGCAAGATCGACACGACGGAGCCGCGCCTCCTGCACACCATCCGGGGGGTGGGGTACACCCTGCGGCTCCCCCGTGGGACGTGACGAGGACGCCCATCCCGACCACGCGCAGGGGCCTCGGCGCTCGGATCCCGCTGCGCATCACGCTGGTCGCCCTGCTGATGGCGCTGGTCACGGTGTCACTGGTGGCGATGGGCTTCGCCGCCGCGAAACTGCTCGGCGGGTACCTCCAGAGCCAGCAGGACGCCCGGCTGCTGGCCGCGGTCTACGAGGCCGGTCGTGATCCGCGGTTCCTCGAGGACTGCGTGCGCGACGACTACCGGCAGCTGCCGGGCTCGGACTACTACGCCTGCGTGGCCCCGGGCGACGACGAGGCGCGCGCGGTGCTCGGCCCGCCCGACCAGGGGCAGTCGATCCCCGACGCGGAGGAGATCGTCGAGCACGTGGCGGCCGACGGTCGGCCGGTCACGGTTCGCTCGGTCGACGGCCGCACGCAGTGGCGCGTCGTGGCCGCCAGCACAGCCGGCGGCTGGACGATCGTCGTCGGGGCCGACCTGGCGCGCGACGAGGACGCCATCCGCCGGCTGGTCGCCATCCAGGCCATCGTGGGGATCATCGTCCTGTCGGTCCTCGCCGGCGCGGGCTACGTCCTGGTCCGCAACAGCCTGCGCCCGCTGGCCGAGGTGGAGCGCACCGCCCGGGCCATCGCCGACGGGGACCTGTCCCAGCGGGTGCCGGCGGGCGACGACCGCACCGAGGTCGGCCGGCTCACGACGGCGCTGAACCGGATGCTGTCCCGGATCGAGCGCGCCTTCCGCGCCCAGCAGGCGTCCGAGGCGCAGGCCCGCACGTCGGAGGAGCGGATGCGCCGCTTCGTCGCCGACGCCAGCCACGAGCTCCGCACGCCGCTCACCTCGATCCGCGGCTTCGCCGAGCTCTACCGGCAGGGCGCGGTCTCCGGTGACCAGGACGTGCGCCGGCTGATGGAGCGGATCGAGAGCGAGGGCGGCCGCATGGGCCTGCTCGTCGAGGACCTGCTGCTGCTGGCCCGCATGGACCAGCAGCGGCCCCTGGCGATCGAACCGGTGGACCTCGCCGCCGTCGCCGGCGACGCCGTCCACGACGCGCGCGCCCTCCAGCCCGAGCGGCCGATCAGCCTGCACCTGGACGAATCGCTCACCGACGTCCCGGTGGTGCTCGGCGACGAGGGCCGGCTGCGGCAGGTCGTCGGCAACCTGGTGACCAACGCGTTGGTGCACACGCCGGCCCGCACCCGGATCACCGTCACGCTGGCGCAGGACGCCGACGACGCCGACGTGCTGGTGCTGCGGGTCGCCGACGAGGGCCCCGGCATGGACGCCGCCGACGCCGCTCGGGCGTTCGAGCGCTTCTACCGGGCCGACGCCTCCCGGACCCGCATCGCCGGGGGCACCGGGCTCGGGCTCTCGATCGTCGACTCGCTGGTCGCGGCGCACGGGGGCGAGGTGCGGCTGGACACCGCCCCGGGGCAGGGCACCGCGGTGACCGTCCGGCTCCCCCGCTCCGGGCCCCCCGCGGTCCCGCCCGGGACCGGCGACGACGGGACCGACGACAGGGCCGACGACGGGGCGGGCTGAGCCTCCTGTCACGATCCGCCGGTGACGACGGACGACCCGGTGACGACGAACGACGCAGTGACGGCCAACGAGGCCGCCCCCTTCGATGCTGAGCTGATGGCTGCGGTATCGGAGCTGGGCGGTGCGATGCGTGGCCTCGTCGACGCGTCGGTCTCGACGACGGTCGGAGCGCAGGAGCTGCTCGCCGTCGCCGAGACGGTGCGCGCCGCCACCGCACGGCTGGCTGTCTCCCGCCGGCCCGCCTCCCAGCTCCCGGCCCTCGACGACCCCATCGCCTTCCGCCGCGTCTACAGCCCGGTGACCGGCGTCGGCAGCGCGATCGCCCCACCGCTGGTGATCCGCCGCCACGGCGACGAGGTGGTCGCCGAGGTCCGGCTGGGGCTGGCCTACGAGGGACCGCCCAGCTACCTGCACGGCGGGATGAGCGCGCTGCTCATGGACCAGCTGCTCGGTGCGGCCGCGATCGCCGCCGGGCTCTGGGGCATGACGGCGCACCTCGAGCTGGACTACCGGGGGCCGGTGCCGCTGGACACACCGCTGCTGCTGCGCGCACGCGTCACCGAGAACGCGGGGCGCAAGTCGGTCATCGGGGGCACGATCGCCCTCGCCGAGGCGCCCGAGCGGGTCCTCGTCGAGGCGCGCGGCGTCTTCGTCACCCCGCGGCCGGACCAGGCGGAGGCGTACTTCGGCTCGATCACCGACGCCTCGGGGCAGCACCGCCCACCGGGCCGGCCGACCGACGCCACCGCCGTCCAGCGGGACTGAATCACCCGGCCGGATGTGACCGATGCCTTCCTCCGCCGTCGCGGGAGGGATGGACCAGCACCCCCCCACCGGGGGATGCTCGACCGGACGAACCGTTTCGCGGGGGACGGTCGGTGCGAGGCTGTACGGGTGTCGCGCGTCGATCCGCGACGCCATCGACCACAGCGCCCACCGACGCAGACCCCCTGCGGGGCACTGCACGACGAGGAATCCGGAGCCGCCGCGTGACGATCAACGATGTCGAGGTGGCCCGACGGGCGGCGCAGGCCGCCGCCGAGGTGCTGCTCGGGTTGCGGGCCTCCGGCGAGTTCAGCGGCCGCGAGCTCGGCGACGCCGGTGACGCGGCCGCCCAGCGGGCGATCCTCGCCTCGCTGACCGCGGACCGGCCGGACGACGTCGTCTTCAGCGAGGAGGCGGTCGACGACCCGCGCCGCCTGCGGGCCGACCGGGTCTGGATCGTCGACCCGCTCGACGGCACGCGCGAGTACGGCGAGGCCCCCCGGCACGACTGGGCCGTCCACGTGGCGCTCTGGGAGGGCGGCGACCTCACCGCCGCCGCCGTCGCGCTGCCCGGCCTCGACGAGATCCTGCTGACCGAGCCCGCACCGGAGCTCCCGCCCCGCGCCGACGGGCCGGTGCGGGTGGCCGTGAGCCGCAGCCGCCCGCCGGCCGAGGCCACCGCGGTCGCCGAGGCGCTCGGTGCCGAGCTCGTACCCTTGGGATCGGCGGGGTACAAGACCGTCGCCGTCGCCCGGGGCGAGGTCGACGCCTACGTGCACTCCGGCGGTCAGTACCAGTGGGACTCCGCGGCCCCGGTGGCCATCGCCCGCGCGGCGGGACTGACCACGTGCCGGCTGGACGGGTCGCCGCTGGTGTACAACGCCCCCGACCCGTGGCTGCCCGACCTGATCGTGTGCCGGCCCGAACTGGCCGACCGCATCCTCGCCGCCGTCAGCTCTACGAACTCGGAGATCATCGCGTGACAACCCCCGACTACCGGCTCAGCCAGCTGGAGACGCTGGAGGCCGAGTCCATCCACGTCATCCGCGAGGTCGTCGCCGAGCTCGAGCGGCCCGTGCTGCTCTTCTCCGGCGGCAAGGACTCGATCGTGATGCTGGAGCTGGCCCGCAAGGCGTTCGCGCCGGCGCGCATCCCGTTCCCGGTCATGCACGTCGACACCGGCCTGAACTTCCCCGACGTGCTCGCGTTCCGCGACCGCCGCGTCGGCGAGCTCGGCGTGCACCTCGTCGTCGCGTCGGTGCCCGAGGCGATCGCCCAGGGGCTGGTCAAGGAGGAGCCGAACGGCTCCCGCAACCGGATCCAGACGCCGGTGCTGCTCGACGCCGTCGAGAAGCACGGGTTCACCGCCCTGTTCGGCGGCGCCCGGCGCGACGAGGACAAGGCGCGGGCCAAGGAGCGCATGTTCTCCTTCCGCGACGAGTTCGGCCAGTGGGACCCGAAGAACCAGCGCCCCGAGCTGTGGGACCTCTACAACGGCCGGATCCACCTCGGCGAGTCGATCCGGATCTTCCCGCTGTCGAACTGGACCGAGCTCGACATCTGGCAGTACATCGCCCGCGAGCAGGTGGCGATCCCCTCGCTGTACTTCGCCCAGGAGCGCGACGTCGTCGAGCGCCAGGGGATGCTCTACGAGGTCAACGAGTTCATCCACGCCCGCGAGGGCGAGGAGGTCCGCCGCGAGATGGTCCGCTACCGCACCGTCGGCGACGCGAACCTGACCGCCGCCGTGCGGTCGCACGCGACCACCGTCGAGGAGGTCATCGCCGAGATCGCGGTGACCCGCATGACCGAGCGCGGCGCCACCCGCGGCGACGACAAGGTCAGCGACGCCGCGATGGAGGACCGCAAGAAGGAGGGCTACTTCTAGCCCCCGTTTCCGTCACAGGAAGGGCGTCCCGGCTTCCCGGGGCGCCCTTCCTGCTGTCCGGTCCCTACCGGCGCGCCAGGACCGTCGTCGAGGACGGCAGGTAGGCCGCGTCCCCGGCGTAGGAGACGGTCACCTGCGTGCCCCTCCCGCCGAGGTACCTCGGGGGGACGGCGAACGTCGCGACGCCCGCCGCGTCGGTCTGGGCCGACCCGATCTCGACCAGCTGCGTCCGCCCCTTCACCTTCTGCTCGAGGGAGAAGGTGATCGTCTCCCCGGCGATGCCGGCGCCGTCGTCCTCGCGGAGGGTGGCGGTGATCCGGCCGGCGCCGTAGGTGGCGGTGAGCACCGTGTCCTCCCGGCTGACCGGGATGCTGCGGCTGTCGCTGGAGGCGCCATAGGTCGCCTCTCCGGCGAAGTGCGCGGAGAGCGACTGCAGGCCCTGCGGGCCCGCGGGGACCAACGACGCGCTCGCGATCCCCGAGGCGTCGGTCGTGCCCGACCCGGTGACCGAACCGAGCGAGAACTCGACCGTCCGGCCCGGGAGCGGCGTGCCCTCGGAGTCGACCAGCGTCGCCGACACGGTGACCGCGTCGGTGATCCGGGCGCCCGTCGGCGTCGCCGCCAGGGTCAGGTCAGTGGCGTCGGAGACGGTGATCTCCGCGGTGTCGGTCGCCGTCCCGTCCCGCCCGTCGGACCACGTGACGGTCACCGCGGCCGTGCCGACCGGGCGGGTGGCCGTGACCGACACCGTGGCCTCGCCGGTCGCGTCGGTGACGCCGTGGTAGGTCTCCGCCGTCCCGTCTCCGTCGGCGTCGAAAGCGAACGTGACGGTCTGACCGGCGATGCCGTTCCCGCCGCCGGCCAGCGTGGCCGAGAGCATGCCTGCGACGTTGCGGCTGAGCGTGACCTCGTCGGCCGTGAGCGACACGTCGTCGATCACGTCACCGATGCCGTCGTGATCGCTGTCGGCCTGGTCCGGGTTCGGCACGGTCGGCGCGTTGTCGAAGCTGCGGGCCAGCGCCACCTCGCCCATCGTCATGGCCACGCCGCCGGGGTAGTTGCGGACGAAGTCGAGCATCTGCAGCCAGGCCTCCCACCGGGGGGCGTACACGGTGTTGTTCTCCCGGTTCGACCCGCCGTTGCAGGTGCCGAGGCGGTCGTCGTTCTGGCACGGCCGGCCGCTCCACTCCACCTCCTCGATCAGCCAGGTGGTCAGGCCGCCGTCGTCGGTGTTCGCCTGCAGGTACTGCTCGTAGGCGGCCCTGTCGTAGTCGTCGCCGGTGGTGTCCGGCGGGTCCAGCTCGAGGTCCGCGGACGCGTGGAAGAGCCCGAACTGGTCGAAGCCCTCGTGGTGGCTGCCCTCGGGCGTGAAGATGCTGCTGTTCTCCTCGAAGACGCTGGAGGAGTGCGCCCGGAAGCCGAGCATCGAGAGGGCCTCGCGCGCTGCGGTGTCGTCGGCGTTGAACGGCGGCGCGTAGCTGATCAGCGGGTTGGCCGAGCTCGACCAGTCGATCGCCGGGGAGCTCGCCGTGGCGCCGGACTGCGCCACCCAGGGGTTGCCGTAGTCGCCGAGCAGGGTGTCGCGGCCGACGGCCAGCAGCTCCAGGTTCTCGGCGAGCGTCAGCCCGCAGGTCTCGCAGGAGTAGAACCAGCGGTCCTCGAGGTCGGCCCAGTCGCTGACGGGCACGTTGTTCACGTGGTAGGTCGCGTGCAGGCCCAGCTCGAACAGCGGGTTGTCGTTGCGGTCGTTGATCCAGTCGACGACCGGCACGTCGGTCCAGAGCTGCTTGGGGATCGTGATCAGCGTGACCGGCACACCCATGCCGCCGGCGAGGGTGGGCGGCTGGCTCGGGTCCGCGCCGCACGGCTCGTACGCACCGTCGTCGGGCTGGTAGTTCTCCCAGCACTTCGTCGCCCACTCCTCGGGCGTCAGCGTCGCCGCGTCGGTCAGGATCTGGGTGAACTCGTTCTGGAAGAGCCGGCCGAGCGCGTCGATCCGGATGACGAAGTGCGTGTCGCCCTCGCTCCACTTCGCCGCAGCCGCGCGCGCCGCCTCGTACAGCGGGTCCCCAGGGGCGGGACCGTCGGGCACCCCGTCGCCGTCGGTGTCGGTGTCGGCCAGCGGGTCGCAGGCGTCGCCCCGACCGTCGGCGTCGCCGTCGGCCTGGCCGGGGTTGGCCGCGTAGGCGCAGTTGTCGCCCGCGTCGCCGACGCCGTCGTTGTCGTCGTCGGGGTCGACCGCGTCACCCAGCCGCTGCCAGGTCGCCTCGTTCTCGGGGTCCCCGAGCACGGTGTCGAAGTCGTTGTCGAGCTGGTCGAGGTAGTTGACCGAGCCGTCGGTGTTCATGTCGATCCGCGGGGCGTTGGCCACGCCCGGCGCGTTGTCGACGTAGTCGGAGATGCCGTCGCCGTCGGTGTCGCGGGGGGCGAGCTGCCGCAGCAGCTTGACCTGCCCCTCGTAGACCGCGCCGACCAGGTCGGTGGCGCCGTCACCGTTCACGTCGGCTGCCTGCAGGCCGCGGGTCATCGTGCCGAGGTCGGCGATCGGCCCGAACCCGGTGTGGGCCGTGCCGTCGCTGACGTCGAGCAGCACGGCGCCGTCGTTCGCGACACCCGATGCCGGCGTCTGCGCGCCGGAGTGCAGGCCGACGAACAGATCGGCCCGGCCGTCGCCGTTGACGTCGGCCGACGCCAGGGACGGCGTGTAGCCCACGGCGGGGCGGTAGCTGTCGTGCCGCAGGTAGACGTTCGGCCGGGTCTCCAGGCCCGGGATGTTGCCCGGCACGACCGTGAAGGCGCCGGCGCCGTCGTTGCGGTACAGGTAGACGTAGAGCGCGCGGTCGCCCACCCACAGGTCGGTGTCCCCGTCGCCGTCGGCGTCACCGGTCGCCAGGCCCCACGGGCTGTTCTGCGTGGAGATGGCCGGGAAGTAGGTGCCCGACGTGTCCAGCGTCTCGACGGCGACGGTGCCACCACCGTTGCGCAGGACCTTGACGGTCCCGGTCGTCCCGTTCGCCTCGCCCGCCACCACGTCGGTGTCGCCGTCGCCGTCGATGTCGGTCGCGGCGAGGCTGCCGGCGTCGGTCCCGATGTCGGCCAGCAGCGTGCCGGCGTTGTGCCGCACGCCGCTGACGAAGTACGCCGTCTCGTCGAAGGTGCCGTCGCCGTTGCCGTACCAGACGCGCACGTCGCCGTCGTTGACCGTCGTGTCGACGACGCATCCCGTGCCGGGCACCGAGCACCCGCTGGACACGGCGCTGGCTCCCCAGACGACGTCGAGGTTGCCGTCGCCGTCGACGTCGGCCGGCGCGAACGCCCATGCGTTGAAGAACGCCTGCTTCCAGGCGAAGGCCACCGGTGCAGCGAAGGTGCCGTCGCCGTTGCCCCGCGCCAGGGCCACGTTGCCGGTCGTCCGGCCGATCACCAGGTCGACGTCGCCGTCCTCGTCGAAGTCGCCGGCGGCCACGCCGAACGGGCGCGCGCTGGCGCCGAAGTCGGCGACGGTCGCGGGGGCCGCGAAGAACGGGTCGTAGGGCCCCTCGGCCGCCGCCGCGGGGACGGCCAGCGCCGTCGCGACGAGGAACGTCGCGGGCAGCAGCGCGAGGACGGAACGGACCGACCGCTTCATGGGGCACGCCTCTCGTGGTCTCCCACGCGGTGGCGCGACACCACCCTGTGCGGTGCCCCCGCGGGACCGGCGCGGATCCTGTCAGCGCACGGGCCCCGCGGGAAGTAGTCCCGCTCCGCGGATGTGCTGACCATCACGCGCGGCCCCGCGACGTCCGCTGCGGGACGTCGGCCGGTAGCTTGACCAGCTTCATCGGCCTCGAGGCGACCCTCCTCGGTGCCGCGTCGCCCTCCGAAGGGGTGAGGACCGGCTGGAGGCGGGGACGCTGTCAGGGATGATGGCTCCCGTGGCGAGTCCGGCACGGCGCGAGGTGCGCGCATGCCGGGGCATCCCCGCGGGTGGCCGCACCGTCCGGCGATCCCTGGCCGCCTGCGGACACGAGAAGGAGAACACCCCCTGATGGCTCCGGTCGAAGACGCTGTCGACATCCGTTCCGCCGCCGCCGAGGCGGCCGCCGAACTCGCCGCCGTGCGCAAGGACATCCTCCGGATCGCGACCGCCGGCTCGGTCGACGACGGCAAGAGCACCCTCATCGGCCGCCTGCTCTACGACAGCAAGGCGATCTTCGAGGACCAGTACGAGGCGGTGGAGCGGGCCAGCGCGGGCGGCGACTACGTCAACCTGGCGCTGCTGACCGACGGTCTGCGCGCCGAGCGCGAGCAGGGCATCACCATCGACGTCGCCTACCGGTACTTCTCGACGCCGCGGCGCACATTCATCATGGCCGACACCCCGGGCCACGTGCAGTACACGCGGAACATGGTCACCGGAGCCTCGACCGCCGACCTGGCGATCGTGCTCGTCGACGCCCGCAAGGGCATGGTGGAGCAGAGCCGCCGGCACGCGTTCCTCGCGTCGCTGCTGCGGGTGCCGCACCTGGTGGTCGCGGTCAACAAGATGGACCTCGTCGACTGGTCCGAGCAGACCTACGAGTCGATCCGCGACGAGTTCACCTCGTTCGCCGCGAAGCTGAACGTCCCCGACCTGACCGTCGTCCCCATCTCGGCGCTGCACGGCGACAACGTGGTCAGCCGGTCGGCGAACTCGCCCTGGTACGACGGCTCGTCGCTGCTGCACCACCTCGAGCACGTGCACGTGGCCAGCGACCGGAACCTGGTCGACACCCGGTTCCCGGTGCAGTTCGTGATCCGCCCGCAGTCCGACGCGTACCACGACTACCGCGGCTACGCGGGCACCGTGGCCAGCGGCGTGCTGCGGCCCGGCGACGAGGTGCAGGTCCTGCCGAGCGGCCTGACGACGACGATCGCCGCGATCGACGGCCCCCGCGGCCCGGTCGACGAGGCCTTCGCGCCGATGTCGGTCACCGTCCGGCTCACCGACGACCTCGACGTCTCCCGCGGCGACACCATCTGCCGGCCGGCGAACGCACCGCAGGTCACGCAGGACCTCGACGCGATGGTCTGCTGGATGACCGACGAGCCGCTGCGTCCGCGCCAGCGGATCGCGGTGAAGCACACGACCCGCACGGTGCGCGCGGTGGTCAAGGAGCTGCAGTACCGGCTCGACGTGAACACCCTGCACCGCGACCTGGGCGCCGGGGAACTCGGGCTCAACGACATCGGCCGGGTCCGCCTGCGGACCACCCAGCCGCTGTTCACCGACGACTACGCGCGCAACCGGGTCACCGGCCGGTTCATCCTGATCGACGAGGCGACCAACCGGACGGTCGGCGCCGGGATGCTCACCCCCGCCGGCGGCTGAGAGGACCCCCTTCTCCCCACCCCTCGCACACTCGGGGCGGTACCCGGAAAGGGGGCCTTCAGCGGAGCGTCACCGGCAGGCGCTCGAACCCGCGCAGGGTCTGCAGGTCGCGCCGAACGGGGGTGCCGCTGACCCGCAGTCGCGGGAACCGCTCGGCCAGCGCCTGCAGGCCGACCACCGCCTCCAGCCGGGCCAGCCCGGCGCCGACGCAGTAGTGGATGCCGCCCGAGAAGGCCAGATGGTCACGGGCGTTGGCCCGCTGCACGTCGAAGCGGTCCGGCTCGGCGAAGACGGCGGGGTCACGGTTGGCGGCCCCCAGGAGCAGCGTCACCCGCGTGCCGGCCGGCACGGCGCGCCCGGCGAGGGAGACGTCGGCGCGGGCGGTGCGCCCGGTGAGCTGCACGGGGCTGTCCAGCCGCAGGACCTCCTCCACGGCGCCCGGCCAGCCCGCCGGATCGGCGAGCAGGCCCTCCCACTGGTCGCGGTGGGCGTCGAGCAGCACGACGGCGTTGCCCAGCAGGTTGACCGTCGTCTCGAACCCGGCCCCGAGCAGCAGCATCACCGTGGCGTGCAGTTCCCGTTCGGTGAGCGCCTCGTCCTCGGGCAGGGTCACCAGCCGGCTGACGAGGTCCTCCCCCGGCTCCCGGCGCAGCCGCTCGAAGTGGCCGCGCAGGAAGGCGTGCATGGCCCGCAATCCCCGCTCGGCCGAGAGGTACCGGCGCAGCGGTAGACCGGGGTCCAGGGTCGCGGCCGCGGCGGCGCCCCAGCGCAGGAAGTCCTCGCGCCGCTCGGTCGGCACCCCCAGCAGGTCGGCGATCACGAGCACCGGCAGCTGCGCGGCGTAGGCCGCCACGAGATCGGTCGTGTCCCGGGCGGGTTCGAGCGCGTCGAGCAGGTCCTCGGCGATCCGCCGCACCATCGGCTCCGACGCAGCCGTCGCGCGCGGGGTGAAGGCGCGGCTGACGAGCCGGCGGAACCGGGTGTGGTCGGGCGGGTCGACCACGAGCATGGAGGGCGGCTCGGCGACACCCGTGGCGTCGAGCTCGTCGCCGAACCGGAGCGCCCAGCGCACCCACCCGGGCGCCACGGACCGGTCCCAGGCGACGCCGAAGGACTCCGAGCGGAGGACCTCCTGCGCGACCGCGTGCGAGGTCGTCACCAGACCCAGGCTGGTCGGGACCAGCGGCCCCTGCTCGCGCAGGCGCTCGTGCACCGCCCAGGGCTCGTCGCGGACGGACGGGTCGCGCAGCAGCCGGGCGACGAGGTCGCCCCGACGAGCGGCCCGGTCCAGGAACACCGCCGGCAGGGCGTGGCGGACGCCCCACCGGACGGCGGTCCGCGCGGGCCGCTGGACGACGGCCGCGAGGCGACCGCGGCCGACGGAAGGGGCCGTGCGGGGGGCCTCGACGGTCGTCTGCACGGGAGCAGTCTCGCAGCGCGCCCCCCGCGTCGTCCTAGTTCTCGGGAGCGGGCGCGGAGCCCGGGTCGCCGTCCCAGTCCTTGCCGGCGACGTCGGCGTTCTCCGAGGCGCTGTCGGTCTGCTCGGCGACGGTCTCGACCATGTCCTCGTCGGACATGCCCTCACCGGCGGCCTGGGTCCCCTGGTTCGGCTCGCTCATCGTGTCGTCCTCCCGCTCGCTGGTGTGCCTCGACGTCCGGGCACCGCGTCGGAGAGCCCCTCCCCGATCTGTGCCGGTGGCAAACCAGTCACCGTCACAGACCCGGTGGCCGCAGCTCGAACCAGACCCGCTTGCCGTCGCCGCGCTCCTCGCTGCCCCACCGCGCGGCGATGGTCTGCAGCATCCGCAGGCCCCGGCCACGCGGGCGCTGCTGGTCGAGCTCCTGCACGACCGGCCGGATCGCCGAGCCGTCGACGACCCCGATGCGCAGCCAGTCCCCGGAGGACGTCACCTCCACGGTCAGGGTCGACTCGCCGCCCACGTGGTCGATGACGTTGGACACGAGCTCGGTGGTGAGCAGCGCCGCGTCGTCGAGGTCCTGCGGCACCGCCCAGGCCTCGAGCAGGCCGACGACGAGGTGCCGTGCCGCGGGCACGCTGGACAGGGCCGGGGGGAGGTCGAAGCTGGCCTCGAGGCTCGACATGCGTTGGGTCCGTCCTGGCGGCTCGTGCGGGGAACGTGGGAAGACCCCGGGCGGCCGTCATGGGAACCCGTGGTGCGGAATTCGATGGCACACAACTAACCACGCCCGGGTGGAACTCCGCAAGGGCCATTGCGTGTCACGACCGTTGCATGTCACACGCCTTGCATGCAACGCCCGTTCCAACCCTGTAGTGTGCAATCTAATAACGGCCGCGGCGGGACGGATGGGCGATGGACGATCGGACGCGGGACGACCCGGCAGAGCGCGCGCTCGCCGGCCTCGTGACCGAACTCGATCGCTGCATCGCCGAGCTCGAGCGGGCGCGCACCCGCGCAGGCACGCTCCTCCGCGAGCGTGGCGCGGGCCGCCCGTGGCTCGAACTCGTGACCGCGGAGTCGCGCCCCCTCGTCGTCGAGAGCATCTCGACCGTGCTCGGCGCGCTGGCCACGGCGGGCCACGCCTGGCGGCGCGAGCAGGCGATCGCCCTGCAGGACGAGCAGGTGAGCATCAACCGCATCGCGGCGCTGTTCGGCGTGACCCGCCAGCGCATCTCGGCCCTGGTCCGCCGCGACGACAGCGGGCACGCCGAGGACTCGGGCACCGACTGATCGGCGTCGGCGGCTAGGGGACCAGCGCGTCGATCGCCTTGTAGACGCGCTGCTCGGACACCGGCCGCGGCGTGCCGATGTTCTGCGCGAACAGGCCGACCCGCAGCTCCTCGATCATCCAGCGCACCCGGGCGACCGGATCGTCGGGCCCACCCGTGCCGGGCACCTGCCGCCGGAGCTGCTGGTACTCCTCGGTGACGGCGGCCACCTGGCGCATCCACAGCTCGTCGCGGACGGCGTTGGCGGGCAGCTTCTCCAGCCGGTGCGCCATGGCCTTGAGGTAGCGGACGACGTCGGGCAGGCGCCGCCGGCCCGTGGCGGCGACGAATCCCCGGTGCAGCAGGCCACCCATCTGCGCCCGCAGGTCCGCGATCGCGGAGTCGGGCACCCGGCGGGTCGGTGCGGTGCCGATGGCGACCGCCACCTCCCGGGCCTGGGTGAGCACCGCCGCGACCTTCTGCACCGTGTCGGCGGTCAGCCGGGGCAGCTCGGGTCGGGCTGCGGCGACGAGCGCGCGGAACGCCGCCTCGTCGCGCGGCGGGCCCCCCGCGGCGGCGATCAGCTCGTCCGCGGCGGCGTCCACGCAGTCGGCGACCAGATCCGGGATCTCGCCGTCCGGGTTGAACTGCAGCGCCAGCCGCGTGGCCGGCGACAGGCCCTTCACCACCTGCCGCGCCGGGGAGCCGACGGCGAGGACCAGCAACCGCCGGGCGCCCCGCCAGGACAACCGCCCGGCCTCGACCTCGGTGGGCACCACCCGGACGCCGACGGTCTCGCCTTCGTCGACCAGCGCCGGGTACGCCGTGACCTGGTGGCCGCCGCGGCGCACCTCGACGGTGCGCGGGAGTTCGCCGAGGGTCCAGTCGGTCAGACCGCTCCGCTCGATGTCGGCCGCGGCGCGCGCGAGCCCGGCACGGCTCTGGGGCGCGACCTGGGCCCGCAGCGCCGCGAGGTCCTTGCCGACGGTGAGGGGTCGCTGCTGGTCGTCGAGCACGCGGAACGTCGCCCGCAGGTGGTCGGGCACCTGGTCCGGGGCCCACGCGTCGGGCGGCACGGTGACCGCGGCCGCGCGCCGGAGCTCGCGCTCCAGGGCGGGCAGCAGCGCCTCGCCCGGGTCGATGTGCGGGAGCACCTCGCGGACCCGGTCGGGGATCGGCACGAGCGCGCGGCGCAACTGCTTGGGTAGCGTCCGCAGCAGCGCCGTCACCAGCTCCTCGCGCAGTCCGGGGACGGTGAAGGCCAGCGACTCCCCCGAGGTCTGCGCGGCGACCCCGTCGAGCACTGCCAGGGGCACGTCGACGGTGACGCCGTCCTCGGCCGTGCCGGGGGCGAAGGCATACGACAGCGGCAGGGTCAGGCCCTGCGAGAGCCGCACCTCGTCGGGATAGTCCTCGACCCGGACCTGTCCCGCCGCCGCGGCGTTGGTCAGCATCTCGGGCGTGAAGGTGAGCAGGTCCGGCCGGTCGCGACGGGCCGCCTTCCACCAGCGGTCGAAGTGCCGGGTGGAGACGACGTCGGCCGGGACCCGGGCGTCGTAGAGCTCGAACAGCGTCTCGTCGTCGACGCCGATGTCGCGGCGGCGGGCGCGCTCCTCCAGCGCGGCGACCTGCTCGATCGCCCGCTGGTTGTCGGCCCAGAACCGGTGGTGGGTCGTCCACTGGCCCTCGACCAGGGCGTGCCGGATGAACAGCTCGCGGGAGACCACCGGGTCGATCGAGCCGTACTGCACCCGCCGGCCGACGACGAGGGGCAGCCCGTAGAGCGTGACCCGCTCGGTGGCCACGACCGAGCCGCGCTTGGCGTCCCACCGCGGCTCGGAGTACTGGCGCTTGACCAGGTGCGCGGCCAGCTTCTCGACGTCCTCGGGGTCGATGCGGGCCACGGTGCGGGCGAACAGCCGGCTGGTCTCGACCAGTTCGGCGGCGACGACCCAGCGCGGTGGCTTCTTCGCCAGCGGCGTCCCCGGCGCGATCACGAACCGGGTGTTGCGGGTGCCGAGGTACTCCCGACTCGGTCGCTTGTCCCCCTTCGCCTGCTCCGCCTGCAGCCCGACGTGCGACAGCAGCCCGGCGAGCAGCGCGGCGTGGATGCCCCGCTCGTCCGGCTCCGCGGCCGGTTCGCCGACCGTCATGCCGAGCCGGCGGGCCGTGCCGCGCAACTGGCCGTGCAGGTCCTGCCACTCGCGGATGCGCAGGTAGTGCAGGAACTCCCGCTTCACCGTGCGGCGGAACTGGTTGCCGGAGAGGGCCTCCTGCTGCTCGCCCAGGTACCGCCAGAGGTTGAGCAGGGCCAGGAAGTCGGAGTTCTCGTCGGCGAACCGGCGGTGGAGTTCGTCGGCGGCCTGCTGGTGCTCGGTCGGCCGCTCGCGGGGGTCCTGGATGGTCAGGCCCGCGGCGATCACCAGCACCTCGTCGAGCACACCCCGACGGTCGGCCTCGACCACCATCCGCGCCATGCGCGGGTCCAGCGGGAGAGCCGCCAGCGCCCGTCCCGTGTCGGTCAGCTTCCCGTCCTCGTCGAGCGCGTGCAGCTCCTCGAGCAGTGCCAGGCCGTCGGCGACCGCCCGGCGGTCGGGTGGGTCGACGAACGGGAAGTCCTCGACGGCCCCCAGGTCCAGCGCGGCCATCTGCAGCAGCACCGAGGCGAGGTTGGTGCGCAGGATCTCCGGGTCGGTGAACTCCGGCCGGGCCTCGAAGTCGGCCTCGGTGTAGAGCCGGATCGCGATACCGGGCCCGAGCCGACCGCAGCGCCCCGACCGCTGCCGGGCCGAGGCCTGGCTCACCGGCTCGATGGGCAGTCGCTGCACCTTCGTGCGATGGCTGTACCGCGAGATGCGGGCGGTGCCCGGGTCGATCACGTACCGGATGCCGGGGACGGTGAGCGAGGTCTCCGCGACGTTGGTGGACAGCACGATCCGCCGTCCGGAGTGCGGGGCGAAGACCTTGTGCTGGTCGGCGGCCGACAGCCGGGAGTAGAGCGGCACGATCTCGGTCTGCGGCATGACCCGCTCGGTGAGGGCGTCCTGCGCGTCACGGATCTCCCGCTCCCCGGCGAGGAACACCAGGATGTCGCCGGGCCCCTCGGCCACGAGCTCGTCGACGGCGTCGAGGACGGCGCTGACCTGGTCGCGGTCGGGGTCGGCGTCCTCGTCGTCGGGGTCGACGACCGGCCGGTAGCGCACCTCGACGGGGTACGTCCGGCCGGTGACCTCGACGATCGGCGCGCCCGAGAAGTGAGCGGCGACCCGCTCGACGTCGATCGTCGCGGACGTGATGACCAGCTTGAGATCGGGACGGCGGGGCAGCAGCTGGGCCAGGTAGCCCAGCAGGAAGTCGATGTTGAGGCTCCGCTCGTGGGCCTCGTCGAGGATGATCGTGTCGTACTGGCGCAGCAGCCGGTCCCGCGCGATCTCGGCGAGCAGGACGCCGTCGGTCATGAGCTTGACCAGCGTCGAGTCGCTCACCTGGTCGGTGAAGCGCATCTTGAAGCCGACGACCTCGCCGAGCGGCGTCTCCAGCTCCTCGGCGATCCGCTCGGCGACGCTGCGCGCGGCGATGCGGCGGGGCTGGGTGTGCCCGATCCGGCCGCGCACGCCCCGGCCGAGCTCGAGCGCGATCTTGGGCAGCTGCGTCGTCTTCCCCGAGCCCGTCTCCCCGGCGACGACGACGACCTGGTGGTCGCGCAGGGCCGCCGCGATGTCGTCGCGGCGCGCGCTGACCGGCAGGTCCTCGGGGTAGGTGACCACCGGGACGGCGGCGGCCCGGCGGGCCATGCGCTGCTCGGCCGCGGCGACGTCGGCGGCGATCCGCTCGCGCTGTCGCTCCCGGGCCTGCGGGTCCCGGGTCTTCCGCAACCCGTCGAGCCGACGGCGCAGCCGGTGCTCGTCCTGGAGGGTCAACTGCGACAGCCGCGACCGCAGGTCTTCGTGCAGCGCGGTCACGACGGTTCTCGGTTCCTCTCGCAGTCGGGGGCGTCAGCACTGACGGATGACCCCTCCAGGATCGCACCGTCCCCCCGCCGTGTGGCACAGCACAGCAGACGATAGATGCATGGGTCGTACAACAAGGTGTAGCGTGCACGAAGTTTCCGCGCTCGACCTCGAGGACCTTCCGCATGAGCACCAGCACCACCGGCGTCGACCGCGACTCCGGCGTCGGCACCCTCGGCGAGCAGCTGCCCCGCTTCATGCGGCTGATGCACGGCCTGAAGAGCCAGCACGCCGCCGAGGGGGGCCGCGACCGCGCCGCACACGTCCTGCTCTTCCCGCTGTGCCGCCTCGGTCCGCTGCGGCAGAGCGCACTCGCCGACCTCGTGCACGCCGACCCGTCAACGGTCAGCCGGCACGTGACCCTGCTCGTCGAGCAGGGCCTGGTCCGGCGCGCGGCCGACGAGTCCGACGGCCGGGCCAGCAACCTCGTCGTCACCGACGCCGGCCGCGCCCAGCTCGACACGCTCCGCGCGGAGCGCGAGGCCTATCTCGGCCAGGTGACCGCCGGCTGGACTGACGACGAGCTCGCCACGTTCACGGCGCTGTTCCAGCGGCTGCTGGACGGCATCGCCGCCACGCTCCCCTCCGACCCCATGTCCGCGCCCGCCGACCGGACGGTGACCCCATGACCTCCACCCGCTCCAGCGCCGCCGAGCGCCGCTCGGCCCGCGCCGCGGCCGCCGCACCCGGTGCGGACGGCGCGTTCACCCACCGCCAGATCCTCACCGTGATCGCGGGCCTGATGACGGCCATGTTCCTGGCCGCGCTGGACCAGACCGTCGTCTCCACCGCCATCCGCACGATCGCCGACGACCTGCAGGGCTTCGACCTGCAGGCCTGGGCGACGACGGCATTCCTCATCACGTCGACGATCTCGACGCCGCTCTACGGGAAGCTCTCCGACATCTACGGGCGCCGACCCTTCTACCTCTTCGCGATCGCGATCTTCGTCGTCGGTTCGGCGCTGTGCGGCATCGCCACGTCGATGTACGAACTCGCCATCTGGCGGGCGGTGCAGGGCATCGGCGCCGGCGGGCTGATGTCGCTGGCGCTGGCGATCATCGGGGACCTCGTCCCGCCGCGGGAACGCGCCAAGTACCAGGGCTACTTCATGGCCGTCTGGGGCACCTCGAGCGTGCTCGGCCCCGTGGTCGGCGGCTTCCTGGCCGGGCAGCAGACGATCCTCGGCGTCGACGGCTGGCGCTGGATCTTCTGGATCAACGTGCCGCTCGGCGTCGTCGCCCTCGCCGTCGTCATGCGGGTGCTGCACCTGCCGCACCAGCGGCGCGAGCACCGCATCGACTGGCCCGGGGCGCTGGCGCTGATCACCGCCCTGGTGCCGTTGCTGATCGTCGCCGAGCAGGGCCGGACGTGGGGGTGGATGTCGTCCGAGGCGCTCACCTGCTACGCGATCGGCGTCGCCGGCATCGTCGGCTTCGTCCTGGCGGAACGGGCCTACGGAGACGACGCCCTGCTGCCGCTGCGCCTGTTCGGCAACCGCAGCTTCACCGTGGCCGGCATGGGCAGCGTGGTGATGGGCGCCGGCATGTTCGGCGGGCTCCTCCTGCTGCCGCTGTACCTGCAGATCGTGCACGGTTCGAGCCCCACCGAGGCCGGGCTGCAGATGCTGCCCCTGGTGGCGGGGATCATGACCGGCGCGATGAGCGCCGGCGTCGCGATCGGGCGGACCGGCCGCTACAAGGCGTTCCCCCTCGTCGGCACGGTGCTGATGGTCATCGCCATGGTGTCGCTGTCGATGGTCGTGGACGCCGACGCCTCGGTGTGGAGCCTCGCGCCGTTCATGGTCCTCATGGGCCTCGGGCTCGGCTTCAACATGCAGCCGGTGATCCTGGCCGTGCAGAACGCCGTCTCCCCCCGGGAGATGGGCGTGGCCACGTCGTCGGTGACGTTCTTCCGCCAGATGGGCGGCACGATCGGCACGGCCGCGTTCTTGTCGATCCTGTTCACTCGCCTGCCGAGCGACATCGACGCGGCCGTGACCGACGCCGTGCGCGCCGAACCGGCACTGGGGCCGCAGCTGCAGCAGGCGCTGGGCGCGGGGACCCCGGACCTGTCGGACACGTCCTTCATCCAGCAGCTGCCGGAGGCCCTGGCGCTGCCGTTCAAGGTCGGCTTCTCCCAGTCGATCGACGCCGTCCTCCTGCTCGGCGCCGGCGTCGTCGCGCTCGGCTTCCTCGTGCTGTGGTTCCTGCCGGAACTGCCGCTGCGCACGGAGTCGGGCATCCAGGCCGCCCAGGCGGAGGCGGCGGCCGAGGCCCGCGCGGCGGCGGGGGAGTCCGGCGAGCCCGCCGCGCAGGCGATGCAGGCCGCGGGCGCCGCTGCCCCGACGTCGACCCCACCACCGGTGGGTCGACCAGGGGACGCCAAGCTCTGAGGCCTCCCGACCTAGAGTGGGCCGGGTGGCTCCGTCGCTCATCCTCTCCCGCCGCGACCTCGACTTCCTGCTGCACGAATGGCTCGACGTCGAGGCTCTGACGAAGCGGGCACGCTTCGCCGAGCACTCCCGCGAGACCTTCGACGCCGTCCTCGACCTGGCCGAGCAGATCGCCACCGAGCACTTCGCGCCGCACAACCGGAAGGCCGACGAGAACGAGCCCCGGATGGTCGACGGCACGGTCGAGATGATCCCCGAGGTCGCGCAGGCGTTGAAGGTCTTCGCCGAGGCCGGGCTCATGGCCGGGGAGTTCGACGAGGAGCACGGCGGCATGCAACTGCCGCACGTGGTGGGCCAGGCGGTCTTCGCCTGGTTCAAGGCGGCCAACGTCGGCACCTCGGCCTACCCGTTCCTGACCATGGGCAACGCCCGGCTGCTGCTGGCGCACGGCTCCCCGGAGCAGATCGAGACGTATGTGCGGCCGGAGGTCGAGGGCCGCTGGTTCGGCACGATGGCGCTGTCGGAGCCGCAGGCGGGCTCGTCGCTGTCCGACATCACCACGAAGGCCGTCCGCCAGGACGACGGCACCTACCGGCTGACCGGCAACAAGATGTGGATCTCGGGCGGGGACCACGAGCTCACCGAGAACATCGTCCACCTGGTCCTGGCCAAGGTGCCCGGCGGGCCGCTCGGCGTGAAGGGCATCTCGCTGTTCGTCGTCCCCAAGTTCCTGGTCGAGGACGACGGCTCGCTCGGCGAGCGCAACGACGTCGTCCTGGCCGGGCTCAACCACAAGATGGGCTACCGGGGGACGACGAACACCCTGCTGAACTTCGGGGAGGGCGTGCACACCCCGGGCGGGCGCGCCGGGGCCGTCGGCTACCTCGTCGGCGAGGAGAACCGCGGGCTGACCTACATGTTCCACATGATGAACGAGGCCCGGATCGGCGTCGGCATGGGCGCGACCGTGCTGGGCTACACCGGCTACCTGCACGCGCTGGAGTACGCGAGGACCCGCACCCAGGGCCGGCCGGCGGGAGCCAAGGACCCGGCGACGCCGCCTGTTCCCATCGTCGAGCACCCCGACGTCCGCCGGATGCTGCTGGCCGCCAAGTCCTACGCCGAGGGCGGCCTGGCGCTCGGCCTCTACTGCGCCCGGCTGGTCGACGAGGAGCAGACCGCCGAGCGCCCCGACGACCGAGCCAGAGCGCACCTCCTGCTGGAGATGCTCACCCCGATCGCGAAGGCCTGGCCCTCCCAGTGGGGGCCGGTCGCCGACGACCTCGCGATCCAGGTGCACGGCGGCTACGGCTACACCCGCGACTACCCGGTCGAGCAGTTCTACCGCGACAACCGCCTCAACCCGATCCACGAGGGCACCAACGGCATCCAGGCGCTGGACCTGCTCGGCCGCAAGGTCGTCATGCAGGGCGGCGCCGGGCTCGCGCTGCTCGGCGAGACGATCGCGGCCACGACGGCCCGGGCGGCGGGCACCGAGTGGGCGGCCTTCGCGGCCGATCTCGACGCCGCCGTCGCCCGCATGGGATCGGTGACCGGGACCCTGTGGGGCGCGGGTGACCCAGAGGTCACCCTCGCCAATGCGCACGTCTACCTGGAGGCGGCCGGGCACCTGGTGGTCGCCTGGCTGTGGCTGGCGCAGGCGCTCGCCACGGGGACGGCGGAGTCCGACTTCCACCACGGGAAGCGGCAGGCCGCGCGCTACTTCTGGCGGTGGGAGCTCCCGCGCGTGCACCACCGGTTCGACCTGCTGGAGTCGCTGGACCGGACGGTGCTCGACACCCCACCGAACTGGCTCTGATCACCAGCTTTCCGCACCGAAAGCGCGGGCCCGCGGTTCAGCTTTCTGTACCGAAAGCTGGCGGAAGGATCGAGGTCCTCCCTCAGGCAGCGATCGCGCGGACCGGCTCGGCGACGGACTGGCGCCCACCGCCGGGCCGCTCGGCCCGCAGTTCCCGCTCGTACCGGGCGGTGGACCGGGTGCCCATCGCGATGACCAGGGCCGTCAGCACCAGGAACCCGACAAGGGTCACGGCCGGCCACAACATCATCTGAATCTCTCCCCCACGCTGTCGGTGTGCCGCCACCGGGACAGGGGCGGCGGCACGTCGTCAGGGGTCCTATTCCCCGGCCGACCGCCGTCCTAATCGTCGAATTGTGTGCTTCACCTGACAGTGTGTGATCAGGCTCACTCTCCCGGGGGGCCTGCGGACGACGGCGCGAGCGTGCTCCGCCGGCCCAGCGGCGTGGTCTGATCGGCCGGTGCCCCCGTCCGCCGCGCCCCGGCCGGCCCTGCTGGTCCTCGCCCTGTCGCTCGGCGTCACGACGCTGTCGCTGCTGCAGAGCCTCGTCGTCCCCGTGCTGGGCACGATCGCCACGCAGCTCGACGTCTCGGCCGGCGCGGCCGGCTGGGTGCTGACCGCCAACCTGCTGGCGGCCGCGGTCCTCACCCCCGTCCTCGGGCGGCTCGGTGACCTGCGGGGCGAGCGGGTGGTGATCCTCGGGATCCTCGTCACGGTGTCGCTGGCCACCCTGCTCGCGATCGTCACGACGTCGCTGCCGCTGCTGCTGCTCGCGCGGG
Source organism: Blastococcus jejuensis (assembly GCF_039534705.1). Lineage (NCBI taxonomy): Bacteria > Bacillati > Actinomycetota > Actinomycetes > Geodermatophilales > Geodermatophilaceae > Blastococcus > Blastococcus jejuensis. Next base: position 540,813 of record NZ_BAAAVV010000001.1, read on the forward strand.
TGCTGCAGGGCGCCTCGTACGGCCTCTTCCCCCTCTCGATCGGTGTGCTGCGCCGGGAACTCCCCCACGCCCGGCTGGGCGTCGCCATGTCGGTGGTCAGCAGCACGCTCGGCGTCGGCGGCGTCGTCGGGCTGGTGGCCACCGGGCTGCTCAGCGGCAACGGTGCCGACTACCGCACCCCGTTCTGGCTCGGCCTCGGCGTCGCCCTGCTGTCCCTCGCCCTGGCCGCCCGCGTGCTGCCGCGCCGGCCGCCCACCGCCTCGGGCCGGGTCGACTGGTGGGGGGCGCTCGTCCTCGGCGCCGGGCTCGTGCTGCTCCTCCTGCCGATCTCGCAGGGCCACACCTGGGGGTGGACGTCACCGGCCGTGCTCGGCTGCCTCGCCGGCTCGGCGGTCGTGCTCGCCGGCTGGGTGGTCCTGCAGCGCCGGCTCGCCGAACCACTGGTGCGGCCCTCGATGCTCACCGACCACCGGACCCTCGTGCCCAACCTGGCGGGGGTGATGGTCGGCATCGCGCTGTTCACGTCGTTCCTCGCCGTCCTCCAGTACGTGCTGACCCCGCCGGAGCGGGCGGGTTTCGGGTTCGGCGCGTCGGTGCTCTCCGCGTCGGTGGTCTACCTGGTGCCCGGCGGTGTCCTGGGCATCGCCGCGGCGCCCTTTGCCGGCCGGGTGGTCGTCCGCCGCGGAGCGCTGCCGACGCTGCTGGCCGGCGCCGTCCTGGGGGTGGCCGGCTTCGTGATGCTCGCCGTGCTGCGCGGGATGCCGTGGGCGGTGATCGTCGGCGGCGCGCTGTGCCAGCTGGCGATCACCGTGGCGTTCGCCGCGCTGCCCGCTCTCGTGGTGCAGGCGGTGGAGCGGTCCGAGACCGGCGTGGCCAACGCGGTCAACTCGATCGCCCGGTCGGTCGGCCAGGCCCTGGGCAGCACGGTGGCGGTCACGCTGATCGCCGGCAGCGTCGACCCCGCGACGGGCTTCCCCCGCGACGTCGCCTACACCCAGGTCGCGCTCATCGGCGCCGCCGCGTTCACCGCGGTCGTCGTCGTCGCGGTGCTCGGCATCCGCGCCGATCCGCAGGGCGGCCGCCCGCGGCGCGACCCGCTGGCCGAGGTGGAGCAGGCCACCGCGGGGGCCGGGGAGTGGTCGCCGGTGTCCGGCATCCGCTGAACCGGCACCGGCGTGTCCGGCATGGAACGGGATCGTCCGGGGAACCCCAGCACCCGACCTTCCCCGCACGGCCGTCCGACGGAGGACTCCATGGCCCGACCGAACGGCTCCTCGAGCCGCACCGCGGACACCCGCTTCCACGGCAACAGCACCGGCGACCCGGCCCCCGAGACCGACGAGATCAGCGGCACCCGCGCCGACTACGCGCCCACCGGAGCCGACCCGAAGCCCACCACCGGCGGCACGCTCAAGCGCACCGTCAAGGAGTTCAGCGAGGACAACCTCACCGACTGGGCGGCGGCGCTGACCTACTACGGCGTCCTGGCGCTGTTCCCCGCGCTGATCGCGCTGCTGTCGATCATCGGCCTGCTCACCGACCCGAAGACGCTCACCGACGCGTTGACCGCCGTGATCCCCGAGGACGCCGCCCGGACGATCAACCCCGTGATCGAGCAGCTCGCCGGGAACGACACCAAGGCCGGGTTCGGTCTCGTGCTCGGTCTCGCCGCCGCCGTGTGGTCGGCGTCGGGCTACGTCGGCGCCTTCACCCGCGCCGCCAACGTCGTCTACGAGACGCCGGAAGGCCGCAAGGTCTGGAAGCTCAAGCCGCTGCAGCTGCTCGTCACCCTGATCGGCATCCTGTTCGCCGCCGTGATCGTCGCGCTGCTCGTGCTGAGCGGCCCGGTCGTCGACGCCATCGGGTCCGCCATCGGTGTCGGCGAGACCGGCCAGACGGTCTGGAACGTCGTCAAGTGGCCGGTCGTCCTCGTCGTGCTCGCCGCGATGATCGCCGTCCTCTATTACGCGACGCCGAACGTGAAGCTGCGCGGCTTCCGGTGGGTCAGCCCGGGCGCCGGCGTGGCCATCCTGGTCGCGATCGTCGCCTCGGCGGCGTTCGCCTTCTACGTCGGCAACTTCAGCAGCTACGACAAGACCTACGGCACGCTGGCCGGCGTCGTCGTCTTCCTGATCTGGTTCTGGCTGATCAACGTGGCGCTCCTGTTCGGCATCGAGCTCGACGCCGAGATCGAGCGGACCAAGGAGCTGAAGGAGGGCGTGCCGCGGGCGGAGAAGGAGATCCAGCTCGACGCCCGCGCCGAGCCCAAGGACCAGCAGACGACGTGAGCGACGAACCGCGAATCGTCACGTCGGACTTCTACGACCTCGAGGCCCTGCTCGACGACGACGACCGGGCGCTGCTGCACCGGGTGCGGGCGTTCATGGACAGCCAGGTCGAGCCGGTCATCAACGAGTGGTGGACGCGCGGCAAGTTCCCGATGGACCTCATCCCGGGGCTGGCCGAGCTCGGCATCGCCGGCACCCAGTACGCCGGGTACGGCTGCCCGGGCCGGTCGCCGCTGACCGACGGGATGATCGCCATGGAGCTGTCCCGCGGCGACCCCTCGATCTCGACGTTCATGGGCGTCCACGGCGGGCTGGCCATGGGCTCGATCTACCTCTGCGGCTCCGAGGAGCAGAAGCAGCGGTGGCTCCCGCCGATGGCGCGCATGGAGCTGATCGGCGCCTTCGGCCTCACCGAGCCCGACCACGGCTCGGACATCGCGCGCGGCGTCACGACGACGGCCCGCCGCGACGGCGACACGTGGGTGCTCGACGGCCAGAAGAAGTGGATCGGGAACGCGAGCTTCGCCGACCTCACCGTCGTCTGGGCCAAGGACGTCGAGACCGAGCGCGTGCTGGGGTTCGTCGTCGAGAAGGACACGCCGGGCTTCACCACGGTCGACATCGAGGACAAGATCGCGCTCCGGGCGGTGCAGAACGCGCTGATCACCCTGGAGGGCGTCCGGGTGCCGGAGGAGAACCGGCTGCAGGAGGCGCACAGCTTCCGCGAGACGGCGAACGTGCTCCGCCTGACCCGGGCCGGGGTCGCGTGGTCGGCGGTCGGCTGCTCCCGCGGCGCGTACGAGCACGCGCTGCGCTACGCCATGAACCGGACGCAGTTCGACAAGCCGATCATCGAGTTCCAGATGGTGCAGGACCTGCTGGTGCGCATGCTGGGCAACATCACCGCGTCGGCGGCGATGTGCGCCCGGCTCTCGCAGCTGCAGGGCGAGGACCGGATGACCGACGAGCACGCGTCCATGGCCAAGGCGTTCTGCACCGTGCGGATGCGGGAGACCGTCGGCTGGGCGCGCGAGCTCATGGGCGGCAACGGGATCCTGCTGGAGAACCACGTCGGCCGCTTCGTCGCCGACGCCGAGGCGATCTACTCCTACGAGGGCACCCGCGAGGTGAACACGCTCATCGTCGGGCGGGCGGTGACCGGCGCCAGCGCGATCGTCTGAAAAAGGACCCCGTCCTCCCCACCCTTCGCAAGCTCAGGGCGGGCCCCTGGACGGGGCCTTCACATGGCCGACCACCAGTCGGCGGCGGCCTCGGCCGGGGTCAGTCCGTCGATCTCCACGGCGCGGTTGAGCCGCACCAGTTGCTGGGTCGTCAGCAGCTCGCTGGCGCGGTCGAGCGCCGCGCGCAGCCGGTCGCCCCACCGGTCGAGCACCGCCGTGCGCACCAGGGGCACGACGTTCTCGTGCGGTTGCAGCGACCGGTCGTCGATGAGGAGCAGCACCGGCGCGATGCCCAACCGGGCGTCGGTGGTCTCCAGCAGGCCGACGTCGATCTCGCCCGCGACCAGCGCCTCCACGGTCGCCGCGCGCGAGGGCATGCTGCGCACCGCGGCGAACTCCAGCCCGTAGACCTCCCGCAGGCCCGGCAGGCAGAGCGGGCGCTCCGCGCACTCGGGTGGACCGCCGAAGACCAGGTCCGCGGCCAGCGGGCCCAGCTCCGACAGCTTGCCCAGGCCGTACGCCGCCGCGAAGGCCGTGGTCACCGCGAAACCGTTCTGGTCCTCGGCCGGCGCGGCCGCGAGCACCGTGATGCCGCGGCCGTCGAGCACGTCGGTGAGTTCGGCGTGCAGTTCCTCCCGCGTCCGGGGCGGTCCCGGACCCGCCCCTCCGACGAACCCGGCCGCCGTCCCCAGGTAGTCGACGACGACGTCGACCACCCCCTGCTCGAGCGCCGGTTCCAGGACCTCCCGGGTGCCCACACCCGCCTGCACCGTCACCGGCAGGCCCGCGCGGCGGGCGGCCTCGGCGTAGACGGCCACGAGGGTCTGGTTCTCGGAGAAGTCGTAGGCGGCGAACCGGATCGCGTCGTCGGCCGTCCGGGGCGGCGGCGCCTGCTCGGCGGTGCACCCGGCGAGCGCCACGAGGACGGCGGCGAGCAGGGCGCAGGACGCCCGACGAGCGCGCACGGCGTCCCCCTTCCGGTGCGGGAGGCGGCCAGGCTAGTGGGTGCCCCGGCGCGGAAGGGCTGTCGTCCACCCGCCGCAGGGAGGACGATCCGGCGGCATGGCGACCCCGCCCCCGGTGGCGACCTCGACGGGGACGGTCGCCCGCCCGGAACCTCCGGCGCTGCGCCGCGTCCACCGCCGCCGTCGCCCCTCGGGGGAGCCGCCGCCCCTCCCGCGACACCTCAACGCGTCGGGCAAGTGGTGGCTCGCGGCCTCCGGCGGGGTGGTGCTGGCCTGGATCGCCGTCGCGGTGACCGGGAGCACGTCGCTGTTCGACCTGGCCGACACACGGGTGCTGCAGGCGCTGGCGCAGCTGCGCTCCGAGCCGCTCACCCGTGTGGCGCTGGCCACGGGCGCGCTGGCGACCCCCATCGCGGTCTACGTGCTGTGGGTGACCAACTTCGTGATCCTGATCGTGCTCCGGCGGTGGCGGCACCTGTTCGTCTGGATCGGCGTCGCCCTCGTGGTGGTCAACTTCGGGGCCGCGATGCTCGCCACGTTGCAGCGCCCGCGGCCCTACGAGGTGGAGCTGCTCGGCCGCTGGGCCGGGTTCTCGATGCCGTCCCTGCCGGTGACCGTCCTCGCCGCGTTCCTGGTCAGCACCCTCTACTCCCTCGTGCCCGCCGGCCGGCCGCGCACGGTGGGCAAGTGGGTGATCTGCGCCCTGCTGGCCGTCACCGCCCTCTCCCGGCTCTACCTGGCGCAGGACCACCCCACCGGCATCGCCGCCGGGGTGATCCTCGGGGTCGCGGTGCCCCTGGCCGCGTTCCGGCTGCTCACGCCCAACGACGTCTACCCGGTGCGCTACCGCCGAGGGCGCACCGCCCACCTCGACGTCACGGGCGCCCGCGGGGACGCCATCGTCCGCGCCCTGCAGGACCAGCTCGGCCTGCTCGCCACCTCGGTGGCGCCGTTCAACCTCGCCGGGTCCGGCGGCTCCACGCCGCTGCGGATCGGGGTCAAGGCCGACGACGGCGAGCGCGAGAGCTGGGTGTTCGGCAAGCTCTACGCGGCCAACCACGTGCGCTCCGACCGCTGGTACAAGCTGGGCCGCACGCTCCTCTACGGCCGCCTGGAGGACGAGCAGCCGTTCCACAGCGTGCGCCGGCTGGTGCAGTACGAGGACTACGTCCTGCACCTGCTCGACGACGCGGGGCTGCCGGTCTCCCACCCGCTCGGCATCGTCGAAATCACCCCCGAGCGGGAGTACCTGCTCGTCACCGAGTTCATCGACGGCGCGCGCGAGATCGGGGAGGCCGACGTCGACGAGGCGGTCATCGACCAGGGGCTGTCGGTGGTCCGGCGGATGTGGGAGATCGGCATGGCCCACCGCGACATCAAGCCGGCCAACATCCTGGTCCGCGACGGCACGCTGTTCCTCATCGACACCGCGTTCGCCGAGGTGCGGCCCAGCCCCTGGCGGCAGGCGGTCGACCTGGCCAACATGATGCTGGTCCTCGCGCTGCGCACCGACGCCGAGCGGGTGTACCGCCGCGCCCGGCTGCAGTTCTCCGACGAGGAGATCGCCGAGGCCTTCGCCGCCACCCGCGGGCTGACCATGCCCTCCCAGCTGCGTCGGATGCTGCGCGAGAAGGGCCGCGGCCTGCACACGCAGTTCCTGTCGCTGCTGCCCTACCGCCTGCCGCCCGTGCGCATCCAGCTGTGGAGCTGGCGGCGGGTGGGACTGACGATCGCCACGCTGGTCGGCGCCCTGATCACCGCCCTCATCCTGGCCAACCTCCTGGGGCAACCCCTGTGAGGGCGGGCCCGGCCACGGCGCTCCTGGCCGTCGGTGTGCTCACCGGCTGCGCCGGCGGCTCGACGGCCGTCACCGACCCGCCCCTGTGCTCGGTGGGCGACGAGGGCGCCGGCCACGGCGTGATCCTGATGGCCCAGTCAGTGCCGACCGCGGAGTGGATCCCGTGCATCCGCGCCGCGCTCCCGCTGGGCTGGGACTTCCACCACCTGGACGCGCGCAACGGCAGCGCCCGCTTCTGGCTGGACTCCGACCGCGACGGACCGCAGGCGGTGGAGGTGCGGCTCCAGGCGTCGTGCGACACCGACGACACGACGGAGGTCCCCAGCGACCGGGAGGGCATGCGGCGCCTGGAGCGGGTCGACCGCGTGAGCCCGACCTACACCGGCGAGCGCTACTACGTGTTCGAGGGCGGCTGCCTCACCGTCGCCTTCTCCCTGGACGGCGACAGCGCCGGCGAGGCCCTCGCGGTGTCGTCGCAGGTGGTCGGCGTGGTCGCCCGCGCCGATCTCGCCGCGCAGGTGCGCGAGGAGAGCGGCGGCCGGCTCGACCTCGACCCGCCGGAGGGAGACCCATGACCGCCGTCACCCATCCGGCCGGAGCCGGTGCCGAGCCCGCCCGCACGCGGCGACCCCTCTGGCGGCGGCTGCTCGGCCCCTTGCTGTCGCTGGCGCTGATCGGCGCCGTCTTCTTCTGGTTCCTGCCGCAGTTCACCAGCGTGTCCGACGTCTGGGCCTCCGTCCGGGCGATGAGCTGGGTGGAGCTGACGCTGCTGCTGGCGGCCGCGGTGTGGAACCTGGCGACCTACCAGTTCGTGATGGTCGCGACCATGCCCGGCCTGACCCTGGGCCAGGCGACGGTCTCCACCGAGACGACGACGGCGGTGTCGAACACCGTGGTGGGCGGGGCGGCGATCTCGCTCGGGCTCACCTACGCGATGAACTCCTCGTGGGGCTTCTCCCGCTCGCGGACGTCGGTGATGCTGCTGGTCTCGGGCCTGTGGAACAACTTCGCGAAGCTCGGCCTGCCGGTGCTCGCGCTGGTCCTGCTGGCGTTCTCCGCCCCGCCGACCGCCGGCCGGCTACTGGCCGGCCTCGGCGGCGTCGCCGCCCTCGTCGTCTCCGTCGTGCTGCTCGGCCTGCTGCTGCGCAGCCGCGAGGCCGCGGCCCGGATCGGCACCGGTGCCGCCCGGGTCGCCTCCGCCCTGCGCCGCCCATTCCGGCGCGGCCCCGTGACCGGCTGGGACCGGGCGACGACGAAGTTCCGCGACCGCACCGTGCTGCTGCTGCGCGCCCGGTGGCACTGGATCACGCTCACCACGCTGCTCAGCCACCTGTCGCTGTTCCTCGTGCTCTTCCTCGCCCTGCGCTTCATCGGGGTGGGCGCCGACGAGGTGAGCCTGGCCGAGGCTCTCGCCGTGTTCGCGTTCGCCCGGCTGCTCACCGCGATCCCGTTCACGCCCGGCGGCCTGGGCGTCATCGAGCTGGCGCTGATCACCGGGCTGGCGGCCGCCGGCGGGCCGCGCGCGCTCGTCGCCGCCGCCGTCCTGACCTTCCGGGCGCTGACCTACGTGCTGCCGATCCCCGTCGGCCTGGCCACCTACGTCTTCTGGCAACGCAACCGCTCGTGGCGGCGGCCGCCGAACAGCGCCCCGCGGACCGAGCTGGTGCCCGAGAGCGCCTGACACGCGGCCCCGGCCTCATCGGCCTGCCCCGTTCCGGATCCTGTGGTTGAGTGGCTCAGGTCACAGCCGCGCCTCGGGGACGGCGCGCCGATCGCCCCCCGCGAGCTCGTGCGATCGGAGGACGCCGCGCATGGCCCGACCCGTGACCGAACCGCCGGACGACGCCACCGAGGCCGTGATGGGCCTGGACATGCTGCTCGTCGACGCGGCCCGCGGACCGCTGCGGCGGATGATCCCCCCGGCCGGGACCGCGCTCCGGTTCGGCTCGGCGCTGGCCCGGCAACCCGGCACGGTGGCGCGGCGGGCCGGCGAGTTGGCCCGCGAGCTGGCCGCCGTCGTCGCCGGCCGCTCCGAGCTGGCACCCGGCCGCAAGGACAAGCGCTTCGCCGACCCGGCCTGGACCGGCAACCCGCTGCTGCGCCGCGCCATGCAGGCGCACCTCGCCACCGCGCGCACCGCCTGGGAGCTGATCGAGGACGCCGACCTCGACTGGCAGGACGACGAGCGGATCCGCTTCACCGCGACGAACGTCGTGGACGCGCTGGCGCCGAGCAACCTGCCCGTGGTGAACCCGCTGTCGCTGAAGGCAGCGATCGACACCGGCGGGCGCAGCGCGGTCACGGGGATCACCCGGCTCATCCGCGACATCGCCACGCCGCCGCGGGTGCCGTCGATGGTCGAGCCGGACGCGTTCAGCGTCGGGGAGGACCTCGCGGCCACCCCGGGTGCGGTCGTCTTCCGGTCCGACGTCTTCGAGCTGATCCAGTACCGGCCGACCACCGACACGGTCCGCGCCGTCCCGCTGCTCATGGTCCCGCCGACGATCAACAAGTTCTACATCGCCGACCTCGCCCCCGGCCGGAGCATCGTCGAGCACTACCTGAACGCCGGGCAGCAGGTCTTCATGATGTCCTGGCGCAACCCCGACAAGCGGCACGCCGCCTGGGGCCTGGACACCTACGGGCAGGCCGTCCTCGACGCCATGGACGCCGTGGAGCAGGTCACCGGCCAGGAGCGGGTCGCCCTCCAGGCGTTCTGCTCCGGGGGCATCATCACCTCGATGGTCCTCGCGCACCTGGCCGACACCGGGCGGCAGGACCGGGTGACCGCCGCCAGCTTCGCCGTGACCGTCCTGGACTGGTCCCGGGCCGGCACGGTCTCGGCCCTGATGGACGAGGAGTCGGTCAAGGCCTCGACCGAGAAGTCGCGGAAGAAGGGCTACCTGGACGGCTCCCAGCTGTCGGCGATCTTCGCCTGGCTGCGCCCCAACGACCTGGTGTGGAACTACTGGGTCAACAACTACCTGCAGGGCAAGCCGCCGCCGAACTTCGACATCCTCTACTGGAACGCCGACGCCACCCGGATGAGCGCGGCGCTGCACCGGGACTTCATCGACATCGCGCTGGGCAACTCGCTGGTCGAACCGGGCAGGGCGACCATGCTCGGCAGCCCGGTCGACCTGTCGAAGGTCACCGTCGACTCCTACGTGACCGCCGGCATCGCCGACCACCTGTGCCCCTGGCAGGCCTGCTACCGCACCTCGCAGCTGCTCGGCGGGAAGATCCGGTTCATCCTCTCGACCAGCGGCCACATCGCGTCGCTGGTCAATCCCCCGGGCAACCCGAAGTCGACGTTCCAGGTGGCCGAGTCCACCCCGGACGACCCGAAGGACTGGATGGGCGACGCGGAGACCGTGCAGGGGTCCTGGTGGCCGGACTTCATGACCTGGCTCGGCGAGCGCTCGGGTGAGCAGGTCCCGGCGCCCACGACCCTCGGCGGCGGCCTCGACGTGCTGGCCGAGGCCCCCGGCACCTACGTGTATGACAAGTAGGGCCGCCGGACCCGAGTTCGTCCGGTCGGTGACGGCGGCCGGCCGGACGGTGCGGGTGGCGGTGCGGCCGGGCAGGGAGCCGTCCGTGCCGCCCCTGCTGCTGATGAACGGCATCGGCGCGAGCCTCGAGGTGCTGCAGCCGTTCGTCGACGCGCTGCACCCGCGCCGCACGGTCATCCGGTTCGACGTGCCGGGCGTGGGCGGCTCACCGCGACCGGTCGTGCCGTACAACCTGACGACGTTCGCCCCCGTCGTCGCCGGAGTGCTCCGACGGCTCGGGCACGACGAGCCGGTCGACGTCCTCGGCCTGTCCTGGGGCGGGGGGCTGGCCCAGCACTTCGCCGTCCAGCACCGCCGTCGGGTGCGCAGGCTCGTGCTGGCCGCCACCGGCACCGGGTCGCTCATGGTGCCCGCCCACCCGCGGACGCTGGCGAAGATGCTGACCCCCCGCCGTCACCGCGACCCCGACTACGCCCGTTCCATCGCGGGGGAGATCTACGGCGGCACCATGCGCAGCGAACCGGAGCGGGCCGCCCGGGCGCTGCACGCGCACACCCGCCTCGGCCCGCGGCGCGGCTACTACTACCAGCTGGCGGCGAGCACCGGCTGGAGCAGCCTGCCGTTCCTCAAGCTGATCCGGCAGCCGACGCTGGTGGTCGCCGGCGACGACGACCCGATCATCCCCGCGGTCAACGCGCGGATCATGACGCGGCTGCTGCCCGACGCGCGGCTGCACCTCTACCGGGGCGGGCACATCGCGCTGATCACCGAGGCGCACGAGCTGGCGCCGGTGATCGAGGACTTCCTGGACGGCTGACCGCCCCGCGCATCCTCCGACCGGGTGACATCGCGCCGTCGACGTCGCCACCGGTTTCAGCTTTCGCCGCGGCGCGCCGACTCAACTCCTACGAGCCGGCCTACCGAGCGAAGGAGGGACCGGACATGACGACGACCGACGCACCGTCCGGCACCCCCACGTCCCAGCGGATCTCCACGCGCCATCGCGTGCTGCTCCTGGTGATGCTGCTCGCCGCCGCGGGCGGAGCCCTGTTCCTGACCGTCGTCCGCCAGCTGCCGGCCCCCGAGACCCCGCTGGCCCTGCCCTGGGTGACCTGGGTGGTGGCGTTCGCCGCCACCGAGGTCTTCGTCGTGCACGTCCAGCTCCAGCGCGACTCGCACTCCTTCTCGCTCACCGACCTCGTGTTCGTGGCCGGGCTCTACCTGATCTCGCCGACCGCCCTGGTGGCCGCGCAGGTCGCCGGCGCCGGCCTGGCACTGGTGCTGCACCGCCGGCAGTTCGGCCTGAAGCTCTTCTTCAACCTGGCCCAGTACGCGCTGGCCGGGAGCCTCGCCGCCACGGTCTTCACCGCGCTCGGCCAGGACCTGGCCGGCCAGTGGAGCTGGGTGGCGGCGCTGGCCGCGGTCGCCGTCTCCAACGTGATCGGCTGCCTGTGCATCTTCGGCGTGATGCGCCTGTCCGGCGCTCCGCTGAGCGTCCGCGAGCTCCCCGGGATGGTCGGGCTGGCGCTGCCGTTCGCCCTGGGCGTCGCGGCGGTCGGCCTGCTGGCCGGCGACATCGCGGCCCACAGCCCCGCCTCGCTGGGGCTGCTGGCGCTGCCGTCGGTCCTGCTCATCGCCGCCTACCGGGCATACACCCGGGCTCGGGAGCAGCAGAACAACCTGCGGCTGCTGCACGAGGTCACCTCGCTGCTCTACAACAGCGACGACGCCCAGACCGCGCTCACCGACTTCCTGACCGCCGTCCGCGGCGCCTTCCGCGCCGCCTCGGCCGAGCTGGTGCTCTTCGGCGAGGGCGACGCCGTCCCGACCCTGAGCCGCAGCCGCGAGGGCGAGAAGCCGGTGGCCCTGCGCGCGCTCGATCACCGTGAGGACGCCGACCGGCTGGTCACTGCGGCCGAGGAGACCGGGGTGCCGACCACCCGCACCGGCGCGGCCGGTGCCGTGGAGCTGGAGCGCTACACGAATCGTCACGGACTCAAGGACGCGATGGTCTCGGTGCTGTCCACCGAAGGCCGCGTGCAGGGTCTGCTGCTGGTGTCGGGCCGGCTCGGCGACGTCGGCACCTTCGCCGGGAGCGATCTCGCGCTGCTGGAGACGTTCGCCCGGCACGTGGCCACCTCGCTCGACCGTGGCCGGCTCGAGACCGACCTCCGCCGGGTCATCGAGCTCCAGGAGGAGCTGCGGCACGCCGCGATGCACGACCCGCTCACCGAGCTGCCCAACCGGACGCTGTTCCTCGACCGCACCGAGAACGGGCTCAACCTGGCCGCCCGCAACGGTCAGTGGCCGGCGGTGCTCTACCTCGACCTCGACGGCTTCAAGCCGGTCAACGACACCCACGGCCACCAGGCCGGCGACCTGCTCCTGAAGGTGTTCGCCCAGCGGCTGCACGAGGCCGTGCGCACCGCCGACACCGCCGCCCGGCTGGGTGGTGACGAGTTCGCCGTGCTCCTGCACGGGGCCATCGACGAGGACGGTGTCGAGCGCGTGCTCGATCGCATCCGCGCCCAGCTGGACCTGCCGATCGAGCTCGGCGGCGGTCGCTCGGCGAAGGTCGGCGCGAGCATCGGCGTCTCCTTCGGCGGCACCGACACCGACATCGACACCCTGATCCGCCGGGCCGACCTGGCGATGTACACCGCCAAGCGCCGTGGGCGCGGCACCACGGTGTACTACGACCCCGCGCTCGAGACCGACACGGAGCCGGCGGAACCGCCGACGACGGCCGCACGCTGAGGCGCCGGCACACCGGACACGCACGACGAGGGGGAGGCCGGCCGGCCTCCCCCTCGTCGGGTCAGGTCACTGGAGCAGCGAGAGGACGCCCTGCGAGGCCTGGTTGGCCTGCGCGAGCATCGCGGTACCGGCCTGGGACAGGATCTGGTTCCGGGTGAACTGGACCATCTCCTGCGCCATGTCGGCGTCGCGGATGCGGCTTTCCGAGGCGGTGAGGTTCTCCACCGCGACGTTGAGGTTGTTGATCGTGTGGTCGAACCGGTTCTGGATGGCGCCCAGGTCGGCGCGCTGGGTGGACACCGTCTTGATGGCGTCGTCCAGGTCGTCGATGGCGTCCGACGCCCCGCTGGCGGCGGAGAAGGTCGGGGTGGCGGCGGCCAGCTGCTGCACCGTCGGGGTGCCGGCGGCCGAGCCCTCCGGAGCACCGGCGGCCTCGGTGTAGCCGGAGACGGCGTCGTTGACCTGGAAGACCACGGTGGTGGCCGTCGCGGTGAACGGGTCGGTGGTCAGGCCCAGCGCCGACTTGGCGGCCGTGTTCAGCGCGGTGAGCGCCTGCGCGGCCGTCGGGGCGGTGCTGGAGTCGTTGTCACCGTCGGCGTTGGAGTAGTCCACGGTGCCGAGGTCGAAGGACTTGCCACCGAAGCTGATGGTGCCCGACAGGCCCTCGAAGACGGCCAGGTCCGCCGTCGGGTCGCCGCTGACGGCGGTGAAGGTCAGCTCGGCGTTGGCGCCGTCGGCGGCCGCGAGGGTGGAGACCTTGCCGGCCGCCGCGGCGGCGGCGTTGGTGTAGACACCGGCGGCGGTGACGTCGACACCGTCGACGCCCAGACCGGCCGAGCCCATCGCGGTGCCGATGTCGATGCCGATGGTCTCCCCGGCGTTGGCGCCCACCTGGAAGACGGCGTTGAAGGTGCCGTCGAGCAGCTTCTTGCCGTTGAAGGTGGTGGTGCTGGCGATCCGGTCCAGCTCCGACTTCAGCTGCACGATCTCGGACTGCAGGTTGCCCTTGGCGTCGTCGTTGAGGCCGCCGGAGTTGGAGGCCTGCACCGCCAGGTCGCGCATGCGCTGGAGGATGCTGTGCGTCTCGGTCAGCGCACCTTCCGCGGTCTGCACGACCGAGATGCCGTCCTGGCTGTTGCGGGCGGCGACCTTCAGGCCACCGATCTGCGAGCGCAGGCCCTCGGAGATGGCCAGCCCGGCGGCGTCGTCGGCGGCGCGGTTGATGCGGAAACCGGAGGAGAGCTTCTCCAGCGACTTGGTCATCTGGCCGTCGGTGACGGACAGGTTGCGGTACGCGTTGAGCGCCGCGATGTTGTTGTTGACGCGCAGACCCATTGTGTTCCTCCATGGACAAGGTCCGAAGACCCGTGCCGCGTCCGTGCGGCCGGGAGTCGTGCTGTGCCCGTGGTTACGGCGTCGCAGCCGCCCACTTGAGGCGAAGGGACCCGTGTGACGAATGAGTCGGACGAGGTGCGAAGACCCCCTCGTCGCCGCCCGTCAGGAGGCCCAGCGCACGACGTGACCGCCGGCAGCACCGAAGGTGTCGACCGCGAAGCCGTGCAGCCGCAGGACGTCGGCCAGCGCACGGTTCATCACCTGCTGCACCACGTCGTCAGCCACTGCCCCGTGGACCTGCTCGACGCTCATCCGGTCGTGCCCGCGCCAGGAGACGACGACGCCGTGCAGGCCGGGCGCCGGGGTGAGGCAGGCACCGCCGGTCACGCCGGCGGAGTCGTGCAGCGGCAGACCGGCCTCCAGGAGGACGGCGCCGAGCTCGACGACCAGCGTGATCGCCGGGTCGTCCTCGGGCAGTCCCTCGTCCCAGCCGACGGGCAGCCGCTCGAGCTGCCGGCCGAGCTCGGCCAGCCAGGCCCGCTCCTGCGACGACGGGCGGCGGTCCAGGCCGCCGTCGTTGCGCCGCGTCCCGTGCACCGGGCGGACCTCGCCGGCCGCATCCGCGTACGCGCCGGCCGCCCAACCGGCCTCGGCGCGGTCCGGGAACGGACCCGCCACGACCCGGCCGGGACCGTCGCCGTCGTCGTCGACCAACCACCAACCCGAGTGGATCGATCCTTCGATCACTGCCTCGTTGCTGGACATGCCAAAACCGCCGCTCACCGATCACCATCCTTGGTTCGGGCCGACGCTGGGGAAGAGGCGCCGGCCACCGCGCGTCCGGGAACGGGGAGCGCGCGGTGCCAGAAAGGTAGGCGGCGGCACCTCCGCGACACGCGTCAGGGGAGCGCCAGGGACACCGCGTGTCCTGATCGTTGCGGAGCGGTCGCGAACGGACGGTGACCTGCCGCGCCACGCGACCACATGTCGACAGGATCGCGCTCCGGCGAGCGTGGAAGGTGACGAACGCGGCTCGGTGACCCCGTTTGCAGGGCGTGTCGGGCGGTCCTCGCGGCTACTCCTGGCGGAGGTCGGTGACCAGGCAGCCGGCGGACCAGCCGAAGGGCTCGATCTCGAAGCCCATCCGCTCCAGGAGATCGGCGACCGCCGCGTTCATCGCACGCTGCACCGCCGCGTCCATGGCCGCACCGCGCACCTGACCGGCGCTCATCCGGTCGTGCTGGTGCCAGCTGACGACGACCCCGGCGTCGTGCGGGCCAGGGGTCAGGCACACCCCGCCGGCCGCGCCGTCGCCCGCGCAGTCGTGCAGCGACAGGCCGGCCTCGACCAGCGCCGCGGCGATCTCGACGACGAGCGTGGTCAGGGCGTCGTCGTCGGTCAGCAGGTCGTCCCACTCCGTGGGGAGCCGGTCCAGCTGCTCGCCGAGCTCGCCGAGCCAGGCCCGCTCCTCGGGCGGCTGGCGCCGGACCAGCCCGCCATCGGCGCGCTGCACGCCGTGGACCGCACGCACGGAGGCATCCAGGCCACCGGACAGCGCCGCCCACTCCGCGTCGATCGAGTCGGGGAACGGGCCCGCGATGACGCGGTCACCGGACTCCTCGGCCTCGTCGACCAGCCACCACGCCGGCTCCGCCGCGGGCTCGGCGAGCCGCCGCCCCGCGGGGTGGTTGCCGATGCCGGCGGCCGACTGCTCGGACCGGGTCTTCTGCATCGTCGTCTGCTGTGCCGTCTGCTGCTGGTCCGTCGGCGGCTGGGTCGTGTGGTGCGCCGTCTGCTGCCCCGTCGCCGCGGTCGGGTTCTCCGCCACGGCGGCCGGGACGGCCGCCTGCCTCCGCTGGGCCTGGACACCGTTGCGCTCGAACTCGTACCGGGACGTCGAGCTCGCGCCCAGCACGATGATGACCCCGGCCAGGAAGAAGAAGCCGAGCACCGCCAGGGTCGGCCAGAACATCACGTCGCCCCCGTCACCAGGCACGTCGGGACCCCTCCGGTCCGGCACCCCACGCGCTTGCCCGCTGCAGCCAGTGCTGCGTCCACGCCCGCAGCCCCGGCCCTGCGTGCTCCCGGGGCGACTCGTCGCGAGGTTCGTCGTGAGGTTCGTCGTGGGGTTCGTCCTCGTGGCCGAACAGTTCGAGCAGCGCCGCGAGACTCATCTCGCCGTCCTCCTCGACCGGGGGGACGGCGGAGGGGCGAGTGGCCAGGGCGGAAGGCGCGTTCACGAGCAGACTCCTCGGGCTGTGCGTCGCGGCCGGGGAAGGGCCGCTGACGAGCCGAAAAGTAGGCCTGCCCGGCCGCGCGCGACGCCCCGTGCCGACGGTCTGCGCGGCCCGTCACGGAATCGTTGCCGGTGTCGCGGATGACCCCTCCCCCGGAGGGCGTCATGTCGACAGACACGCCGGGATTCGCGCGGAAAACGCCCTCAGGAGCCTCGGTGACCTCGTCCGCCCCACGCGACACGGCATGTCGCGGGCTCCTGGGGCCGTGGAATGCCGGGGCGGTCAGCGACCGACGTACGCGGCGAGGTGCCGTCCGGTCAGCGTGGAGCGGCCGGCGACGAGGTCGGCGGGTGCGCCCTCGAAGACGACCCGCCCGCCGTCGTGGCCGGCGCCGGGGCCGAGGTCGATGATCCAGTCGGCGTGCGCCATGACCGCCTGGTGGTGCTCGATGACCAGCACCGACTTGCCGGAGTCGACCAGCCGGTCGAGCAGGCCGAGCAGGTTCTCCACGTCGGCGAGGTGCAGGCCGGTGGTCGGCTCGTCGAGGACGTAGACGTCACCCTTCTCGGCCATCTGGGCGGCCAGCTTCAGCCGCTGCCGCTCGCCGCCCGACAGCGTCGTGAGCGGCTGCCCGAGCGTGAGGTAGCCGAGCCCGACGTCGGAGAGCCGGTCGAGGATCGTGTGGGCGGCCGGCGTCCTCGCCTCGCCGTCGGCGAAGAACTCCTCGGCCTCGGACACCGGCATCGCGAGCACCTCGGCGATGTTGCGGCCGCCGAACGTGTACTCCAGGACCGACGCCTGGAAGCGCCTGCCCTCGCACTCCTCGCAGGGCGACTCGACGGTGGCCATGACGCCCAGCTCGGTGTAGATGACCCCGGCGCCGTTGCAGGTGGGGCAGGCGCCCTCGGAGTTGGAGCTGAACAGGGCCGGCTTGACGCCGTTGGCCTTGGCGAACGCCTTGCGGATGGGCTCGAGCAGGCCGGTGTAGGTCGCCGGGTTGCTCCGCCGCGAGCCGCGGATCGCCCCCTGGTCGACCACCACCACGCCGTCCCGGGCCGCGACCGAGCCGTGGATCAGGGAGCTCTTCCCCGACCCGGCGACGCCGGTGAGCACCACGAGCACCCCGAGCGGGATGTCGACGTCGACGTCCCGGAGGTTGTTGGTGTTCGCGCCCCGGACCTCCATCGCTCCCGAGGAGCTGCGCACCGAGGACTTCAGCGACACGCGGTGGTCGAGGTGCCGGCCGGTGAGCGTGCCGCTGGTGCGCAGCCCGTCGACGGTGCCCTCGAACACCACCTCACCGCCTGCCGTACCGGCGAGCGGGCCGAGGTCGACGACGTGGTCGGCGATCGCGATGGTCTCGGGCTTGTGCTCGACGACGAGCACCGTGTTGCCCTTGTCGCGCAGCTGCAGCAGCAGGTTGTTCATCCGCTCGATGTCGTGCGGGTGCAGGCCGATCGTGGGCTCGTCGAAGACGTAGGTGACGTCGGTGAGCGACGAGCCCAGGTGGCGGATCATCTTGGTGCGCTGCGCCTCGCCACCGGACAGCGTCCCGGCCGGCCGGTCGAGCGAGAGGTAGCCCAGGCCGATCTCGGCGAACGAGTCGAGCAGGTGCTGCAGCCCGGCGAGCAACGGGCCCACCGACGGCTCGTCGAGCGCGCGGACCCAGCCGGCGAGGTCGCTGATCTGCATCTCGCAGAGATCGGCGATGTTCTTGCCCGCGATCCTCGACCCCAGGGCCTCCTTGGTGAGCCGGGTGCCGCCGCACTCGGTGCAGGTCGTGAAGGTCACCACGCGCTCGACGAAGCGCCGGACGTGCGGCTGCAGCGCGTCGACGTCCTTGGAGAGCATCGACTTCTGGACCTTCGGGATCACGCCCTCGTAGGTCAGGTTGATGCCCTCGACCTTGATCTTGGTCGGCTCCTTGTAGAGGAGGTCGTGCATCTCCTTCTTCGTGAACTTGCCGATCGGCTTGTCCAGGTCGAGGCCGACGCCCTGGAACAGGCGGCCGTACCACCCGTCCATGCTGTAGCCGGGCACCATCAGGCCGCCCTCGTTCAGCGACTTCGACTCGTCGTACATGGCCGTGAGGTCGAAGTCGTTGAGCGAGCCCATGCCCTCGCAGCGCGGGCACATGCCCCCGAGGTAGACCGCGTCGCGCACCACGGCCTTGTCGACCCGGCCGCCGGCTTTCTCCGTGCTCATCACCCCGCTCGCCTTGCGCGTCGGGACGTTGAAGGAGAACGCCGTGGGAGGACCGATGTACGGCTGCCCGAGCCGGCTGAACAGGATGCGCAGCATCGCGTTCGCGTCGGTGGCGGTGCCCACGGTGGAGCGCGGGTTGGCGCCCATCCGCTCCTGGTCGACGAGGATCGCCGTCGTCAGCCCCTCGAGGCGGTCGACCTCGGGCCGCGCCAGGGTCGGCATGAAGCCCTGCAGGAACGCGCTGTAGGTCTCGTTGATCAGCCGCTGCGATTCCGCCGCGATCGTGTCGAAGACCAGGGAACTCTTGCCCGACCCGGAGACGCCGGTGAACACGGTGAGACGACGCTTCGGGATCTCGACGCTGACGTCCTTGAGGTTGTTCACGCGCGCGCCGTACACGCGGATCAGGTCGTGGCGGTCGGCGCGGTGCAGCGCCTCCGACGGGGCGTCCGCCCGCGTGGACATGCTCATCGTGTCTCTCCCTCTGCCCGGTCGGCCCTCATCGATCCTGCAGCAGGCCGAGGACATTTCCGACTGTGTCGGCGACGGTGGCCATGGTCACGCTACGTGCGGCGCCATGGGCGAGGCTTCTCGATTCCTGACCGGTCCGAGCGTTGCGCCGGGCCCTTCTTCGAGCCGGGGCCGGTGGGGTGGACGAGGTCGTAGGCGTCGGAGACCTTCTTGGGGACGACGATGCGCCACGCGTCGACGACGATCTCGCGGGCTTCAGTCGGGTCCAACGCAGCGAGGTCGGCGTGGAGCCAGTTGAAGCGCATGTCCGACGCCGTCGGCATCTGGAACTTGTGCGGCTCGCTCAGGACGAGCGCCTCCCGCTCCTCCTTGGGGAACGCGAAGCCCATCACCCGCTCGTCCAGGGAGAACGCCACGTAGACGATCTGCTTGACGCGGAACTTCAGTCTGCCGCGCACGTACACCTGGTACGAGCGCTCCAATTCGGCACCCAGCGGCCGAACGTCCTCGATCACTGCCATGTCAGAACCGTCCGTCCGCTCCTGCGTCGCGCACAGAGGATTGACGGCGACGGCGGGCCGGAGTCATCGGTCGTCGCGCGTAGGTCCGAGCTCGGTGGGCCCCGTGGGGATCGAACCCACAACCCGCGGATTAAAAGTTCCCAAAAGACACTTTTCTGATCAGCGCATTCTACGCGGAACTGGGCCATGACCAGCGGAAATACCGTTTGCTGCGATCGGCCGATGTTGGTCGCGAACGGCCCTTCTGTGGGCGTCTTGTGGGCGCGGTGTGGGCGGGAGACCGTCCGGTGAAGCGTCCCCACTGACCCGCACGCCATGGTGAACCATCCGGGTGATGGCGAGCGCCGTAGCTGGGGGGCACCCACCCCCGACCTGGACGACGGGCGGCGGCACTAACCGGAACGGTGCTCAGCGCCCCGTCGTCGAAGGCTCCGGCGGGCGCCGCCCGCTCAGCGCGATATGCCTCGCCCTGCGGCGGTGTGCCGGGTGAGTGCCGCGAGGTCCTCGGGCCGCGGGAGGCGGACACCCGGCTCGGAGGCGGTCGGCAGCGGGGCGGCCGATCGGTGTGGGTTCGGGTCGGCGTCCTGGCGTGCACGCCAGGTGTCCCGCTCTCCGGCGAGGCGGTCGGGCGGCTGGGCGCGGAGCGCCGGCTCGGAGGTCAGTCGTGCGATGCGCGCGCGTACATCGGTGAGCTGCTGGCGAGCAGCGGCGATCTGGTGTTCGGTGTCGGACAGTCGCTCCGCCGGGTCGAAGGTCCGGGCGAGCGGTCCGAAGCGGGCGAGCCGGTTCTCGTGCTGGCGGCGGGCGTCGGCCACCGCGGCCCCGGCGTGCCGGTGGGCCTCCTGGGCGGTGGCTGCGGTCGCGCGCAACTGAGCGTGCTCCGGGTGGGCGTGTTCGGCGTGGTGGCGGGCGTAGGAGTCGAAGGCGGTCCACAGCCGCGGTTGGTCGTCGGACCGGTCAGCCAGGCGCGCGATCTGCCGCGGGTCGGTGGGCATGGCCGGCAGGTAGGGCCGCCAGGCGTCCGCCCAGTCCACCAGCTGCTCGCCGGCCCGGTTCACCGCCGCCAGCCGAAGCCGGAGCCGGCCGGGACCGTCGAGCACGACCCGCGCGGCGTCGCGGGCGGCGTCCCGCCCGGTGTCCCAGCTGGCGAGCAGCGTGTCGCGGATCCGGTCGGTCTCGGCGGTGACGGCCGCGCCGCTGGCGTCGGCCCGCGCCGTGGCGTGTCGGGCGTCGATCCCTGTCTGCCGATAGGCCTCGGTGAGCGCGGCGGTCCGGTCGGCGTGGGCCGACTTGAGCGCGACGATCTCGCGTAGCGCGTCCCGGCGCGGCAGGTCGGAGGCGAGCCGATCCAGGCAGCGTTGCTCGGCCGTCCACGCAGAGTGCAGGTCGGCGAGCGACTGTTCCAGCGGTCGGGGCGTGGCGTAGCGGGTGGCTTCGGCGGCGGCCAGCCGGGCGGCGTGTGCGGGGCCGAGGTCGGCGCGGTCGCGGGCGAAGACCGCGAGCCACTGCTCCCGTGCCTCGGCGGGGTCGTCGGCGACGAGGTGGGCGGTGTTGGCGGTTCGGCCGCGGGTCATCCCGACGTAGGCCGCGGCCGCGCCGGTGTCCTCGCCGACCACCAGGTGGGCGGCGGTCACAGTGTCGCCTTGGATGCCGTGCGCGGTGGTGGCGTAGGCCAGTTCCACATGCGCGGTGACGTAGTCGGCGGGCAGCACCCGCGCCCGGTTCCCGGCCGGGGGAACGGCGGGGGTGACAGCTGCGGACCCGCCGCTGGCGGGGGTGACATGGGGTGTGCGGTCGGGGGTGACGAGCAGCCCGCCGTCCCGGTCGACGCCGGTGACCGTCCACACGTCGCGGTTGGCGACCTGCAGGTCGCGGTCGTTGCGCCGGGTGGCGATCCGGTCGCCGACGCCGATCCGCTCCCCGGCCCCGGTCACGACCACACGCCGGTCGTCGACCCGACCGTCGGTGACGAGCCGGTCCCGGATGGCGGCATTGAGGGCGGCGGCCTGCTCACGGATGGCGACCACCACGGCCACCCGCTCGCCCGCGGTGTAGCACTGCGCCGCGGTGGCGGCGAGCTCCTTCCGCAGCGCCTGCGCGTCGGGGTGCAGCCGGATCTGCCCGCGGGCCAGCAGAGTGTCGAACACCGTCCCGGGGTTCTCGCCGGCGCGCATCGCCAGGGTCAGCTCGGCGTAGTCGCTGTCCGGTGTCGTGGCGCCGGTGGCGTCGGTGCGGGTGAAGCGGTGTACCCCGTCCAGGGTCAGGTGCCCGGTCAGGTCAACCTGGGCCGCGGCGAGGTCCAGCACGCCACCCCGCCCGACCGCCGCGAGCTGATGCCGGTCACCGAGCAGGGCGACGCGCACCCGGCACTCGTCGGCGACCGTCAGGAGGGCCCGGGCCGTGTCCTGATCCAGCATCCCGGCCTCGTCGACGACGAGGAGGTCCCCCGGGCGGAGTCGCGCTCCCTCCCCCGGCCCGGCGTAGACACCTCCCGTGGTCGGACAGAGATCTCCGATACCGAGCCGGGTCCAGGCGCCGTCGTTGTTCCAGCGCCAGCCGTGCTGGAAGGCCAGCCGGGCCGCCGACCCCGCGACCGCCCCGACCTCCGCGGCGGCGACCTTGGCCGCCTTCAGCGTCGGGGTGACGACCACCAGCCGGCGCCCCTGCTGGTCGAGCACGTTGCGGGTGGCGGCGAGGGTGGTGGTCTTGCCGGCGCCGGCCGCACCCTCCACCACGGCCAGTGGCCGGTCGCCGGCCAGTGCGGCGACCGCCGCGGCCTGGCCGGCATCCAGCCGCGCGGCGCCGGCCGCGAGGTCGACCGGGGGTGTCAGGTCGGTTTCCGGTCCGCCGGTCCTGGCGCGGGCGGCGAGGCGGGCGGTCAGCTCGGCCTCGACGGCGAGCACCGGCCGCGACGTCCAGGCCCGGATGTGCTCGGGGACGCCGTCGCGGTCCAGCAGTGGCAGGCAGCGGTCCATCGCGCGGGCGGCGAGGTCCTCGGCCAGCTCGAGGCGCACCGCCGCCCCGGCGACGACGCCCGCCGCGGCGATCAGCCGCTCGACCTCGCCGCGGACGTCCGCGGCGTTCCACGCCGACCGGCCCGCCGCCAGCCGGGCCAACGCGCGCTGCACCAGCTCCTCCCGATCGAGGGCACCGACCTGGGTGGGCGCAAGGTCCACGGGACCGGCCGGGCCGCGGTAGCCGAGCCCCAACAGCTGCCCCCGCCACCGTTCGTCGAGGGTCACCCCGCGCTGCGCAACCACCTTGTCCGGGCGGCCGTCGGCCCAGGCGCGGGCGTCCCACGCCCGCCGCAGCGCCGGGCCTGGCCGTTCACCGGGGTGCGCGGCGGTCCACTCGGCTTCGTAGCGGTCCACATTCCGGGCGATCTGCGCGTTCCGCGCGCTGAACGGGCCGACATAGTCGGCGAGCTCCAGTATTTCTCCAGTAGCGTCCTTCGTGTAGCCGTGCGCGGCGAACGCGGCGTTCAATTCCGGGTCACACGCCATCGCCGCGTGCCCGATGCCGTTGATCGCCCCGAGCGAGTCGCGGACCCCGACGGTGTGCAGCCCGCGCCATTTTCCGACGGCGAACACGCGGGACAGGATCTGCAGGTGCAGATGCCAGTGCGGATCGCCGGCGCGGGAGGTGTAGTGCCGCACCGTCGCCGCCTCCAGCACCTGCAGCGGCACCTGCACCTGCCCGCCGCGCGGGCCGACCCTGGTGGTGGCGTGCTGCGAGAGCCAGCCGATGATCTGCTCGGCCGCGCGGTCCTGCGCCGCCTCGTACGCGGCGGCGATGTCCGGGTGCAGTGCGGCGGCCAGCGACCAGGTTTTCGGGCCGTTGACCACCACCTCGACGAACCGCACCGCCCGGTCGTCGTCGCGCAGCTGCCCCCGCGGCTGGTCGGTGTCCGGGTCGTGGCCGGCCACCCAGGTCTCGTATCCGTCGCCGGTCAACGGGGCCAGTTCGGTCACGCGGGCGTCGGTGGCGGTGAAGCGGCGGGCGAAGCCGGTGCCCTCGGCCAGGTAGTAGTCATCGGCCCGACCCCGATCAGCCTCCACATAGGCGCGGGCGGCGGCCGGGTCGCCGACGTACACCTTCATTCCCCCGTGCATTTTCAACGCCACCCAATAATGACCAACAGGTCACCCCTAGAAACGGCGATGGGCCCCGCGAAGCGGGGCCCGAACTACCCGCAAGGGTAGCATGCGTGCCGTCCTTCAGTGAGGCCTTGGGCGGTGCAGGAACCTGTTGACGACTTGGTTGTCCGGGGCGGGCTACTGGATTATTGGGTGATCACGGTAATGAATGATTGGGTTAGGACTTTGCGGCGGCTCTCGGTTGATTATTGGCGTTGAGCGACACACTCCCCTGCTTTCGGATCCACGATCGCCGGCAAGCGGCAAGTACCGACAGGCCGACGAGCACCGACCCGTGGCGCAAGACGGTGGGACCGGACGAGGCGTCTCACGCCGGCCTGGCGCACTGGGCGCGCCCCGTCGCAGCGCGACGGACGGCGGTCGCTTCCTTCCCCGAGTCAGCCGCCTGCGGTCTCGTCAGATTCAGGCCGTGGGCTCTCCTGCCACCGGGCGATGGCATCGCCCAACTCGGTGCGGAGGAAGGCGGCGAAGGCGAGGGCTTCGGAGATCCGGGTGCCGCCTGGCGTGCCTCTGCGAAGGGACTGGACTGCGTCGGTGAGTCTGTCCTCGGCGGTGCGCACCCGTTGGATCCTGGATGCCAGGTAGCGCGGTAGGGGATTGTGCTGAGCCAGCGCGTAGAGGTCGCTGCGGACTCCTGGCTCTCTGGTGCGTTCGACGAGGCCGAGGTCCATCAACTGGTGCAGGGCGCCGGAGATGGCGGCGGGGCTGACATCCAGACCTTCGGCGAACTGTCCGGCGGTATGGGTGTCGTGATCGGCGACGAGGGCGTAGGCCAGCACGCGCGCCGGCATGGGTGGAATGGCCAGTCGGCAGAGTTCGAGCGCCAGCCGCTCGACCAGCTCGAGGAGGTCTGCTCGATCGGGGACATGCCGGTGGGTCGGGTCCCCGCCTGCCGGCCGCTCGACGGGTGGACCGGATGGGCCTCGACGGTGCGAGACCCCCGGGTCAGGGCCGTTCATCGGGGCCGGAGAGGGAACTGGCGATGCGGAGCGTGGCCACTCCGGTTCGGAGTCCCTCGGTGGCGTCCTGCTCGTCGAGCGGCGGCAGCGGCTCAGCGCCCGGCGGGTTGAGCGCGTCGAAGGCCAGGGAGAGGTAGCGGCGGCGGACGGCGGGGGTTGCTCGGGGGGTGGAGAGACCGACCAGGAGCATGCTGAAGATGCGCGGAATGTCGTGGGGTTGCAGGTCGGCCCTGATCTCGCCGGCGTGCTGGGCCCGTCGCAGCAGGATGGCGAAGGGGTCGACGAAGTCCCGCAGCAGTTCATCGGTGAGCACGGCGAAGTTCGCCGAGGACTCGATCAGCCCGCGCTCCCTGTCGACCAGGTCCAACAGGCGGTCGGCGATCGCCATGAAGGTGGCCCTGGGGGTGCTCTGGGCACAGGACTCGGTGAGCAGGGGGACGAGTTCGGTGTCGAAGATGGACCGGTAGACCGCGCGGGTCAGCAGCTCGCGGTTGGGGAAGTGCCGGTACAGGGTGGCGATGCCCAGCCCGGCCTCGGCGGCGATCTCCTCCAGCGACGCCTGCCCGTTCCGGGCGAAGACGCTGCGCGCGGCGGTGATCAGCCGTTCGGTGTTGGAGGTCGCGTCGCGTCGCCGGGTCTTCACCGCCTCGTCGGCCATCGTGTCCTCCCGGGCGCCGTCATCAGGTCCGTCACGTCGTTGCCCGGCCGATGCTATCGTTCCGCCTGATAGTTGACTATCACTTCGATGATCATGGTTGTCGGGTGAGACGAGCCAGGGGGACCCCGTGTCGACGTTTCTCTACCGCGTGGGACGGGCGGCCTACCGTCATCCGCTGCGTGCGATCGGCGCCTGGGTGCTGCTGTTGGCGGTCCTGATCGGCGCTCTCGTGCTGAATCCGCCGCGGTTGAGCACCGAGTTCCGGATCGACGGCACGCCGGCGCAGGAGGTCATCGACCAGCTGGGCCGGGAGCTGCCGGAGGCGGCGGGCGGGCAGGGCTCGATCGTGTTCCAGGCGCCCGAGGGTGAGCGCCTCGACTCCCTGGCCCTGGCCGCCGCGGTCGCCGAGTCGGTCGCGAACGTCTATGCCGTCGAGCACGTCGTCGACCCGGCGGAACTGATCGCCGCCCAATCCGAGCGCGGCGGCGCGCCCGCACCCCCGGGTGGGAGCCCGCCCGGGAACCCGGAGCAGGCGCCGGCTGCCCCGCCGGCCGGCATGCTGGTGGTCGACGGCCAGCCGGTGCTCGGGGTGACCGTGTCCCCCGACGGGCGGGTGGCGCTCCTGCAGTTCCAGTTCACCGACCAGCTCTTCGAGCTGCCCGCCGGGACGGTCGGCGACACAGTCGCGGCCGCGGAGGCACCGGCGGAGGACGCCGGCATCGCGGTGCTCCCCGGCGCCACCCTGCAAGAGATCCCCGAGGTCATCGGGGTCGCGGAGATCGTGGGCGTCGGTGTCGCGGCCCTCGTCCTGCTGGTCACCCTCGGCTCCGTGGTCGCCGCCGGCCTGCCGCTGGCCAACGCGCTGGTCGGGGTGGCCACCGGCATCGGCGGGGCCTTCGCCCTGGGGCACCTGTTCCAGCTCAACTCGATCTCGGTCGTCCTGGCACTCATGCTCGGCCTGGCAGTGGGCATCGACTACGCCCTGTTCATCGTCAACCGGCAGCGCTGGCTCATCCTGAACAAGGGGCTGGACGCCCAGGAGGCCACGGCCCGCGCGGTCGGCACCGCCGGCAGCGCCGTCTTCTTCGCCGGAACCACGGTCGTCATCGCCCTGACCGCCATGCTGGTGGTCGGCATCTCGCTGCTCAGTGTCATGGCCCTCATCGCCGCCGCCACCGTCGCCATCGCCGTGCTCGTCGCGCTGACCTTCCTGCCCGCCCTGCTGGGCCTGCTCAAGGAGCGGATCTGCTCGCCGGCGGCCCGCCGCCGCGCGGCCGGACATGCCGACCGGTCGCGCTCCCCGTCGCGGCAGTGGTCCGGCTTCGTCGTGCGGCACCGACTGCTGGTCGTCCTGGCCGTCGTCGCGGTCACCGCCCTGCTGGCCGCGCCGATGACGAGCATGCGGCTGGGCATGCCCTCGGCGGAGAGCTACAGCAGCGGCACGCCGCAGCGGGACGGGTACGACGCCGTCGCGGACAGCTTCGGGGAAGGCTTCAACGGCCCCCTCGTCGCGGTCGCCAGCTCCACTCAGCCGGGCACACCCCTGGACCAGCAGGCCCTGCAGGAGGTGGTTGGCGACCTCGGCGCGCTGGACGGCGTGCAGACCGCCATCCCGGCCGGGCTCAGTCAGGACGGCGCCACCGCGGTGCTCTCGGTCATCCCCACCAGCGGACCGACCGACGAAGCCACCGAGGAACTGGTCACCCAGATCCGCGACCGCGCCGATCGCTACGCCGACGAGTTCGGCATCGACCTCGGCGTCACCGGCCTCACCGCCATCGGGATCGACATGTCCGAGCGCCTGGCCGAGGTCCTGCCGCTCTACCTCGCCGTGGTCCTCGGCCTGTCGCTGCTGGTGCTGCTGCTGGTCTTCCGCTCGGTCCTCGTCCCGATCAAGGCCACCGCCGGCTTCCTGCTCAGCATCCTGGCCACCTTCGGCGCCACCACCGCGGTGTTCCAGTGGGGCTGGCTGAACGAGGTCTTCGGGTTCGACACCACCACGCCGGTGATGAGCATGCTGCCGATCATCGTCACCGGCGTGCTGTACGGGCTGGCGATGGACTACCAGATCTTCCTGGTGTCCTCCATGCGCGAGTCCCACGTCCACGGCCACCACGGCACCGACAGCGTGGTGGACGGGTTCACCCAGGCCAGCCGGGTCGTGGTGGCCGCGGCCGTCATCATGATCGCCGTCTTCAGCGGGTTCATCTTCAACGCCGACCCGATGGTCAAGCAGATGGGCTTCGCCCTGGCCATCGGCATCACCATCGACGCGTTCCTCATCCGCCTCACCCTGGTCCCGGCGGTGATGTCCATGTTCGGCGACCGGGCCTGGTGGCTGCCCCGATGGCTGGACCGCCTCCTGCCCGACCTCGACGTCGAGGGAGACAAGCTCCTCCAGCAGCTCGACCGGCAGAGACAGGACGCCGCCGCGCCGGAACGGCGGACCGCCGAAGAACCGGTGTCCACCCCGAGCCGATGAGCGCGCGCACTCCCGGCAGGAGGACCACGGGCACGTCGGCCCGCGGGCCAGACCTGCGGCGGTGGGGACGGCGGCTGATCGCCGCCTCCGCCGTCGCCAGCGCCACCCTGCCATGGCTGGCCGACTGGAACCGTCGGCACACGTTCGGGCCGGAGTACGGCCCGCACGCGCGCTGGCACGGCGCCTCCGAAGTCGTCAGCGCGACCCTGGACGGCCTGATCGCCCTCTGGCTCCTGCGCGAGGGCGAACGCGACCACCCCGGGTCGCAACGGACCGTCACCGCCGCCGCGCTGCTGCCCATCGCACGGTGGGCACCGTTCAACCTCACCCTGCTCCTGCCCGGCACCTCCCCCTACGACCAGCACCGCCTCCCGCAACGGGTGCTCGGCGTGCCGGCCGCCCTCCTCAGCCAGGACCTCATCGCAGCCACCGCAGCCACCGGACTGCTCCTGCACCGACGAGGACATCGCAGGCGGTAGTCAGGCGCGGTGCCCTCCGGACGGTTAGACGATGATCCTCGCTGAGCCCCTGGGGGCTGAACAAACGTCCCGGGCACCACCCCAAGCCTGAAGCGCACGGGCGCAGGCGGTCACCGAGTCCACTCGGGTTCGCACTCACCCGCCGACGCAACACCGTCTTGCTATGCCGGTTGCTGCACTTCTCCAGCACGTCGGATACGCGCCCTCGTCGATGTCGTGAAGAGAAGGCATCGTCCCCTTGAGTCGATGCTCAGGGTGCGACGGGCGGATCTCCTGCCGCTGCGCCGGCGAAGTGCTGGAGTGGCACGACGACGAACAGCGCCTTCGCGGTGAACGCTGTGTTGCCGGCGTCATCGGTCCCGGTGGCCTCGACGAACAGCTTGCGGCCTTCCCGCCGTTCCAATCGGGCCTCGAGCACATAGCGACGCTGGAGCAGCACCGGGGCGTGATAGTCGACCTCCAGGTGCCGGGTGACGGCCGGCTCTCCCACGAGGTAGAGGACGAACCCGAAGAGGTCGTCGACGACGGTCGCCACCGCGCCACCGTGAGCGATGCCTGGCGCGCCGACGTGCCGGGCATCGAAGACGTGCTCGCTCACTACGCGTTCACCGGCGCGCCGCACCTGGAGGTGATGACCGTGTGCATTGTCCGGCCCGCAGCCGAGGCACTCCGGGTGGTGCGCTGGCAGGACGTCCGCCGCTGTGGACCGGTGATTGAAGCCGGCGGCCCAGTCCGCGAGCACGCCGTCGGCCTCACTCATGCGGCACCGGCATCCAACTTGAGCAAATCTCCGATGCACTTCTCATGGCTGGTCCTCTTCCTGGTCTTCGGCGTGCGTTCCGTGGCAGGCCAGGTCGGCCGTCACCCGAAATGGCACGCGGCAACTGCCGGGCGACTGGGATCTGCGCATCTCATCGACCAGCGAAGGCGAGAGCGTCCTGCCAGGCGGTTCGCCGTCCGATCATCGCCCGATATTTCATGATCTTGCCCGGCATGTTTAACGCGAGGGCGCCCACGAGCAGGTCCTCATGGCGGTACAGCGCGAGCCACCGAGTGCCGTCCAGGTCCCCGATCACGGTGACCTCGTCGGCGGCGGTGATGCCGACCATCTGCAACTTGTCGGTGTACCAGTCCGACCAGAAGTAAGGAACGGTGCCGTACGGGGTGGCCTCGGCGGGGGCCAGAGCGTTGCGCGCGGCTGCGGCGCCTTGCTCGGCGGCCGACGTCCAGTGCTCCAGGCGCATCGTCCGGCCGAAGAGCGGGTTGGGCCAGCGGGCGACGTCCCCCGCGGCGTACACCTCGGTGTCGGCGCGCAGTGTCTCGTCGCAGACGACGCCGTCGTCGACCTGCAGTCCTGAATCGGTGAGCCAGTCGGTGACGGGGTCGGCGCCGATGCCGACGACGACGAGATCGGCGGGCAGGACCGAGCCGTCGGACAGCGCGACGCCTTCGACGCGATCCTCGCCTTCGAGCCCGGTAACGGAGACACCGCACCGCAGCTCGGTGCCGTTGCGGGCGTGAAGGTCTGCGCACGGGGCGGCCATCTGCTCGCCGACGGCACGAACGAGCGGCAGCGGGGCCGCCTCGAGGATGGTGACGTCGACGTCCCGCTTGCGGGCGGCCGAGGCGACCTCGGACCCGATGAAGCCACCACCGACGACGACCGTGCGGCAGCCAGCGTCCAGGGCCCGGCGGATGCTGCGGGCGTCCTCGACGGTGCGCAGGGTGTGCATCCCGTCGAGCTGCTTCCCGGGCAGCTGGCGGGCGCGCGCACCGGTGGCGATGACCAGCCGCTCGTAGCGCAGCCACTCGTCATCGCCAAGGATGATCTCCCGGCCGGCGGTGTCGAGCGCGGTCGCGGGGACGCCGAGCCGCAGCTCGACGTCCAGGGCGCGCAGCTCGTCCTCGGTGCGGTGGTGCGGCATCGCCGGTTCGTCGCCCGGGTCGAGAAAGGTCTTGGACAGCGGTGGCCGGTCGTAGGGCAGGTGCTCCTCGGCCCCGACAAGGATCAGCCGACCGGTGTAGCCGCTCTTGCGGGCGGACTCGACCGCCCGCAAGCCGGCCAGGGACGCGCCGACGACGACGAAGGGTTCCTCGGGCAAATTTCCTCCAGGGAACGGCCGGGGACGGTGGGCCGGCGGAGCGTGCCGACGTGCTAGGAGGGTGGCTCGCGGCCGAGGAATACCCCGACCGGTGTCAGGGTGAAGGTCGAACCGACGCCCATCTCCTCGGCCACCGACCGCATCACCTCGTCGTAGGCGGTGAGCGTCGGGTTTCTGCACGACGCCGAGCATCCGGCTGGCCTGGTCGTACCGGGGCGCCAGCTCGTCCTGTCAGTCGGTGATGTGCGAACACTGCCGGTCCCGGAAGAACGGCGCCGGCGAAGACGACCACCTTGCCGACCTTGCTGATCCGCTGGATCCCCTTGAGCCCCAGGCGGGGGGCCCACAGGAACCGGCGGACATCCCATGAGGTCCGGGGCAAGGTGTCGTCGGTGAAGCGCAGCCCGGCCTCGAGCACGGTGACCCGGTAGCCCTTCTCCGACGGCCGCAGCGCCGCGACGCTGCCACCGAAGCCGCTGCCGATGACCAGGACGTCGGCGTCGTGCTCCGGGCGCGGTGCGCCCATCCTCACTCCTCGATGCTCAGCGCGCTGGTGGGGCAGGCCGCGACGGCCTCCTCCATCAGCGCCCGCCGGTCCTCCGGGGGCGTGGGGTTCAGCAGGTTGAGTGCGCCGTCGTCACCGACCTCGAAGAAGTTCGGGGCCACCGACTCACACATCCCCAGCGACGAGCACTTGTTCTCGTCCAGCACGATCCTCACGGGAGTGTCCTTTCCGGTCGGGTGGGTCGGTCAGCGCTCCGGGGTGAAGCGCACGGGCAGGTGGTTGACGCCGTGGAAGAAGGTGCTGACCGTGTAGGAGGGCTCGCCGGACACCTCGATGTCGGGCAGCCGGGTCAGCAGCTCGCGGTAGATGGCCGCCAGCTGCTGGCGGGCCAGCTGATTGCCCAGGCAGTGGTGGATCCCGCCCCCGCCGAAGCTCACGTGCGGGTTCGGGTTCCGGGAGAGGTCGAAGCGCTCGGGCGCGTCGAACACCTCGGTGTCCCAGTTGGCCGAGGCGTAGAACATGACCACCTTGTCGCCATGGGTGATCTGCTGCCCGTTCAGCTCGCAGTCGCGGGACGCGGTGCGCCGGAAGGTCATGATCGGGGTGGCCCACCGGACCATCTCCTCGACCGCCCCCTTGAGCCGGCCGTCGAGGTCCTCCATGAGCCAGGCCTTCTGCTCGGGGAAGTCGGTGAGGGCCTTCATCGCGTGACTGGTGCTCTGCCGGGTGGTGTCGTTACCGGCGATGGTGAGCAGCCCGAAGAAGGACATGATCTCGTCGTCGGTCAGCCGCTCGCCGTCGACCTCGGCCTGCACGAGGTTGCTGAGCAGATCCTCGCCCGGGTTGCGCCGGCGCTCGGCGATGTACCTGCCGGCCAGCTCACCGAGGTAGAGCATGGCCTCGAACAGGCGGCCGAGGGGTTCCTGGTCACCCATCAACTCCGGGTCGTTCCAGCCGCCGGCGAACTGCGCCTCGTAGGCCATCTTCGTCCGGTCGGCCTCGTCGATGCCCATCATGTCGCAGATGTTGTGCATCGGGACGAGAGCCGCGACCTCGGGGACGAAGTCGACCTCCCCCCGGGTCGCGATGTCGTCCACGATGCGCCCGGCGTTGGCCTGGATCTGGTCGTGGATGCGGCGGATCTGCTTCGGGGTGAACGCCGAGCTCAGCAGCCGCCGGATCTTGGTGTGCCGCGGCGGGTCCATCGCGATGAAGCCCTGGCCCGCGTCGAGCAGTTCCTGCGGCATCGACTCCATCACGATGCCCTCGCCCGAGATGAAGTCCTCGTGCCGCTTGGTGACCTCGACCAGGTCGGCGTGGCGCACGACAGCCCAGAACCCCTGGTCGTTCGGGTCCTTCATCAGCATGTCCTCGACCGGCTGGTGCCAGCTCACCGGACGCTCGGCACGCAGTACGGCGTAGGTCTTCTCCCGCTCGGCGGCCGTCTGCGACCAGAACGCTCGGGACGAGATGTCCGCGGGGTCATAGGGGCGGGTGTCGCGCGGATGGGCAACAGTGGTCATCACGGCTCCAGGGTCTGCTCCGTACGGGTGGCCCCAGGTTGACACACAGCCAACTTTTGTCAAGTTATGGACCCAGACCTCGTACTTGTCAGGACCGGCCTTCGATGGAAGGAGTCTCCGACAGTTGGCTGTGACAGACTGTCGGCAATTGTCAAGGACCGAACAAACATGACCGGACGGGGGCGGCCAGTGGCGGCAGAGCCTCTTCGTCTGACCTTCCGGCAACACGTGCGCGATCGCGCACTGGACGCAGCGCGGGCCCTGACGGTCGAGAAGGGCTGGTCGCGGGTGCGCGTGGGCGATGTCGCCGCGCTGACCGGGGTATCGCGCCCGACGTTGTACAAGGAGTTCGGCGACAAACAGGGCCTCGGGGAAGCGCTGATCATGCAGGAAACCGAGCGGTTTCTCGTCGGCATCTCCCGCACCCTCGAAGCCCACCCTCAGGACGCCGCCGGAGGAATCACCGCAGCAATCGAGTACGTGCTCGCCGAGGCCGACGCCAGTCCCTTGCTGTGCGCCATCCTCACCTCTGCACGCGACGCCGACAACGAGCTGCTGCCCATGCTCACGACGCGTTCCGCACCTGTGCTCGACGCCGCCACCCGAACCCTGATCTCCTGGTTCACCGAGCACTTCCCGCAGCTCGACCCGCAAGACCTGGCCGACGGCGTGGACGCCCTGGTCCGACTCGCCGTCAGCCATCTCGTACTACCCGCCGATGACCAGACCACCACCGCCCGCAGCCTCGCTCGGATCGCCCTGCGCACCCTGCGGCTCGACTCCACCTGAGAATCGGTTCACCCTGACCGGCGAATCGTCGAGACGGTCCACAAACGATCTGCGCATGGACTTCCACGGGGATCGGACGCTCGAAGCCGTTCACGGCCATAGGGCATGACAGCCGGACGGAAAGAACGGCGAGGCACCTCAGCACCTTCCGGACCGGTTGGCGGTCGTCCCACCGTAGCCAGGCGACCTGGCCGAACGACCCGGCGACGATCAGTTCGGTCGAGCCGCCTGCGCGGCGTCTTTCGCGGTGCTGTCGGCGACAAGCCGATCACAACGACCCCAGCGCAGGCATCACCCTCCCCCGCCGTCGGCGCACCGAGGCGGTCATGCGGCTGCCCACCGCCGCCCATGGGAAGCGTTCTGCGCGCCACCGACGACGCGTTCCGACCGTTCGTCGCCCCTACGCCTTCGCCGGCCTGCGGCTCGGCGAGGCCGCCGCCGTCCAGGACTACTGATGGCTGACGTAGCGACCCGTCATCGCCGTCACGTGGGGTCCTCAAGAGGCTTCCGAGACCCTCGCGTCAGCTCCTCATCCGTCGCCTGGCCGCTCCCTCGATCAACCTTGCGGCGGCTTCCCGCCGCCTCGCCGTCGCCGGACTCCGCCCCGCCGGTCGCCACCCAGGCGGCCGCCCACGACGACACCGCATCGAGGACTGGAGCGAGGGCCCGCCCCTTGGCCGTCAGGCTGTAGCAGGAACCGCCGGCCGAGGAGGGCAGCGACCGCGTCACCACCCCCTCGCGCTCCAGTTCGCGCAATCGCTCGGCGAGCAGCCGGTCGGACAATCCGGGGACCGCCGCGCGCACGTCGCTGAAGCGCTGCCCGCCGGCGAGCAGCGCCCGGACGATGACGCCGTTCCACCGCCGGCCGATCAGCTCGATCGCCCGGTGGAAGACCGCGCAGTACTCCGACCCGCGGTCGGCGTCGAGCGGCGCACGCTCGACGGACACCCGTCCCGTTGTCGGCCCTGAGCTGCTCACGCTTGACCCTATCCCCGGCGCCTGCTATCCCTTCACCTTACGGAAAGTAAGTACTCCTTGTTAGTGACAGGAGCCAGTATGGACGTCGTCGTGCTCATCGGGCGGATCCTGTTCGCCGTGCTGTTCCTGGGGTCAGGGATCGCGCACGTCACCCAACGCCAGATGATGGCCGGATACGCGGCCAGCAAGAAGGTTCCCGCGGCGGGGGCCGCCGTGCCGGCCAGCGGCGTGCTGATCGTGATCGGCGCGCTCATGGTCGCCGTCGGGGTGTGGCCCGATCTCGGCGCGTTGCTGCTGGCGGCATTCCTGGTCCCCACCGCGGTCCTCATGCACGGATTCTGGGCCGAGACCGAGGCTGCGGCCCGGATGACCGAGCAGACGCAGTTCCTCAAGGACCTCGCGCTGGCCGGGGCGGCGCTGGTGATGTTCGGCCTGTTCGCCCAGCTCGGCGACGACCTCGGCCTGGTCGTCGTGGGACCACTGTTCGAGCTGTCGTGACCGCGGGCGCAGCCTCCCTCCCGCGACGCAGCGGGGGTCGGCCGGCCACCACCCCGACCAACCCGCACATGCAGCTGGAGCAGCAGCCGAGCGACGACCGGCCGCGCCGGCGGCTCGAGGCGCTGCTCGCCGACCTGCCCGGCGTCGTCTGGGCCGACAGCCTGATCTCGGTGCCCGGCGCGCGTGCCCTCACCCTGCCCCCGGACCAGGCGGTCGG
The DNA here is from genome assembly GCF_039534705.1 of Blastococcus jejuensis. Taxonomy (NCBI): domain Bacteria; kingdom Bacillati; phylum Actinomycetota; class Actinomycetes; order Geodermatophilales; family Geodermatophilaceae; genus Blastococcus; species Blastococcus jejuensis. The sequence continues at coordinate 575,430 of NZ_BAAAVV010000001.1, forward strand.
GCCCCGGGAGGCGTTCATGCTCGGCACGGAGTTCGCCCACCTGCACCCCGCTCCCGACCATTCCCTGCACCTGGCCCTGCCACCTGACGTGGCCCGCCAGGCCATCGACGCGGGGTGGGCGGAGCAGCATCCGGTCGCCGCGCGCGGTCTGATCCCCGCGGGCACGGTGATGCTCTACGCCCCGCGCGACGACGCCGAGGCCGACGTCGTCGCCGCCCTGGTCAGAACCTCCTACGACTACGCGCGCGGGGCGACGGCCACCGACCGGGGCTGAGCCTCCGACACCAGGCCCTGGCCTCCCGCGACACCAAGGTCATCGAGAAGGAGCCACAGCGATGCGCGTGCACGAACTCGGCCACCTGGTCCTCTACGTCCGGGACCTCGACCGGTCCCGGCACTTCTACCGAGAGGTACTCGGCTGGGACGAGGTGCGCGGAGACGTTCCGCTGCCCGTTCCCGCCGCCGCCTTCAGCTCCGGCCGCACGCACCACGAGCTGCTGCTCATCGAGGTGGGGCCCTCCGCCGCACCCATGCCGCCGGGCCGGCGCGTCGGGATGTACCACTTCGGCCTCAAGGTGGGCGAGAGCGACGAGGAGCTGCGCGAGGTCGTCCGCCACCTCGACCGGCACGGCGTCCCCGTCCTCGGCGCCAGCGACCACACCGTCACCCACTCGCTCTACATCGCCGACCCCGACGGCCACGAGATCGAGCTCTACGTCGATGTGCTGCCGCGTGACCAGTGGCTCGCCGACCCCTCGTTGATCTTCGCCCCCATCCGACCGCTCCGCCTGTAGCCGGATCCCCGCCTGTCCCGGACTACTGCTGGAGAACTCCGAGGCGGCTGCCCGGGGGCTCTCAGGCTGATCAAGGCTGCGCCGGCCAGCCCGTGGCCGCTGGCAGCCGCGACGACGCCCGCTGGTGCGGATCATCCCACCGGGCGGCCGGCCGAGCGTCCGGTGGGCAGCGCCGCCACGGTCGCTGCCGAGCGAAGCGCCGAAGCCTCGGCGGCGAGCGCCACGTCTATCGCGTCGGCGGCCTCATCGAGCTGGTTGGCCCGTGGGTTTCCGACGTGATGCACGCCGCAGATCGCCGGCGTGGAAGAGCTGGCGATCGAGCCGAGGGCCTGGACTACGCACTGGCCGCCCTCACCGCCCAACTCGACCAACTGGCCGCGCACCCGGATCGCGGCCAGCGGCCTGCTGCTCAGCACGGTCGGTGACCAACCCGCGGGCCGCGCAACTGCTGGCCCGGCACGTCGCCGACGTCCAGGCCGGAACTATCGCAGTCGCCACCAGCCGCATCCGACGGTCTACCACGTCGGCGTCCAGTCACCGGTCGCCGCCTACGCCGCCGGCAAGGCGATCGTCGGCAAGGCCTCCGTCCGGGCCGCCATCACCACAGTCACGACAGCATGACCACCGCCGCGGCAGCATGACCACCAAGCCCCGCGCGTCCGCGACCGGCGCGGCTTGCTCATGCACTTCGCACTGATCAACCATCCCGACGCGCCGCCGTCGTCATCGGACGCGGCCGGTAACACCGGGCAAGAAGATGACCGTCGTGTCGTACGTGGGCGGTGTGGCCAACGACCGCGCAGCGCTGGGGAGTACCGGTCCAAGGACTACCAGGGCTTCCAAGTCACCGAGGTCAAGACCCCATCCCAGCCGACGATCACCGAAGTCAACTCCTCGGCCTCGATTTAGCGCTTGGTAGATGGTGGCGGCCGCCGAACGGATTCGGTCATCGACATCGTCGGCGGCCTTCAGTGCCTCGAGCACCTCGAGCAGGCAGACTGGTCCTGGGCCATCGTGTGCTGTGCCCTTCCAGGAGAACCATCGGCGTGGTCCCGCTAACCATCGCTCGATGGCCCCTTGCACGTGATCCCCACGCGGTCAGTGCCCTGCACTGTTACCACCTCGCGGGACGGCACCCTCAGCCGTGGGGGACAGCTCAACTGGCGCAAAGGGAAGAAGGACGGATCAACGGCGGGAAGAGGTCACACCTTCCCGTCCACGTGCGGTCGGCGCTCCGCAGCCCCGCGGGCCACGCGCTATCGATCGATGACGATCAGTTCGCCGGTCCCGACTCGCCCCGCCTCGGCGGGCGGGCCGAACCCCGGGGCGGCTTGCCAGCCGCCAGCCAGCACTCCAAGGCTGCGATTCCTCGGCCTGCCTGCAACTTGATGGCCACCGGTGTCGTGCGCGATCGTCCACGCGCGGGCGGACCAGTCGCCAGCCAGTCGGTCAGCACGGCGGGGCGTCCGGACCAGGTGGTGCCCCACGCGAGGCATCCGGTCATGACGCACCACAGCAGCAGCCGGCCGAGGTCGAGTACCCATGTCGCCCCGGCATAGAGAGCGACTCGAACGGCCGGCCGCACAGCGCCCCCTCCCCTGAGGGTTCCGGAGTTTCGCTTTCCGACGACGCGTCCGGGTGAGCCCACTCGGGCCGCGCCGACCTCGATCCGCTTGTTATCTGCCCACCATCATCGCGCCGGCCAGCACGGGTGGAAAGGGGTTCACTCTCCCGGCCGACCGCTGCATGTGCCGAGACCGACGCGCGATCCAACCGGCCAGGCGGAGCCGGACCAATCGGCTCCCGACGCGACGGCGTCCTACTGCTCCGGTCGCGGGGGGCTGACGGGTGCGGATCGCCTGGCGTCGGCGGCCGGGCGGTCTGCGGCCTGGTCCTCGTCGCCGTGGCCGAGATCGCTGTCGGGATCGACGGCCGTCTCGAAGGCCTCGGCGAGGTTCTCCCCGGTGGTGTGCTCCTGCGCGTGCCGGCGCAGCGGTGTCTCCCGCAGGAACAGCAGCACGAGGAAACCCAGCAGAGCGAACGGCACAGCTGCCAGGAACGTGGTCTGCAGCGCGTCGGCGAAGCCGGTGATGACCGCGGTGTGCACCGGCTCGGGCAAGGCGGCGATCTGTTCGGGGCTGCCCAGCGTCGGAGTTCCGCCGGCGAGCCGCTCGGCCGGGACGCCGGCCTCGGCGAGCCGGGACGGGATGGTGTCGGCGAGGCGATGGGTGAGCAGCGCGCCGAACACCGCCACCCCCAGAGCACCGCCCAGTGACCGGAAGAACGTCGCCCCGGAGGTGGCCACGCCCAGGTCCTTCTGCTCCACGGCGTTCTGGGCGGCCAGCACGAGCACCTGCATCACCAGGCCGATGCCGACCCCGGTGACCAGCATGTACAGCCCGGCCACCACCAGCGAGGTGTCCACTGAGAGCCGGCTCATCAGACCCAGCCCCACCGCGGCGATCAGCAGGCCGATCACCGGGAAGATCTTGTACCGGCCGGTGGCCGTGATCGCCCGCCCCGAGCCGATGGAGGCAGCGAGCAGACCCACCATGAGTGGCAGCGTCAGGAGCCCCGAGGCGGTCGGCGACTCGCCCTTGACGATCTGCAGGTACTGCGGCAGGAAGATGATCGCGCCGAACATCGCGACACCGACGACGAAGCCGGCCAGGCTGGTGATGACGAAGGTGTGGTTGGCGAACAGGTGCGGCGGCATGATCGGCTCGCGGGCGCGGCGCTCCTGCCAGACGGCCAGGGCCAGCATCACGGCGGCCACGGCCGCCAGCACGTAGGTCCAGGGCGAGTTCCAGGCGAATTCCTTGCCACCCAGGGACAGCATGAGCAGCAGCGCGCTGACCGATGCCACGATGAAGAACGCGCCGAGCCAGTCGATGGCGTGCCGGGTCCGCGGGAAGGGCAGCTGGAGCACCCGTTCGGTGACGATCAGGGCCGCGATCCCGACCGGGATGCCGACCCAGAACGTCCACCGCCAGGACAGGTGCTCGACCAGGAATCCCCCCAGCAGGGGGCCGGCGACCGTCGCGATCCCGAACACCGACCCGATGTAGCCCTGGTAGCGACCACGCTCCCGCGGGCTGACGACGTCGCCGATGATCGCCTGCGACAACGCCATCAACCCGCCGACACCCAGGCCCTGGACCGCGCGGAAACCGATCAGCTGGGCCATGTCCTGCGCGAAGCCGCTGGCCAGGGAGGCGAGCAGGAAGATCCCGATCGCGGACTGGAACATGATCTTCCGCCCGTAGAGATCGGACAGCTTGCCCCAGATCGGCGTGGAGGCGGTGGAGGTCAGCAGGGTGGCCGACACCACCCACGCCAGCTGCTCCTGCCCACCGAGCTCACCGACGATGGTCGGCAACGCAGTGGCCACGATCGTCTGGGACAGCGCCGCCACCAGCATGCCCAGCATGAGCCCGACCAGCACGGTCAGGATTTGGCGATGGCTCAGGGCCGGCATCACCGGCGCGGTGTGCGGTGTTCCGCGCCGATCGTCGGCGGGTGTCGAACTCACGGGTGTGCGGCCTCTCTGTAGCGAGCCGTGCGAGGGGGGAACGACCGTCTCAGCAGGGGAATCCTCAGGCCGAGACGTGGATCTGACTCTGGGCCGACGGCGGAGGATGGTCCGTCTGCGCACCAGGGAGTCGGGCGTCCAGCCCCGCGTTCAGCCGCTCCAGCAGGGCGGCCAGAGTCCTCCGGTCCTCCGCCGACCAGGAACTGAGCAGTTCCCGGACCAGGCCGCGGCGGGCCTTGCGAGTGGCCGCCACGGCCCGGTGCCCCGTCTCGGTCAGTCGCAGGCGGCACGCCCGCCCGTCCTCCGGATCGGCCTCCCGCGCGATCAGCCCCGACTGCTGCAACGCCGCCACGTGCCTGCTCACCGTGGACGCATCGAGGCCGAGCAGCGCCGCCAACGCACCGTTGCGCAGCGGGCCCTCGTCGCGCAGCCGGCCGAGGATCAGGTACGCGGACCGCTCCAACGGCTGCCCGGACGACTCGGCATGCAGGTGGACCCGTTGCGCCCGCTGAACCAGGTGGGTCAGCTCGCGTTCGATGCGCTCCAACGGCTCGGAGACACCCGCGTCCACGCCTTGTTGCATGGCGCAACCATATACCCGGTCCGAGGCGCTTGCACGTTGCACCGGAGACTCCGTGGCCTCGCGGTCAGCCCGGGCCGCCGGGATCCTGAGCCTGCGGCGGCTGCGCCACCAGCCAGAGTTCGAGCTCGGCGATGCCCCTGGCGGCCTCCCGTCGGAGTTGGGCCTCGTCCTCTTCCGGCTTGCCATGGCCGACCGCGACACTGCGCCGACTGGCACCCATGGCCGCGCACGCCATCCAGCACACCCCAACGGCGAACGATCCCACGGCGCACCAGCCGAAGAAGCGGACGGCTTCCTGGAGCAACAGCGACAAGGCGAAGCCCATCGCGGCACCGCTCGACCCCACCACGCTGTCCTCCACGGCGAGGGCGCCGGGACACCGGGCAGGCCACGGCAAGGCCCCTCAGCAGAGCATCGTTCCTGATCTCGACGGGGACGGGAACAGGAGCTGCCGTCTCGCCAGATTTCTCCGCTCCGGTCAAGGGCCTATCAGATCCCCACCCAGCAACATCGTCGTCGGTGTCCGGATGCGACACCACCAGCAGTTCAGGTTGGAGCAGCCGACCCCGGCGGTCGGCAGTTGATCCCCAGCGATACCGGTCGCGGTGACCATGATGTGGCCATCGTGGCTCAAGGACCGGTCGGCGCCGTGGACAGCAGCTCGGGCATGGGGCCCGACCCGGCGTGCGGTGACCCATCCCCCACAGGCCGCCAGCTCCAGATCACCCCAAGAGACTGCTCCGGAGCAGCGCAGTCTCCGGCAGTCACGCCGAGTTCTTCAGAAATGATCTTCCAGTGTCTAATGTCTCCCCATGTCCGGGTCGACGACCGATAGCGCGCAGGCCAGCCGGGGAGGGCGTCCACGCGACCCCACCCGCGACGGCGTAATCCGGGCCGCTGTTCTCCACTTGCTCGCCGCGGTCGGCTACGGCGCGCTGACCATGGACGCCGTGGCCTCTCAGGCCGGCGTCGGCAAGGCCACCATCTACCGGCGCTGGCGGACCAAGCAGGACTTGGTCATCGACATCATCGCCGAGCTCAATCAGGCCGAGATCATCCCGCCCGATACCGGCTCGCTTCGAAGCGACCTGCGCGATCTACTGCACGCGCTGGTGGCCCTCATCAACGGACCGGCCGGGGCAGCCATCCTGTCGCTGCTGTCGACGGTTCCGCACGACCCCACCCTCGCCGAGGCGTTCCGCGGCGGCCCTCTGGACGGCTGGCAGCACGCTTTCGAACACGTATGGGCGCACGCCGCACAGCGCGGGGAGGTACCGCCTGGGCTGGCCGGTACGGTGCTGGCCGAGGCGGCCAGCTCCCTGCTCGTCCAGCGCTGGCTGCTCACCGGCCAGCCGGTCGACGACGCCTACGCCGACGCGGTGCTCGCCGCTGTCCTCCTCCCGCTGCTGACCTCTATCCCGTCGCGCTGAGGTTGGTGCAGGAAGGAACGAGCGAACCCCGCCGGGCACCTGGCATGCGGGCATCGACGCAAAGAAGACCGAGATGGACTCACCTGTCAATGCAACGCCTCAAGATCATCGCGGAGGTTAGGCAATGGCCGAGTTGCGGCGGCCGGGGATGTCGGATCAGCAGTAGGCGCCTCGACCTGTTCGCCGATCTGGTCGTGCAGGGCGGCGATCTTCGCCGCCCGGGCGGCGTCGGCCGCCTCCCGCTGCGCCGGACTCAGCTGCGGTCGCCCACTCCGACTTCCCCTGCCGGTCCGACTGCTGCTCGTGCCGCTGGCCGCGCTGCTTATCGTGGTGCTGGTGCTGGTCATCTGGACCGTCCCGGAACTGGAGCCGACACCGGTACGGGAGGGACCACGGAACAGGTGCCCTGCCACCCATTCCCCCGGCCCGTCCGGCACAGAGCTCTGCTCAGGGGCCGGGAGCGACGGCGGGGGGACGACCGGACCAAGACTGCTTCCGCAGCGGAGCGCCCGAAGGGCGGAAGGATCTTGGTCCGGTCGGGAGGAGGCGGCGCGGGAGGCCCCTACGCTGAGCTGCCGGACGGGTCGGGGGAACAGTAAGGACAGCCCGCCGCAGGCGGACCTTGACGACGGCGCAGCCGGCGCCACGCGCAGCGTGGCCCGAAGGGTGCTCCTGGCCCGCCCCAACGGTCCCGGCGCGACGACGTCGACGGCGCGCCCACCGGATAGCGAGCCTCGATCACCCGACACGCCGCGGAGACCCCTGGCGGACCGATCACGGGCCCCGCGGTCTCGCCGTGCCCCGAGCGAGGTGTCCAGCGCCATGAGTCAAGCTTGGCCAGGCCAGCACGCGCCCGAGGGCGTCCGCCCGGATGTTGTGCACAGCAGCCGTCGTCCACAGGGGCCGATCGCGCAGGAGCGCCCCAATGCTCACGGCCTGCATCGGCTGACTGGAGGACAACTGGAGGAACCCCGGGTCAGTCACCAGCGACCTCCAGTAATTCTCCAGGTCCCGCGGGACACGGGTACCCCGACTGTCGTCGGCCTACGGGAGAACGCGCTTCGGAAGCGCGGGCGGCGCAGGTCGGCGTCGGCCAGGCACAGCGTCGCGGCGGACAACCGGGCACCGGCCGCAGACGAACTGGAGGCGGTCCCGGGACACCGCCTACCGGGACGGCGAACCCAGCCGCAGTCCCGGGGCTGTCCACCGGCGGTCCCGGCGCCGACCCACGGCGTCGGCAGACGGAGGGCCTCCGTCGCTGGCAGGTGACGCGCCACCGGTGGCCGCTAGAGGAGAAAAACCGGAGACCGTCCGAGAAAGCTGGCTGTGAAGTGTCACCACCGGGCCCGAAATGGCGCCTTCTGTGGTGAAGACACCGCCCACCACCGACGACCCCCGGAGCCAGCCATGCCCGACCCCGCCGCCGACCACGAGCCCGAGCTGCTCACCATCACCGAGGCCGCGGACGTACTCCGCGCGCCCGTCGCCACCCTCCGGTACTGGCGACACCTGGGCACCGGCCCGAACAGCTTCCGACTCGGCCGGCGCGTCCTCTACCGCCGCGCCGACTTGCACATCTGGATCGACGCACAAGCAGACCAGCCCCTCCGCCGATAGCCGCTTCCTGAGCGCGGCGGGACCGGGCACCGGACCGCTGCGCACTGCGGGCACACGGGTGACGCCCGGCGGCCAGCCCCGCCTGTGGACGACGACGGTCCTCCACAGAAGCCGAACAGAACCGGCTCCAGCAGCACCGGAACAGCGACGCTCCCATCACCGGAAGCAGGAGCCATGGGATGGATGGGCCCGGTCGTGAACGGCCAGGCGCACGAGGGCTGGGTCGTTCCGCTGTTCGCCGACGGCGCACAAGGCGCGGGCACCACCAGCACCCGCGGCGTGCTGATGGCCCGCCGGCCCGACGACGGGCCCCGCGACGGCGACCGGGTGCGGCTGGCCTACCGCGACGGCGGCACCGCCGAGGGCCTCTGGTCCGACGGCACGATCCTCCGCGGCGACGGGATCGTCCACTCGCACACCAGCCGCCAGGCCGCCTCGAGGTGGTCGACCAGGCGGAGGGAGTGGCGCCCGGACGCGGCGGTCGTCGGGTGGGCCGCCGACCGCACCTGCGGCTGGCGCGGCACCTGCTGGACCCGCGTACCACCGGAGCTGGCCGACCCGGCGGCGCGGCGGCTCGCCGTCACCGGCCCGTGGGCCGATCTGGACGCCGCCGACGAGCACCGGGTGATGACCGAATGGCGCCGGCACATCGCCGGATGGCAGGCCCTGGAGGAGGTGGAGCAGGCCGCCGCCCGGCAGGCTGCCGCCGCCCGCGCCCTGGATGAGGCGGTCCGCGCCGCGGTCGCCGCCGGGGCCTCGGAGGCCGATATCGGCCGGGCCACCGGCGTGACCGGCCGGTCGGCGACCGAGCGGTGGTCCGCCCGTGGCTGAGCAGGCGGCCGGCCAGCCCGGACCGAACGAGCAAACCCCGCCAAGGGCGGCGCATCCCGCTCGTCGTCGACCTCGACGGCGAGCCGCTGGCGCCGCTGCGCGCCCTGGAAGAGATCCTGCTGTGCCTGGGCACGTGGGAGGACGACGACCGGTGGGATCCGGGCACCGGCACGGAGCCGCTGCGGGTGCCGGCGCCACTGGCCGACCGGGTCGCCTTCGCCGCTGTCCAGCGCCCTCGTGCCCAAGCCAGTCCCGGGGACCCGGGTGCGGCCGGGTGCTCGCTCCGGCCGCTACGAGTACGCGCTCACCCCGCCCGCCGCTGGAGTCGACGGTGACCGCCCGTCCTGGTCACGCCACTCGCCGGCCGAGGTTGGCGCGGATGTCGGCGGCTACGTCCGAGAGATGCCGGTAGGTGTCCGTGGGCAGCCGCCAGCCGTTTCCCGCCTCGGCGAGGACGTCGTTCGCCGCCCGGGTGGACAGTGCGGCTTGCTCGGCATCCCGGGAGATCTTGTTGAGTCGCCAGCTGGGCGAGGCGGGCATGCGGTCGATCTCGGCCAGTTCGCGCTGACGTGCCCGCACGGCGTGCTCGCGCCAGCTGTTGATCATGCTGCTGGCGCCGTCCGGGCAGCAGGAGCTCTCCGGGCAGACCAGCGTGGCCCGCAGCAGCCGGTTCTCGAGCAGCTTCTGGCCATGGCTGCGGTCGAGGCTGCGGCCGAAGGCGGTGAAGTACACGTTGGCCTCTCCGCCGCCCGTGCGGGGCTTGTCGCTGGGACGCTTGCGGGCCAGCAACTGGGGATAGTGGCCGGCCTCGCCGTGCCCGGGACCGGTCTCGTAGCCGGCGGCTCCCACGCCGGTCAGGGCTGCGCCGTAGAGGCCTTGACGCCAGGACAGCACCCGCCGTCCGGCGGCGGCGTGCTGGGTGGCGGTCATCAGCGTGGCGATGGCGTCGTAGCTGGCGGCCCGCTGCTTGGACCAGGACATCGACAGCGCCACGTAGCGGGTGTTCATCTCGTCGGCGGTTGCGAGGAACGGGTCCAGCCCGGCCGCCCAGGTGGACTGGGGGCCGAACTGGTGCAGGGATGCGGCGAAGACGGGCGCGACGGGCAGGTCGATGTCTTCGCGCTCCAGATAGCGGGCGGTCCGGATCAGCAGGCTGCGGTTGACCTCCAGCCAGGCGCTGTTTCGCCGGTCGACGTAGACGTAGGGCGGAATGAGCACCGTGGCGCCCTGCTCGCGCTGGAAGCCGATCACCTGGTCGATCAGTTCGTCCTGCAGTTCGTGGTGGCCGAGGTCTGCCGGGGTCAGCTTGTCTGCGGTCGCGTACGGCAGTCGCGCCCAGCCATTGCTCGGCGACTGCTGATCGGCCAGCAGCGGGGTGAGCGGGTCGACCAAGAACGGCACCCCGGCCGCATCCGCAGTCTCCCGCAGGCCCGGCCGCTCCACCGCCACCTGCGCATCGGCAACCACGCCGGTGAGGGGCAACTCCCGCAGGGGCCACAGTCCGCTGGCGGCCGGGGCGCACAGATCCTTGACGAGCAGGTGGTCACCGCGACCGGCCCTGATCAACAGATCCATCGGTGGGTCTCCAACCACAGAGTTACCGAACTGTGACGCTTGCGGGGTGAACTCTAGCACGAACTTGACGATGTACCTACCGGTGAACAGTGAGAGTGTATAGCGTCTACCTCGCAGGCCGAACGGACCGATCGGCGCTGCCTCAGAAGGAGACCAGTCAGATGAGCCCGACCCGCACCGCCGCGGCGGCGTCCCAGCCTGCGCCGCACGATCCGGCCGGAGACTCCCCCGTCTACCGCCATGTCGTGGCCGACACGCGCCGCGCGCTCACCCTCACCGAGATCGGGGAGATCGTCGGCGCCGGAGAACGCGCAGTGCAGAAATGGGCCGCCGGCGCCGCGCGGCCCGAGGGCACCAAGCGCGACCGGCTACTGGAGCTGCAGTACGTCATCGCAGAACTCTCCGACGTCTACAAGCCCGAAGGCATCGACATCTGGCTGCACGCCCGGCAACGCGCCCTAGGCGACCGTCGCCCGATCGACGTACTCAAGGCAGGCGACTTCGAGACCGTGCTGCAACTAGTGCAGCGCCTCGCCGGCGGGCCGAAGGTTCGGTAAGGCGTGCAGCGCTCCATGGCCGAACGCGTCGCGGCCGTGCCACCGATCAGCGTGCACGGCACCTTCTACCGACACGCGGCGGTCAACCGCGACGCCTTCGCCGGCGGCGACCAGGGACGCTGGGGAGAGACGTTTCCCGTCATCTACCTCGGCCGTCCACCGGCGTCAGTCACCGCCGAGGCCTACAGGCACCTGGTCGAGGCCTACGGCATCCCCGTCGAGCTTGTGCAGCCGCGCCGCTTCTACACCGTCACCGTGGATGTCGACGCGGTGCTCGACCTCACCAACGCCCACAACCTCGCCGCCGTGGGACTCTCCGCTGCCGACCTGAGGTCCGAGGTCGACGACTACGCCGCCTGCCAGCGCATCGCCGCCGCCGCCCACCAGCTCGAGCTGCATGCCGTCCTCGCCCCCTCGGCCACCGGCCTGGGTGAGACGCTCGCGCTCTTCCGGGAACGGATCACCCTGCGGGAGATGCCGGTCGTGCGCACCGAGGAGACCTGGAACACGCTGCCGGCCGACCCGCGCCAGCTCCGCGCCGTCCCGCCCAGGCAGGCCTGACCCAAGCCACCCCATTCAGGACGGGAGTTTGCGGGAACCATGCCGCTCAGCGGCGAGCGGCATAATCATGTCCGGGATGACGAGGGCCGCCTGTTGTCAGAGGTGTCCGGCACGCTGGAGACACATACCTCGCTACGGAGGTCCTCATGGACGGCTCGATCACCCGCATCACACTCAGCGACGGCTCTACCCGCTACCGCGCTCGGTATCGCGACCCGGGCGGTCGCCAGCACGAGCGACGCTTCGCACGGAAGGTCGACGCCCAGCGCTGGCTCGACGAGGCGACCTCGGCTCTGGTCACGCAGACATGGACGGCGCCGGAGCGAGGCCGGGTCACCGTCGCCGACTGGGCCGACCGATGGCTGTCCTCGCAGACCGGGGTCAAGCCGAGCACCCTCTACCGGTACGGGAACCTGCTGCGGACCCACGTGCTGCCGTCGTGGGGTCGGCACCGGCTCGTCGACGTCACCCACGCCGACGTCGCCGTGTGGGTGGCTGGGCTACTGACGCAGGGGTCCGCCCCGGGCACGGTCCGCCAGGCCCACCGCGTCTTCTCACTCCTCCTGGGCCTCGCCGTCCGCGACGGGCGCATTCCCCGCAACCCGGCCGAGCGCGTACCCCTGCCACGAGTGACGCGGCAGGAGCCGCGGTTCCTCACCCATGACGAGGTCGAGCGGCTCGCCGACGCGGCGAATGAGGACGGGGACGTCATCCGATTGCTCGCCTACACCGGACTGCGCTTCGGCGAGATGGCCGCCCTGCGGGTGCGCCGGATCGACTTCCTCCGGCGCCGACTCACCATCGCCGAAGCGGTCACCGAGGTCGGCGGGCGGCTGGAGTTCGGCACACCGAAGACCCATCAGCGGCGGACCGTGCCCCTGCCCGCGACCCTCGCCGAGTCCCTGGCCCGCCACTGCGCGGGCAAGCAGGGCGACGACCTGCTGATGGCCACGGCCAGCGGCACGGTGCTGCGGCTGCGGAACTGGCGTCGGGCTGTCTTCGATCCGGCGGTCCGGACGGCCGGGCTGAGCGACGTCACCCCGCACGACCTGCGGCACACCGCCGCCTCTCTCGCGGTCGCCAGCGGCGCGACCGTCAAGAGCGTCCAGCGGATGCTCGGGCACGCCTCGGCGGCCATGACGCTGGACGTGTACTCCGGCCTGTTCGACGACGACCTGACCGCGTTGGCCGACCGGATGGACGCCGCCGCGCGGGCAGCCGCGGACGCGCGTGTGGGCGCCGTGTGGGCGCGACCACCAGCCGAGACTCGCGGGATAGGTAAACGTGCAGGCCAGCGCGGTGGGCCCCGTGGGGATCGAACCCACAACCCGCGGATTAAAAGTCCGCTGCTCTGCCAATTGAGCTAGAGGCCCGGCGGGTGCAGAGAACCCTCCAGACAGCCCACCTGACAACGCGTGAGACTGCTGGCGCCCCTGCGGCCGCGTGCGAGGCTACCGCGCCCACTCCGGCCTCCCCCGGCGTCCACGCGTCGACTCCCGATGCCCTCGTGAGCTGTCCGCCCCGCCCTTCTCCCACCCGATCCGCGCTGGGGCGCCAGCTCGCCACTGGGTCGGTGCCGGGCTCAGCCGCGAGGGTCGGTCCTGGCCCGAAGCGCGGTCAGGACCGGCGCGTACATGCGCTCCTTGATGGTCCCGAGGGTGTCGCCGGCCTTGTGTGCCTGAGCTGCGGCGATCTCGACGGCGGTCGATCGCACGGCGTCCTCGTCCACGGCTCGGTCCACGATCGCCGCGGCGAGGGCATCCGCACCTCCGTACCGGGAGGCGGTCACCATCGCCGCGTGGGCGACCTGCGGGGTCAGCCGGGCCTGGATCAGCGCGGACATCCCGCGGGTGAAGGGGATGCCGATGTCGGCTTCGGGCAGGCACCAGAAGCCCCGGTCCGACCGCATCACACGGAAGTCGTGGGCCAGGGACAGCATGGCCCCGGCGGCGAAGGTGTGGCCCTGCAGCGCGGCGACGGTGATCACCGGCAGAGCCAGCACCCGCGCCAGCAGCCCGTGGACGCTGGTGACGTAGTCCTCGTGCTGGTCGGCGTGGGTGAGCAGCCAGTCCAGGTCCAGGCCGTTGGAGAAGAACTTGCCGGTGGCGGCGGTCACCAGGGCGCGCGGTCCCTCGGCCTTCTCCACCTCGTCGAGCGCGGCGTCGACGGCGGCGATCCACTCGGGATGGAACCGGTTCTCGGTGTCTCCGAGATCGAGCACGAACACATCGTCGGAACGGTCGAGCGTGGGCACGGCAGCTGCCTCCAGCGGGTCGGTGGGCGGTCCAGGGTCAGGTCGAGGGCGCGTCACGGGGGCGTCCCGACGGCGGGCGTCAGTCGCCGGATCCGAGCGTGCTCGCGGTGTGGGCGAGCCAGCGGCTGATGGTGTCCAGTTCGGACGGCGTGAATCCATCGGCGAGGTGCTCGTTGAGCTCGGCGAGGACCGAGCGGGCCGAGGCAGCCGCTTCCCTGCCCTCCGGGGTCAGGCTGAGCCTGACGGCCCGCGCATCGTCCGGAGCCCGGGTCTTGCTGATGAGGCCGGCCGCGGCGAGCCGGTTGAGCAGCCCGCTCATCCCGGCCGGGCGCGCCTGCAACGCGGCGGTCACCTGACCGACGAGCGCGTGGTCGTTGCCCTCGAGGTAGAACAGCACTCCGGCACCCGCTGCGCCGAGCCCGCTGCCGTCGGCGCGGGCGGCGATCCACCGGTGGACCGACCGTTCGGCCGCCATCAGCTCGAACACCAAGCGACGGCTGCTGCTACTTCGCATGCGAAGTAATGTACGGCGCCCGAAGGCCGGGCCCATGCCCGGGCCGCGGGCGCACCCTCAGCGCCGGCCGGTCAGAGGACGTCGAGCACGAGGAGCAGGACCAGGGTCAGCGCCGCCGACAGCAGCAGGGAGCCCAGGCAGCCGAGCCGGTTCGAGAAGAAGAAGAACACGGGCCGTGGGTGCCCCGGCCCGCTGAGCTGGGAACCCCGTGTGCCCTGTGTCACCCCCGTCGTGGCCGTTCCACCCGTTCAGGGGATGCCCCCGCAGCCTCTCGACTACGTACCGTCATCGCGCTCCGGTCGGGCGGCCGGGCAGCGTCGCCCCCGCCCGGCCGATGAACTTCCGTCCGGCGGGAACGCGGGACGGGTACGACCCCGGCCCGGCCGACCCGTTCCCCCCGGGACGGCCGGGCCGGCCTGGTTCCAGGGCGCGGGGCTCCTCAGGCCGGCCGGCACACCCGCTCGACCAGCCTCTCGAGGCTGCTCCTCAGGACGTCGTCCACGGGCAGGTCCAGCACCACCGGATCGCCGTCACCGACGGCGACCTCCAGCGGGAAGACGAACGGCTTCTTCGTCTCGGCCAGCACGTGCGGTTCGCACGTGGCCGGCGTGAACTCCACCGGCGTCCTCAGCTCGTCGCCGTCGGCCGGCAGCTCGGCCGGCAGCTCCGGGGCGGTGACGTCGATCAGCACGCTGCGCCCCACGCGGGAGATCGTCACCGGCTCCTCCCCGCGGCGCCGGGTCAGAACGAGCTCCCCCGTCACGGCGCCGTCCTCGTCCGACAGGCCGGTGACCTCGACCGTCACGGTCTCGGCCAGCGCGAGCACCGCGCAGTCCTCCTCGTGGATGAGGGTCAGGATCTCGGCGGCCAGCGGCACCCGCAGATCCTCGGCGCTCCCGTCGGACCGCAGCACGGTCAGCCGCGCCGCGGCGGGCTCGGCCGCGGTATCGCAGCGGGGGTCGCCGAACGTCACCGGCAGGTCGATCGTCCGGCCCGGCGTGAACTCGGTCGCCGCCGCGCGCGGGGGCAGCGGCGCGAAGCCCGGCGAGTCCAGCGCGACCGAGGTGACCGTGAACGGCTCGTCGCCGGTGGCGGTGATCCGCACCTGCACCTGGTTGCCCAGCGGCTCGTCGGTGCGCAGCCGCACGGCCTCGGCCTCGATGCCGGGGACGACGGGGACGGTGGGCGCGGCCGCGGTCGAGGGGGACGGCGTGGCCGTCGTCCCCGCGGTCGTCCCCCCACAACCGGCGACCACCGACGCCACCAGCGCGAGCGCCGCTGCCCGCGCCCCTCGCATGGCGACGAGGGTAGGGCCGGCCCTCCCGCGACGTCACCGGCCTCGCGCGGCCAGGTTGATCAACATCACTCCTCACATTCGGGAACAGACGGGGTGACCAGGCACGTTTTCCCGTGACAACGGCCAGCCGTCAGAGGAACCTGGACCCGCACCACCGACCCGGAGAGGAACGCCGTGACCTGCCCGACCCTGCTGCGCTGCCGCCCGGCGGCCGCCGACCTGCTCGGCGACCTGTCCGAGCGCGTCCGCAGGGACGACGGGATCGCTCAGTTCACCCGCTTCGTCCTCGTCGGGGCCGCCACGACGGCGGTCTACGCGGCGCTCTACGTCTCGCTCTCCGGCTTCGGCTACCTCTCGGCGCACCTCGTCTCGACCGTGCTGACGACGATGCTGGCCAACGAACTGCACCGCCGGGTCTCCTTCCGCGCCGAGGACCGCGTCGACTGGTTCAGCGCCCAGTGGGAGGCCGGCGGGGTGGCCCTCGTCGGCCTGGTGGCCACGAGCACGGCACTGAGCTGGCTCGACTCGGCCGCGGGTGCCGCCCCGCTGGCCCTGCAGATCGCGCTGGTCGCCTCGGTCACCGCCACGATCGGCGTGCTCCGCTTCGTCGCCCTGCGCTGGCTCTTCCGCGCGCAGGAGCCCGCCCGCGCCTGACCTCTTCGGGCGGGGTTCCCGCTTCGACGCGTCGCCGGAGCGCCCCGGTCAGTAGCGTGGTCAAGGTGACCGAAGCGACCGCACCGGCGCCCTCGCCGTGGCGCGACCGGGGGCGGGTGGCCGGCCGGTGGGGGCTGCGGGTCGCGGTCGCCCTGATCGGGGCGCTGATCGCGGTCCTGCTGTTCGGGCGGATCTCCGCGCCGATCGGCCCGTTCGACGCGACCCTCGCGTTCCGGCCGCTCGGGGGTGGAGCGCAGGTCGCCGTCCCCCCGCTGGGCTCGCTCGCCGTCGACGTGTACGACGGGCCGCTGCGCCTGGAGATCCAGCTGCAGCGGGTCGACCAGGAACGGGCCCGCGCGCTGGCCACCGATCCCGTGCGGTTGGCCGGCGTCGTCGACCGGGTGAGCGAGGACCTGCGCAGCGGCGTCATCCGGCTGGTGTGGACGACGGCCCTGCTCGCGATCGCCGGTGCCGCCCTGGCGTCGCTGGTCGTGCTCCGCCGGCCGCGGGAATCGCTCATCGCCGGCGGGGTGACGACGGCACTCCTCGTCGGCACGGCCGGGATCGGGGTGGCCACGTGGCGGCCCGACGCGCTCTCCGCACCCACCTACACCGGGCTGCTGGTCAACGCCAACAGCCTGATCGGCAGCGCCGAGGACATCGTGGCGCGCTTCGACGCCTACCGCGCCTCCCTCGAGGACCTGGTCGCCAACGTCGGCAACCTGTACGCGACGCTGGCCACGCTGCCCGATCCGGGCGGGGCCGACGACTCCGTGGCGCTGCTGCACGTGTCCGACCTGCACCTCAACCCGGCCGGCTTCGACCTGGTCCGGCAGGTGGTCGACCAGTTCGGGGTCGACGCCGTCCTCGACACCGGTGACATCACCGACTGGGGCAGCCAGCCGGAGAACCAGCTGATCACGCGCGTCGGCACCCTCGACGTCCCCTACGTCTACATCCGCGGCAACCACGACTCGGCCGCCACCGCCCGGTTGATCAGCGAGCAGCCCAACGGGGTCGTGCTCAACGGCGAGGCCGCGACGGTCGCCGGCATCGACATCGCCGGCGTCCCCGATCCGCGGTTCACCCCCGACAAGAGCACCGGCGACGACGACGCCGGCGAGGACGTGCTGATCAACACGGGTGAGGCCCTGGCGGAGGTCGCCGAGGCGCAGCCGGAGCCACCGGCGATCGCGATGGTGCACGACCCGAAGATGGCGCCGCCCCTCGACGGCGTCGTCCCCCTGGTGCTCTCGGGGCACACCCACCGGCGGGAGGTGTCCACCATGGACGAGGGGACCCTCCTCATGGTGCAGGGCTCCACCGGCGGCGCGGGGCTGCGCGGGCTGCAGGGTGAGGAGCCGACGCCGTTGAGCTGCACGGTCCTCTACCTGGACCCCGACACCGGCGCGCTGCGGGCGTACGACGAGATCACCCTGGGCGGGCTGGGCGAGACCGAGGTGACCATCCAGCGTGTCGTGGTCCCGGAACCGGAGGACGCCGACGGGACCGAGGCCGAGCAGTCGCCGGCCTCCCCGACCTCCCCGGCGGAGTGACCGTCCGGCTCTAGGCTGCGGGCATGTCCTCCTCGTCGACGACCCGGACCCGCCGTCTCGCAGCAGGCGTGCTCGCCGGCGGCCTGGCCCTCGTCCCCCTGACCGGCTGCACGTTCACCTCGAACAACGTCTCGTGCTCGGGCAGCACCTGTTCGGTGACCCTGACCGGCGACGGCGCGGAGGCCGAGATCCTCGGCACCACGCTGACCTTCGGTGGCACCCAGGACGGGCGCGCGTCGCTCAGCGTCGGCGGGGCGAGCGTGTCGTGCGGCCAGGGCGAGAGCGTCACCGCGGGCCCGCTGCAGCTGACCTGCTCCACGGTGAGCGACGACTCGGTCGAGCTCACCGCGACCCTGGGCTGACGAGCCGGTCCTCGACGACTCAGTCCTCCTCGGTCACCTCGAGCACCACGCGGACCGGGTCCTCGAGCAGGTAGACCCGGAACGGCACCTCCGCCGTCGTACCGACGAACGCGACGGTCTGACCTTCGAACGTGCCGTCGAAGACCAGTTCGGTGACCGTCTCGGTCTCCGCGACGGAGACCCGCCGGGGCCCGGAGTACTCCTCCACGCCCGTGTCGTCGGGGTAGCCGACGCCGGTGAGCACGATGCGCAGGATCGCCGAGCCCTCGACGTCGATCGCCTCCCCGCTGCCCTGCGAGCTGGCGGAGTCCACGTACTGGACGTCCCAGCCCGGGGTCCCGGCGCCGTCCATCTCGAGGACGACGCGGTCGAAGCCGTCGTGGTGCCCGATCCGCAGGTCGGTCACCGACAGCAGCGCGCCCGTCGACGGGGTCTCGGTGTCGGGCTCGGTGTTCGCGGGGAAGGGCGGCGCGTCGGTGTGGCCGTCCCCGTCGGTGTCGCCACCCCCGGTGGTGGCCGGGGCCGACGTCTCCTCCGCCGACGAGGACGTGGACGACGACGTCGTGGCCCCCGCGTCGTCGTCCCCGTCCCCGCCGCACCCGGCGAGCAGTCCGGCGGACAGGGCGAGGACGGCAGTGACAGCGGGCACGAGGCGGTGACGAGCGGTCATGCACGGAGAGTGGCACCCCGGAGGCCTCCGGGTGAGGATCCACGGCACCGTGTCCGCCGGGACCTTCGGCCCTCTCCGCGGGCCGGTGTCTGGCCTCCGGACGGGGCATGTATTGTCTTTCAAGCCCCCGGCGAACACGAGCCCCCATCGTCTAGCGGTCCAGGACGCCGCCCTTTCAAGGCGGTAGCACGGGTTCGAACCCCGTTGGGGGCACGCACGACCAGCACCACCAGCACGCATCATCACCAGCAAGGCCCTGTAGCGCAGTTGGTTAGCGCGCCGCCCTGTCACGGCGGAGGTCGCGGGTTCGAGTCCCGTCAGGGTCGCTCTCCGGTGGAGACACCGGGAGGGGCAGGTAGCTCAGTCGGTACGAGCGCTCGCCTGAAAAGCGAGAGGTCGGCGGTTCGACCCCGCCCCTGCCCACAACACACCTCGTCCGTCCACGACCCGCCGCGGCCGTCATAGTGGACGACATGCCCTCCCCGCTCAGCCCGCCCGAGCCGGGCCCCTTCTGGGCCGGGGCGGACGTGGTCCTGGCACCCGAGGACGCCCGGCCCGGCGCCTGGGTCGGGGGGCCCTCCGCGCTGCTGGACGACGGCACCTGGTGGCTGGCCTACCGGCTGCGTCTCCCGGTCGGCGAGGGGCGCGGGCACGCCAACGTCGTCGCCCGGTCAACCGACGGGGTCGCCTTCACGCCCGTCGTGGAGCTGGGCAAGGCCCGGTTCGGCGCCGAGTCGCTGGAACGACCGGCCCTGGTGCGCACTCCCGACGGCCGGTGGCGGCTCTACGTCAGCTGCGCCACCCCCGGGACGAAGCACTGGCGCGTCGACCTGCTCGAGGCGGCCACGGTGGAGGGACTCGCGTCGGCCACGCCGCGCACCGTCCTGCCCGGCAGCGCGACGGCGGCGGTGAAGGACCCGGTGATCCGGCACGACGGCGACCGCTGGCACCTGTGGGCCTCGGTCCACCCCCTGGACGATCCCGACGCCACCGACCGCATGACCACCGAGCACGCGACCAGCCCCGACGGCGTCGCCTGGACGTGGCAGGGCACGGCGCTGGCCGGCACGCCGGGGGCGTGGGACGCCCGCGGCGTCCGGTTCGCCGCGGTCGTCCTCGACGGCCCGCGCACCTGGGCGCTGTACGACGGCCGCGCGACCGCGGAGGAGAACTTCGAGGAGCGCACGGGCCTGGCCACCGGGACGCCGGACGGCTCCTTCACCGCGGTCGGCGACGGGCCCCTCCTGCAGAGCCCGCACCCGCCCCACGGCCTGCGCTACGCGGACGTGGTGGGGTTGCCCGGCGGCGGAGCGCGCTGGTTCTACGAGGCGACCCGGGCCGACGGCGGCCACGAGCTGCGCACTGTCCTCCTCCCGGGCTGAGCCCCCGGGCTGGGTTCAGGCCCAGCTGCGGTCGGCGGCCACCTGGGCGTAGACGTCGCGGTGCACCCGCGCCACGGCCGCGGCCTGCTCCTGCCGCCACGCGCGGTCGGCAGCCCGCGGCATCGGGCGGGTCAGCGCCGCCGCCACCGCCGCGGCCAGCGACACCGGATCGGGCCCGCACGAGCCGTCGGTGCCGTAGGTGACGACCTCCGACCACTGTTCGGTGAACCACCCGCACCGCGGGGCCACCACGCGCGTGCCGACGTCCCGGCAGATCTCGAGGTCCCGGGAGTGCGTGCCGCACTGTTCCGGCAGCACCGCGACGTGCAGCTGCTGCAGCTGGGCCGGCCACTCCCCCGGCCGGCACCGCACCAGCTCGACGTCGCCGCGGTCCACCAGCTCCTGGACGCCGGGCGGCACGGCAGCGTCGCCCGCGTCGGCCAGCACCCGCAGCCGGCCGCCGCCGGACACCGCGCCCGACAGCGCCGAACGCACCAGCCCGACCGGGTCGGGCACGGCGGCCAACACCCGGTCCAGCCGCAGGCCCACCAGCCCCCGCTCGGAGCCCAGCTCCGGGTCGGGGGTCGCCAGCGACGGGCAGGCGACCACGATCGCCGTCCGGCCGAAGCGGTCGGCGATCTCGTCGGCCGCGCCCGGCGTCAGCGCGAACACCACCTCCGCGGTGGCCAGCACGGCCGCCAGGTGGGCGTCGTGCCGAGCCGAATCGGGGTGCGCCGGGTCGCGCAGGTGGTGGACGGTCACCACGAGGGGAACACCGAGCTTGCGGACCGTCTCGGTCCAGTGCTCCAGCTCGGCCTCGTCGAGGTGACCGAAGCCCGTGTGCAGGTGGACGACGTCGACGTCGACCGCGTGCGCGGTGAGGTGCCAGTCGTCCAGCCAGGGGCTGGGTGCGCCCGCGGGGCCCACCCGGACGACGTCGGCCGGCAGCACAGCGTCGACGTACGGGTCGCTGAAGGGGACGGTCGCCACCCGGATCGGCTGTCCGCCGACGGCGGGCGGCCCGGGTATCGGGGGGTCTGCGAGGGACACGCGGTCGTGGGGCTCCGTTCGGTGACGCCGCCTGCCCGGGGTTCGAGCAGGCCGACGCTGGCCCTACCCCGCGACGCACCGGACCAACCGGTCCGCGACTCCATCGGGTGACCGCGCGCCCCCGCGCAGTCAGCGTGGTCAGTGGGTCGCGGCCCCCGCGGCGGCGAGGTGGGCGTGCACCAGCGTCACGGCGAGCGCCCCCTCCCCCACCGCCGAGGCGACCCGTTTCACCGACCCGGCCCGGACGTCGCCCGCCGCGAAGACCCCCGGCACGCTGGTCTCGAGGAGCGCGGGCGGCCGCTCCAGCGGCCAGGCCGGCGCCACCCCGGGGTCGGACAGGGCCGCGCCGGTGTGCAGGAACCCCCACCGGTCGCAGGCCAGGGTGCCCGCCAGCCATTCCGTGCGTGGCTCGCTACCGATCAGCACGAACAGGACGCCGGACTCGACCGACTCCGCGCCGGTGTCGAGATCGCGCAGGGTGAAGGACTCCAGGAAGTCCTCGCCGGTGCCGCCGACGACCTGGACCCGGGGCCGGATGTCGACGTTCGGCAGCGCCTCGAGCTCCCGGATCAGGTAGTCCGACATCGTCGTCGTCAGATCCGGCCGGCGGATCAGCACCGTCACCCGGTCGGCGTACCGGGAGAGGTACACCGCTGCCTGCCCCGCGGAGTTGCCCCCACCGACGACGAAGACGTGCCGTCCGCCCATCGCCGGCGCCTCGGCGACCGCTGCCCCGTAGAAGACCCCGCGGCCGGTGAACTCCTCCAGTCGGGGCACCCCGATCCGCCGCCACGCGGCACCGGTCGCGATGATCACCGCGCGGGCGCGCACGGTCGTGTCGTCGCTCAGCGCGAGGTGGTGCAGCCCGCCCTCGGTCCGCAGGCCGACCGCCGCCCGCATGAACCGGTAGGTGGCGCCGAACCCCCACGCCTGGATGAAGGCGCTGAACGTCAACCGGTTGCCGCTGATGCCGTTCTGGAACCCCGGGTAGTTGCGGATCAGCGAGCTGGTACCCGCCTGCCCACCCACCGCCTCCGGCTCCACCGCCAGCGTGGACAGGCCCTCCGAGGCCGCGTAGACGGTCGCCCCGAGCCCGGCCGGCCCCGAGCCGACGACGACGCAGTCGTAGACGGCGTCCGGGTCGAGCGACTCGAACAGGCCGAACTGCTCGGCGATGTCCAGGTCGCTGGGGTCCTCGAGGACGGGGCTGCCCGGCCGGAAGCGCAACTGCACCACGGGGAGCTTCGGCTGCTCGAGCCGGAGTCCGGCGAGCAGGGAGCGCCCCTCGACGGAATCGGCCTCGTAGAACCGGAGCGGGATCCGGTTGCGCGTGAAGCTGTCGCGCAGGTGCTGGGCCCGCTCCGACCAGCGGTCGCCGATCACCCGGACCGCCTCGAAGCCGCCACCCTGCCGCGCCGACCACTCCTCGAGGGTCTCGGCGACCATCAGGTGGAACTCCTCGTCCCCCTGCCACTCCGGCGCGTAGATCCAGCGGTCGAGCTGACCGAGCGTGACGGCCTCGAAGATCCGCCCGGCGGTCTCGAAGGCGCCCCAGCGGACCAGCGCGACCGCGAGCGCACCCCCGTGGGCCTGGTGCAGCTCGCGCAGGCAGACCAGCCCGTCGGCGTCGGCGCCACCGAAGCCGCCGAGCAGTGCGGCGACGGGCAGCCCCGCGTGCTCGGCGAGACGTGCTCGGGCCGCCGCCGGGCCGTCGACGGCGAGGACGACGTAGTCGCGGCCGTAGCGCCGGTCCAGTTCCCGGGACACCGAGCTCCGCAGGCCGTCGTCCCGGGTCATGACAACCAGCGCCGCCCGCTGCTCGTCAGACACGGATCCGCCCCGGCGCGGGAGCCAGCCGCCAGCCGAGCGCGCCCGTGGCCGACATCGCGCCGGTCACCGCCAGGAGCGTCCAGGTGGGCGGGTCGTCCCAGTCGAGACTGCCCGAGAAGCGGGCGACCGTGACCAGGACGAGGACGCCGAACACCGTGTACGCGATCGCCGCCGTCCGCAGCCGTTCCAGGTCTCCGGCGACGGCGGCCAGCGCCGTCGCCAGCCCGAACGCGAGCAGCCACGCGGCCACGACCCGGCCGGTGAACGGCGTGAGCTGCCAGGGCCACAGCCTGGTCGCCGTGTCCGGAGCCACGAACAGCAGCGCACCGACGACCAGCAGCACCGCCGACTCCACGCCCAGCGCCAGCCGCAGCGCCCCGGGCACGGGGTGCTCCGGCGCGGGGTCGTCGCCCGGGGCCCGCTCCTGCCGGAACAGCGCGACCAGCATCGCGACCGGCACGAACACGTACACCGCCAGCCAGAACCAGGCCGCCGCCTTCGCCAGGAACGACAGCCCGCCGAAGTCGTCGTCGAAGTGCATCTTGTTGACGTGCACCAGCGTCGCGACCAGCGTGAGGACGACGAAGACGAAGATGGTCAGCACCGGCACCCGGTTGTGCGCCCAGACCGGGTCCCGCAGGGACAGCGCGACGAGCACGAACCCCGCGGCGTAGCCGGCGCCGAGGAAGGCCGCGGTGATCGGCGGCTGGATCGTCCACGCGAACGTCTCGCTGGTGTTGTCGGCCAGCACGAAGAGCGCGCCGACGGCCAGGGCGGTCAGCGCGGCGAAGACCATCAGCAACCCGCGCATCACGGGCAGGGTGCGGCGGACGGGCGCCGCGACGGTGGTCGAGGCAGCGGTCACGGGAGTCCTCCGTGCTCGTCGGCCCCCGTGACGCGATCGTGCGCGGAGCCATGGAACCACCGGGCACCGCGCGCTGTCACCGCCTTTCCGGCCCCGCCCGGGGTCCCTAGACTCCGCGCCCGTACCCGGTGGCAGGAGGCTCGGTGCCAGGAGCAGCCCCGCGGCCCGGCGTGCGGCCCGCCATCCCCACGCACGACCAGCGTCTGCGCGTCTTCGTCTCCTCGACGCTGGAGGAGCTCGCCGCGGAGCGACGCGCCGTCCGGGACGTCATCGCGGGACTCCGGCTGACCCCGGTCCTGTTCGAGCTGGGCGCGCGGACCCATCCGCCCCGCGACCTCTACCGGGCCTACCTCGACCAGAGCGACGTGTTCGTCGGCATCTACGGCGACCGCTACGGCTGGGTCGCGCCCGGCATGGCGATCTCCGGGCTGGAGGACGAGTACGAGCTCTCGCGCGAGCTGCCGCGGCTGCTCTACGTCCGGCGGGCCGCCGCCGACCGCGAACCGCGGCTGACCGAGCTGATCGGCCGGATGCAGGCCGAGAGCGGGGCCTCGACGACGCCGTACGACTCCCCCGAGCAGCTCGCCGACCTGGTGGCCGACGACCTCGCGGTCCTGCTCACCGAGCGCTTCGCCGCCGCCCCGGCCGCGCCGCCCGGGCTGGCCGCCGGCTGGTTGCCCACGCCGGACGCACCGCTGGTCGACCGCCACACGGAGCTGGCCCTGGTGACGCGGCTGCTGGGCGACCCGACCGTGCGGCTGGTGACCCTGTCGGGACCGGGCGGGATCGGCAAGACGCGCCTGGCGCTCGCCGCGGCCGAGACGCTGGTCGCCGACCGGGACGCCGTCTGGTGGGTGGACCTGGCGGCCCTGCGGGACCCGGACGACGTCCCCGCCGCCGTCGCCGCGGCCGTGGGGGTGCCCGCCGAGGGGCACCGCCCCCTGCTCGACCTGGTGGCCGACCGGCTGGCCGGGCGGCGGGTGCTGCTCGTCCTGGACAACGCCGAGCACGTGCTGGCCGCCGTGCCCGGCGTGGGCTCGCTGCTCTCCCGCTGCCCGGCCACCCAGCTGCTGGTGACCAGCCGGAGCCTGCTGCGGCTGCGCGGGGAGCACGACGTGCCGCTCGGGCCGCTGGCGCTGCCCGAGCCCGGGGAACGTCGAGCCGCGCCGGTGGCCGCGTCGGCCGCCGTCCAGCTGTTCACCTCCCGGGCACAGCGGGCCGACCCCGCGTTCGCGGTGACCGAGGACAGCGCCGCGGCGCTGGCGGAGGTCGTGCGGCGGCTCGAGGGGCTGCCCCTCGCCCTGGAGCTGGTGGCGGCGCGGGTGCGGACGCTGCCGCCGTCGGTGCTGCTGAGCCGGCTCGACCGCGCGCTGGACCTCGCCGGCGACGTCGACGCCCCCGACCGGCAGCGGACCCTGCGCGACACCATCGCGTGGAGCCACGACCTGCTCGCCGCGCCCGAGCGCGCCCTGCTGGCCCGGCTGTCGGTCTGCGCCGGGGGCTGCACCCTCGACACCGCCGAGGCGATCGGCGCCGTCGACGGCGACCTCGACGTGCTCGAGGCGCTGTCCACCCTCGTCGGCCACAGCCTCGTGGCCTCCACGGACGCCGGCGAGGGCCAGCCCCGGTTCCGGATGCTGGAACTGGTCCGCTCGTTCGCCGCGGAACGCCTGCGCGAGCGGGGCGAGGAGCGGGCCACCCGCGAGCGGCTGGCCCGGCACCTGGCGTCGGTGAGCGCGGCCGCCGGGATCGGGCTCAACGGGCCCGAGCACCGGCTGTGGCGGGCCCGGCTGGACGCCGAGGCCACCGACCTGCAGGCCGCCCTGCGCTGGGCCGTCGAGGACGACCGCGCGGACCTCGCGGTGGACCTCGCCGCACCGCTGGCCCGCTGGTGGTGGTCGCGCGGCGAGGTCGTGCCCATGGGCGAGATGGCCGAGGCGACGGCGCGGCTGCCGTCCGCGGCCCGGCTCGATCCTGGCGCCGCGGGGCTGCTCCGCTGGGCGCGCGGGGCCACCCGCATCGCTCAGGGGCAGCCCGCCGAGGCGGCGCCCCTCTTCGTCGACCTGGTCGCCGACGCCCGGGAGCGGGACGAACCGTGGCTGCTGGGTCACGGCCTGGTCGGCCTCGCGATGACCCGCCCGCCCGAGGACCCCCAGCTGGCGGGGCTGCTCGCCGACGGGGTGGCGGCGCTGCGGCGCAGCGGTGACGCCTGGTCGATCGCCTACGCGCTGGTGCCCCTGGGCGACGTCGCGCTGCTGGCCGGCGACGTGCCGGCCGCGGTCCGCGCGCACGAGGAGGCCCTGGCCCTGGTGCGCTCGATCGCCGACGAGCACCTCACCGCCACCCTGCTCGACCAGCTCGCCCTCGACGCCCTGCTGTCGGGCGACGTGCCGAGCGCCCGGGAGCGGCTGGTGGAGTCCGCCCGGCTGCACCGGGAGGTCCGCGACCAGGAGGGACTGGCCTACTGCCTCGACGGGCTGGCCGCGCTGTGTCTCGCCTCCGGCGACCCGCACCTGGCCGGGCGCCTGGCCGGGGCCGCCGAGGCCGCCCGGGCCGAGCTCGGCGTGACGGTGTGGCCGATGCTCCGCTCGCTGGCCGCCCAGCTCGACGAGATGGTCCGGGCGGCCCTCGGCGAGCAGGACGACCGGCGCGAGCGCGCGGCGGGCGCCGCCGCGGGCCCGTGGACGGCGCTCGAGGAGGGACTGGCGGCACTCGCCGGCGCCACCTGAACGGCGACCGCCTCCCGGTACGGTGAGCGCCCCGGGCAGGTCCTGCCGAGAGGTACTTCCGGCCGGCACCCGTCAAGCGGCGAAGTCTGCGCAACCGGGCGATCATCTTCGGTGAGATCTGCCCGGCCAACTCGGTGACACGGACCGGTCCGCCCGCTTACGTTCTGTCCATGGTCTCGACGCTCCTGGTCATCGGCGGTGTCCTCGTCGGCCTGCTGGTGCTGCTCGCGGTGATCGTCAGCCTCAGCGCCCGGCCGACCGCGACGCGGGGTCGGTCCGACAGCGGGCGCACCTCCACCTGGGTCGCCGACACCGGTCGTCCGCATCCCGATGCCTGGTCACCGATGTCGACCACCGGCACCAACGAGATCCCCGCGGTCCGCTGACCCCCTGAGCCCCGGCGTCCCGGCGGCTGCGCTGCTCGCGCCGCCGGGACAGTCCGGTTCTCTCCCCCGCAGTCACCCTGCGCATGCGATCGCGCACTGATCGCGCGCGGCGCGGCGGCCGTGACCGCACCGTGTCCCGGCCCGTGCGCGGGTCGGGCTGACGGAGCGTCGTCGCGCGTGATCCTCGACGGGCGCCGTCCGCGGGGGGAAGGGAGCGGCGCGCAGGTCGGCGACGACCGCTCCCCGGAGCGGCGCCGCCGGGGGGCGAGGTGGTCGATGGCCAGGCGAAGGCATCCCCGGCTGCGGGCGGCCGCCACGCTCATGTTCGTGGCCGTCCCCCTCGCCGGGGCCCTCGTCGCCGGCCTCCTGCTGCCGTGGCTCGCCGGACCGGGGCTCGCCGCGCGCTCGTCGGTGAACCTGCTCACGCCGCTCGAGGGCGCCGACGCGACGCTCGCCGGGAACTCGGTCGTCCTGGCGGCCGACGATTCGGTGATCACCTACTTCTACCGGAACAACCGGGTGCCGGTCACCGCCGACCGCATCTCCCCGGTGATGAAGCAGGCGCTGGTCGACATCGAGGACTCCCGCTTCTACGAGCACCACGGCCTCGACGTGGAGGGCACCGTGCGCGCCCTGCTGCGCAACCTGCGCGCGGGCACGGTGCTCGAGGGCGGGTCGACGATCACCCAGCAGCTGGTCAAGCAGACACTGCTGCAGACCGCGACGACCCCCGAGGAGCGGGCGGCGGCCACCGAGGACAGCGTGCGCCGCAAGCTGAAGGAGGCCCGCCTCGCGCTGGCGCTCGAGGAGAACTACTCCAAGGACGAGATCCTCACCCGGTACCTGAACCTCGTGTACTTCGGCGAGGGCGCCTACGGGATCCAGGCCGCGGCGCGCACGTACTTCAGCGTCGACGCCGCCGACCTCACGCTGCCCCAGGCGGCGGTCCTGGCCGGGCTCGTCCAGACGCCCACCTCCGACAACCCGATCAACGACCCCGAGCGGGCCCGCGAGCGGCGCAACCAGGTGCTCTCCCGGATGGTCCAGCTCGGGCACGTCACCCCGGCGGAGTTCGCCGAGCTCTCCCCGCAGCCGGTCGCCGTCGTCCCGAGCCCGCAACCGCCCAACGGCTGCGTCGACGCCGTCCTCGGCGGGTTCTTCTGCGACTACCTGCAGCGCTACCTCACCCAGACGCTGGGCATCAGCCAGCAGACGCTCGAGGACGGCGGCCTGGTCATCCGGACGACGATGCGCCCCGACCTGCAGGCCAGCGGAGACCAGGCGGTGCTCAACCACCTGGCCATGGGCGACCCGCTGGCCGGGATGTTCACGGCCGTCGAACCGGGCAGCGGCCGCGTGCTGGCGATGAGCGTCAACCGCCGGTTCGGCTACGACGCCGCCGACCCCGCGCAGGAGTCGGTGAACCTCAACGTCGCCGCCAGCCAGGGGGCCGGGTCGACCTACAAGGTCTTCGTCGCGGCGTCGGCGCTGGAGCGGGGCATCCCGGCCTGGAACCGGATCACGACGAGCGACCCCTACGTCTCCCGGGTGTACAAGAACGGCTTCGCGCCCTACGTCGTCCAGAACGCCGGGCGCTACCCGGCGACGCTGACCATGGTCGAGGCCCTGATCCGCTCCTCCAACACCTACTTCGTCGCCCTCGAGGACCAGCTGGGCAGCGTCGAGGGGCCGGTCCGGATGGCCCAGCGGATGGGCCTGTTCTCCCTGGACCCCGTCGCCGACCAGGTCGTGGCGGAGAACCGGGGCTCCTTCACCCTCGGTGCCGAGGCGACCAGCCCGCTGGCCCTGGCCAGCGCGTACTCGACCCTCGGGGCGAACGGCACGCAGTGCGACCCGACGCCGGTCGTCGAGATCCTCGACCGGTTCGGCCAACCGCTCACCGGCGCCGACGGTGCCGTGATCGACACCGGTTTCCACTGCACCCCGGAGGCGGTCCCGGCGGCGGTCGCGACGACGCTCAACCAGATCCTGGTCGGCGACACCGCGCTGCCGATCGGCACCGGCACCCGGGCCGCGATCCGGGGCCACCAGATCGCGGGCAAGACGGGCACGAGCCAGGACCGGTACTCGGTCGCCTTCGTCGGCTACACCCCCCAGTACGCGGCCAGCGTCATGGTGCTCAACCCCAAGCAGAACCAGGACGTCGGCGCGTACGGCGGCCGCGGGGCCGCCCCGATCTGGCGCGACGCGATGCTGCCGATCCTCTCGGCGCAGGCGCCGGTCGACTTCCCGCCGGCCGGCCTGCGCCTCACCGACCCGCGTCCGCCCCCTCCGCCGCGGCCGGCCCCGTCCCCGCCCACCCAGCAGCCCGCCCCGCAGCCGGCCCCCCCGCCGGCCCCCCAGCCACCGGGGGAACAGGCCCTGAACTGAGCATCAGCTCGGCCGCGCGCTCCCCCACCATCACCGCGGTGGCCGCGGCTCCGCGGGACGGCGCCTCGGGCAGCACCGACGTGTCGACGACGCGCAGCCCCTCGACGCCCCGCACGCGCAGCTCCTGGTCCACGACCGCGCCGGGGTCGCCGTCGGGCCCCATCCGGGCCGTGCCGGACAGGTGCACCGCGGTGGCCAGCCGGGCCCGGATCCAGCCGTCGAGCGCGCGGTCGTCGGCGAGCACGTCGCCGGGGAGGCCGCTGCGCGCCGCCCCGAGCGCGGCGAAGGCCCGCGTGCGCAGCAGTTCGGCGGCCAGGCGCACGCCGTCGCGCATCCGCCGTCGGTCCGCGGGCGTGGCGAGGTAGCGGTACCGCAGCCGTGGCGACGCCGTCGGGTCGCCGGCGCGGAGGGTGAGCAGTCCGCGGCTCTCCTCGCGCTGCAGGCCGACTCCGACGACGAGGTCGTCGCCGGCACCGGCATCGGTGAGCCGCGAGAACGGCGTCAGCCAGGGCAGCACCTCGAGCTCGGGCAGGTGCAGCACCCCGGACAGGGGCAGGTCGCCGTCGGGGACCGGCCGGGACGGCCGCCAGCCGACGTACACGTGCGGGTGGTCGGTGAACTCCGCGCCCACGCCGGGCGCATCGACGACGACGTCGATGCCCGCGGCGCGCAGCCCGCCGGCCGGGCCGATCCCGGAGAGCAGCAGCAGGTGCGCCGAGCCCACGGCGCCGGCGCTGAGCACGACCTCCCCTGCCCGCACGGGGCCGGCGGTGGTCTCCACGCCCACGGCGCGGCCACCCTCGATCAGCACCCGCCGCACCTCGACGCCGCCGCGCACGGTCAGCTGCGGCGACCCGCGGCGCGGCGACAGGTAGGCCATCGCCGTGTTCACCCGCACGCCGCCGGCCACGGTCAGCGGCACGGGCCCGGCGCCCGGCGGGCCCCCGGCGTTCTTGTCGGGCTCCTCGGGGAAGCCCAGCTCGGCCGCGGCGGCCGCGAACGCCTCGGCGACCGGGTGGGCGGTGGGGAACCGCCGCACCGGGACCGGGCCCTCGGCGCCGTGCACCGCCACACCGCCGACGTCCGCGGTGCCGAAATCGTGGTCGTTCTCCAGCCGGCGGAAGGCCGGGAGCACGCGGTCGTAGGACCACAGGTCGTTACCGGCCGCCGCCCAGCCGTCGAAGTCCGCGGGGGTGCCCCGGAGGAACACCGCCGCGTTGAGCGCGCTGGAGCCACCCACGACGCGGCCGCGGTGCACCGGCACCGTGCGCTCGCCGGTGAGCTCCGCGTCGAGGTGCCACGCGGCCGGGGAGCCCGCGACCGCGGCGGCCATGCGGGCCGGGTCCCGCAGCACGGCCGGGAAGTCGGCGGGGGCGACGTGGTCGGCGCCGGCCTCGAGCAGCAGGACGCGCCGCCCGGCGTCGGCGAGGCGGGCGGCCAGCGGGCAGCCGGCGGTGCCGGCCCCCACGACGACGACGTCCCAGGGTTCACCCACCGGCGGCCCCGAGGACGTCGGGGAGGTCCAGCCGGCGCACCTTGCCCGTGGAGGTGCGCGGCAGCTCGCCGAGCCGGTGCAGGCGCTTGGGTCGTTTGGCCGGCGAGAGCCGCTCCCGCGCCCAGCGGGCCAGCTCGTCCGGGTCCGCCGTCCCGACGTAGGCGGCGACCACCCGCTGCCCCCACTCCTCGTCGGGCAGGCCGAACACGGCGCTCTCCACGACGTCGGGGTGGGCGTCGAGCACCGCCTCCACCTCGGCGGGGTAGACGTTGACGCCGCCGGAGATCACCAGGTCCTCGCGCCGGCCGTCGAGCCACACGGTGCCGTCGTCGTCGACCCGGCCGAGGTCGCCGACAGTCACCCGGTCCCCGCGCCAGGCCGCCGCCGTCTTCTCCGGCGCCCGCCAGTACTCGAAGCGGGCCCAGCGCGGCACCGCGCACCACAGCTGGCCACCCTCGTCGGCGTCCAGCCGCCGCCCGGGGCGGGCGCGGCCGACGCTGCCCGGGTGGGCCAGCCAGTCGTCGGGGGAGCAGACGGTGAACTGGGCCTCGGTGGAGCCGTAGAACTCCCAGACGCTGCCGTCGGGCAGGGCGGCGAGGACCGCCCGCTTGAGCGGCTCGGGACAGGGCGCCCCGGCGTGCACCAGCCGGCGGAAGGAGGACCAGTCGACGTTCCCGTGCGCGAGCAGGCGCTGCAGGTGCGTGGGCACGCAGAAGGTCGTGGTCGGCCGCTGGGTGCTGATGACCTCCGCCGCGCGGCCCGCGTCGAACGGGCCGGGCAGCAGCACCTCGCCCCCGGCCAGCAGGGTGTGCACCGCGAACCGCAGCGGCGCGCTGTGGTGCAGCGGCGAGAGCACCAGGTGCCGGTCGTGCGGTCCGAAGCCCCAGAGGTCGATCTCCTCGGCGGCCAGGGCGCGGGCGTCGTCCTCGGCCAGCACACCGGACCACACGCCCTTCCGCCGCCCGGTGGTGCCCGACGTGTAGTGCATCGGGCGGGCCAGCGGGACGTCGGCGAGATCGGCCTCGCGGTCGCCGAGCAGCCGGCCCGGATCGCCGCCGACGTCCAGGCCCGGGTCGGCGTCCTCGACGAGCGCGGCCCGCTCGGCGCCGGGCAGGCCCGGGTCGAGGACGACCGGGACGATCCCGGTGCGCAGCGCGCCCAGGACGACCGCGACCAGCTCGGGCGACGCGACCGCCGACAGCACGAGCCGGTCCCCCGCCCGCAGCCCGACAGCGCCCAGGGCCGCGGCGGCCCGCCGCTGGTCCCGTTCGCTGTCGGCCGCGGTGATCGGCGCGATCACGCCAGGCGCACCCGGTCTGGGTCGTCCTCGTCGGTGCCCCACCACTCGACCCGGCCCTCGGCGTGCAGCTTGGCCAGCGTGGCGCGGGTCGACTGCGTGGCCGCCGGCCACAGGGCGCGCGGCACCTCGGCGTAGATGGCGGCGACCAGCTCGGCCACCGTCCGCGGCCCGTTGGCGAGGCCGGCGAGCAGCTGGTGCTCCCGGTAGGCCCGGTGGGCGAGGTAGTACTCGAGCACCGCGGCCGGGTTCTCGGTGAGCTCTGGGCCGTGGCCGCAGTAGAGGGCGCTGGGCCCCAGGTCCAGCACCCGCCGCAGCGACTCCAGGTAGGCGACCACGTCGCCCTCGGGGTGGGTGACCACCGACGTGCCCCGGCCGAGCACGTGGTCACCGACGAGGACGGCGCCGGACTCCACCCGGAAGGCCAGGTGGTCCCCGGTGTGCCCCGGCGTGGGGACGACGCCGATCGTCGTGCCGGCCAGCCCGAGCCGGTCGCCGGCCTCCAGCACCCGCCCCCGCGGACCGGCGACGACGGCCGACGCGGCGGCGACCTGCGCGCCGAACCGCTCCCCCCACGGCAGGGCCGCCTCGGCGTGGTCCCCGTGGTGGTGGGTCACCAGCACGGCCACGCAGCGCGCGTCCCGGCCGGCGAGCACCCGCTCGACGGCGGCCAGGTGCGCGGGGTCGTCGGGACCCGGGTCGACCAGCACCGCCTGGCCGCTGCCCGGCGCGCCGACCACGTAGGTGTTGGTGCCGTCGAGGGTCATGCTCGAGGGATTGGGCGCGAGAACCCGGGTGACCAGCGGCTCGAGGTCGACGACGGGGTCCATCGTGCCCGGGGGCGGCAGTGCCCATGATGCGCGCGGGTCGGCCGGGACGTCCACGCCCGGCACGGTAGCCGCGTCCGCGCCCGGCTGCGCAGCGGGCGGCTAGCCTGCACGACCATGCGCCGAACCCTCATCCTCTGCCGCAGCGGACTCGCTGCCGCCGCAGCCGTCGTCCTGCTCACCGCCTGCGGCGGTTCCGGCGACGACACCACCGCCTCCGAGTCGACGTCGAGCTCCTCGAGCTCGAGCGCCACCGAGACCACCGAGAACACCGCTCCCCAGGCCGACTCGGAGTTCTGCACGTCGGCCGCCGCCATCCAGGAGCGGATCACCGCGAGCTTCCTGGGCGAGTCGGACCCGTCCAGCTTCGGTGACCTGTTCGCCCAGGTGGCCCAGGAGATCGAGGCCCTGGAGCCCCCGGCCGAGCTCGCCGCCGACTGGGCGCAGTTCGCCCAGGGCGTGAACGAGATCGCGACCGTCTCCGCGGGCGTCGACTTCACCGACCAGGCGGCCTCGGCGCAGTGGCAGCAGGACGTGGCCGCGATCCAGACGCAGTACGGCGCGGCGTTCACCAACGTCCAGTCCTACCTGACCACCGAGTGCGGCCTCTCCGACGACGAGGCGGCCGAGACCGCGTCCCCGACCAGCTGACACGGCAGCTGCGGCCCGCCACCCATCCCCGAGGTGGCGGGCCGCAGCTCGTCCGTGGGGGCCGACAGCCCCGGTCGACAGCGGTTCTCGGCTACCGGTCAGCAGCCGCCGACGGCGACACCGCGGGCCCGCAGCCACGGCATCGGGTTGACCTGCCCGCCGTGCAGCGCCCCGCTCGGGTGCACCTCGAAGTGCAGGTGCGGGCCGGTGGAGTTGCCGCGGTTGCCCACCTCGGCGATCAGCTGGCCGGCGTGCACCCGCTGGCCGGCGCGGACGAACTCGCGGTTCACGTGCCCGTACACCGTGACGGCGCCGTCGTCGCCACGGATGTAGAGGGCCAGGCCGAACCCGTTGGCGAAGCCGTTGCGGGCGACGATCCCGGAGGTCACCGCGTAGATCGGCGTCCCGACCGGGGCGGCGATGTCGACGCCGCCGTGCAGGGCACCCCAGCGCCAGCCGTAGCAGCTGCTGATGTAGCCCGACGTCGGGAAGACGTAGTTGGCGTTCGACGGGGGCGTGCCGCTGGTGCCGCCACCGGCAGCGTTGTCCCGCCCGGCGGCCGCCGCGGCGGCCTCGGCGGCCTCCCGCGCGGCCCGCTCGGCCTCGGCCCGCGCGGCCGCTGCCGCGGCCTCCTGCTCGGCGACCCACTGCTGGTAGGCGTTGCGGGCCCCCTGCAGCTCCAGGAGGTGGATCTGCGCCGCCTGCAGCTGCTGGTCCAGATCGGCCTTCTGCGCGGCCACCTGCTCGTACGCGCTCTGCTGAGCGGCGAGCTGGGCGTCGGCCGCCGCCTTGGCCTCCCGGGCCGATTCCTCGGCTGCGGCCATCTCGTCGCGGGCCTTGCGGGCGGCGGAGTCGGCGTTGGCCTGGTGCACCCGGGCCACCTCGAGCTGGCCGAGGACGTCGATCTGGTTGTCGGCGACGTAGTCCAGCAGCGCGGCCCGCTGGATCAGCTCGCCCGGCCCGTCGGAATCGAGCAGGGCGGCGGACTCGCTGAGGTTGCTGCCGTTCATGTAGCTGTCGCGGGAGAACGTGGCGATGCGGGCCAGCGAGGCGGCGACGGCGTCCGCGGCGGCCTGGAGCTCGGCGGCGGTCCGCTCGGCGGCCTCCTGCGCCGCGAGCAGCGCCTCCTCGGCGGCGAGGTAGGCCGTGCCGGCCGCCTCGGCCTGCACGCCGACGCGCTCGAGCTCGGCCTCGGCCCCCGCCACGAGCGCGGCGATGCGACCGACCTCGGCCGCGGCCGCGTCCTGCTCGCTCTGGGCCCCGGCGATCTCGGTGTCGGTGGGATTGCGCGGGGCGGCGACGGCCGGCACCGCGGCGCCGACGAGCACCGTCCCCGCCAGCACGGCGGTCAGCCCCGTCACCAGCACGGTCCGCAACGAACGGCCGGGACGGCCTGCGGAGGTCCGGCGCGAGCCGGGGCGCGAGGTCGCCGGTCCGGAAGGACGGCGCTGCGACATGACGTGCTCCCTGGGGAAGAGGGTGGGGCGGTACGACCTGCGGAAGCGTCGCAGTGTCACCAGCAGTCACAGCGGCAACACGCGGCACACTCGCCACGCTGTATCGGTACCGTGACGCGGGAGGGCCGCAGATAACGAATCGTCACCTGCGCGGCAGAGCTTGAGCGGTGCGCTTCCGGTCAGCCGGCGGGGCGTTCCAGCTGCCGGGTCAGCTGGTCCAGCTCGCGGCCACCGGCCATGAGGTGGGTCAGCTCCTCGCGGGTGACCTCGCCCTTCGCGTAGCTGCCGAGGCTGCGACCCCGGTTCAGGATCAGGAACCGGTCGCCGACCGGGTGGGCGTGATGCGGGTTGTGCGTGATCAGGACGACGCCGACCCCGCGATCCCGGGCCCGGGTGATGTCCCGCAGCACGACGCCGGCCTGGGTGACGCCGAGCGCCGACGTCGGCTCGTCGAGGATCAGGACGCGGGCGCCGAAGTGCAGGGCGCGGGCGATCGCGACCGACTGGCGCTCACCGCCGGACAGCGTGCCCACGGGCTGGTCGGGGTCGCGGATGTCGATGCCCATCTCCGCCAGGGCCCGCCGGGTCTCGGCACGCGCGGAGGCCGCGTCGAACCGGCGGAAGGGGCCCCAGCCGCGGGTCGGCTCCGAGCCGAGGAAGAAGTTCCGCCAGATGGCCATCAGCGGGATCATCGCGAGGTCCTGGTAGACCGTCGCGATGCCGGCGTCGAGCGCCTCGCGGGGTGCCCCGAAGCTGACCGGCCGGCCGTCGAGCAGCATCTCCCCCCGGTCCGGCCGGTGCACCCCGGCGAGGATCTTGATCAGCGTGGACTTCCCGGCGCCGTTGTCGCCGAGCACGCAGGTGACCTCGCCGGCGCGCACCGTGGTGCTGATGCCGTCCAGCGCGATCACCGTGCCGAAGTTCTTGCCGACGTCGCGCAGCTCCAGGAGCGGGGCGCCGTCCCCGGCCGTCATCGGGGCGCCGCCTCGGCGTAGCGCCGGACCAGCCGGTTGGCGAGCACGGCCAGCAGCAGCATCGAGCCGAGGAAGAAGGCGAACCAGTCGGCGTCCCAGCCCAGGTACACGATGCCGAGCTGCGTCATGCCGAAGATGAGCGCCCCGAGCGACGCGCCCACCGCCGAGCCGAAGCCGCCGGTGAGCAGGCAGCCGCCGATGACGGCCGCGACGATGTAGGTCAGCTCCTGGCCGATGCCGGCGTTGGCCTGCACCGAGGTCAGCCGCACGGCCAGCGTCGTGCCGACGAACCAGGCCGCCGTCGCCGTCGTCAGGAACAGGGTGATCGTCGTGCGGCGGGCCGGGACCCCGACGTTGCGCGCCGCGACCGCGTCGCCGCCGGTGGCGAACACCCAGTTCCCGAAGCGGGTGCGCAGCAGCACCCAGGCGGCGACGGCGGTGAACAGCACCCACCACAGGACGGCGATGCGCACCTCCGCCCCGCCGATGCTGATCCGCGACGCGAACACCGCCTCGGCGCCGC
The DNA here is from genome assembly GCF_039534705.1 of Blastococcus jejuensis. Lineage (NCBI taxonomy): Bacteria > Bacillati > Actinomycetota > Actinomycetes > Geodermatophilales > Geodermatophilaceae > Blastococcus > Blastococcus jejuensis. The sequence continues at coordinate 612,074 of NZ_BAAAVV010000001.1, forward strand.
CGTACCCGGAGGCCGACGCGATGCCCCCGGCGGTGACCGTGCCGGTGAAGAACTTGGTGAGGCCCAGGTTGAGGCCCTGGAGCATCAGGAACGTGCCCAGCGTGATGATGAAGCTGGGCAGGCCGGTGCGGGTGACCAGCCATCCGTTGAGGAAGCCGACCGCGAGCGCCACCACCAGGGCGACGGCGATCGCCAGCCAGATGTGCTGCTCGAACTCGACCGCGACGATGCCCACCGTCAGCGCCGTCGTCCCGGTCAGCACGCCGGCCGAGAGGTCGAAGTGGCCGCCGATCATCAGCAGGGCCACGGCGACGGCCATGATGCCGAGCGTCGAGGCCGGGTCCAGCCAGTTGGCGATCCCGCGGGCCGACCGGAACTGCGGCGACTGGACGGCGAAGAACGTGAAGATCACCACCGCGCCGACCAGCGCGCCGAGCTCCGGCGTCACCAGGAGCTTGCGCAGCGGGCCGCTCGCGGTCAGCCGCTCGTCGGCCGCCCTGCCGGTCGCGGCGCCCGCCGCGGGCTCGGCGGTCTCCGTCCCGGGCGTGCTCAGCGGGTGCCCGCCGAGGCGAGATCGGCGATCTCGTCGACGTTGTCGGCGTCGACGATGCCGGGGCCGGTCAGGACGGGCTGACCGCCGCCGACGGTGTTGAGGTTCTCGGCGTACAGCTTGAGCATCACGATCGGCAGGTAGCCCTGCTCGAACTGCTGCTGGTCGACGGCGAAGCTGATGTCGCCGCCCTGGATGCCGCTGATGACATCGGCGTTGAGGTCGAACGTGGCGATCTGCGCCTCGGACCCCGCATCGGCCGTGGCGGCGACCGCGACGGCGGCGACGGCGGAGTTCAGCGTCAGCACGGCGTCGATGTCCGGGTCGCGCTGGAGCTCGGAGGTGATCGTCGACTGGGCCGCCTGCAGGTCGTTGATGTCGACCTGCAGCGGGGTGACATCGGTGCCCAGCCCCTCGGACGCGCCGTCGCACCGCTGCTCCAGGCCGATGTTGCCCGCCTCGTGGATCACGCAGAGGACGCTGCTCGCGCCGTCGCCGGCCAGCTGGCGGCCGGCGCCGACGCCGGCGATCGTCTCGTCCTGGCCGACGTGCCCGATGGCGCCGAACTCGACCGACCGGTCGCCGCCGGAGTTGATGGTCACGACCGGGACGCCGGCCTCGACGGCCGCCTCGATCGAGTCCTGCAGGGCGTCGGGGTTGGCCATCGAGACCACGATGCCGTCGACGTCCTGGTTGACCGCCGCGTCGATGAGCTGCGCCTGGCGCTGCGGGTCGCCGTCGCTCTGGTAGTCGACCTCGACGCCGAGGTCGTCCCCGGCCGCCTCGGCCCCGTTCTGCACGACGTCCCAGAACGCGTCGCCGGCCGAGCCGTGCGTGATGACGGCGAAGGACAGGTCGCCGCTGCTCCCTCCCTCGCCCCCGCCCGAGTCCTCGTCGTCGCCGGAGGAGCAGGCCGAGAGCAGCAGGGTGCCTGCAGCGGCGAGCGCCAGCAGTCGCGTGCGTGCGGCCATGTCGGTCCTCCCGTGGTCGTGCGGGCCCCGGCGCCGGTGTCCGGTCCCCGACCGGAGATCATGCCTGGCCGGGCCGTTCCAGGCGTGCCCGGCCGTCGTCCTAGGCTGGCGGCGTGGACGTACTGGGGTCAGGTCACGAGCAGGTCGTCTTCTGCAGCGACCCGGAATCGGGGCTCCGCGCCATCATCGCGATCCACTCGACGGCGCTCGGCCCGGCGCTCGGCGGCACCCGGTTCTACCCCTACGCCAGCGAGGCGGCCGCGCTCGCCGACGTCCTGGCCCTGGCCCGGGGGATGACCTACAAGAACAGCTTGGCCGGGCTCGACCTCGGCGGTGGCAAGGCCGTGATCATCGGCGACCCGCGCACCGACAAGACCGAACCGCTGCTGCGCGCCTACGGCCGGTTCGTCGAGGCGCTGGGCGGCCGGTACCTGACCGCCTGCGACGTCGGCACCTACAACGCCGACCTCGACGTCGTGGCCCGCGAGACCCGCTTCGCGCACGGCCGGTCCGAGGCCTACGGCGGGTGCGGGGACTCCTCGGTGCTGACCGCGTACGGCGTCTTCCAGGGCATGCGCGCCGCCGCCCAGCACTGCTGGGGCTCGCCGTCGCTGGCCGGCCGGACGGTCGCCGTCGCCGGCGTGGGCAAGGTCGGCTCGTGGCTGGTCGGGCACCTGGTCGAGGACGGCGCCGACGTCGTCGTCACCGACGTCGACCCGGCCGCGGTCGAGCGCCTCCAGGCCCGCCACCCCGGCGTCCGGGCGGTCGCCGACACCGCGGCGCTGGTGCGCACCGCGCACGACGTCTACGCGCCCTGCGCGCTCGGCGGCGCGCTCGACCGGGAGACCGTCGCAGTGCTCCCGGCGCGCATCGTCTGCGGCGGCGCGAACAACCAGCTCGCCACGCCCGAGGTGGCCCGGCAGCTGATCGAGCGCGGGATCCTCTACGCACCCGACTACCTGGTCAACGCCGGGGGCGTCATCCAGGTCGAGGACGAGCGGCACGGGTTCTCGTTCGAGCGCGCCCAGGCCAAGGCCAGCGGCATCTTCGACGTCGCCCTGCGGGTCTTCCAGGAGGCCGACCGGGCGGGCATCGCGCCGGCCGAGGCGGCCGACCGGCTGGCCGAGGAGCGGGTGCGCTCGGTGGGTCGACTGGCCACCATCCGGCTGCCCCGCTGAACAATCGATCACCCTCGCGGGTGTCGCCCGGACCGCGGGGGGAGGGACGTGTGCTCCGCGCCGATCCGTGTCGTAAGGTTGTCCGAGACATAGTCACTCAGTCGGGGTCGCCACGCGGGCCGCTCAGCCGCTGGCTGGGCCACCGCACTCCGTAACGAGGGGGTCGAGCCGATGGGGCGCGGCCGAGCGAAGGCCAAGCAGACACGCGTGGCCCGTGAGCTCAAGTACAGCTCACCCAACACCGACCTCACCGCGCTCCAGCGCGAGCTGGCCGGGTCGTCGTCGTCGTACTCCGCGCCCGCGCGGGCGACCGATGACGACGACGAGGACGACGAGTACGCCGACCGCTGGGCGGACGACGACGCGGACGACGATTGGGCAGCCAGCCCTCGCTGATCCGCACGCTCTGATCCACCGACACCGCAGCACCCCCGGGTGCTGCGGTGTTCGTCGTGCGCGCCTCCCGCCAGCTTTCTGTACCGAAAGCTGCGCGGGGGACTTCAGCTTTCTGTACCGAAAGCTGGGTCTTCAGCGGTAGGTGTTCTCCAGGCGGGCTGATGCGCCGTCGCCGTCCGTCGTCCGCACCTCGCCGGCGACCCACGACGGGATCCCGGCGGCGGTGAGCTGCCGCACCGCGGCGTCGGCGGCGTCGGGAGCGACGGCGGCGACCATGCCGACCCCGCAGTTGAACGCCCGCTCCGACTCCTCCCGCGGCACCCCGTGCTCCTCCATCAACCGGACGGCGGGCGGCAGTGCCCAGGTCGTGCGGTCGAGCACCGCCTCGAGGCCCCCGGGCACCACGCGGGCGGTGTTGCCGGCCAGGCCGCCGCCGGTGATGTGCGCGTAGGCGTGCACCGCGTCGACGCCGAGCGTCTCGACCAGGGCCAGGCAGGCCTTCGCGTAGATCCGCGTGGGTTCGAGCAGCTCGTCGCCCAGCGGCCGGTCCAGCCCCACCGGGGTGGCGGTGAGGTCGAGCCCGGCGGCCGAGACGACCCGGCGGACCAGCGAGTAGCCGTTGGAGTGGAAGCCCGAGGACGCCATGGCGACGACGGCGTCGCCCGGCCGTACCCGCTCGGGGCCGAGGACGGCGTCGGCCTCCACGACCCCGACCGCGGTGGCGGCCAGGTCGTACTCGTCGGCGTCCATCAGGTCGCCGTGCTCGGCGGTCTCGCCGCCGACCAGCGCGGCGCCGGCCTGCGTGCAGCCGGCGGCGATCCCGGTGACGATCGCCGCGATCCGCTCGGGGACGACCTTCCCGCAGGCCACGTAGTCCTGGAGGAACAGCGGCTCGGCCCCGCAGGCGACGAGGTCGTCGACGACCATCGCGACCAGGTCGATGCCGACCGTGTCGTGCCGGTCCAGCTGCCGGGCCAGGGCGATCTTCGTGCCCACGCCGTCGGTCGAGGACGCCAGCAGCGGGCGCCGGTACTTGCCGACGTCGAGGGCGAACAGGCCGGCGAAGCCGCCGAGGCCGCCCACGACCTCGGGCCGGTTGGTCTTCTCGACCGCGGCCTTCATCAGCGTGACGGCGCGCTCCCCGGCGTCGATGTCGACGCCGGAGGCCGCGTAGGTGAACTCGCTGCTCACGGGGCGCTCGACGCTCACGGGCGACTGAGCGCGTCCTCGGCGCCACCCGGCACCGTGGCGCTGCCCGCCTGCTGCCCGGTCCAGCCGCTCACCGCGCGGCCGGCCACCTCGAGCACGTGCTTGCCCAGCACCTCCGACTCCCCCAGCGGGATCGGGTACTGGCCGGTGAAGCAGGCGCTGCACAGCCGGTTGGGCGGCTGCTCGGTGGCCGCGATCAGGCCCTGCTCGGACACGTAGCCCAGCGAGTCGGCGTTGATCGAGGCGCGCACACCGTCGATGTCCAGGCCGTTGGCCACCAGCTCGGCGCGACTGGCGAAGTCGATGCCGTAGAAGCACGGCCACTTCACCGGCGGCGAGGAGATGCGCACGTGCACCTCGACCGCGCCGGCCTCCCGCAGCATCCGGATCAGCGCGCGCTGGGTGTTGCCGCGCACGATCGAGTCGTCGACGACCACCAGCCGCTTCCCGCGGATGACGTCACGCAGCGGGTTGAGCTTCAACCGGATGCCCAGCTGCCGGATCGTCTGGCTGGGCTGGATGAACGTGCGGCCCACGTAGGAGTTCTTGACCAGGCCCAGCCCGTAGGGGATGCCGCTGGCCTCGGCGTACCCGACGGCGGCCGGGGTGCCCGACTCGGGGACCGGGATGACCAGGTCGGCGTCGGCGGGGTGCTCCTTGGCCAGCCGGCGGCCGATCTCGACGCGCGCGGCGTGCACGCTGCGGCCGGAGATCGTGGTGTCGGGCCGCGCCAGGTAGACGTACTCGAAGACGCAGCCCTTCGGATCGGCCACGGCGAAGTGCTGGCTGCGCAGGCCGTTCTCGTCGATCGCGATGAGCTCGCCGGGCTCGACCTCGCGCACCACGGAGGCGCCGACGATGTCGAGGGCCGCGGTCTCGCTGGCGACCACCCAGCCGCGCTCGAGCCGGCCCAGCACGAGCGGTCGGACGCCCTGCGGGTCGCGCGCGGCGTAGAGGGTGTCCTCGTCCATGAAGGTGAGGCTGAACGCACCGCGCAGCTGGGGCAGCACCTCCATCGCGGCGGCCTCGACCGAGAGATCGGGGCGCGCGGCGATCAGGGCGGTGATCAGGTCGGAGTCGTTGGTGGCGACGAAGGCCCCGGGTACGCCGTCGTCGGCGGCCTTGCTCGCCAGCTCCGCGGTGTTCACCAGGTTGCCGTTGTGGCACAGGGCCAGGCCGGTGCCGGCCTCGGTGGTGCGGAACGTCGGCTGCGCGTTCTCCCAGGTGGAGGCGCCGGTCGTGGAGTACCGCGTGTGCCCGACCGCGAGGTGCCCGCGCAGGCTGCCGAGGGTGGCCTCGTCGAAGACCTGGCTGACCAGCCCGAGGTCCTTGTAGACGACGACCGAGGCGCCGTCGGACACCGCGATCCCGGCCGCCTCCTGCCCTCGGTGCTGCAGGGCGTACAGGCCGAAATAGGTCAGCTTCGAGACCTCCTCCCCCGGCGCCCAGACGCCGAAGACGCCGCAGGCGTCCTGGGGTCCGGGAGAGTGGGGGTCGAGGTCGTGCGTCAGCCGTCCGTCACCGCGAGGCACTCGTCGAGCGTACCGGCGCGGGCGCGGTTCGTCGGTGCCGGTGGGGTGAAGGTGGCCACTGGGCGAACTGTCGTCAGCGGGCGCCGTCCGCCCGCCCGTGCGTCATGCTGACGGGAGCTGGAGAGGAGAACCCGATGCCCAGCGACCGACCCGACCCCAGCGAGTTCATCGCACAGGCCCAACGCATGCTGCGCGAGCTCTTCGGCGACGTGCCCCGCGACAGCCCCGGCGCCAGCCACCGCGACGAGGACCCGTGGGCGCGGGCGACGCGCTCCGCGCGGGAGGACCGCGGGCCCAGCGCCGAGGAGCAGCGCGAGAACCTCACGTTCGCGCTCGCGACGCGCGCCGTCGAGGCGCTCGAGGACCTGGCGCTCAACGTCGCGGCGATCCGCCAGCGCCTCGAGCGCACCCACCGGGACACCCCTCGGGAGTGACCCCGGTCAGCCCACGGTGGCCCGCTCCGCGTCGATCGTGGTGTCGTCGCCGTGGCCGGTCTTCACGACGGTGTCGCCGGGCAGGGTGAGCAGGCGCGCCCGGATCGACGCGACGATCGTCGGGTGGTCGCTGAACGAGCGGCCCGTGGCGCCCGGCCCGCCGCAGAACAGCGTGTCGCCGGTGAACACCGTGCCCAGGTCGGGCGCGTAGAGGCAGGTGCTGCCGGGCGAGTGGCCCGGGGTGTGCAGGGCCGTCAGGGTCGTTCCGGCGACCTCGAACGTCACGCCCTCGGCCAGAGCCCGGTCGGGCACGACGTGCGGGTGCGCCTGCTCGTAGAGCATGTCCCACAGCATCCGGTCCTCGGAGTTGAACCAGAGGGGCGCACCGGTGGCCTCCCGCAGCGCCACCGCCGCCGTGATGTGGTCGTTGTGCCCGTGCGTGAGCACGATCGCCGTCACCCGCCGGCCGCCGATCGCGTCGACGATCGGGGCGGCGTCGTGCGGCGCGTCGATCACCAGCACCTCGTCGTCGTCGCCCACGAGCCAGACGTTGTTCTCGACGTCGAAGTCCTGCCCGTCGAGGCTGAAGACCCCGGGGACGACGACCTTATCGATGCGAGCCGGCATCAGAACACGACCACCGAGCGCAGCACCTCGCTGCGGTGCATCTTCTCGAACGCCTGCTCGACGTCCTCGAGGCCGATCGTCTCGCTGACGAAGTCGTCGAGCGGGAACCGGCCCTGCAGGTAGAGGTCGATCAGCATCGGGAAGTCGCGGCTGGGCAGGCAGTCGCCGTACCAGGAGGACTTCAGCGCGCCGCCGTGGCCGAACACGTCGATCAGCGGCAGCTCGATCTTCATGGCCGGGTTGGGGACGCCGACGAGGACGACGGTGCCGGCGAGGTCGCGGGCCCGGAACGTCTGCTCGTACACGTGCGGGTGGCCGACGGCGTCGATCGCGACGTCGACCCCGAAGCCGCCGGTGATCTCCTTGATCCGCGGGACCGGGTCGGCGTCCTTGGAGTTGATCGTGTGCGTCGCGCCGAAGCCGCGCGCCCACTCGAGCTTCCGGTCGTCGATGTCGACGGCGATGATCGTCGTCGCCCCGGCCAGCTTCGAGCCGGCGATCGCGGCGTCGCCGACGCCACCGCAGCCGAACACCGCCACCGAATCGCCGCGGCCCACGCCACCGGTGTTCATGGCGGCGCCGGCGCCGGCCATGACGCCGCAGCCGAGCAGCCCGGCCGCCGTGGGCGGGGCCGCCGGGTCGACCTTCGTGCACTGACCGGAGTGCACGAGGGTCTTCTCCACGAACGCGCCGATGCCCAGCGCCGGCGAGAGCTCCGTGCCGTCGGCCAGCGTCATCTTCTGCGCCGCGTTGTGCGTGCTGAAGCAGTACCAGGGCTTGCCCTTGCGGCAGGCGCGGCACTGCCCGCAGACGGCCCGCCAGTTGAGGACCACGTAGTCGCCGACGGCCACGTTCGTGACGCCGTCCCCGATCGCGGACACCACCCCGGCGGCCTCGTGGCCGAGCAGGAACGGGAAGTCGTCGTTGATGCCCCCCTCGCGGTAGTGCAGGTCGGTGTGGCAGACCCCGCACGCCTGCACGTCGACGACGGCCTCACCCGGACCCGGATCGGGGACGAGGATCGTCTCGATGCTGACCGGGGCTCCCTTGCTGCGGGCGACGACGCCCTGCACTTCGTAGGCCATGCCGCGAGCCTAGGTCCGGCCACCGACCTCGCCGAATCGGCTTCCACCGGGTGGACGCGGAGACCGGATCGGTCGCGCACCACAAGATCTTCTTCATTTGAACGCGCGGGTACCGGCACGCCGACGTACGTTCCGACCGGTCGCCGTCCCCGTTCCGGAGGTTGTTCCGTGGCACTTCCCGGCTTCCTGGCCCGTGAACGCATCGTCGCGAAGCCGGGCTTCAACCGGTGGCTGATCCCACCGGCCGCGCTCGCCGTCCACCTGTGCATCGGGCAGGCGTACGCCACGAGCGTCTACAAGACCGCGCTGGTCGAGCACTTCGACACCAGCCTGACCGCGATCGGGATCATCTTCTCGATCGCCATCGTCATGCTGGGCATCGCGGCGGCGGCGTTCGGCACCTGGGTGGACAAGAACGGCCCCCGGGCGGCGATGTTCGCCGCGGCGATGTTCTGGTCGGTCGGCTTCCTCGTCGGCTCCCTCGGCATCGCCACCGAGCAGTTGTGGCTGCTGTACTTCGGCTACGGCTTCCTCGGCGGCATCGGCCTGGGCATCGGGTACATCTCGCCGGTCTCGACGCTGATCAAGTGGTTCCCCGACCGTCCGGGGCTGGCCACCGGCATGGCGATCATGGGCTTCGGTGGCGGCGCGCTGATCGCCTCCCCGCTGTCCCGCCAGCTGATGAACGTCTACGACCCCGCCTACGACGGCACCGCGGGCACCGTGCCGAGCGGCTCGTCCGTGGCCCTGCTGTTCCTCACCCTGGGCCTGGTCTACCTGGCGTTCATGCTGTTCGGCGCCTTCATCGTGCGGGTGCCGGCCGAGGGCTGGCGGCCCGACGGCTTCGACCCCTCCACGGTGAAGCAGAAGGCGCTCGTCACCACCGACAACGTGTCGGCGAACAACGCGATCAGGACACCGCAGTTCTGGCTGCTGTGGACCGTGCTGTTCTGCAACGTCACCGCGGGCATCGGGATCCTCGAGCAGGCCGCGCCGATGATCCAGGACTTCTTCCGTACCGCCGACGGCTCGCTGGTGGCCGCCACCGCCGCCGCCGGCTTCGTCGGGCTGCTCTCGCTGTTCAACATGGGCGGCCGCTTCATCTGGTCGACGACGTCGGACTACATCGGCCGCAAGCCCATCTACATGGTCTACCTAGGCGTCGGCCTGCTGCTCTACGTCGCGCTGGCGACGATCGGCAGCTCGGCCACCTGGATCTTCGTCATCCTCGCCGCGATCATCATCAGCTTCTACGGCGGCGGGTTCGCCACCGTCCCGGCGTACCTGCGCGACCTGTTCGGCACGTTCCAGGTCGGCGCGATCCACGGCCGGCTGCTGACCGCCTGGTCGGCCGCCGGCGTCGCCGGACCGCTGATCATCAACAGCGTCCTCGACGCCCGCGGCACCCCGGGCGAGCTGGTCGCCGGCGACTACCGCCCGGCGCTGTTCATCATGGTCGGCCTGCTGGCCGTCGGGTTCGTCGCGAACCTGCTGGTCAAGCCGGTCGACAGCAAGTGGCACGAGCCGAGGAAGGACGCCGCGCCGTCCACCCGCACCCCGGAACGGAGCACCGCCCGATGAGTTCCGCCCGCACGCCCGACGAGCACGGCACCACGCACACGCCCACCGGCCTGATCGCGTTCGCCTGGACGCTGGTCGGCATCCCGCTCGCCTACGGCCTGTTCCAGACGGTCAAGACGGCCCTGACCCTGTTCACCGGCTGACGCCCCGACAGACCCGCCGCATCGGGCACCCGCAGGGCACCACCGGTGAACCGCGGGTGAAGCACGATCCTGGAGACGCGTCGGGCAGCTGTCTCAAGGATGAGAGGCATCTCGACACCTCTCGATAGGCGTGTCTACCCTCCGGCTTCGTGGGGGCTACCCGCGCCGGCGAGGACTACCTCAAGGCCGTCTACGGCCTGCTCAGCTGTGGTGAGCGGGCGACGACCGGAGCCCTGGCGCGCAGGCTCGGGGTCTCCTCCCCCTCGGCCTCGGCCATGATCAAGCGGCTGGAGTCCCAGCGGCTCGTCGAACGTCCGGCGGGCGGCGGGCTGCGGCTGACCCCCGAGGGGGAGCGCGCAGCCCTGCGGGTGGTGCGGCGGCACCGGCTCCTGGAGACCTTCCTGGCCCGGACGCTCGGCATGACCTGGGACGAGGTGCACGCCGAGGCCGAGTTGCTGGAGCACGCGGTCAGCGACCGGCTCGAGGAGCGGATCGACCAGGCGATGGGGCGGCCCACCCGGGATCCGCACGGGGACCCGATCCCGCCGCGTTCCGGACAACACCGGGAGGACTGGGGGGATCGGCTCGACAGCGCCCGGAGGGGCGACCGTTTCCGGGTCGTCAGGGTGTCCGACCGCGACAGCGAGTCGCTGCGTTACCTGGGCACGCTCGGGCTCGTTCCCGGCGCGGTGATCCAGATCGGCGAGAAGGCGCCGTTCGGTGGCCCCCTGTGGATCAGCGTCGCCGGTCAGCAGCGTGCCCTGGGCGCCCCGTTGACCCGGCTCGTGCACGGGAGGATCGAGCCGTGAGCGACCGGCCGGACGGGCCGCCGCAGCGGACTTCGGCCAGCACCTCGCGCCGCGCGTTCCTCGCCGGCGGTGCGGCACTCGGCGCGGTGGGCGTCACGCTCGGCGCCGGCGCGCTGACGCGATCTGCTCCCGTGGCGGCCGCCCCGGCCGGCCATGCCGCCCACGGCGGGGGCGTCGACGGCGCGACCTTCCGCGCCGGCGGCACCGTCGACCACGACGCCAACGGTTTCTCGCCGACGGAGACCCTGCGCGACTTCGACTACGGCTCGGTCTCGCTGACCGCCGACGGTCGCACCGTGCGGGAGTGGGTCGTGGCGGCCAACGACCTCGAGATCGAGGTGGCACCGGGGGTGCGTTTCCCGGCATGGACCTTCAACGCCCGGGTGCCGGGTCCGACGCTCCGCTGCCGGCAGGGTGACCTGCTGAGGGTCCGGTTCCTCAACGGCTCCGCGCATCCGCACACGATGCACTTCCACGGCATCCACCCGGCGGACATGGACGGTGTGCCTCTGATCGGCCCCGGGGTCATCGCACCCGGCGAGAGCTTCACGTACACCTTCGAGGCCGAGCCGTTCGGCGTGCACCTCTACCACTGCCACGTCGGTCCGCTGGCCGAGCACATCGCCCGCGGGATGTACGGGACGTTCATCATCGACCCGCCGCAGGACCGGCCACCCGCCGACGAGCTGGTGATGGTCATGCACGGGTACAACACGACGTTCGACGGGGAGGGCAACCAGCTCTACGCGGTCAACGGCATCCCGTTCCACTACATGCACGAGCCGGTGCAGGTGCGCCGGGGCGAGCTGGTGCGCATCTACCTGGTCAACATCCTCGAGTACGACCCGATCAACAGCTTCCACCTGCACGGCAACTTCTTCGACTACTACCCGACCGGAACCCGCCTGGAGCCGTCCGAGTACACCGACACCGTCGTCCAGGCCCAGGGGCAGCGCGGCATCTGCGAGGTCCGGTTCCCGCACCCCGGGCGCTACATGTTCCACGCCCACAAGACCGAGTTCGCCGATCTCGGCTGGATGGGCTTCTTCGAGGTCAGCGGCTGATGGCTGCCGACGCCGAGCTGAGCACGCGCGGCATCGGCTCCTCCCCGGAGCCCGCACCGGCCCCGTCGTCGGGCCCCCCGGAGACGGCCGGCCGGCCGGTGCTGCGGCTGTGGGCCGCGATCGCCGCGACGGCCACCGCGATCGCAGCGCTGGTGCTGGTCGGCCTCCAGGCACTGCCCGAGCGGACCGGCCCTCCGATCGAGGTGCTGGTCGTGGAGCGCACCGACCTGTCGATCGGCCGGATCGAGCTGACCGTGCGCAACGTCGGGCCCGACCCCGTCCAGGTCGCGCAGGTGGCGGTCAACGACTCGTTCGTCGACGTGGTCGGCGGCTCGCAGGAGATCAACCGGCTCGAGACGTCCCGGCTGGTGCTCCGCTACCCCTGGCAGGAGGGCCAGCCGTACACGATCGCGTTGCTCACCTCGACGGGTGTCGTGATCGAGCACGTCATCCCGGCCGCAGTGGCGACGCCCTCACCTGGCGGCATCCTCGGGTCGATGGCGCTGCTGGGCCTCTTCGTCGGCGTCGTCCCCGTCGTCGTGGGGATGCTCGTGCTGCCCCTCCTGCGCCGGGCACGCCCGGGCACGGTGGGGGTGCTGCTGGCCGTGACCGTCGGCCTGCTCGGATTCCTCGCCCTGGACGGCGCCCTGGATGCGGTGGAGATCGGGGCGCTGTCGGGCGGCGCGTTCGGCGGACCGGTCCTGGTCGTACTCGGTGCGACGCTGGCGTTCCTCGCGCTCACCGCCGTCGACGCGCTCGTCGGGACCGGACCGGACCGTCCGGCGAGCGGGCTGCGTCTGGCGACCCTGGTCGCGGTGGGCATCGGGCTGCACAACTTCGGGGAGGGCCTGGCGATCGGCACCGCCTACGCGGTCGGTGAGCTGGCGCTCGGCGCGGCCCTGGTGATCGGCTTCGCGTTGCACAACCTCACGGAGGGCGTCGCCGTCGTCACCCCGCTGGCGACGCAGCGAGCCCGGCTGCTGGACCTCGCCGGACTCGCCCTGATCGCCGGCGCCCCCGCGATCCCCGGCGCGGTACTGGGCGCGAGCGTCACCAACCCCGAGCTGTCGACGCTGCTGCTGGGCCTCGGGGTCGGCGCGATCGTCCGGGTGGTCGTCGTCCTGGTCCCGGCGGTGCGCACCCGGCCGGGTGGAACGGTGTCCCCGAGCGCCCTCGCCGGCATCGCCGGCGGCGTCCTGCTCATGTACGCGACCGGGCTGCTGGTCACCGCCTGAGCGGGAGCAACGGCACGTGCGCCGACAGGTCGGCGCGGTTGCCGCTCGCGGCGACCGTTCCCTGGCCCACGGCGTCGTCCCAGGTGAGCTGCCCCGTCGCCAGCCGCAGCCAGGTCGCGGCGTCGGTCTCGACGACGTTCGGGGGCGTGCCCCGGGTGTGCCGCGGGCCCTCGACGCACTGGACGGCGACATGCGGCGGCACCCGCAGCTCCACCGAGCGGCCGGGCACCTGCTGGGCGAGCCACCGGGCGCTGGTCTTCACCGCCGCGCCGACGACCGACCGCGGCGGCTGCTCCGCCGCGCCGGCCAGCCAGGCCCGCACGGGCTCGACGGCCGCCCGCAGCTCCTCGGCCGGGATGGGGGCGGCCATCAGCTCGCCGGGACGGCGCCGTTCGGGTGCGCTCCGACAGCGGCCTCCGGGGTGCCGAACAGGGCCGGCAGGGTCGCGGTCCACGCCGCGCGGAGCTCGACGAGCGGCAGCTCGAGCAGGTCGTCCACGACGAGCGCGTCACCGCCCGTCGTCCCCAGGTCGGTGACGGCGACCCCGGCCCAGCGCGCCGTGGCCTTCACGGCCTCGGGGTCCGACGTCGTGACGACGGCACGCGCGGTGGACTCGCTGAACAGCGCGGTGAACGGGTCCCCCGTGAGGCGGAGCACGGCGCCGACACCGTGCCGCAGCGCGGACTCGGCGAGCGCCTGCGCGAGCCCGCCGTCGGCCAGGTCGTGGGCGGAGCTGACCAGACCCTCGCGGCCCAGCGCGGCGAGCACGTCGGCCAGGGCCCGCTCGGCGGGCAGGTCGACCGCCGGCGGCTTGCCGCCGAGGTGGCCGTGGACGACGCTGGCCCAGGCGGACCCGCCGAACTCCGGCGTCGTCACGCCCAGCAGCAGGACGCGCTCCCCCGCCGTCCGCCAGCCACCGCCGATCCGCTTCCGGACGTCGTCGTGCACGCCCAGCACGCCGATGACCGGCGTCGGGTTGATCGCCACGTCGCCGGTCTGGTTGTAGAGGCTGACGTTGCCGCCGGTGACCGGCAGGCCGAGGTCGCGGCAGGCGTCGGCCAGGCCGCGGACGGCCTCGGCGAACTGCCACATGACCTCGGGCTCCTCCGGGGAGCCGAAGTTCAGGCAGTTGGTGACGGCCAGCGGCGTGGCCCCGCTCACCGCCACGTTGCGGTAGGCCTCGGCGAGGTTGAGCTGGGCTCCGGCGTACGGGTCGAGGCGGGCGTACCGGGCGTTGCCGTCGAGGGCCAGCGCGATGCCGCGGTGGGTGTCCTCGTCGATGCGGACGACGCCGGCGTCCTCCGGCTGCGCGAGCACGGTGCTGCCGCGGACGTAGCGGTCGTACTGCTCGGTGACCCAGGTCTTGTCGGCCCCGTCGGGGCTGCTGAGGAGCGCCAGCCAGTGGGCCTGGAGCTCCGCGCCGGTGCGCGGGCGGGGGAGCTTCGCGGCGTCGTCGGCCTGCAGGTCGTCGAGGTCGGCCGGGCGGCGCATCGGACGGTGGTAGACCGGGCCCTCGTGGGCGACGGTCCGCGGCGGGACGTCGACGATCCGCTCGCCGTGCCAGTCGACGGTGAGCCGGTCGCCGTCGGTGACCTCGCCGATGACGGTTGCGAGCACGTCCCACTTGCGGCAGACCGCCAGGAAGGCGTCGACCTTGCCCGGCTCGACGATCGCGCACATGCGCTCCTGCGACTCGCTCATCAGGATCTCGGCCGGCGTGAGCGTGGAGTCGCGCAGCGGCACGGTGTCGAGGTCGACGTGCATGCCGCCGGTGCCGGCACTGGCGAGCTCGGAGGTGGCGCAGGACAGGCCGGCTCCGCCGAGGTCCTGGATGCCGGTGACAAGGTCCTGCTCGAAGATCTCCAGGCAGGCCTCGATGAGCAGCTTCTCGGTGAACGGGTCGCCGACCTGCACGCTCGGCCGCTTGGCCGGGCCGTGCTCGTCGAAGGTCTCGCTGGCCAGCACGCTCACGCCACCGATGCCGTCGCCTCCGGTGCGGGCGCCGAACAGGATCACCTTGCTGCCGACGCCCTCGGCCTTGGCCAGCCGGACGTCCTCGTGCCGCATCACGCCGACGCACAGCGCGTTGACCAGCGGGTTCCCGGCGTAGCAGTCGTCGAAGAGCAGCTCGCCGCCGATGTTGGGCAGGCCGAGGCAGTTGCCGTAGCCGCCCACGCCGGCGACGACACCCGGCAGCACCCGCGCGGTGTCGGGGGCGTCGGCACGGCCGAAACGGAGCGAGTCCATGACGGCGACCGGGCGCGCCCCCATGGTCAGGATGTCGCGGACGATGCCGCCCACGCCGGTGGCCGCGCCCTGGTAGGGCTCGACGTAGCTCGGGTGGTTGTGCGACTCGACCTTGAACGTGACCGCGTACCCGTCGCCGACGTCGACGACGCCGGCGTTCTCGCCGATGCCGACGAGCAGGGCGTCGCTGTGCGGCAGGTCGCCGAACTGGCGCAGGTGCACCTTGCTCGACTTGTACGAGCAGTGCTCGCTCCACATGACGGAGTACATGGCGAGCTCGGCGGTGGTGGGCCGGCGGCCCAGGATGTCGCGGATGCGCAGGTACTCGTCGGACTTCAGCCCGAGCTCGGCGTAGGGCTGCTCGTCGTCCGGCGACTTCTCGGCGTGCTCGACCGTGTCGATGGTCACGCGAGGACTCCCTGCAGAACGCTGGTGAAGAAACCCAGCCCGTCGGTGCTCGGGCCGGTGAGGTCCTCCACCGCGTGCTCCGGGTGGGGCATGAGGCCGACGACCCGGCCGTCGGCGCTGGTGACGCCGGCGATGTCGCGGGAGCTGCCGTTCGGGTTGCCCTCGACGTACCGGGCGACGACGCGGCCCTCGCCCTCGAGTCGGTCCAGGTCCGTGTCGGCGGCCACGTAACGGCCCTCGCCGTTCTTGACCGGGACGACGATGCGCTGGCCGGTCTCGTAGTCGCTGGTCCACGCGGTGTCGGCCCGCTCGATGCGCAGCGCCTGGTCGCGGTTGCGGAAGTGCAGGTGGCCGTTGCGGGTGAGCGCCCCGGGCAGCAGACCGGCCTCGCAGAGCACCTGGAAGCCGTTGCAGATGCCGAGGACGGGCATGCCGCCGCCGGCCTTGGCCACCACGTCCTGCATGAGCGGGGCGCGGGCCGCGATCGCCCCCGCCCGGAGGTAGTCGCCGTAGGAGAAACCACCGGGGAGGACGACGGCGTCGACGTCCTTCAGGTCGTGGTCGGCGTGCCAGAGCGCGACCGGCTCGGCCCCGGCCAGCCGTAGCGCGCGGACGGCGTCGACGTCGTCCAGGGAGCCCGGGAAGGTGAGAACACCGATGCGCAAGGCTGGTTCCTTCAGTCGGCGGTGAGGTGCAGCTCGACGTCCTCGATGACGGGGTTGGCGAGCAGCGTCTCGGCGATCTGCTTCAGCTCGGCCTCGTCCGGGTCGCCGTCGACCTCGAGGACGAAGTGCTTGCCCTGGCGGACGCTCGTGATGCTGTCGTGGCCGAGGCGCCCCAGCGCGCCGAGCACGGCCTGCCCCTGGGGGTCGGAGATCTCCGGCTTCAGGACGACGTCGACGACCACCCGTGCCACGCGACCGAGGGTACCGGTCGCCGCACGAGGCCCTCCCGCGCGCCCGGCTCCCCGGCGAGATCGCCGATCTCGCTCACCTTGGGCACCCAAAGCGCGCGACATCGCCGATCTCGCCATCCTTGGGCATCCAGAGCGCGCGACATCGCCGAATCTCAACCGCGCAGCGCGCGCACGATCGCCGCGACGACCTGCTCCGGTCGGCCGAGCACGTCCGCAGAGCTGAAGCGCAAGACCGTCCACCCGGCCGCGACGAGCGCGTTCTGCCGGCGCAGGTCCTCGACGAAGACACGCCGATCCCGGTGCCCATCGCCGTCGAACTCGACGAGGACCTTCCGGTCGGGCCACGCGAGATCCGGGTGGAACTCCGCGACAGGCGTCCAGATGGCGTGTTGCAGGTCCGGTGCCGGGACGCCCGCGCTGTGCAGGAGCCACCGCAGCACCGATTCCATCGGCGACCCGGCCCGACGATCGGCGACGGGAAGGACTGCACGCGCCCGGGCGGCCCCCCGGCCGGTCGGCCGCCGCACGAGCTGCTGCTCGAGCGCCGCGACAGTGCACCCACGGGCGAGGAGCTGATCGGTGACCGCCAGCAGGGCGGGCGGTTGAAGCACAGCGGCGAGGTCCCGCCACGTCCGGGGCCGCGTCGTCACCAGGAACGACTCGAGGCGGGTCACCTCGTCGTCGTCGAGTGCGACGCGGTGCACGCGGCGGTCCGCCCGGCTCTCTGCACGCGAGGACGGCGGAGCGATCAGGTCGATCCGCCTGTCTGCCGCGGGCTGGAGCGGGATCTCCAGTTCCCACAGGGCGGCGGCCGTCCGGTGACTCAGCACCGCTCCGTGCGGAGCGGTCAGGAGGACGGCGGCCAGACGCTGGCGGAGATCACCGGCCAGCACGCGAGGGAGATACGTGTCGCGGGAGAGCCGCTCCACCTCGGGATGCTGCAGGTGACGGTCGCCGATGCCGGCCGCGCGGGCCATGGCGCGGGTCGCGGGGCCGGTGAGGCGGAGGCGAGGACGTCGTCCGGGCATCGCAGCAGCCTGCCTCGCGACGCCCGCCCGCCCCTGCGCCGTCCACAGCCCCTCGGCGAGATCGGCGATCTCGCTCGCTTTGCGGCCCGAAAGTGAGCGAGATCGGCGATCTCGCCGGGGTCAGGAGGACTGGAGGAGGGGCCAGACCGCCTCGGGGGTCTCGTAGTGGGCGTTGTGGCCGGCGCCCTCGATCAGGACGGCGTCCGGGTCGACCCGGCGCATGGCGTCCAGGCCCACCATCGGGTCGGCCGCCCCGGCCGCCAGCCGGAGCGGCGCAGCACAGCGGGAGAGCACGGTCTCCACCGGCGGGCCGACGGCGGAGAACGCCCGCGGGTCCAGCGCGGCGATCCAACCACCCTCGCCGATCCGCACCCCCGCCCGGGCCACCGGCTCCGCGGGGTCGACCAGGTCGCGCAGGCCGGCCAGCTTCAGGTGCCGGTCCGCGGCCTCTCCCGCCGACGCGAACACCTGCGGCGGACGGCGGGCCATCGCCTGGGCGCGGGTCACCTCGTCGTCGGTCCAGTCGATCTTCACGCCGAGGGCGACCACGCGGTCGACGGCCACGCCGAACCAGCCGCCGCCCAGCACCGCCCCGACGACGCCGCCGAACGAGTGGCCGAGCACCGTCACCGAGGGGGCGCCGAGCTCCGTCGCGAGCTCCGCCATGTCGGCGGCGTGCACCGCGTAGCCGTAGGGCGGCGTGAACTGAGACAGCCCGTGGCCGCGCAGGTCGGGCGCCGCCCAGCGCCCAGGCCACGCCTCGTGGAACTGCGCGAGCAGCGGCGTCCAGACCGCCCCGGTCGCGCCCAGCCCGTGCAGGAGCAGCAGCAACGGCCCGTCCGTGCCGCCGGTCGCGTAGGCGATCCCGCTCCGCGTCCGCCGCATCAGTCGAACCTCCGGCCGGTCAGCAGCTCGTAGGCGGTCACGTACCGCTGCCGGGTGGCGGCGACGACGTCGTCCGGGAGCTCCGGCGGCGGCGAGACCCGGTCCCAGCCGGACGCCGGCGACGTGAGCCAGTCGCGCACGAACTGCTTGTCGTACGAGGGCTGGGCCGCGCCGGGCGCCCACGAGTCCGCGGGCCAGAACCGCGACGAGTCGGGCGTGAGCACCTCGTCGCCGAGCACGAGCCCACCGGAGGCGTCCAGGCCGAACTCGAACTTCGTGTCGGCCAGGATCAGCCCCGCCCGCGCCGCGATCTCCGAGGCCCGCCCGTACAGCGCCAGGGTCAGGTCCCGCAGCTCCGCCGCGCGGGAGGCGCCGACGGCGGTCTCGACGGCGGCGAAGTCGATCGCCTCGTCGTGCTCCCCGAGCTCGGCCTTGGTCGACGGCGTGAACACCGGCGCGGGCAGCCGCGAGCCCTCCACGAGCCCGGGCGGCAGCGCGACGTCGCGGATCGAGCCGGTCGCCTCGTACTCCTTCGTGCCCGAGCCCGAGAGGTAGCCCCGAGCCACGCATTCGACCGGCAGCATCTCCAGCCGCCGCACAAGCATCGCCCGACCCGCGACGTCTGCCGGCACGTCGGCGGCGGAGATCAGGTGGTGCGTCGCCCCGAACGCGTCGAGGACCGGCGAGAGCTGCTCGAACCACCACACCGAGAGCTGGGTCAGCACCCGCCCCTTGTCGGGGATCGGCGTCGGCAGCACGTGGTCGTAGGCGGAGATCCGGTCGGAGGCGACGAGCAGCAGCTGCCCGGGGCCGGCGTCGTAGACCTCGCGCACCTTGCCGCGCGCGACGAGCGGGAGATCGATCACGAGAGAGCCGCGAGCCGGTCGAACAGCGGGCCCAACTGGGTCACGTACCGCTCGGGCCGGCAGATCTCGTCCAGCCGCGCCTCGTCCAGCGTGACCCCGGAGCCGGCCGCCCGCGTGCGCAGCGTCTCCCGGAACGGGACACCCGAGTTCCACGTCTCCATCGCCGCCGACTGCACCAGCGCGTAGGCGTCCTCGCGCGACAGCCCGCCCTCGACGAGCTCCAGCAGCACCGACGACGTGTAGATCAGTCCGCCGGTCGACTCCAGATTGGCCCGCATCCGGTCGGCGTCGACGACCAGGTTCTCGACCAGGCCGGTGGTCAGGTGCAGCAGGTAGTCGGTGGTGATCGCCGCGTCGGGCAGGAACACCCGCTCGGTGGAGGAGTGCGAGATGTCCCGCTCGTGCCACAGCGGGATGCCCTCCATGACCGGCACGATCGCCGCCCGGACCACCCGTGCGAGCCCGGCGATGCGCTCGGAGCGGATCGGGTTCTTCTTGTGCGGCATCGCGCTCGAGCCCTTCTGGCCCGAACCGAACGCCTCCGACAGCTCCCGCACCTCGGTCCGCTGGCCGTGCCGCACCTCCAGGGCGATCGCCTCGCAGACGGTCGCGATGATCGCCAGGGCCGAGACCCACTCGCTGATCGAGTCGCGGAGCACCACCTGCGTCGAGGCATCGGCCGGCCGCAGGCCCAGCGCCGACGCGACGTGCACCTCGACCGACGGGTCGATCAGCGAGTACGTGCCGACGGCGCCGGAGATCGCGACGACGCCGACGCGGGCGCGCGCCTCGCGCAGCCGGTCCCGCGACCGTGCGGCGGCGAAGGCCAGGTCGGCCACCCGGTGCCCCCACACGTCGGGCTCGGCGTGCACGCCGTGGGTGCGGCCGACCTTGATCGTGTCGCGGTGCTTCAGCCCGTGGTCGCGCAGCGCCGCGACCAGCCGGTCGGCCTTGGCCAGCAACACGTCGGTGGCGTCGGTGAGCTGCACGGCCAGCGCCGTGTCGAGCAGGTCCGACGACGTCATGCCGTGGTGCACGTAGGCCGCCGCCGAGCGCGGGGACGTGTTGTCGGCCCAGGCGGTGAGGAAGGCGATGACGTCGTGCTGCGTCGTCTCCTCGATCTCGGCCACGCGGGCCGGCGAGGGCGGCGGCGCGGCGCGCACCGGCTCGACGACGTCGGCCGGCACCCGGCCGGCGGCGGCGTGCGCCTCCAGCACCAGCGTCTCCACCCGGCACCAGAGGGCGTACTTGTGCTCGTCGCTCCAGACCCGGCCCATCTCGGGGAGCGTGTAGCGCTCGATCATCGGGGTACCGCCTGCCACAGCTCAGCTCGTCGCACCACGAGGACATCCTCCCGCAGGGCTAGCGTGATCATGGACGGCCCCTACCTGCCCGCCGGAGGTGCGTGATGCTGCGTCGCGCCAACGACCTCGTCGCCCGGGCCCGCGAGCGCATCCGCGCGGCCGCCGAGCACGATCCCCACGCCTGGCACCACCACCACGGCGACCACGACCGGAACGGCCACACCCCCGACGAGCCGGTAGAGCCGATCGACTTCGTCCAGATCCCGGACGACGACACCGAGACCGCCACCCGCCCGCCGGTGGGCAGCCCCGAGCCCGGCGCCCCCGACCTCGACGGCGCGGTCGGTCCGGGTGGTGTCAGCGGGCCCCCCGCCGGTGGCCGGCCGCACCGGCCCGGGGAGCGGAGCCGGAGGCTGACCCGCAGTCCCGGCGACCCGCGCGCCGCCGAGACCGCCGTCCCGGAAGGGCTGCGGATGGCGGCGGCCTGGTCGTGGCGGCTGATCGTCGTCATCGCCGGGGTCTTCGCCCTGCTCTACGCGATGGCCTACATCGCCGTCGTCGTCGTCCCGGTGATCGTGGCGCTCATGCTCGCGGCACTGCTGCAGCCGGGGGCCGCCTACCTGGTGCGTCGTGGGTGGCCTCGTTCGCTGGCCGCGTTCGCCATGCTGCTGGTCGGCCTCGCCGTGGTCTCCGGGATCATCACGCTCGTCGTCGAGCGGTTCAACGCCGGGTTCTCCGACCTCGCGGCGCAGGTCAGCGAGGGCATCGGGCAGGTGCAGGAGTTCATCGTCCGCACGTTCCCGATCACGCAGGGGCAGCTCGAGGACGCCGTCGCGCAGGTCCAGGACTCGCTGGTCGAGAACCGGGACACGCTCGCCTCGGGCGCCATCACCACCGCGGCGACCGTCGGCGAGGTGGTCACCGGCATCGTCCTGGCGCTGTTCACCCTGTTCTTCTTCCTCAAGGACGGCCGGTCGATCTGGCTGTGGCTGGTCGGGCTGTTCCCGGCCGACTCGCGCGCCTACATCGACGAGGCGGCCCGCCGGTCGTGGCGGACGCTGATCTCCTACGTGCGGGCGACCGTCGCCGTCGCCATGGTCGACGCGATCGGCATCGGCATCGGGCTGGCGATCCTCGGCGTCCCGCTGGTCATCCCGCTGGCGGCGCTGGTGTTCCTGGGCGCGTTCATCCCGATCATCGGCGGGTTCCTCGCCGGCACGGTGGCGGTGCTGGTCGCCCTGGTGTCCAACGGCCCGATCACGGCGCTGATCGCGTTCGGCGTCGTCATCGGGGTCATGCAGCTCGAGGGGCACGTCCTGCAGCCGCTGCTGCTCGGCCGCGCCGTCCGGGTGCACCCGCTGGCGGTGGTGCTGGCGATCGCCGCCGGGCTGCTGGTCGCCGGGATCTTCGGCGCGCTGATCGCCGTCCCGACCGTGGCGTGCGCCAACGTCGCCGGCACCTACCTCAGCCGCCGGAACGAGGGGCCGCGGCCGCCCGAGCCGCGCCCCGAGCGGGCGCGGCCGGTGGTCGGCACCAGCTGAGGCAACCCGGCCGACCACGGCGGGCGCGATACTTCCTGGCCCGCCCGGTCTGGACGCGGTGTGCTCAGACGAGCAGCTGCAGCGGCTGCTCGACGGCGGCGACGAACGCCGCCATCCACTGCGCGGCCAGCGCGCCGTCGATCACCCGGTGGTCGGCCGACAGCGTCACCCGCAGCACCGAGGCGACGGCGAGGGAGCCGTCGACGACGACCGGCTCCTGCCGGGCCGCGCCCACGGCGAGGATCGCCGACTGCGGCGGGTTGATGATGGCGGCGAACTCCTCGGTGCCGTACATGCCGAGGTTGGTCAGCGTCAGCGAGCCGCCCTCCAGCTCGTCCTGCCGCAGCCGGCCCGACCGCGCGCGCTCGACGAGGTCGCCGACGGTGGCCGAGATCGCCCCGACGGACAGCCGGTCCACGCCGCGGACGACGGGCGTGAGCAGCCCGGTCCCGGTCGAGACGGCGACGCCCACGTCCACCGACGTGAACGCGCGGGTCGCCTCCGGCGTCCAGATCGCGTTCATCCCGGGGACGGCGGTGTGCGCCCGGCCGGCGGCCTTCACGAGCAGGTCGGTGACCGACACCTTCGTGCCGATCCCCGCGAGCTCGGTCCGCAGGGCCAGCAGGGCGTCGACGCGGATCGTCGCCCGGAGCGTGAAGTGCGGGACGGTCTGCTTGCTCTCGGTCAGCCGCCGCGCGATCGCCCGGCGCATGGGGGTGTGCGGGACGTCGGTGTACGACGCGTCCCCCGGGAACGTGGCCGCGGGTGCGGCCAGCGGGGCCTCGGCCGGGCGGGCGACCACCGCCGCCTCGATGTCGCGGCGGACGATGCGGCCGCCGGGACCGGTGCCGATGATGCCCTGCAGGGGCAGCTGCGCCTCGCGGGCCAGCCGGCGGGCCAGGGGGCTCGCGAAGATGCGGCCGTGCCCGTTCGACGACGGCGGGGCGGCGGTGAGGCCGCTCGCCGCCACGGTCTCCGGCACCAGGGCTGCGGGTACGTCGGGCGACGCCGGCTGGTCCGGCGCCCCCTCCGGGTCCGGCGCCGTCGCCGCGGCGTCGGCGACACCGAGTGCGGCGAGAACCGAGTCGACATCGCCGACGGTCTCCCCCGGATCCCCCAGGACGGCGATCGGCGCGCCCACCTCCACGGTCGCCCCGGAGGGCACCAGCAGCTTGACGACGACGCCGGGCTGGTCGGCCTCGACGTCGACCACCGCCTTGTCGGTCTCGACGGTCGCCAGCACGTCGGCGGCGCCGAACTCGGCCCGCTCGGCCACCGACCACTCGTGCAGGACTGCCGAGGTGCCGCCCGCGGCCACCTCGGGCATGCGCATCAACCGGGCCACGGTCACGCCCCCGTCTGCTGGGTCATGGCGGTCAGCGCGGCGGCGACCTCGGCGCTCTGCGCGATCGCGGCCCGCTCCAGCACCTTGCTGATGCTGGGCGAGGCCTCGCCGCCGGTCACCCGCTGCACCGGCTGGTCGAGCCAGTCGAAGAAGCGGCGGTTGATCTCGTCGGCGAGCCAGCCGCCGTACGACGTCCCGACGGCGCCCTGCTCGGCGATCAGCACGTTGTTCGTCTTGCGGATGCTCTCGCCGATGGTCTCCCAGTCGATCGAGGCGCGGTCCAGCCAGCGCAGGTCGATCACCTCGGCGTCGACGCTGCTGAGGGTCTCGACCGCGTCGAGGACGTAGTTCGTCATGGCCAGGTAGGTCAGCACCGTGACCTCCTCACCGGGGCGCCGGACCGCCGCCTTGCCGACCGGCAGGCAGTAGTCGAGGTCGTCGACCGGGCCCTCGCCGGTGGAGTTGTAGAGGTCGACGTGCTCCAGGACGACGACCGGGTCCTGGCAGCGCAGGGCTGCGTTCATCAGGCCCACGTAGTCGAACGGGGTCGAGGGCGCGACGATCCGCCAGCCGGGGTTGGTGGCGAAGATCCCGGCCGGGTCCATCGAGTGCTGCGAGCCGTAGCCGGTACCCATGGCGACCTTGCTGCGCAGCACGAAGGGCACCGCGCCGTCGCCACCGAACATGTGCCGGGCCTTGCCGATCTGGTTGAACAGCTGGTCGGCCGCCACCCACATGAAGTCGGCGTACATGAACTCCACGACCGGCCGGAAGCGGCCGTCGATCGCGATCCCGCCGCCGAGCCCGGCGAAGGCGTTCTCGCTGATCGGGGTGCCGAGGATCCGGTCGGGGAACCGCTCCTTCAGGCCGCGGGTGGCCCCGTTGGTGCCGCCGTTGAGCCGGTGCACGTCCTCGCCCATGACGACGACGGACGGGTCCGTCTCCATCCGGCGGTTCATCACCGCGGCGACGGCCTCGATGAACTTCTGCTCGGCCAGGTCGCCGGCGTAGGTGTCGCGGTCGGCGATCGGGGCGCCGTCGAACTCGCCGAGGTCACCGCGCACGCCGACGTCGACGTACCCGGGGTCGGGCCACTCGGCCTCGCGGATGCGGCGCTGCCCCGGCTTCCCGCCGGGCAGCGGCTCGAGCAGCACGTCACCGATGTCGGACATCAGCAGGCGGGCGGTGGTGACGGCGGTGTCGACGTCGGCCTGCGTCAGCAGGCCGCGGCGGACGAGCTCGGCCGACACCTGGTCGACCGGGTCGCGGCGCCGCCACTCCTGCTCCTCCTCCTTCGTGCGGTAGCCGAAGGCACTGCCGGGGAAGGCACCGTTCTGGTGGAAGAACCGGTAGGTGTCGGCCTCGACGACCGTGGGGCCGCCGCCGGCGCGCATGTGCGCGACCGCCTCCTGCATCGCGAGGTGGACGGCGAGCGGGTCCATGCCGTCGACCTTCCAGCTGGGGATGCCGAAGCCCGGGCCGCGACCGGACAGGCGCGCCTCGCAGGTGGCCTCGAAGACGCTGGTGGACACGGCGTAGCGGTTGTTCTCGATGAAGAAACAGATCGGCAGGTGCCAGGCCGCAGCGAGGTTGAACGTCTCGAGCGTGGAGCCGATGTTGACCGCGCCGTCGCCGAAGTAGGTGACCGAGACGGCGTCGGTGCCCGCCTGCTTGTCGGCCCAGGCGAACCCGGCCGCCATGGGGACCCCGCCGCCGACGATGGCGTTGGTGCCCATCGCGCCGGCGTCCTTCCACTGCAGGTGCATCGACCCGCCGCGACCGTGGCTCCACCCGCGGTCGAGCCCGCAGATCTCGGCGAGCGTGCGCAGCAGCACGTCGCGCACCTCGTCGTCGACCGGCGAGCCGAGGTCGATGCCCTTGGGCGCGACGTGGTGCAGCACCTTGGCGAGGAACTGGTGGTGACCGCGGTGCGAGCCGTTGACCTGGTCGGCGCTGGTCAGCGCCAGGACCGAGCCGACGGCGCCGCCCTCCTGGCCGATGCTCGAGTGCGCCGGGCCGTGGATCAGCCCGGCCGCAGCGAGCTCGAGCACGTACTCCTCGAAGACGCGGATCAGCACGAGCTGGCCGAACATCGCCTGCAGCAGGTCGGGGTCGGCAGCGGCCCAGTCGTCGGGGGTGACGACGAGCTCCACCCATGGGGCAGCCGGTTCGAGACGGCGATGGACCGCCATGGGGAACTCCTCGATTGGATCCGAGACGATGCCGAACGGTGCCCAGGCTAGTGCAGTGCCTCACATTCGCCTAGGCTTTGGATCCAGAAGAGGGAGGCGAGCATGGGGCTGCCGGGGCTGAGCGGGGTCGACCACATCGGTTTCACCGTGCCCGACCTCGAGCAGGCGCGAGCCTTCCTGGTCGACGTGCTGGGCTGCGAGTACCTCTACTCCCTGGGCCCGTTCGAGCATCCCGACACCGACTGGATGGCCGAGCACCTGAACGTCCACCCGCGCGCGGTCATGCGGCGCAACAGCTTCTTCCGGTGCGGCGGCCAGGCCATCTTCGAGGTGTTCTCCTACGAGGCGCCCGACCAGAACCCGACCCCGCCGCGCAACAGCGACATCGGCGGCCACCACGTCGCCCTCTACGTCGACGACCTCGACGCCGCCGTCGCCCACCTCCGCGACCACGGCGTCCGGGTGCTCGGTGAGCCGACCGCGAGCTCCGGCGCCCACGAGGGCCAGCGGTGGGTCTACTTCCTCAGCCCGTGGGGGATGCAGTTCGAGCTGGTCAGCTACCCCGAGGGCAAGGCGTTCTTCCGCCATCCGGAGCGGTTCGCATGACAGAGGTCGCGGCGGCCAGCGCCCGCGTGGCCGACCACCTGCGCCGCGCGATCCTGGCCGGGGAGATCGCCCCCGGTGAGTGGATCCGGCAGGAGGAGGTCGCCGAGCGCCTGGGCTCCAGCCGGCTGCCGGTGCGGGAGGCGCTGCGCATCCTCGAGGCCGAGGGCCTCACCGAGCACGAGCGGCACAAGGGCGCCCGCGTGCCGAGCCTGACCATGCACGAGGTCGACGTCGTCTACCGGATGCGCGAGCAGCTGGAGCAGCTCGCCATCAGCGAGAGCATCCCGCACCTGACCTCGGCCGACGTGCGCCACCTGGCCGAGCTCCAGGGGCGGATCGAGGCGCTGCCGAAGGGCGACGACGCCGCCGTCGCCGACTTCCTGGAGCTCGACCGCGAGTTCCACCTGAGCAGCTACACCGGCTGCACCATCGACCAGCTGACCAGCTCGGTCACCCGGCTGTGGAACTCGACCGCCCACTACCGGCGCACGTTCGTCACCCTGACCGGGCCCGGCCGGCGGTGGGTCATCAACGCCGAGCACCGGCTGCTGCTCGACGCGATCAGCCGCCGCGACGTCGTCGACGCCGAGCGCACGCTGGCCGGCCACATCCGCCGCACCCGGATCGAGCTCGGCAAACACCCCGAGATCTTCACCCGCTGAACCCACCCGAGGAGACCTTCGATGCCCCGACCGCACATCAGCTACGTGCCGCTGGAGAACATGGACGAGCGGATGCAGGAGGAGATGCACCGCTGCGCCCGGGAGGGCACTCCCCGCCCGGAGAGCTCGGCGGTCCGCGCCCACGTCCCGGAGGCCTTCTGGGCGTTCGCCGACTCGTGGAAGGCCCTGTTCCACAGCGGCGTGTGCGACCACGCGATCAAGGAGCTGTGCCGGGTCTACATCTCCCGCACGGTGAAGTGCGAGTTCTGCGGCAACCAGCGCTCGATCAAGGCGGCGAAGGCCGGGCTCGAGGAGATGCAGTACGACGAGCTGCTGAACTTCGAGAAGTCCGAGAAGTACGACGACCGGCAGAAGGCGGCGCTGGCCTACGCCGAGGCGATCGCCTGGGGCATGCCGGCCGACGAGGAGGGCTTCTGGGCCCGGCTGCACCAGCACTTCTCCGAGCCCGAACTGGTCGAGCTCGGCTGCTGCATCGCGCTCACCTTCGGGCAGCAGAGCTGGATCCGGCTGCTGGGCATCGACCACCACCAGTACCTGGCCGGCACCGACGCCTCGATGGCCCCCGGCTTCCGCACCGCCGAGGAGCTGGCGCAGACCAAGGCCCGCGAGGACTACTGGGCGACGTCCCCGACTGCTGCTCCCTGAACGCGGCGAGATCTGCACACTGGCCCACTTCGGGCACCCGAATGGGGCCAGTGTGCAGATCTCGCCCGGGTCAGCTCACCACTGGACGGCGATGTACTTGCTCTCCAGGTAGTCGAGCATGCCGTCGTGCCCGCCCTCACGGCCGATCCCGCTCTGCTTGGTGCCGCCGAACGGCGCCGCCGGGTCGCTGACCAGCCCGCGGTTGAGCCCGACCATGCCCGAGTCCAGGCCCTCGCTGACCCGCAGGCCGCGGGCGAGATCGCCGGTGTAGACGTAGGAGACCAGGCCGTACTCGGTGGCGTTGGCCAGCCGGATCGCCTCGTCCTCCTCGTCGAAGGTGACCACCGGCGCGACCGGCCCGAAGATCTCCTCCTCGAGGATCTTCGAGCCCGGCTGCACGTCGAGCAGCACCGTCGGCTCGTAGTAGAAGCCGGCGGAGTACTTCTCGTCCGAGGGACGGCGGCCCCCGACGACGGCCTCGGCACCCGCGTCCACGGCGCCGCGCACGAGCTCGTCGACCTTCTCGACGGCGTCGGTGTTCACCAGCGGGCCGAGCTGGACGCCGTCGTCGAGCCCGGGGCCCATGCGCAGCGCCTTCATCTTCTCGGCCAGCCGGCGGCCGAACTCCTCGGCGACCGGCCGCTCCACGTAGAACCGGTTGGCCGCGGTGCAGGCCTCCCCGCCGTTGCGCATCTTGGCGACCATCGCGCCCTCGACCGCGGCGTCGAGGTCGGCGTCGGCGAACACCAGGAAGGGCGCGTTGCCGCCGAGCTCCATCGAGCAGTTGATGACCTGGTCGGCAGCCTCCTTGAGGAGCACCCGGCCGACCTCGGTGCTGCCGGTGAACGACAGCTTGCGCACCCGCGGGTCGTGCAGCATCGCCGAGACGACGGCGCCGGACCTCCGGGCGGGCAGCACGTTGACCACACCGGCGGGCACGCCCGCCCGGTCGAGGATCTTCGCCATCGCCAGTGCCGTCAGGGGGGTGTCGCTGGCCGGCTTGAGGACGACGGTGCACCCGGCGGCCAGCGCCGGACCGATCTTGCGGGTGGCCATCGCGGCGGGGAAGTTCCACGGCGTCACCAGGACGGCGATGCCGACCGGCTGGTGCAGCACCATGATCTTGTTCGCCCCGGACGGCGCCGTCATCACCTGGCCGGCGGCGCGCACGGCTTCCTCGGAGTACCAGCGGAAGAACTCGGCCGCGTAGGCGACCTCGCCCTTCGCGTCGGCCAGCGCCTTGCCGTTCTCCAGCGTGACCAGCTTCGCGAGGTCGTCGGCCTGCTCGGTCATGAGCTCCCAGGCGCGGCGGAGGATCTCCGCCCGCTCGCGCGGAGCGGTCGCGGCCCAGGCCGCGGCCGCGCCGTCGGCGGCGTCGACCGCGGCGAGCGCGTCCTCCACGCTGCCATCGGCGACCGTGGCGAGCACCTCACCGGTCGAGGGGTCCAGCACGTCGAACCGGCCGCCGTCGGAGGCCGGCACGGCCTTGCCGCCGATCCAGAGGTCGGTGAGCAGTTCGGTGCTGCTGAGGCTGTCGAGCGGCATGGCGCGCCCTCTCAGTAGGGGTTGGTGACGACGAGGTCCTGGGCGGGGAACAGGGTGAGGATCTGCGGGCCGTCGGGCGTGACCACCACCTCCTCCTCGATCCGCGCCGCCGAGAACCCGTCGCTGGCCGGACAGTACGTCTCCAGGGCGAACACCATGCCGGCCTGCAGTTCCACGGGCTCGGTCATGCTGTTCAGGCGGGAGATGATCGGTCGCTCGTGCAGGCCGAGCCCGAGGCCGTGGGCGAACTGCAGCCCGAAGGCCTCCATCTCGCTGCCGAAGCCGAACTCCTCGGCCTTCGGCAGCAGCGCCGCGACCTCGTCGGTACCCACGCCGGCCTTGATCCCGGCCAGCCCTCGGTCCATCCACTCGCGCGCCTTCGTGTAGGCGTCCCGTTGGGCGGGGGTGGAGCTGCCCACCGCGAACGTGCGGTAGTAACACGTCCGATAGCCGTTGTAGGAGTGGATGATGTCGAAGAACGCCTGGTCACCGGGGCGGATGAGCCGGTCGGTGAAGTTGTGCGGGTGCGGGTTGCACCGTTCGCCGGAGATCGCGTTGATCGCCTCGACCTGGTCGGAGCCCATCTCGTAGAGGCGCTTGTTGGCGTGCGCGACGATCTCGTTCTCGCGCACTCCGGGCTTCAGCATCTCGACGATGTCCTGGTAGACGCCGTCGACCATGGCCGCCGCCTGGTTGAGCAGCACGATCTCGTCGGACGACTTGATCACGCGGGCGTCGAGCATGAGCTGCTGGGCGTCGACGACTCGCAGGCCCTGACGCTCCATCTCGAACAGGAACGGCGGTTCGACGATGTCCACACCGACGGGCATGTCGGCCACGCCCGCTTCGACGAGCAGCGACTTGATCTCCGCCACCGCATCGGCCATCAGACCGACCGTCGGTGCGACGGCCCCGCGGAAGCCGAGGAAGCCGGCCCGGTAGTTCTCGGTCGGGACCCAGGGGGAGTACTGCTTGTGGTGCTTGACCGCCGAGCCGAAGTCCCACAGCACGGGGTCCTTGCCCCGAGCGAGCAGGGCGTACCGGATCATCTTGTCGCCGAGCGCGCCCCCGATCCACGTCTGCGTCGTGTACCGGATGTTGTAGAAGTCGAAGAGCAGGAAGGCGCCGCACTCGCTGGCCTCCAGCGACGCCTTGGCCCGGCCGACCCGGTAGTCGCGCAGCCGCGCGAAGTCGACCCGCTGCTCGTAGTCGACGCCCATGTGGCCCGGCGCCGGCAGCGGACGCCCACCGGTCATCGCGTGTCCTCCTGGTCGGCGGCACCGAGGCCGTCGTCGATCGTCACGTTCTCGGGCTCCAGGGTGATACCGGAGTTGTGCGCCTGCAGGTCGAGCAGGATGGCGAAGTCCTCCTCCACCCGGCCGCTGCTGACGCTGGCCTGCACGGCCTGCGAGGTCGCGGCCGTCACGGGCATCGGGACGTCGAGGTCGTGCGCCGCCTTGAGGCCCAGGTCGAAGTCCTTGCGCAGCAGGATCGGCGTGAAGGTCGGCGTGTAGTCCAGGTTCACGAACGCGGGCGTCTTGTACCGGGTGAACACCGACCCCATCACGCTGTCGTTGAGGAAGGACAGGAACGCCTCTCGCGAGACGCCACCCTTCTCCGCGAGCACGGTGATCTCGGCCATCGTCTGGGTCACGACACCGAGCATCAGGTTGTGACAGATCTTCACCAGCCGGGCGACGTCGCCCTCGCCGACGTAGGTCACGGACTTGCCGATGTGCTCCAGCAGCGGCCGGACCTGGCGGAAGGTCTCCTCCGGGCCGGAGGCCACGAGGGTCAGCATGCCGGCGCGGACCACCTTGCCGTTGCCGCTGACCGGGGAGGCGAGGAACGCGACGCCCCGCTCGGCGCAGGCCGCGCGCATGGCCTCCGAGGCCGCCTGGTCGACCGTCGAGCAGTCGACGACGATCCGCGGCACGTCGTCGGGGTCGGCGAGCAGGCCGCCCTCACCGGTCAGCACCTGCGCCAGGTCCTTGTTCGTCGAGACCATGGTGAACACCGCGTCGAGCCCGCGGAGCTCGGCGATGCTGTCGGCGACGATGCAGCCCAGCTCGGCCAGCGGCTCGGCCTTGGCCCGGGTGCGGTTCCAGACGGTGACCTTCACGCCCGCGCGCGCGAGCCGGGCGGCCATCGCGGCACCCATGCGGCCGGCACCGATCCAGCCGACGGACGTGACCGGGCTCTGGGTGTCGTTGTCGTTCATGAGTGCTCCTCGCTGGTCGTGCAGTGGTCGGTGGGGACCGGTTCCGTAGACGGGTGGCCCGGCGGCGGTCGGGGGAGTCAGGCGAGCCGGCCGGCCAGCCAGTCGGCGGTGTAGGGGCGGTGCCAAGGCGCGACGTTCGCGCAGCCGTGGTTGCCGTCCTCGAGCATCAGCAGCTCGGTCGGCCCGCCGGCGGTCTCGGACAGGCGCTCGGCGTGCAGCCAGGGGATCAGCCGGTCCTGCCGGCCGAAGACGATGAGCAGGGGGGCGGTGATCTTCTCGGCCACCCCGTCGAGCGACAGCGTGTGCGCGACCTGGCGCGCCTCGTCGTCGCTCCCCGTCCGGGAGCGGACCTGGAAGGTGCGCCGGGTGAGCTCGGGCAGCCGCGGCCAGCAGTCGCCGAAGTCGTAGGGGCCGGCCAGCGCGACGCAGGCCCGGATGCGGTCACCGAGGGCCGCCGCCACCCGGGGCGCGTAGTAGCCGCCGAGGCTCACCCCCCAGACGGCGACGCGACGGGCGTCGACCTCGGGCAGGCCCTCCAGGGTGGCCATGATCGTCTCGGCCGGTGCGGACCAGTCGCCGCGGATCGGCAGGTCGTACTCCGCCTCGCCCTGCCCGGGGCCGTCGACGGCGAAGGTCGCCAGGCCCCGGTCGAGGAAGGTCTCCTCCGTCGAGCGCAGCTCCTCCTTGGTGGAGTCCAGCCCGGGCAGGAGGACGACGACGGGGAACGGGCCCTCGCCGTCGGGGCAGCGGAGGACGCCGACCAGGGTGGCCCCCTCGAACGGCATCTCGACCCGCCGGCCCGGCCGGAGCAGGTGCGGCAGCGCGTCGTTCGCGCAGGCGACGGCCCGCTCGTGGGCGGCGCGCATCTGGTCGAGGTCCTCGACGAAGACGAACTTGCCGAAGTGGAAGTACACCGCCGCCTGCGACAGGTGCTGCCCGGCGGAGACGAGCCGGCCATCGGCCAGGGCGCGCCGGCCGAGGGCCTCGTGCTCGGCGCCCATGTCCGACCACGCGGCGCACCAGTCGGCCCACCGCTCGACCTGCGCCGTCACCCGCTGGAAGTCCGAGACGGTGACACCGTTGGTGGTGAACCGGGGGGCCCAGTGGGCGATCGCCGACGCCACGAGGTCGTCCATCCGACGGCCGCCCTTCGGGTTTCTGCAAACGGTTGTTGCGCTGTTGCCAGCCTGACGTGCAGCGGTCGGCGATGTCAAGCGCCCGGCCATGAGCTCCTGGTGGACTCCCGCGTCATTCGGGGCCGATTGCTGCAATCGAGTGCACGTCCGGGCATACTGCGGCCCTCGTCCGCCCGCCTGGAGGTCCGCATGGTCACCCGCCTCGTCGCCGGGACGTTCAGCCCGTCGGTCCTGCTCGACGTGGCCCGGTCCACCGGGCGCCTGGCGGCTGCGGGGCTCGAGGTGACCGAGGTGCCGGTGGCGTCGTCCCCGGGACAGTTCCGGTCCCTCCTCGACGGCGAGATCGATGTCGCGTTCACCAGCCCCGACAACGTGCTGGCCTACCGGTTCAGCCCGTCCAACCCGCTGGGCGAGCTGCTCGACGTCGGCATCGTCAGCGGCGTCGACCGGGGGCTGGGTTTGGCGCTCTACGGTCGGCCCGGGTTCCCCGCCGACCGGCTGCGAGGCGCCCGCGTCGGCGTCGACGTCCCGTCGTCGGGCTTCGCCCTGGCGATGTACGCGCTCGCGGAGTCCCTCGGCGTCCCGCGCGGGGAGTACGAGCTGGTGGCCATGGGCTCGACACCGCGGCGCCTGTCCGCCCTGCTGGCCGGGGAGTGCGACGCGACCATGCTCAACGCCGGCAACGAGCTGGTGGCCGAGGAGGCCGGCTGCGTGCGGCTGGCGTCGGTGGCCGAGGTCTGCGGCCCGTACCTCGGCACCGTGACGGCGGTGGCCGGGCAGTCCCGGCTGGCCGAGGCCCGCGCGCTGGCGGGGGCGCTCGCCGCCGCCATCGACGACGTCCGATCGGGGGCCGTCGACGGCGTCGTCGTCACCGCGGCCGCTCAGCGGCTCGACGTCTCCCCCGCGCTGGCCCGCCGGTACGTCGACCGCATGTGCGACCCCGCCGAGGGGCTGCTGCCGGGTGGCCTCGTCGACCCGGTCGCGCTGGAGACGGTCGCCGCCCTGCGTCGGCGGTTCCTGCCCGAACCCGTCGACGGCGGCGGCGACGCCCTCGACCGCCCGCTCGACGCCGTGCTCTGACGAGGGCTATCCGGAGACGCCGCGAGAGCGTCGACGCCGAGCGAGCACCCGCGTGACGGCCCACACCGCGGCGACGAACAGGACGGCGTCGATGGCCGCGAGCCAGTAGACGCCCGCCGCGATCGCCGCGACCAGGTAGTAGCCCCACAGGCCCACACCCGCGATGAGTGCGACGAGGACGGGAGTGCTGTCGCGGATCGCGGGGCGACTTCGCTGATCGTCGGCAACCACGAACGTCCCTTCGGCAGGTTCTGAGCAACGCTGGAGCGCGCTACCCCTTCTTCGGGCTCTTGCCGCCGGTCTTGTTCGACGCCTTGCCCGCGCCGCCGGCCGCCGTCTTGGTCCTCGCCTTGTCCGCGGCCTTCGACTCGGCCTTCGATGCGGCCTTCGACGCGGCCTTCGATTCGGCCTTCACCGAGGCTTTCGATCCGGCCTTCGAGGAGGCCTTGGAGCTCCCCTTCGATCCGGCCTTCGACCCCTGCGACGTGGCCTTCGTGGCGGCCTTGATCGCCGGCGCGGTCACGCCGGCAGCCATCGCCGGAACTGCCGTCACGGCTGAGGTCGCCTGCGCTGCGACGCTTCGTGCGGTGCCGGCGGCCTCGGCGAGCAGCTGCCTGAGCCCGGCGCCGGCGCGGAACACCGGCGCCACCGAGGCGCCGACCTGGATGGTCTCGCCCGTGGCCGGATTGCGCGCCGTGCGTGGCCCGCGTTCACGCCGGTCGAACGTGCCGAATCCGAGCAGGGAGACCTTCTCCCCGCGGGCCAGGCTCTGCTCGATCTCCTCGAGGACGCCGTTGACGGCTGCCATCGCCTTCGCGCGGTCACCGTCGAGGCGGGCGGTCAATCTCGACACCAGCTCGGACTTGTTCACGAGGCGCTCTCCCGCAGAGATGGGCGCGCTCTCGGCGCGCGGTGGCATCGCCCACCTAACCGGACCGGCCTGACCAGCGACAACACCAGGATTCCGGCTCCGGCCCGGACGCGCCCGATCCGGAGCGCACCTCAGCCCTTCAGGGCCCCCGCCCAGCGCCAGTCACCCTCCGGCCCGAGGTACTCCACGCGCTGCACGTCCTCGTCGTCCGCGTCCTCCTCCGCCCATGCCAGCGCCAGGGCGTGCTCGGCGAACTCGCCCTCCGCCACGACATCGCCCATCGCGTCGAGGAACCGGTAGCGGGTCACACGCCGAGGCTACGGCCGCCGCTCACCGTCGCGAAGACGATTCCGCGGAATCGTCAAGCCGCACGCCTTGACGACGCTTCCGCGGAATCGTCCGGCCGGACCTCGGTCAGGCGGACGGCACCCGGATCCGGCCCTCGACGGCGGCCAGCGCGATGTCGGTGCGCCAGTGCGCGCCGGCCAGCCGCACCCGGGCCACCCGCTCGTAGGCGGCCCCGCGGGCGGCGGCCAGGTCCGCGCCGACGGCGGTGACCGCCAGCACCCGCCCGCCGGCGGACACCACCGAGCCATCGGGGGCCAGCGCGGTGCCTGCGTGCAGCACGCCCTCGCCGTCGGCACCGGTCACCTGATCACCGGTGCGCGGCTTCTCCGGATAGCCGGGCGCCGCGACGACGACGGTCACGGCGGCACCCTCCCGCCACCGCAGCGGCGGATGCTGGGCGAGGGTGCCGGTGGCCGCGGCGTGCAGCAGCCCGGCCAGCGGGGTCTCCAGCAGCGGCAGCACGACCTGGGTCTCGGGGTCGCCGAACCGCGCGTTGAACTCGACCACCCGCACGCCGCGCGAGGTCAGCGCCAGCCCGGCGTAGAGCAGCCCGGCGAAGGGCTCCCCGCGGCGGGCCATCTCGTCGACGGTCGGCTGCAGCACCGTCGCCAGCACCTCGTCGACCAGGCCGGGGGGTGCCCACGTCAGCGGCGCGTAGGCGCCCATGCCGCCGGTGTTGGGGCCGGCGTCGCCGTCGTCCCGCCGCTTGTGGTCCTGCGCGGGGATCAGCGGCACGACCGTCGTCCCGTCGGTGACGGCGAACAGCGACACCTCGGGGCCGTCGAGGTACTCCTCGATGAGCACCGCGTGCCCGGCGTCGAGCACGGCGCGCCCGTGCGCCAGCGCCGCCGCACGATCGGGGGTGACCAGCACGCCCTTGCCGGCGGCCAGCCCGTCGTCCTTGACCACGTACGGCGCTCCGGCGGCGACCGCAGCAACCTCGTCGAGTGCCGTCTCCAGCTCCGCGGGCCCGCCGACCGGCCACGCCTGCGCCGTCGGGACGCCGGCGGCGGCCATGACGTGCTTGGCGAAGGACTTGCTGCCCTCGAGCTGGGCAGCCTGCTCCGACGGGCCGAAGCAGGCGATGCCGGCGTCGCGGACGGCGTCGGCCGCGCCCGCCACCAGCGGGACCTCGGGCCCGATGACGACGAGGTCCGCGGACCACTCGCGGGCGAGGGCGGCCACCGCATCGGGATCGGCGGCGGCGACCGCCAGCGCCGCGGCGACCGCCCGGGTGCCGGCGTTGCCGGGCGCGCAGGCCAGCGCGCTCACCGCGGGGTCGGACTGCAGAGCCACGCACAGGGCGTGCTCCCGGGCACCGGAGCCGATCACGAGCACGCGCACGGGTGGAAACTACCGGCCGCCCTCAGCGCAGCCGGTTGGGCTGCGCCTTCAGCGACTTGGAGAAGCGGCGCATCCGCGCGTGCTCCTCGGCGCGGGCGCGGGCGTCGACCCGCAGCAGCTGGCGGTGCGCCTCGGCCTGGAGCTTGCGCCAGCCCAGGAGGCGGCCTGGATCCAGCCGGCCGTCGTCGATGGCGGCCGCGACCGCGCAGCCGGGCTCGGTGCGGTGCTCGCAGTCGCGGAACCGGCACTCGCCGGCCAGGTCGGTGACGTCGGCGTACGCGGTGGCGACGCCCTCCTCGTCGTCGTACAGGCCGAGCTCCCGCATGCCCGGGGTGTCCACCAACAGACCCCCGCCGGGCAGGACGTGCAGTTCACGCGCCGTCGTCGTGTGCCGGCCGCGGCCGTCCTCGCGGATCTCCCGGGTCGCGGCGAGGGGCCGTCCGGCCAGCGCGTTGGCCAGGCTGGACTTGCCGACCCCCGACGGGCCGACCATCGCGCCGGTCCGGCCTGGGCCGAGCAGCGCCCGCACGGCGTCGAGCCCTTCCCCCGTCAGCGAGCTGACCGGGAGCACGTCGACGCCGAGCGCGTCCTCCGCCACCTGCTCGACCGCCGCGGCCACGTCGTCGCAGAGGTCGGACTTGGTCAGGACGACGACCGGCGTCGCGCCGCTGCTCCAGGCGACGGCGAGGTAGCGCTCCACCCGCCGCAGCCGGGCCTCGGCGGACAGCGAGTCGACCACGAGGACGACGTCGAGGTTCGCCGCGACGACCTGGGCCGCCGACGTGCGCCCGGCCGTCGTCCGCACGAACGCGCTGCGGCGGGGCAGCAGGGCGACCGCCAGCTCGTCCCGCAGCGCCACCCAGTCGCCGACCGCCGGCGTCCCGAGCCCGGAGTCGTCGTGCAGCGCCGTCCCGAGGAACGCCGCCCGGTCACCGTCGGCGGTCAGCACGCGCAGCCGGCCGCGGTCGACGCGGGCCACCCGGCCCGGCTCGGTGCCCGATGGGAGCTCCGCGTCGCGGTCAGGCGTCCAGCCGAGCGCCGAGAGATCCGTCACGCCGGGCATGGTGCACCGCAGGTCAGCGAACTGTCGCCCGAATTGTGAGCAGACAGGCAGCGGGAGTTCGGCCTGCGTTCACCCGGGCCGGGTGTTCTCGGTGGCATGCACGCGCCCGCGTCGCCGGTCCCGCTCCGCGCGACCCGCCCCGCCCGTCCCCTCGTCGTCGGCCATCGTGGCGCGTCGGCCTACCGCCCCGAGCACACGCGGGCGAGCTTCGAGCTGGCGATCGACCTCGGCGCGGACATGATCGAGCCCGACGTCGTCATCAGCCGTGACGGCGCGCTCGTCGTCCGGCACGAGAACGAGCTGTCCCGCTCGACCGATGTCGCGTCCCGGCCGGAGTTCGCCGCCCGGTGGACGAGCCGGGTCGTCGCCGGCCGGGAGCGCGCCGGCTGGTTCGCCGAGGACTTCACGCTCGCCGAGCTGCGCACGCTGCGGGCCGTGGAGCGGATGCCCGACCTCCGCCCCACCAACACCGCCTACGACGGGCAGGACGGCATCCTCACGCTGGCGGAGGTCGTCGAGCTGGCCCGCCGGCGCTCCACGCCCCAGCGCCGGGTCCGCGTGCTGGCCGAGCTGAAGAAGCCGACCTGGTTCGCCGGGCGGGGACTGCCGATGGTCGAGCTCGTCGCCGCCGAGCTGCGCCTGATGGGCGATGCCGGCCAGGACGGCAGCGTCGTCCTGCAGTCCTTCGACGCCGGCGCCCTGCGCCGGCTGCGCGCCGACCTCGGCGACGACGGGCCGGCGATGCTGCAACTGGTCGACGACGACGCCTGCGACGACGACCTGGTCACCCCGGTCGGGCTGCGCGAGGTGAGCACCTACGCCCAGGGCATCGCGCCCAGCCGGCACCGCATCCTGCTGCGCGACGACGAGCAGGCGTTGACCGGCGTCTCGGACCTCGTGGACCAGGCGCACTCGGCCGGGCTCGCGGTCATCCCGTGGACGCTGCGGCCGGAGAACGCGTTCCTGCCCCGGCACCTGCGCCGCGGGCCCGAGCCGGCCGGACCGGGCGACGCCCTCGCCGAGGCGCGGCTGCTGCTCGATCTCGGCGTCGACGGCCTGATCACCGACTCCCCCGACCACGCGGTGACCGCCATATCACTGCGGCCCTCCGGGCCGCGACCGCGGCCAGGTGCCGTCCCCCAGCTCCGCTGAGCCGCTGCGTCCCGGCTGCGCGGAACCCTCCGGGTCCCACTCGCCGCGACAGGACTAGGCGATCAGGTCTCTGATCACCACGTTCTCGTCGCGGCCGGGGCCGACGCCGATGACGCTGATCCGTGCGCCCGAGAGCTCCTCCAGGCGCCGCACGTAGGCCTGGGCGTTGGCCGGCAGCTCGTCGAACGTGCGGCAGTGCCGGATGTCCTCGAACCAGCCCGGCATCTCCTCGTAGACCGGCTTCGCGTGGTGGAAGTCGGTCTGCGTCATCGGCATCTCGTCGTACCGCACGCCGTCGACGTCGTAGGCCACGCAGATCGGCACGGTCTCCAGGCCGGAGAGCACGTCGAGCTTGGTGAGGAAGTAGTCGGTGATCCCGTTGACCCGGCTGGCGTACCGGGCGACGACGGAGTCGAACCAGCCGCAGCGGCGGTCCCGGCCGGTGGTCACGCCGACCTCTCCGCCCTGCTTGCGCAGGTACTCGCCGTTGGCGTCGAACAGCTCGGTCGGGAACGGGCCGGAGCCGACCCGGGTCGTGTAGGCCTTCAGGATGCCCACGACCCGCTCGATGCGGGTGGGGCCGATGCCGGAGCCGGTGGCGGCGCCGCCCGCGGTCGGGTTGGACGACGTCACGAACGGATAGGTGCCGTGGTCGACGTCGAGGAGGGTGCCCTGCGAGCCCTCCAGCAGCACCCACTCGCCGGCGTCGAGCGCGTTGCCCAGCAGCAGCCGGGTGTCGACGATCCGGTGCTTGAGCGCCTCGGCGTACGCCTCGTACTCGGCGACCACCTCGTCGACGTCGATCGCCTTGCGGTTGTAGACCTTGACCAGGATCTGGTTCTTCTCCTGGAGGGTGCCCTCGAGCTTCTGCCGCAGGATCGAGAGGTCGAGCAGGTCGGCGACCCGGATGCCGACGCGGGCGACCTTGTCGCCGTACGCGGGGCCGATCCCGCGGCCGGTGGTGCCGATCTTGCGCTTGCCCAGGAACCGCTCGGTGACCTTATCCAGGGCACGGTGGTGGGGCATGATCAGGTGGGCGTCGGCCGAGATGACCAGGCGCGAGGTGTCGACGCCGCGCTGCTCGAGGCCCGCCAGCTCCCCGATCAGCACCTCCGGGTCGACGACGACGCCGTTGCCGATCACCGGCGTGCACCCGGCCGTGAGGATCCCCGACGGGATCAGGTGGAGGGCGTACCGCTCCCCGTCGGGCGTGATCACCGTGTGCCCGGCGTTGTTGCCGCCCTGGTAGCGGACGACGTAGGGCACGCGGCCACCGAGCAGGTCGGTGGCCTTGCCCTTGCCCTCGTCGCCCCACTGGGCGCCGATCAGCACGACAGCCGGCATCGGGTCCTGGTTCTCCTCGGTCGAATCAGCGCCTGGCGGATGGCGGCTGGTAAGGGGGCGGTGGGTGGGACGGGATGACAGGGTATCGGCATGTCCTCCGTCGAGCTGGACCTCCGCCGTCTGGAGCCCGGTCAGGCCCCCCGGGAGCACGCTGTCGCGCCCGCGGCGGATGCCGACGCCATCGTCGTGCGCGGGCCGGTGCCCGCGCTGGCCGGCGTCCTGACGCTGCTGCTGAAAGCCGGCCGCACCCGGCAGGTGCCGGTCTCGTGGGAGCCCACCTCCGACCGGGACTCGCTGGGCCTGGCCCGCGACCTCGGCATCGGCTCCGGTGAGGCGCGCGACCTGACCCTGGTCCGCGACGACCACGGCGGCGTCCTGCTGCACCACGGGCGGCTCGAGGCCGCGGGCGACGGGCGCCGGGCGCTGAGCCGGCGGCTGGGGCTGCAGGCGCACCACGACGACATCAAGGTCGCCGACGGGGAGATCACCCGGATCGACGTCCGGCCCGAGTGGCGGGCCGTCGACACCATCGCCGTCACGGTGATGACGCTGCCGCTGCGCCCCACCCGGCAGACGACGGGCCGGGCACTGCAGGTGGCCTGCGACCCGGCCCGGGTCGTCCGCGACGGCGTGCCCTACCCGCGCCCGGTCACCCGCTGGACCTGGTACGCCGACGACCAGGTGCGGTGGCGGCTGCAGCCCTAGAGCTCCGGAACGGCACGGTCCGCCGGGTCGGACCGGGCGTCGTCGTGGAAACTGGACGCACCCACCCGCCGAGGAGGCCCCCGCTGCCGACGCCCCGAGCCCCGTCCGGGCTCCGGGCTGCCCTCGGGACCGGCGGGTGATCAGCGAGCGGCTGCCGGCGTTCGGCCCGGTCACCAGCGACGAACCGCGCACCCGGCGGTGGCTGGTGCGGGCCCTCGCGCGCCCCTCCCTCCCGGCGCTGGTGGGCCTGGCCGTCGTGCTGGCGGTCTTCCTCCCCGCCGCCCCCGACCTGCTCAGCAGCGGCGGCCTGGCCAGCGTCCTCGACACCGCCGCGCTGCTCGGCATCGGCGGTGTGGCCGTGGGCCTGCTGCTGATCGCCGGCCAGTTCGACCTGTCGATCGGGGTCGTCGCGGTCGCCGGCGCCCTGGTCACCGCCCTGCTCGTCGAGCACGCCGGCTGGGGCGTCTGGCCGGCGCTGCTGGCGTCCCTGGGCCTCGCGCTGCTCGTCGGCCTCGTGAACGGCTTCCTCGTGGTCAACACCGGGCTGCCGAGCTTCCTGGTCACCCTCGCCACGTTCCTGGTCCTGCAGGGGACGACGCAGGCCGGCGTCGAGGCGGTCGCCGGTTCCGCCCGCGTGAGCGGACTTTCCGCGGCCGAAGGGTGGCCGTCGGCGAGCGCGGTGTTCGGCTCCACCCTCCTGCTCGGTGACGGCCGGTTCCGCGTCTCCCTGCTGTGGTGGCTCGGCGTCACGGCGCTGGCCACCTGGGCGCTGTGGCGCACCCCGTTCGGGAACGCGGTGTTCGCCTGCGGCGGCGCCCGGCGGGCGGCCCGCCAGCTCGGCGTCCCGGTCGCCCGGACGACGGTCGGGCTGTTCTGCCTGACCGCGACGGCGGGCTGGCTGATCGGGACCCTCGGCCTCGTCCGCCTCGGCGGGGTGCAGGTCGGCGCGGCCGGCCTCGGGCCTGCGGTCGACTTCGTCGTCGTCGCGGTGATCGGCGGCTGCCTGCTCACCGGCGGGTACGGCTCGGCGGTCGGGACGGCGATCGGCGCGCTGGTCTACGCCGTCGCCGAGCACGGCATCGGCCTGGCGGGATGGGACCCGCCGTGGTTCCGGGCGCTGCTCGGCGTCCTGCTGCTGCTGGCGCTGCTCACCAACGGGGTCGTGCGGCGCCGGCTGAAGGCGGCGCCGCGCTCATGACCACCCTCGCCACGGGCTCGACCACCGCCCGGCTGCCCGTGCTCGACCTGCGCGGGGTCACGGTGCGGTACGGCAACGTCGCCGCGCTGTCGCGGGTGACGGCGACGCTGCCCGCCGGGGAGATCACCTGCGTGCTGGGCGAGAACGGATCGGGCAAGTCGACGCTGGTCGCCCTGCTCTCGGGGCTGGCCCGGCACGTCGAGGGAAAGCTGATGGTCGACGGCGAGCCGGTGCGCTTCCGCTCGCCCCGGCAGGCCCGCGCCGCGGGGATCGCCACGGTGTGGCAGGACCTCGCCGTGGCCCCGCTGCTGTCGGTGTGGCGCAACTTCTTCCTCGGCGCCGAACCGAGCCGCGGTCACGGGCCGCTGCGCCGGCTGGACCTCGAGCGGGCGCGCGCGACCACCGTCTCGGCACTGGCGCGGGTCGGGGTCATGGGGCTCGACCCCGATGCCCCCGCGAGCACGCTGCGCCCCGGCGAACGGCAGAGCCTCGCGATCGCCCGCGCACTGCACTTCGGGGCACGGGCGCTGGTCGTCGACGAGCCGACGGCGCCGCTCGCCGTCCCCCAGCAGACCCTGCTGCTGCAGTCGATCGTGACCGCCCGCAGCCAGGGCCTGGCGGTGCTGCTCGTGACCAACACCCCGCGGTACGCCCACCTCGTCGGCGACCGGTTCCTGCTGCTCGCCCACGGTCAGGTGGCCGGCACGCTCACGCGGGAGGACGTCGACGTCGCCGACCTGACCCGCCTGATGGCCGGCGGCGAGGAGTTCAGCGCCCTCACCGCCGCCCTGACCGCCCTGCACCCCGAACTCGGCGAGCGGTGACACGGTCGTCCTCCGGACGACACCGCGGCCAACGGCCGTCCCCCTGGTGAGCTGAGCTGCTGCGTCGCGCCTGCGCGGA
Source organism: Blastococcus jejuensis (assembly GCF_039534705.1). NCBI lineage: Bacteria > Bacillati > Actinomycetota > Actinomycetes > Geodermatophilales > Geodermatophilaceae > Blastococcus > Blastococcus jejuensis. The sequence goes on from NZ_BAAAVV010000001.1 coordinate 654,464, forward strand.
CCCCCTCCGGGGGCCCACTCGGCACGACAGAATCAGGCTCCCATGCTCGGGTCGCAGTCGCGCAGGAGCTGGGTGCAGCGCTCCGCTTCCTCGGTCTCCTCGATCGCCTCGGCCGCCTTGGCCAGCGCGATCACGCAGCGCAGGAAGCCGCGGTTCGGCTCGTGCGACCACGGCACCGGGCCGTGGCCCTTCCAGCCGTTGCGGCGCAGCGCGTCCAGCCCACGGTGGTAGCCGGTGCGGGCGTAGGCGTAGGCCTCGACGGTGTCGCTGAGCACCCGCTCGGGCCGGGTCAGGGCCTCCTCGGCCAGCGCCGCCCAGGCCGCGCTGACCGTCGGGTGGTGCGCGGCGACCTCGGCCGGCGGGTTGCCGGCGGTCAGCTCGGCGTCGGCCTCCGGCGTGGCCGGGAGCAGCGTGGCCGGCGGCTCGCCGAGCAGGTTCTGGTGGGTGTGGGTCATCAGTTCCCCGTCGACTGGCCGGCCGACAGCAGGTCCTCGCAGGCCTCGACCACGCGCGCGGCCATGCCCGTCTCGGCGGCCTTGAGGTAGCTGCGCGGGTCGTAGGCCTTCTTGTTGCCGACCTCGCCGTCGACCTTCAGGACGCCGTCGTAGTTGGTGAACATGTGGCCGACGACGGGCCGGGTGAAGGCGTACTGGGTGTCGGTGTCGACGTTCATCTTCACGACGCCGTACGAGAGCGCCTCGCGGATCTCCGACTGCGCCGAGCCGGAGCCGCCGTGGAAGACGAGGTTGAACGGCTTGTCCTCGGACAGGCCGAACTCGCGGGCCACGACGTCCTGACCCTGCTTGAGGATCTCGGGCCGCAGCTTGACGTTGCCCGGCTTGTAGACGCCGTGCACGTTGCCGAAGGTCGCGGCGAGCAGGTAGACCCCCCGCTCCCCCAGCCCGAGCTTCTTCGCGGTCGCGACGAAGTCGCCCTCGGCGGTGTACAGCTTCTCGTCGATCGCCGCGGAGATGCCGTCCTCCTCGCCGCCGACGACGCCGATCTCCACCTCGAGGACGATCCTGGCCGCCGCGGTCTTCTCGAGGAGCTCCTCGGCGATCTGCAGGTTCTCGTCGAGGTCGATCGCCGAGCCGTCCCACATGTGCGACTGGAAGAGCGGCTCCTGGCCGGCGTCGACCCGGTCCTGCGACAGGGCGATCAGCGGGCGGACGTAGGTGTCGAGCTTGTCCTTGGGGCAGTGGTCGGTGTGCAGCGCGACGTTGACCGGGTACTTCTCGGCGACGACGTGGGCGAACTCGGCCAGCGCCACCGCGCCGGTGACCATGTCCTTGACCTTGGTGCCGGAGCCGAACTCGGCGCCGCCCGTGGAGAACTGGATGATCCCGTCGCTGCCGGCGTCGGCGAACCCGCGCAGGGCGGCGTTGATCGTCTCCGACGAGGTGCAGTTGATGGCCGGGTAGGCGAAGCCGCCCTCCTTGGCCCGGCGGATCATGTCGGCGTAGACCTCGGGGGTCGCGATGGGCATGCGGGGCACTCCTGTCGTCGGTGTCCGGCCGTGCTGCTCGGGGTCAGTATCGCGCCGGGCCGCTCAGTCCGGGGCGTCGGGGCGGACGTCCAGCCCGAGGGCGGTCACGAGTGCGACCGCCTGGGTGATGTCGATCTGCGCGCCGGCCAGCACGACGGTGCGCGGGTCGAGCGTCGAGAGGTCCGAGCCGCGCAGGTCCGCGCCGCCCAGGTCGGCCTCGTGCAGCTCGGCACCGGAGAGGTCGAGGTTCACGAGCGTCGCCCCGGATGCCCGGGCCCCGGTGAGGTCGGCCTCGCGCAACCGCGTGCCGGCGAACACCGCCCGGCGCAGGTCGGCGCCGCGCAGGCCGACGAAGGACCAGTCGCCCCGGGTCACCGTCATCAGGTCGAACGTGCACCGCTCGAAGGTGCTCCCGGTGAGCTTGCAGTCGGTGAGCTCCGCCTGGAAGAACGAGCAGCCGGTGAACGTGCAGTTCACGAAGGCCGCCTCGGTGTGCCGGGAGAGGTTGAACCTGCAGTCGCGGAAGGTGCAGTCGGTGAAGACGGCGCCGTCGTCGGTGGTCTCGGAGAGGTCCACGCCGCTGAAGGCGACGCCGGTGTGCTCCTGACCGGAGAGGTCCTCGCCGTACCAGTCGGCGCCCCGGACGTCGGACTCCGGGTCGCTCACCCCTGCTCCACCCGGCTGGCCACCCGGGCCGCGACGAGCACCGGGTCGTAGGTCGGCGAGAAGGGCGGCGCGTAGGAGAGGTCGGACCCGGCGAACTCCTCGGCGGTCAGCCCGGCCCAGATGGCCGTGGCCAGGACGTCGATCCGCTTGCCGCTGCCCGGACCGCCGACGATCTGCGCCCCCAGCAGCCGCCCCGAACCGCGGTCGCTGAGCAGCTTCACCGTGATCGGCTCCGCGCCCGGGTAGTAGCCGGCCTTCGTCGTCCCCTCGATCGTCTCGGTCCGGTAGTCGTACCCGGCGGCCTCGGCCTGGGTGGTGCACAGGCCGGTGCGGGCGATCTCCAGGTCACCGACCTTCGTCAGCGCCGTCCCGAGGACCCCGGCGAACCGGGCGGGGCGCCCGCCGATGACCGAACCGGCCACCCGGCCCTGCTTGTTGGCGTGCGTGCCGAGCGCGACGTGCAACGGCTCGCCGGTGATCCGCGAGTAGGTCTGCGAGCAGTCCCCGGCGGCGAACACCTCGGGGTGCGAGCGGCTGCGCTGGGTGCGGTCGACCTCGACGGCGCCGGTCTCGCCCAGGCGGAGCCCGGCCGCTTCGGCGAGCGCCACCTCCGGGCCCATTCCGAGCCCGAGTACGACGAGGTCGGCGGGGTAGCGACCGTCGTCGGTGCGCACGGCCGCGACGGCACCGTCGGCGTCGACCTCGATCTCCCGGACCGGCTGCTCGGTCTGCACCGCGATCCCCAGGTCGCCCATGGCCTTGCAGACGCGCTCGCCCATCTCGGCGTCCAGCTGGGCCATCGGGAACGGGTCGGCGAGCACGACGGTGACGTCGAGGCCGCGCCCGTGCAGGACGTCGGCCATCTCCAGCCCGATGTAGCCGCCGCCGAGGACGACGGCCCGCCGCGCGCCCGCGGCCAGGGCCGCGCGGATGTCGGCGCCGTCGGCCAGCCGGTGGACGCCGTGCACGCCGTCGGCGTCCAGCCCCGGGACGTCGGGCCGCAGCGGCCGCCCGCCGGTGGCGACGACGAGGGAGTCGTACCCCAGGGTGTCGCCGGCGCTGGTGGTGACGCTGCCCGCGGCCAGGTCGATCGACTCGGCCCGCGTGCCGAGCCGGACCTCGATGTCGTCGGCGGCGAACTGGGTGGGGGTGCGGGCGATGAGCAGATCGCGGTCGGGCACCTCACCGCCCACCCAGTAGGGGAGGCCGCAGGCGGAGTAGGAGACGTCGGGCCCCTGCTCGACGACGACGATCTCCAGATCGCCGGCCCCGCGCAGGCGCCGAGCCTGCGCGGCCGCGGACATGCCGGCGGCGTCCCCGCCGATGACGACGAGCCGGTCCCTGGTCACGGGCTCAGGGTTTCATCCCCGCGCGGCTCGCCGCAGGTCAGCGACCCGAAAGGGTCGAGACCGCGGCCAGGTCGGCCACCGAGGCCCGGAACACCTTGCCCGGGTTGAGCAGGCCGTCCGGGTCCAGGGCGTCCTTGATCGCCCGGTGCACGTCGAGGGCCACCGGCCCGATCTCGCGCTCCAGCCAGTCGACCTTGATCGAGCCGACCCCGTGCTCGCCGGTGATCGTGCCGCCGAGGCCCAGCCCGAGCTCGAGGATGTCGTCGAACGCGGCGAACGCCCGCTCGCGCAGGTCGGGATCGGTGGGGTCGAAGCAGATCGTCGGGTGCATGTTGCCGTCGCCGGCGTGGCCGACGACGCCGATGGTGAGCCGCCGCGACGCCGCGATCTCGTCGCAGCCGTCGAGGAACGCCGCGATCCGGGACCGGGGCACCGCGACGTCGTCGATGAGCGTGCTGCCCAGCTGCTCCAGCGCGGGCAGCGCCATGCGCCGGGCGGCGAGCAGCAGGTCGCCCTCGGCGGGGTCGTCGGTGGTGTGCACGAAGTCGGCGCCCGCCTCGCGGCAGAGCTCGGCCAGCGCCTCGATCTCGGCGGCGGCGGCCTCGCCCCCCGCGTCGGACTGCGCGACCAACAGCGCGTGGGCGGTCCGGTCGAGGTCGGCCTTGAGCAGGTCGTCGACCGCGCAGATGCAGGTGTTGTCCATGACCTCGAGCAGGCTGGGCACCAGCCCGCTGGTCACCACCCGCTCGACGACCTGCCCGGTCTGCGCCGTCGTCGCGAACGTGGCCGCGAGCGTGACCGGCCGCTGCGGCGCCGGCCGCAGCGCCACCGTCGCCTCCGTGATGACCCCGAGGGTGCCCTCGGAGCCGACGAACAGGCGGGCCAGGTCGTAGCCGGCGACGCCCTTGACCGTGCGCCGGCCGGTGCGCAGCACGCGGCCGTCGGCGAGCACGACCTCCAGACCGAGCACGTAGTCGGTGGTGACGCCGTACTTGACGCAGCACAGGCCGCCGGAGTTCGTGGAGAGGTTGCCGCCGATCGTGCACCAGTCGTAGCTGGAGGGGTCCGGCGGGTAGAACAGCCCGGCCCCGGCGACGGCGTCGCGCAGCGCCTTGTTCACGACACCCGGCTGGACGACGGCGAGGCGGTCCTCCGGGGAGACCTCGAGGACGGCGTCCATCCGGGTCATCACCAGCGTGATCGCGCCGTCGACGGCGTTGCTGGCCCCGGCGAGCCCGGAGCCGGCCCCGCGCGGGACCACCGGGACCCCGTGCCGCGTGGCCACCTGCATCACCGCGACCACGTCGGCGGTGCTGCGCGGGAGGACGACGGCGGCGGGCGTGCCGGCCGGGGCGAGCATCGCCTGGTCACGGGCGTAGGACGCCGTCACGTCGGGATCGGTGAGGACGCTGTCGGCCCCGAGCGCGTCGCGCAGCTCGGTCACCCACGCCGCCGGTGCCGTCGTCACCGCCACACCGTACGACGTCCCGGTTCAGGCGAGATCGCCGATGTCGCACGCTTTGGTCGCTCAAAGCGAGTGAGATCGCCGATCTCGCCAAGGGCGGGGCGTCCCCTTCAGGCGAGGCCGAGGTCGCTCAGCTCGTAGGCGGCGCGGTACTCGAAGCCGGCGGCCTCGACGGCCTCGCGCGCCCCGCGGTCGACGATCACCGCCACCCCGATCACCTCGGCCCCGGCCTCCTGCAGCGCCTCGGCCGCGGTGAGCGGGCTGCCGCCGGTGGTGGACACGTCCTCGACGACGAGCACCGTCCGCCCCTCGACGTCGGGCCCCTCGATCCGCCGCTGCAGGCCGTGCGCCTTGCCCGCCTTGCGGACGACGCAGGCGTCGAGGAAGCCCTCGCCCGAGGCGGCAGCGTGCAGCATCGCCGTCGCGACGGGGTCCGCGCCGAGCGTCAGCCCGCCGACGACGTCATAGCGCAGGTCACCGGTCAGCTGCCGCATCACGCGCCCGACCAGCGGCGCACCCTCGTGGTGGAGGGTCAGCCGGCGCATGTCGATGTACCAGTCGGCCTCGCGCCCGGAGGACAACGTCACCTTCCCGTGCACCACCGCGAGCTCGACGATGAGCTCGCGCAGCCGGTCGCGGTCAGGGTGGGCGTGGGCTGCCATCATGCGAGCGACCCTACTGACGGCCAGGATGCGGGCATGCCTTCCCGCCGGGTCCGCCTCGCCGCCGCGGCCGGGCCGCTGGCCGCCGCCGCCATCGGCGGGCTCGCCACAGATCCGGGCAGCGACTGGTTCCGCCGGCTCGACAAGCCTCCCTGGTACCCACCGGCGCAGACCTTCGGCATCGTCTGGACGGCCATCTACACCGGCATCGGTTGGGCTGCCGGCGAGGTGCTCGCACGCACCCGCGGCGAAGAGCGGCGGTCCTTCGCGCGGGCGTACGCCGCCAACCTCGTCCTGAACACCGCCTGGACGCCGCTGTTCTTCCGCGCCCACCGCCCCGGCCTGGCCGCCGTCGAGAGCGCCGTGCTGACCGCGTCGGCCGCCGACCTGGTCCGGCGCGCGCACCGGGTCAGCGGCACGGCCCGCTCGGTGCTGATCCCCTACCCGCTGTGGACGGCATTCGCGACGGCGCTGTCGGCCGAGATCGCCCGGCGGAACCGGGCGGCCTGATCGGGATGCTGGCGATCAGGACGCCGGCGCGAGCACCTGGTCGATGAGGTAGACGGTCGCGTTCGCCGTCTGCACGTTCCCACAGACGACCGTGGCCGGGGTCCCGGTGAGCGTCCCCTCGATCGTGAACGTCTCCCCCTCGCCCGCGACCGTGATCTCGTCGTTGTTCAGCGTCGTGTGCGTCCCGGCGAGCTGGTCGGGCGCGAGGCGCCCGGCGATGACGTGGTGGGTGAGCACCGAGGTCAGCCGGGGGGTGTCGGCGAGCAGGGCCTGCAGGTCGGCCGGGGGGATCGCCTCGAACGCCGGGTTGGCCGGGGCGAGCACCGTGACGTCCTGCTGGCTGTCGAGAGACGGGCCCAGGCCGGCCGCGGTCACCGCCTGGGCGAGGGTGGACAGCACCGGGTTGTGGTTCGCGGCCGTCGCCACCGGGTCGTCGGCCATTCCGGTGAAGCTGCCCTCGCCGTCGGCGGGCACCGCCGAGCAGCCGGAGCCGAAGGGCTCGGTGGAGGCGGGGGCGGCGCTGCTCTCGGCGGGTGCCGCGCTCGACGTCGTGGTGTCCGAGGCGGCGCTCCGGTCCGGTTCGTCGGAGCCGCAGGCGGCCAGCGGGATGGCGAGCGCGCTGACGGCGGCGAGGAGGGTGCCGCGGCGGCGGAAGGTCCTGGTCACGGGGGCGGGCTCCTGTTCGGGACGGCGAGCGGCGCCATTGTCGCTGGTGCGCTCCCGCGTTCCCGACAGCAGGACCCCCGACATCAGCTGGTGATCACCCGGATCGAGTGCCAGCCGCTGGCCCCGTTCGGGAAGGGCTCGGCCCGGTCGTCGGTCTGCACCTCGCCGTCGGAGGCGGTCGCCCGCACGGTGAGCAGGTGCGATCCGCGCCGGAACTCGTAGGGCAGCACCCACTGCCGCCAGATGTCGGCGTCGACCGCCGGGGAGAGCTCCGCCTCGGCCCAGTCCTCGTCGTCGACCTGGACCTCGACCTTGGCGATGCCCCGGCCCTGCGCCCACGCCACACCGGCGATCGCCCGGCGGCCGGCGGGGAAGGCCCGCACCCCGGCCGGGGTGTCGATCCGGGAGGCGAGCTTGACCGGCCCCTGGGCGGCCCAGCCGCGCTCCACCCAGTAGGCGTCGAACGCCTCGAAGGTCGTCGCCTGGATGCGGGTCAGCCACTTGCAGGCCGAGACGTAGCCGTACAGACCCGGGATGACCATGCGGACCGGGAAGCCGTGCTCGACCGGCAGCGGCTCGCCGTTCATGCCGAAGGCCAGCATCGCGTCCTCGACCCCGAGGGCCGAGCGGGTCGGCGTCCCGATGGTCATGCCGTCGGTCGACCGGCAGACCAACTGGGTGCTGTCGCGGCTGATGCCGTTCTCGCGGAGGACCGCGCCGAGCGGGACCCCCAGCCAGCGCGCCGTACCGGCCAGCCCGCCACCGACCTCGTTGGACACGCAGGTGAGGGTGACGTCGCGCTCGATCAGGTCGTCGCGGTCGAAGAGGTCGGCGAGGGTGTACGAGCGCGGCGCGTCGAACATGCCGTCGAGGGTCAGGCGGTAGTCCCGGGGGCGCACCTGGGGGACCGAGATGGCGGTGTCGATCCGGTAGAACTCGCGGTTGGGCGTGAAGAGCCGCGTGAGCCCCTCGACCTCGTCGGCCAGGTCGGCGCCCCCCGGCAGCCGGCCCGCGGGGGAGGCCGGCTCGGGGAGGGTGAGGCCGGAGCGGGCGTCGGCGACGTCGAACCGCTGCTGCAGCAGCTTCCCGCCGCCCCCGGTGACGACGGCGACGCCGAGGGCCGCGCCGCTGGTGAGGAAGAACCGGCGGCGGTCGAGCGCCCCGCCCTTCCGATCGCCGGCGGCGAGTGTCTCGCGCAGCCGGTCCACCACGGCCCGGTCGCCGGGGCGGCGGGGGAGGTGGCTCGTCGGCGGGGGCGGCGGGCCGGTCAGCGGCACGAGCAGCGCCCGCAGCGCCATGATCCCCGCCCCGGCGCCCACCAGCGAGGGGACCGCGTCGAGCATGCCGCCGGCCGGGCGGGTGGCCGCGGCGTACGCCCCGATCGCGCCGAAGACCAGGATCCCGACCGTGCCGATCCGGCGGTCGCGCAGGCTGAGCGCGCCGATCACGAGCGCGAACAGCGCGGTCAGCACGAGCGTGCCGACGACGAGGGCGACCTTGTCGTTCTCGCCGAAGGTCGCGATGGCGAACTCCTTCACCGCCTCCGGCGTCAGCGTGATCACGGCATCGCCCACGGCGACGACCGGGGACGAGGCGGGTCCGACGAGGGCGGCGGTCAGTTCGGCGACGCCGAGCGCGACCGCGGCGGCCAGGAGACCCGCGAGCGCCCCCAGCCACCGGCGCGGCGCACGGCGGGGGCCCCCGTCCGGGCCGGTGGCGCCGGCGGCGGGAGCGGGCGGCTGCTCCACGGTCGTCACGCCCTACCTTCGAACGCCGGACCGGCTCCGGATGCGCGCGACGCGCGCCGCTCCGTCCCGCTCCGGGATCGCGTCGTGGCCGTCCCGCCCCGGGGATCTGTCAGGCTTGGACCGTGCCCACCTCTCCTGCACCCGCAGAGCCTCCCGCATCGACCGAGGTTGCGGGACGGATGCCGACGTCGGTCCGCGTCGGCGTCATCGTCATGTCCGTCCTCGCCGGCGTCCTGCTGCTGGTCGCGGGCCTGACGTTCTACAGCCGCGAGCGCATGGCCACGAACCTCATCGACGCCGGTCAGGACGTCTCCGTGGCCGAGGCCGAGCGCCTGGTGATGCTGTGGCTGACGCCGTACCTGGTGCTCGGGATCCTCTTCGCGCTCGCGGCGTGGGGCCTGCCGCGCAAGCACTCCTGGGCACGCTGGATCGGCATCGGCGCCTCGACGCTGCTGTTCATGCTGATGCTCTTGTCCGTGCTGACCTCGGGCGGCGTGACGGCGCTCTCGACGCTGCTGCTCGTCCTGTCCGTCGCGACCGGCACCAGCCTGATGGCGCGGACCACGTCCGACTGGGTGCCGCGGCTGCGCGCCCGCGACTGACCGGGGTCAGCGCCCCTGACCGGAGGCCCGCAGCCACCCGCGGTAGCGGTACCACTCGTTCGCCGGCTTCTGGGCCAGCAGGACGATGCCCGCCACGGTCAGCGCGAAGCCGAACCAGCTCAGGGCGGTCAGGAAGCCGGTCGACGGCGCCGTCGCCATGCCGAGCGACGCGAGGCCGCTGACCACACCCAGCCCACCGAGGACCCAGAGCACGATCCGCGCCCAGTTGCGGCCGTTCCACGCGAACCAGATGAACATCGCCTGCAGCGCCGCGAAGACCAGCGCGACGACGTAGCCGGCGATGACGGCGGTGCGCAGCACGTCGTCGCTGATCGTCACGTCCACGTTCTCGGCGGCGAGCGCCTGCGCGACCAGCGTGTCGATCGACGCGAACGCGATCGCCGCGCCGATCAGCCCGAGGATCAGGTTCGCGATGAACGCCCCGAGCCCCGCTCGGACCGCGAACGGGCGCTCCATCGGCGCGGGCGCGCCGTAGCCCGTAGGGGCCGACGGCGCCGGCCCGTAGCCCGGGTACTGCGCCGGAGGGGGCGGCGGAGCGTTCCAGCCCTGCCCGGGATCCCCCTGGCCGTACTGCCCGCCGGTCCCGCCCTGTCCTGACGTCATGCCGCGCCTCCCGCTCGTCGCCTTCGGGCGATCATGGCTCACGACCGGGACACGCGGGCGGACAGTCACCCGCCCGCGTGTCCCCGGCCGCTTCAGCCGCGGCCGACCGTGAGCCCCTCCTCCTCGGGCGACCAGTCCACGACGACGTCGTCGCCGTCGCGGATGTCACCGGCGAGCAGCGCCTTGGCCAGCTGGTCGCCGATGGCCGACTGCACCAGGCGGCGCAGCGGCCGGGCGCCGTAGACCGGGTCGAACCCGTTGAGCGCCAGCCAGTCGCGGGCGGCGTCGGTGACGGTGAGGGTGAGCCGGCGCGCGGCCAGCCGCCGGGCCAGGACGCCGACCTGGATGTCGACGATGCCGGCCAGTTCCGTCGTGCCGAGCGCCCTGAACACCACGACGTCGTCGAGCCGGTTGAGGAACTCCGGCTTGAAGTGCGTCCGCACGACCTCCAGCACGGCCTCGCGACGACGCTCCTCGGGCACGCTCTGGTCGGCGATGATCTGCGAGCCCAGGTTCGAGGTCAGGATCAGGATCGTGTTGCGGAAGTCGACCGTCCGGCCCTGCCCGTCGGTGAGCCGGCCGTCGTCGAGCACCTGCAGCAGCACGTCGAAGACGTCGGGGTGCGCCTTCTCCACCTCGTCGAGGAGGACGACGGTGTACGGCCGGCGCCGGACCGCCTCGGTGAGCTGGCCGCCGGCCTCGTACCCCACGTAGCCGGGCGGGGCGCCGACCAGCCGGGCCACCGAGTGCTTCTCGGAGTACTCGCTCATGTCGACGCGCACCATCGCCCGCTCGTCGTCGAACAGGAACTCCGCCAGCGCCTTGGCCAGCTCGGTCTTGCCGACGCCGGTGGGACCGAGGAACAGGAACGAGCCGGTGGGCCGGTCGGGGTCGGCGACGCCCGACCGGGCGCGCCGGACGGCATCCGAGACTGCTCGCACCGCGTCCGGTTGCCCGACGACGCGGTTCGCCAGGCCCTCCTCCATCCGCAGCAGCTTCTGGGTCTCCCCCTCGAGCAGTCGCCCGGCGGGGATGCCGGTCCAGGCCTGGACGACCTCGGCGATGTCGTCGGGGCCGACCTCCTCCTTGAGCATCGAGTCGCCGTCCTGCACAGAGGCCTCGGCCGAGGTCAGGGAGCGCTCCAGCTCGGGCAGCCGGCCGTAGCGCAGCTCCGCGGCGCGGGCCAGGTCGCCGTCGCGCTCGGCGCGCTCCGCGTCGAGGCGGACGGTCTCCAGCTCCTCCTTGATCCGCTGGATGCGCTCGATGTGGCTCTTGTCCTGCTGCCACCGGGCGGTGAGCTCGGCCAGCTCCTGCCGACGGTTGGCGAGGTCCTCGCGCAGCGCGGCCAGTCGCTCCAGGGAGGACGGGTCGCCCTCCTTGCCCAGGGCCATCTCCTCGATCTCCATCCGGCGGACGGCGCGCTCGACCTCGTCGACCTCGACCGGCCGGCTGTCGATCTCCATGCGCAGCCGGCTGGCGGCCTCGTCGACGAGGTCGATCGCCTTGTCCGGCAGGAAGCGGGCCGTGACGTACCGGTCCGACAAGGTCGCGGCGGCGACGATCGCGGCGTCGGTGATGCGGACGCCGTGGTGGACCTCGTAGCGCTCCTTGAGCCCGCGCAGGATGCCGATCGTGTCCTCGACGCTGGGCTCGCCGACGAAGACCTGCTGGAACCGGCGCTCCAGCGCCGGGTCCTTCTCGATGTGCTCGCGGAACTCGTCGAGCGTGGTCGCCCCGACCATGCGCAGCTCGCCGCGGGCGAGCATCGGCTTGATCATGTTGCCGGCGTCCATGGCCGAGTCGCCGCTCGCACCGGCACCGACGATGGTGTGCAGCTCGTCGATGAAGGTGACGATCTCGCCCTCGGCGTCGGTGATCTCCTGGAGCACGGCCTTGAGCCGCTCCTCGAACTCACCGCGGTACTTGGCGCCGGCCACCATGCTCGCGAGGTCGAGCGCCATGAGGCGCTTGCCCTTCAGGCTCTCGGGGACGTCGCCCGCGACGATCCGCTGGGCGAGGCCCTCGACGATCGCCGTCTTGCCGACGCCGGGCTCGCCGATGAGGACGGGGTTGTTCTTCGTCCGGCGGGAGAGCACCTGGACCACGCGACGGATCTCGGTGTCGCGCCCGATGACCGGGTCGATCTTGCCGTCGCGGGCGCGCTCGGTGAGGTCGACGGCGTACTTCTCGAGCGCCTGGTAGGTGCTCTCGGGGTCGGCCGAGGTGACCTTGCGGCTGCCGCGCACGGTGCGGAACGCGGCCAGGAGGGCGTCACGGGTGGCGCCGGAGCCGGTGAGCACGCTGCCCGCCTCGCCGTCGGAGCCGGCGAGACCGACCAGCAGGTGCTCGGTCGAGACGAACTCGTCACCGAGGGCACTGGCCTGCTCGGAGGCCAGGTTGAGGACGCGCAGCAGCTCGCGGGAGGGCGAGGGTGCCGGGACGGTCGCCCCGCTGACGCTGGGCAGACGCTTGAGCGCCGCCTCGGTCTTGGCGCGGACGTCGACCGGATCGGCGCCGACCGCGGTCAGCAGCGGGCCGGCGATCCCGTCGGTCTGCTCCAGCAGGGCAGCGAGCAGGTGCAGGGGCTCCAGCGCGGCCTGGCCGCGGCTGACGGCCAGCCGCTGGGCGGCGGTGATCGCTTCCTGCGAACGGGTCGTGAGCTTGCTGTCCATGGGTCGGGTTCCGGGTCCTCTCGTCGTTATGGCGGACCGGTCGTGGGCCGGCCGCCGTCGTCCTTCGCTCCAACGAAGCCGAGGTTGAGTCTGTTCCGCTCAACTCCGGTGAGTCCGTCGTCCGCAGCCTGCGGCCGGCCGCACGGATGATCACCGCCCACCGCGGCGTGGCACGCGATCGGTTGCGCCCTACACTCACCCCATGACCGCTCTGCCGGCACCGAGCGTGGCGCTCGACGACCAGCTGTGCTTCGCGTTGTACGCCGCGTCCCGGGCGGTGACGGCCCGGTACCGGCCGATGCTCGAGGAGATCGGGCTCACCTATCCGCAGTACCTGGTCATGATGCTGCTCTGGGAGACCGACCACCAGACCGTGGGCCAGCTCGGGTCCCGCCTGGCCCTCGACAGCGGCACCCTCTCCCCCCTGCTCAAGCGGCTCACCGCCGCCGGCCTGGTCACCCGGCACCGCCGCGTCGAGGACGAGCGCTCGGTCTCCATCGCGCTCACCGACGAGGGCCGCGCACTGCAGGACAAGGCCTACCGGATCTCCGAGGACATGATCGGGGCCATCGGCTTCGACTCCGGCGAGTTCGCCGAGCTCAAGGACCGGCTGCGCCTCCTGATCGACCGCGTCAACCGCGGCGACGCCGTCTGCTAGCAGTGGTGCTACGCACCCGACTGCGGTAGGTCTGGGACGACGCGTCGCCCAGCAGCGGACGGCGCCCGGGCTCGGAAGGGGCAGCATGCCCACACGTACCGCACGCACCGCCTGGAACGGCGGCCTCCAGGACGGCTCCGGTCAGGTCGAGCTCTCCAGCTCCCAGGTCGGCACCTTCGACGTCTCGTGGCCCCGTCGCACCGGCGACACCGCCGACGGCGTCACCAGCCCCGAGGAACTCATCGCCGCGGCGCACTCCTCGTGCTTCTCGATGGCGCTCTCCAACGAGGTCGCCAAGGCCGGCGGCACCCCGCGGTCGCTGGAGGTCACCGCCGACGTCACCCTCGACCTGTCCGGTGGCGCCCCGACGATCACGACCGTCGCGCTCACCGTCCGCGGCGAGGTCGAGGGGCTCGACGCCGCCGGCTTCGAGCAGGCCGCGCAGGCGGCGAAGGCCGGCTGCCCGGTGAGCCGGGCCCTCACCGGCGTCGAGATCAGCGTGGACGCCGCCCTGGAGTGACCCCCGCCCTGGAGTGACCCCGCAGGGCGGTGCACCTCGGCCCGGCTGACGTCAGTCCGGGGTGGCCCCCGCCTCGCGCGCCTCGCGGGCCTCGCGGGCCTCGCGGATGCGGTTGAACCGGGCCAGCAGGTCGCCGAGGGCGGCGACGTCGTCGGCCGGCCAGTCGGCGAGGTCGGCCTCCCACCGGGCGCGGCGCACCTCACGGATGCGCTGCAGGCGGGCGGTCCCTTCCGCCGACGAGGTGAGCACCTGCGCGCGGCCGTCGGCCGGGTCGGGTGCCCGGTCGACCAGGCCGAGCTCGACGAGGCTCGCGACCTGCCGGCTGACGGTGCTCTTGTCCAGGTCGAGCAGGTTCACGAGGTCGCTGGCCCGCAGTGGCCCGGCGTCGTGCAGCAGGGCGAGCAGGCCGTAGGCCGCGCCGTCGAGGTCGGGGTGCAGCTCACCGGCGAGGCGGGCCGAGATCGCACGCGAGCGGCGCAGCAGGAGGCCGATCTCCCGCTCGAGCCGGATGAAGGCCTCGCGGCCGGCGGGCATCGGACCGCTCACCTGTCGGCCCGGGGCCGCCAGACGACCAGCGCGGAGCTGGGCCGGCGCTGCGGAACGAGATCGGCCCGGTAGGCCGCGGAGATCGCGGACTCCGCCGCCAGCCGGCGGTTCTCGGAGTGCTGGAGCTCCTCCAGCAGCTCGTGCACGCGGGCCTGCAGGGCCTCCACCCGCGACTCGAGATCGATGATCCGCTTGATGCCGGCGAGGTTGACGCCGTCCTCCTGGGAGAGCCGCTGCACCTCGCGGAGCAGCGCGACGTCGCGCGGGCTGTACCGGCGCCCACCCCCGGGCGTGCGGCCAGGGCTGACCAGACCCAGCCGGTCGTACTGCCGGAGGGTCTGGGCGTGCATGCCGGCCAGCTCGGCGGCCACCGAGATCACGAACACCGGGGCGTCCTCCGCCACCGCGCGGAACCCGTCGCCGCGCTCGCCGGCTGCCGTGCTCACCGCTCGCCTCCTGCCTTCACCGCGGCGGTGATCTGCGGCCGCGGGTCCTCGTCCATCTCCTCGGCGAGGGTCTCGATCACCTTGCGCTGCGCGGCGGTCAGCCGGACGGGCACCGCGACCTCGAGGGTGACCAGCAGGTCACCGCTGCGCGCCTTCGCCTTGATGCCGTGCCCGCGCACCCGCAGGGTCCGCCCGCTGGCAGTGCCCGCGGGCACCTTGAGCGAGACGGTGCCGTCGAGGGTCGGCACGGTCAGCGTCGTCCCCAGCGATGCCTCGGCGAAGGTGATCGGCACGGTCAGCGTCAGGTCGTCGCCCTTGCGGCCGAACAGCTCGTGCTCGGAGACGTGGACGACGACGAAGAGGTCACCGGCGGCGCCACCCCGCCGTCCCGGGGCGCCCTTGCCGGCCAGCCGGATCCGCTGGCCGTCCTTGACGCCCGGCGGGATGCGCACGGTGATGGTGCGGGTCTGCGTGGTGATGCCGTTGCCGCCGCAGGTCTGGCACGGGTCGTCGACGACCTGGCCGGTGCCGCGGCAGTTGCGGCACGGCTCGGAGAACGCGAACGCGCCCTGGCTGCGGCTGGTGACGCCGGCGCCCTGGCACACCGGGCAGGTGTGCGGGCTCGTGCCCGGCTTGGCGCCGCTGCCGGCGCACGTCGGGCACGTGCCCGGGCTCTGCATGCGCAGCGGGACCGTGACGCCGAGGACGGCCTCCTCGAAGGAGAGGGTCGCCTCGGTCTCGACGTCCTGACCGCGGGCCGGCCCGGACGCCGCCCGGCTGCGGGCACGGGCGCTGGTGCCACCCCCGCCGCCGAACAGGCCGCCGAGCAGGTCGCCGAGCCCGCCGGCGCCGGCCCCGGCCGCGGGACCCGCCGCGCCGCCACCGAAGAGGTCGCCGAAGTCGAACGTCTGGCCGCCGCCGGCTCCGGGGAACCCGCCCGGGAACCCGGCCCGCGCCCCCGCGCCGCCGGCGCCGAAGAGCCGCCGGGCCTCGTCGTACTCCCCGCGCCGCTTCGTGTCGGAGAGCACGTCGTAGGCCTCGGAGACCTCCTTGAACCGGGCCTCGGCCTCGGCGTTGCCCGGGTTCTTGTCCGGGTGGAGGTCGCGCGCCAGCTTGCGGTAGGCCTTCTTGATCTCGGCCGCGTCGGCGTTCTGCGGGACGCCGAGCGCGCCGTAGTAGTCCTTCTCGATGAAGTCACGGGTGCTCACCGGACGCCCCCTCTCGCTCTCGTGTCACGGTCGTCGGGCTCAGCCGTCCGACGGCTCCTGCTCGGCGGCCGGCGCCCCCGCCTCGGGGGCCGCCGAGGCCTCCGGGTCGGTCACCGCGACCATCGCCGTCCGCAGCACGCGGTCTCCCCGGCGGTAACCCTGCCGGAGCACCGTGGTCGCCGTCGGGACGTCGACCTCGGCCGAGGTGTCGTGGATGACCGCCTCGTGCAACGCCGGGTCGAACGGGTCGCCGGGCACGCCGAACGCGGTCACGCCCAGGCCGTCGAGCAGCCCGAGGATCCGGTCGGCCACCAGCTTGAACCCGCCGGTGAGCTCGTCGTGGTCCCGCGCCCGCGCGATGTCGTCGACGATCGGGAACAGCTGGGCGGCGAACCGCTCGGCCGCCTGGTCGACGACCAGCGAGCGGTCGCGGTCCACCCGGCGCCGGTAGTTGGCGTACTCGGCGGTGACCCGCTGCAGGTCCTCGGTCCGCTCGGCGAGCTGCTGGGCGAGGTCTCCGCCGTCGGCCTGCTGCTCGGTCGCGGGCGTCTCGTGCGCGCTCATCTGTTCCTCTCGGGCGGCTGGGTCGGCGCCGTGCGGGGTGCCGGCCGGCTGCTCGCCGACCGGCACCCGCACCGTGCCGCTGGTGGGATCGATGCGCCGCTTGTCGCGGATGACGACCCGCGGCTGCTGCTCCTCCTGCGGCTGGGTCATCAGCGCTTCTCGGTGCCCTCGTCGTCCACGATCTCGGCGTCGACGACGTCGTCGTCGCCGCTCGTGGCGCCACCGGCCTGCGCGCCGTCACCCGGCGTCTCGCCGCCGCCGGCCGCACCTGCCTCGGCCTGCTGGGCGTAGAGCGCCCCGCCGACCTCCTGGGACACGCGGGCCACCTTCTCCTGCGCGGCCTTGATCGCTGCGATGTCGGAGCCGCCCAGCGCGCTGCGCAGCTCGGTCAGCGCCTCGCCGAGCTCTTCCTTCTTCTCCGCGGGGATCTTGTCGCCGTTCTCCGCGAGGAACTTCTCGGTCTGGTACTGCAGCGACTCGGCCAGGTTGCGGGTCTCGGCCTCCTCGCGGCGCTTCTTGTCCTCCTCGGCGTGCGCCTCGGCGTCCTTCATCATCCGCTCGATGTCGTCCTTGGGCAGGGCCGAGCCGCCGGTGATGGTCATCGACTGCTCCTTGCCCGTCCCGAGGTCCTTCGCGGTGACGTGCACGATGCCGTTGGCGTCGATGTCGAAGGCCACCTCGATCTGCGGGACGCCGCGCGGCGCCGGGGGCAGACCGGTCAGCTCGAACATGCCGAGCTTCTTGTTGTAGGCGGCCATCTCGCGCTCACCCTGGAAGACCTGGATCTGCACGGACGGCTGGTTGTCGTCGGCCGTCGTGAAGATCTCGCTGCGCTTGGTCGGGATCGTGGTGTTGCGCTCGATGAGCTTGGTCATGATCCCGCCCTTGGTCTCGATGCCCAGGGACAGCGGGGTGACGTCGAGGAGCAGGACGTCCTTGACCTCGCCGCGGAGCACGCCGGCCTGCAGCGCGGCGCCGATCGCGACGACCTCGTCGGGGTTGACGCCCTTGTTGGGCTCCTTGCCGCCGGTCAGCTCGCGGACCAGGTCGCTGACGGCGGGCATCCGGGTGGAGCCACCGACGAGGACGACGTGGTCGATCTGGCCGACGGAGATGCCGGCGTCCCGGATGACCTGGTTGAACGGGGCGCGGGTGCGCTCGAGCAGGTCCTGGGTCATGCGCTGGAACTCGGCACGCGTGATCGTGACGTCGAGGTGCAGCGGGCCCTCGGCGCCGGCGGTGATGTAGGGCAGGTTGACGTTGGTCGACTGCGCGCCCGACAGCTCGATCTTGGCCTTCTCGGCGGCCTCGCGGAGGCGCTGCATGGCCAGCTTGTCCTTGGACAGGTCGATCGAGTTGGACGCGTTGAACGTCTTCACCAGGTGGTCGACGACCTTCTGGTCCCAGTCGTCGCCGCCGAGGTGGTTGTCACCCGCGGTGGCCTTGACCTCGATGACGCCGTCGCCGATCTCGAGGAGCGACACGTCGAACGTGCCACCGCCGAGGTCGAACACGAGGATCGTCTGCTCGGTCTCGCCCTTGTCCAGGCCGTAGGCCAGCGCGGCCGCGGTCGGCTCGTTGACGATGCGCAGGACGTTGAGGCCCGCGATCTCACCGGCCTCCTTGGTGGCCTGGCGCTGCGCGTCCTCGAAGTAGGCGGGGACGGTGATGACGGCGTCGGTGACCGGCTCGCCCAGGTAGGTCTCGGCGTCGCGCTTGAGCTTCTGCAGGATGCGCGCGGAGATCTCCTGCGGCGTGTACTTCTTGCCGTCGATCTCGTCGGTCTGCCACGTGGTGCCCATGTGCCGCTTGACGCTGCGGATGGTGCGGTCGACGTTGGTGACGGCCTGGTTCTTGGCGCTCTGACCGACGAGGACCTCGCCGTTCTTGGCGAACGCGACGACCGACGGGGTGGTGCGCGAACCCTCGGAGTTCGCGATGACCGTCGGCTCGCCGCCCTCGAGGACGGTCACGACGGAGTTGGTCGTGCCGAGGTCGATACCGACCGCTCGAGTCATGGGGGATGACCTCTCTCTATTCGTGTGCTGGGGTGGTGCTGGTCCGGTTCGCCGAGGGGCCTCAGCTTGCGCGAGGTTCGCTCAACTTTCCTGCCAGCCTAACGGCAGATCCCCCGCCCGTGTTCCCGGGGCCGGCCGACTTCTCCCGCACCCGCGGCCGGTACCGCGGTGTGGTCACGTCGTCCGCGGTCGACCGCGGACATCGCGACCGCGGCGCGGCCGTCCCCAGCGTCAGGCGTTGTCCACAGATGACGGCCCACAGCCCGCCGCGACGGGGAACACGCCCAGGGTGCATCCGTGCACCCTCTGCTCCGCGCCGCCGGCGAGCGCCGGCTGGGCCTGTTCACCGCCGCCGAGGCCCACCACGCCGGCTACGGGCGTCCCGAGATCCGCTCACTCCTCCGCTCCGGCCGGTGGGTCCGACTGCGCCGCGGGATCTACACGACGGCCGCGAACCTGGCCCGGCACGAACGCGAGGGGCGGCGACACCAGATCGACTGTCTGGCCGTGCTCATCGCACTCGATCGCCCGACGGCGGCGCTGAGCCACCGGACGGCCGCGCGCCTGTGGGGCCTCCCCGGACGATGGAGTCAGGCGGCGAACATTCGGCTGATCGACCCCGCCCATGGCCGGGCGGGGCAGGGCTTCTCGGTGACCCGGGCGCCGCTGGACCCCGCCGAGGTCAGCGTCCGCGGTCCGTTCCGGCTGACCACGGTGGCCCGCACCCTGGTCGACGTCGCCCGCGAGGAGCCCCTGGAGGCAGCCGTCGTGGCCATGGACGCTGCACTCCTGACCGAGCGCGTCACCCGGCCCCAGCTGGCCGACGGGCTGGCGCGGGCGCGGCACTGGCGCGGTGGGCCCGGGGCGGCGCGGGCGGTGGAGCTGTCTGACGGCCGGGCGGAATCACCGCTGGAGACACGGGGAAGGCTGCGCATCGTGGGCGCCGGCCTGCCGGCCCCGGAGCTGCAGGTGGAGATCCGCGCGTTCGGCCGGCTGGTGGGTGTCGTCGACGCCTGGTTCGAGGAAGCCGCCGTCGCCGTCGAGTTCGACGGGCGGGTCAAGTACAGCGACCCGTGGCGCAACCGGTCACCCGAGCGGGTGCTGTGGGAGGAGAAGCTACGGGAGGACGAGTTGCGCGCGCTCGACATCCGCGTCGTCCGGGTTGTCGACGGCGACCTCGACGGAGGCTGGCCGCGGGTGGAGGGGCGTCTCGGGGGGCTGCTGGCGGTCCCGGGCCCGGCCGTTCGACGCTTCACAGCGACACCGCGCGTCCGGGGGATCGCCCGGGCCGGCTGACTACCGGCGGGGGGGACCCCAGTGCCGCGGTACACCGCGGCACTGGGCACCACACCGCGGCACCGGGCTGCGCGCAGACCGAAGCGCGGATGGTGATCACGCCGGCTCTCGTGCCGACGCCGTCCGAGGTGCGGCGGACGCGTGATCACCGGACGATCACGGGGGGCACACGGCTCGGGTTACCGGTGAGTAGCGTCGGGCGCCGACAGCTACTGTGCCTGCCAGAGCGGAGCGGTGTCGCCGCCCGCGGGGAGAGGGAGATCCATGACGGGCCCGTTGCAGATCGTCCTGGGGACGATCAGCGTCCTGTTCCTGATCGTCGCCTCGGTGATGGCCTACCGCGCCGTCCGCGCGATGATCCGGATCATCCGCATCGGGCAGCCCGACGGCACCCGCACCGGCCCCGTCAAGGACCGGCTGAAGACGATGCTGATCGAGTCGCTCGGCCACACGCGGATGCTCAAGTGGTCGACGATCGGTGCCGCCCACTGGTTCGTCTTCATCGGCTTCTACGGCCTGTTCCTCACCCTGGTCGAAGCGTTCGGCGAGGTCTGGAACCCGGCGTTCCACCTGCCGCTGATCGGCGAGTTCTTCCTGTGGAACCTCTTCGCCGACATCATCGGCACCGGCACGATCCTGGGCATCCTGTACCTGATCTACCGGCGCCAGAAGGACCACCCGCGGCGACAGGGACGGTCCAGCCGCTTCGCCGGCTCCAACGAGGGGCGCGGCTACTTCGTCGAGGCCGTCGTCCTCACCGTCGGCGTCTGCATCCTCCTGATCCGCGCCCTCAAGGTCTCCTCCGACCTCACCGACGCGCCGGCCTGGTCACACCCGATCTCCGGCCTGCTCGCGAACGCGCTCCCCGACAGCCCCGACCTGCTCACCGTCGTCGCGTTCGTGAAGATCGTGGTGAGCCTG
This sequence comes from Blastococcus jejuensis, assembly GCF_039534705.1. Classification (NCBI taxonomy): domain Bacteria; kingdom Bacillati; phylum Actinomycetota; class Actinomycetes; order Geodermatophilales; family Geodermatophilaceae; genus Blastococcus; species Blastococcus jejuensis. The sequence goes on from NZ_BAAAVV010000001.1 coordinate 675,091, forward strand.
GTGTGGCTGGTCGTGATCAGCCGGATCCTGAACATGGGCGTGGCCTGGCACCGGTTCAGCGCCTTCTTCAACATCTACTTCAAGCGCAACGCCGACGGCGCCCCCGCGCTCGGCCCCCTGCTGCCCATGACCAGCGGCGGCAAGCCGATCGACTTCGAGGATCCGGGTGAGGACGACGTCTTCGGCCGCGGCAAGATCGAGGACTTCACCTGGAAGGGGATGCTCGACTTCACCACCTGCACCGAGTGCGGGCGGTGCCAGAGCCAGTGCCCGGCCTGGAACACGGGCAAGCCGCTCAGTCCCAAGATGGTGATCATGGATCTTCGCGATCACCTCTACGCGAAGGCCCCGTACCTGCTCGGCGAGAAGACCGCCGCCGAGACCGCACCCGACTACGACGTGCTGCGCCCCAGCGACGAGCAGGCCTGGACCAGCGGCTACGCCCGCATCGAGGGCACCAACGACGCCCAGGCGCACCGCCCGCTGGTGGGCACCCTCGAGGAGGGCGGGGTCATCGACCCCGACGTCCTCTGGTCCTGCACCAACTGCGGCGCCTGCGTCGAGCAGTGCCCCGTCGACATCGAGCACATCGACCACATCGACGACATGCGCCGCTACCAGGTGCTCATCGAGTCCAGCTTCCCCTCGGAGGCCGGCGTGATGATGAAGAACCTGGAGAACCGCGGGAACCCGTGGGGCATGGGTGGCAACGTCCGCGAGGACTGGATCAAGGAGCTCGACTTCGAGGTCACCGTCGCCGACGGCCCCCTCGACTACGACATCGAGTACCTGTTCTGGGTCGGCTGCGCCGGCGCCATCGACGACCGCGCGAAGAAGGTCACCAAGGCCGTCGCCGAGCTGCTGCACACGGCCGGCGTCGAGTTCGCCGTCCTGGGCAACGGCGAGACCTGCTCGGGCGACCCGGCCCGCCGGATGGGCAACGAGTTCCTCTTCCAGATGCTGGCCCAGGAGAACGTGGCCACCCTCGACGGCGTCTTCGAGGGCCGCGTGCCCGGCATGCGCAAGATCGTGGCCACCTGCCCGCACTGCTTCAACTCGCTGAGCAAGGAGTACCCGCAGATCGAGGGCCACTACGAGGTGGTCCACCACACCCAGCTGCTCGGCCAGCTCGTGGAGGAGGGCCGGCTCGTGCCGGTCACCCCGGTCGACCGCAAGGTCACTTACCACGACCCGTGCTTCCTCGGCCGGCACAACAAGGTCTACACGCCCCCGCGCGAGATCCTCGACAGCGTCCAGGGGCTCTCCACCCAGGAGATGCACCGCTGCAAGGACCGCGGCTTCTGCTGCGGCGCCGGCGGCGCGCGCATGTGGATGGAGGAGAAGATCGGCAAGCGGATCAACATGGAGCGCACCGAGGAGGCGCTCGAACTCGACCCGGACGTCATCTCCACCGCGTGCCCGTTCTGCATCACGATGCTGTCCGACGCGCTGACCGCCAAGAAGCAGAACGGCGAGGCCGGCGAGCACGTCGAGGTGCTCGACGTCAGCCAGATCCTGCTGCGCTCGCTCGCCCCGGTCGGTGCGCCCGGCACCGAGTCCGGCGCCGACGTGGGCACGAAGGCCGACGACCCGGCCGGCACCGGCTCCGCGGCGACCCAGCACGACCCCGCCACCGAGGGCCAGGCCTGACGACTCCAGCAGGGCACGACGGCGGCGCGCGACCCCTCGGGGCCGCGCGCCGTCGTCGTCCGGGGACGCGGATCACACGAGCCGCGGACGACGGACGGCGACCGATGGAGGACCATCGGTGCACGTGACCCGCGCCGCCGCCCCGTCCACGACGACCACCGGGACGTCGCACCGCCGCGGCCAGCTGCTCATCGCCGCCGCGATCGTGCTGACCGGCCTGAACCTGCGGACGGCGGTCACGAGCATCGGCCCGGTGCTGCAGGAGCTCGAGGACGGCCTGGGCATCTCCAGCGGGCTCGCCGGCCTGGTCACGACGATGCCGGTGCTCTGCTTCGCCGCGATCGGCTTCGCCGGCCCGCCGCTGTCGGCGCGCTACCGCGACTCGCACGTCCTCGCCGGCGCCCTGCTGGCCATGGCGGGCGGGCTCGTGCTGAGGGCCGTGGCCGGCCCCTTCTGGCTGTTCCTCGTCGGCACCGCCGTGGCGATGGTCGGCGGTGCGCTCGGCAACGTGCTGCTGCCGAGCCTGGTGAAGCGGTACTTCCCGCACCGCACGGGTGCGCTGGTCGGCGCGTACAGCACGGCGATGGCCGCAGGCGCGGCGATCGCCGCCGTCTCCACCGCCCCGATCGCCGCCGCGGCCGGCGAGGACGGATGGCGCTGGGCCCTCGGAGTCTGGGCCGTCGCGGCGCTGCTCGCCGCGCTCCCGTGGCTGGCGGTGCCGGCCCGGCCCGGCTCCTCGCGGACGACGCACGTCGCCGTCCGGATGCGGGACCTCGTGCGCAGCCGGATGGCCTGGGCGCTGGCCGCCTTCTTCGGCATCCAGGGCATGGAGGCCTACGTCATCATCGGCTGGTCGGCCCAGTACCTGCGCGACTCCGGGCTGTCGGCCGCGACCGCCGGGCTGATGCTCGGCGTCAACTCGCTGGTCGGCATCCCGCTGAGCGCGGTGATCCCGTCGCTGAGCGTCCGGCCCCGCCTCCAGCGGCCCCTGCTGCTCTTCTTCATGGCCTGCTACGTCGCGGGCTGGGTGGGGCTCTGGCTGGCGCCGACGACCGTCCCCTGGGCGTGGATGACCCTCCTCGCCCTCGGAATGGGCACCTTCGCGATGGTGCTCACCCTCATCGGGCTGCGGGCGCGGACCCCGGAGACGACGGCGGCCCTGTCGACGGTCGCCCAGGGCTGGGGCTACGTGCTCGCCGGGGCCGGCCCCCTGCTGGTCGGCGTGCTGCGCGGCGCGACCGGCAGCTACGACGGCATGTTCATGCTGATGCTGGCCGGTGTCGTCGGGCTGACCGCCACCGGCTGGCTGGTCACCCGGCAGCGCTACGTCGACGACGAGGTGCCCGGCTGGGCACCCAGCGCGCATTGCGACGATCTCCTGGAGGTCGCCGGCACCGAGGCGCCGGTGAGCCTGCACGTCACACCGGGCGGCGGGTCTCCGCGCGGGTGAAGTTGCGGAACGACCGCGACGGCGTGGGCCCCCGCTGGTCCTGGTAGCGGGAGCCGTAGATCGACGACCCGTACGGGTGCTCGGCGGGGCTGGACAGCCGGAACAGGCACAGCTGGCCGATCTTCATGCCCGGCCACAGCGTGATCGGCAGGTTCGCCACGTTGGACAGCTCCAGCGTGATGTGGCCCGAGAAACCCGGGTCGACGAACCCCGCGGTGGAGTGCGTGAGCAGCCCCAGCCTCCCCAGCGAGCTCTTCCCCTCCAGTCGGGCTGCGAGGTCGTCGGGGACGCTGACCACCTCCAGCGTCGAGCCGAGCACGAACTCGCCCGGGTGCAGCACGAACGGGTCGTCGCCGTCGGGCTCGATGAGAGTGGTCAGGTCGTCCTGCTGCTGGGCCGGGTCGATGTGGGTGTACCGCGCGTTGTTGAACACGCGGAAGAAGCGGTCGAGCCGGACGTCGATGCTCGAGGGCTGCACCAGCCCCGCGTCGTAGGGCTCGATGCCGAGGCGGCCCTCGGCGATCGCGGCCGTGATGTCGCGGTCGCTCAGCAGCATGGCGCGCAGTCTAGGCAACCGCCCAGGAGGAGACCGTGGTCCGTTCGGGTCGAGCCCGGTCACCGCGGCCGGGTGGACTGCCGATGACGGAAGTCGTCCCAGGAGCGGGACCCGGAGGAGGAGCACGTGCTGGACACCCAGGCGCCGCGGAGCGCGCGCCGCGCCGTCGTCCCGACCGGCGAGGAGCGCAGCTTCGGCACCGACGAGCTGATCGTCTCCAAGACCGACACCCGGGGCGTCATCACCTACGCCAACGACGTGTTCCTGCGGGTCAGCGGGTACGCGATGGAGCAGGTGCTGGGCCAGCCGCACAACCTGATCCGCCACCCGGACATGCCCAAGGCCGTCTTCGCGCTCCTCTGGGACACGCTCGCCGAGCGGCAGGAGCTGTTCGCCTACGTCAACAACCTCGCCGCGGACGGCGCGCACTACTGGGTGCTGGCGCACATCACCCCGTCCTACGGGCCCGACGGGTCCGTCGTCGGCTACCACTCGAGCCGCCGCCGTCCCTCGCCCGCCGCCGTCGCCCAGGTGGCGCCGCTGTACGACCGGCTGCTCGCCGAGGAGCGGCGACACCCGAACGGGAAGGCTGCCGTGGCCGCCTCGACAGCGCTGCTGGGCGAGCTGATCGCCGCACAGGCCGAGTCCTACGAGGCGTTCATCTGGTCGGTCATCGGCCGTGAGGAGATCTGACGTGGGCTTCCGGGCGAAGAAGGACGACGCGGCCGCGGAGCTGGCGGCCTACCGCGCGTTCGTGCGCCGGCTGACCGAGACCTGCGAGGCCGCCGCGGCCGGCGACCTCGAGGCGCGCATGCAGCCGACCGCCGACACCGCCGACATCGCCGACCTGCGGGCGCTGCACCACGCCGTGAACCGCGTGCTCGACGTGTCCGACGCGTTCGTCCGCGAGTCGAGCGCGGCGCTGACCTCGGCCGCCGAGGGCCGCTTCCATCGCAAGCTCCTGCTCACCGGCCTGCGCGGCGCGTTCCGCTCGAGCGCCACCGACATCAACACCGCCCGCGGCGCGATGGAGCAGTCCGCGGGCCGGGTGGCCGAGGCTCAGAACTCCCGGCTGCGGCTGGCCGACGAGTTCGAGTCGGTCGTCCTCGCGATGTCCGAGCAGGTGGCGACGGCGTCGACGGAGATGAGCGCGTCGGCGTCCGGGCTGACCGGTGCGGCCTCGGCGGCCAGCACGGAGGTGACGGCGGCCCGCGACACGATCACGTCGCTGACCCGCTCGTCGGCCGAGATCAAGGAGATCATCGCGCTGATCGACTCGGTGGCCGCCCAGACCCGGCTGCTGGCGCTCAACGCCACGATCGAGGCCGCCCGCGCCGGGGAGGCCGGCAAGGGCTTCGCCGTCGTCGCCTCCGAGGTCAAGGACCTCGCCGACCAGACCGGGCGGGCCACCGAGCGGGTCACCGCGCAGGTCGAGCAGATCCGGCAGGCGTCGGAGGACGTCGCCGCGGTCATGAGCAACGTGGGCGACACCGTCGCCGAGATGAACGGTCTGGTCGACGGGATCGCCGCGGCGGTCGACGGATCGGCGTCCCTCGGCGCCGACGCCACCGACGTCACCGGTCTCTCGCAGATGGCCGAGAAGCTCCGCTCGGAAGCGACCGGGTTCCTCGCGGAGATGCGGCGCTGACCTGCCCTAACGTGGGCGGGTGCCCCCGACCCGGCCGCCCGCCCTCCGGTTGCTGACGGGCGCGGCGGCCGGCGGCCTGTGGTCCGGGGTGCTCGACGGGGGCCGCGTGGAGCGGCTCGACCCCACGGGCGTCACGCTGCAGCCCGACGGGGCGGCGACCGTCCGGTACTCGGCCACGGTCGCCTGGGCCGACGGCCGGCAGACGCGGGAGTCGCTCGTCGCGACCACCGGCAACCGCATCCCCGGCGGCGCCACGATCGTCCCGGCCACCGCCGACGGGCACCGGATCCGGGTCGGCGTGTGGCGCTGGCCGCACGATCCGGCCCTGCCCGCGCTGGCCTGGGCGTCCTCCGGCGCCGCGGTCGCGGCCACCCTCCAGCGGCTCGGGCTCGCGACGGGCCCGGTCCGGCTCCGCCTGCGTTCCTACCGCCCCGGACGGCGGGCCGTCGTGCAGGTCGAGTCGTCGGCCGGCCCGTTCTTCCTGAAGGTCGTGCGCCCGGCCGTGCTCGGCCGCCTGGCCGAGCGTCACCGCGTCCTGGCCGGCGCCGTGCCGGTGCCGCCGGTGCTCGCCGCCACCGAGGACGGCGTCCTGGTCCTGCCGGGCCTGCCGGGGGAGCCGATGCGCCCCCTGCTCGCCGGCAACGGCCGGGGCCTGCCCTCCCCCGCCGAGCTCGAGCGTCTGCTCGACGCGTTCCCTGCAGCCGCTGCCGACCTCCGGGCCGCCGGGAGCCGGCCCCCGGGAGACGCGCTGGCCCGGGTACCCGACCACGCCGCCGTCCTGGGCGCGGTGGCCGGTGAGCTGCGCCCCCGGCTGGACGCGCTGTGCGCCGCCCTCGCCGCCGCCGATCCCGGCGGCCACCCCGCGGTACCGGTGCACGGCGACTTCTACGAGTCGCAACTGCTGGTCGAGCACGGCGCGGTCGTCGGGCTGCTCGACGTCGACACCGTCGGCCGGGGGCACCGCATCGACGACTGGGCCACGCTGCTGGGGCACGTCGTCCTGCTCGAGCACATCCTCCCCGAGCCGGCCACGGCCGTCCGCTACCGGCGGGCCGTGGAGGACCACGCCCTCGGCCGGTGGCCCGCGGCCCAGGTGCGACCGCGGGTGGCGGCGGTCCTGGTGGGCCTGGCGACCGGCCCCTTCCGCGTGCAGCAGGCCGACTGGCCCGCACTCACCGAGGGCCGCGTCGCGCTCGCCGAGGAGTGGGCCGGCGCGCACAGGGGGGCTGGTCGTGCCCGCGGGCCTGCCAGGTAACATCTGAGGGCCACACGCGGGTGTAGTTCAATGGTAGAACATCAGCTTCCCAAGCTGACAGTGCGAGTTCGATTCTCGTCACCCGCTCCACGCCTCTCACCAGAGCATGGTCACGACTTCTTGGCCGCGGCCTTGCCGCCCTTCCGTCCCGCCTTCTTCTTCTGGGCGGTCGTGCCGCCTTGCTTCGGGTCGCCACCCGACCCGGACTTCTTCCCGCCCTTGCTGGACGCGTCCGGGGAGTTGGCGATCTTGGCGGCCCGCTCCTTCGACATGCCCTTGTCCTTGAGCGCCTCGTACTGCTTCTCGTTCTTCACGCTCGCCCTGGTAGCCATGACGTGCTCCTCTCCGAGCCTCGGCGCTACCCGCCCCGGCCCCCGTCCATGCGGCACATCACCTCGCCGCGAGCACCTCGGCCGCGGCGCGCCGGCCGGACGAGATCGCGCCGTCCATGTAGCCGTGCCAGAACGTCGCCGTCTCCGTGCCCGCCCAGTGCAGCCGGCCGACGGGCGCCCAGATCGCCTCGCGGTCCTGGGTCAGCGCGCCTGGTCCGAGCAGGTGCACCGGTCCGCCGCGGCTCCACACCTCGTCGCTCCAGTCCTGGACGACGACCTCGCGCGGTGCGGCCGCCTGTGGCCCGAAGAACGTGACGAGCTGGTCCAGGACCGCCGCCTGCAGCGCCGCGTGGTCATCGCCCCACCGGCGCGCCTCGTCGCCACCGACGAAGGCGAGCAGACCCCCGATGCTGTCGTCGGCGGGCGTCACGTCGTAGCAGATCTTCCCGGGGCCGGTGTCGCTGACCACGGCACCGGTCAGCCCGGCGTCCCGCCAGAAGGGCCGGTCGTAGACCGCCTCCACCTTCATCAGCCGCCCCTGCGGGCTGTGCTGCGTGTAGTGGTCGCGCGCGGTCGGCAGCGGCGGGTCGTAGTCGATGCGGCCGGCCAGGTTCGGGGGGACGGCGATGATCGCGCGCGAGGCCTGCACGCTGAGCCGGTCGCTCACCACGCGGACGCCGTCGGCCGTCTGGACCACCGACCGCACCGGGGCCGACAGTTGCACGCGCTCGCCGAGGGCGGCGGCCATCCGGAGGGACAGCGACTGCGCGCCGTCGACGAAGCGTCGCTCCTGGGCGCCGCCCCGCACGTCGATCAGCCGCTCGAAGGTCCCGGGGTTGTCCTCGTCGCCGGCGCAGGCGACGTACCAGAGCGCGTAGAGCAGCGAGATCTCGCGGGCCTCGGCCCCGAACAGCGCGTTGAACGCGGCGGAGGCGACCTCCCGCGTCTGGGGGGAGGTGGTGTGCTCGCGGAGCCAGGTCTCGAGGGTCTGGCGGTCCCAGTCCTCGGCGTCGGCGGCGGTCCACGGCGCGTCGACCGGCACCTTCGTCGACATCTCGTCGATGAGCGCGATGACGGCGACCAGGTCCGGGAGGATCGTCGGGTCTGGCGGGGCGCCGCCGGTCGGGCCGCCGCTGGGATACGGGAGGACGACGCCGTCCCTGTAGTAGAGCGCGTTCCCGTCGTCCACCTGGGCGAACGTGTCGAGCCCGAGCTCGGTGGCCAGCTCGGCCACCGCGTTCTGCGTCGGACCGATCCAGGTGCCGCCGAGGTCGGCCACGTGCCCGCCGGGCAGCGGGTGGCTCAGCGTGCGCCCGCCGACCCGGTCCCGGGCCTCGAGCACCACGACCCGGCGCCCGGCCGCGGTCAGCGCCCGGGCCGCGGTCAGTCCGGCGAGCCCGGCCCCCACGACGACGACGTCCGCGGACAGCGTCCGCCCGCCGCCCCCGGCGGGGCCTGCCTGGGCGACGCCCGGGTGCAGCACCGCGGCGCCGGCCGCGAGGGCCGCACCAGTCATCAGCTGGCGACGGGAGAGCTGGGGCATGCGACCGTCCTGACGTCGAGGGCTCCGGTACGACGGGGTACCGGGCACAACGAGTCAGGGGTCGGGCAGGTCACGACCCGGCGGGAACCTCGGTGTCGTGGATCGTGCCGACCGTCGCGAGCAGCTCCGAGAGCTGCGCCGCGGGCATCGGGCGGGCGAAGTGGTAGCCCTGGGCGATGTCGCAGCCGAGGGTGCGCAGCGCGTCCACGTGCTCCGCGCCCTCGACGCCCTCGGCGACGACGGTCAGGCCCAGGTTGTGGCCCAGGTCGATCGCGGTCCGCACCAGGACGGCGTCCTGCGCGGTGGTGCACATGCCCAGCACGAACGAGCGGTCGATCTTGAGCTCGTCGACGGGCAGCCGGCGCAGGTAGGCCATCGAGCTGTAGCCGGTGCCGAAGTCGTCGATCGACAGCCGCACGCCGAGGTCGTGCAGCCGCTGCAGCACGTCCATGCAGCGGGCGGCGTCGCCCATGACGGCGCTCTCGGTGACCTCGAGCCGCAGCAGGGACGCCGGCACGCGGTGCTCGGTGAGCAACCGCTGCACCATGTCGGGGAGGCCGGCGTCGAGCAGGCAGCGCGTGGAGAGGTTCACCGCGACCGGGACGGGGTGGCCGGCGTCGAGCCACGTCCGCTGCTGGGCGAGGGCCATCTGGAGCACGCGCTCGGTGAGCCGCAGGATGATGCCGGTCCCCTCGGCCACGGGGATGAAGTCGCCGGGCGGAACGAGACCCTGGGTCGGGTGCTGCCAGCGCAGCAGGGCCTCGACGCCCTCGATCCGCTCGCCGTCCAGGGTGATCTTGGGCTGGTAGTGCAGGAACAGCTCGCCCTCGGCCTCCAGGCCGCGGCGCAGGTCGCCCAGCACGGTCAGCCGGTTGGGGGCGGTGGCGTGCTCCTCCGGCTCGAAGACCACCGCGGCGCCCTTGAGCTCCTTGGCCGCGTACATCGCGATGTCGGCGTTGCGCAGCAGGTCCTCGGTGCCGGTGCCGTGCCACGGGGAGAGCACGATGCCCACGCTGGCCTCGACGTCGAGGACGACGCCGTCGACGTCGAAGGCGCGGTGCAGCGACTCGCGCAACCGCTCGGCCACCAGCCGGGCCTCCGACTCGCCGTCGACGGTCGGCAGCAGGACGGCGAACTCGTCGCCGCCCAGTCGCGCGATCGTGTCTCCCTCGCGGAGCACCGACTGCAGGCGCGGGCCCACCTGGCGGAGCAGCTTGTCGCCGTAGGTGTGCCCGAGCGTGTCGTTGATCTCCTTGAACCGGTCGAGGTCGATGAGCAGGAGGGCGACCTCGTCGTCGGATCGGCCGGCCGCCACGAGGGCCTGCTCGAGCCGGTCGCGCAGCAGTTCCCAGTTGGGCAGGCCGGTCAGGGCGTCGTGGGTCGCCTGGTGGCGGTCGCGGTCGGCGGACACCTGCAGCTCGGCGGTCTGCCGGCGCAGCTTGCCCGAGGCGCTGGCGATGAACCGGAAGAGGCCTCCGTAGAAGACCGTGAGCCCGATCACCAGGGTCCAGGTGAGCTTCTCGACGTCGGCCTCGACGGCCTCGGCGACCGGCGCGTAGGGCAGGTAGAGCTCGGCGACGCCGTCCGGGGTGGCCGAGCCCTCGAACTGGACCGGGACGTAGACCTCGAGCAGCCGGCGGTCGCCGATCTCGCTGTCGTCGGAGTCCGTCGTGCTGTGCGAGAAGCCGGAGACGACCTCACCGCGCAGCGCCGCCTCGAACTCGTCGGACTCGGTCGTGCGGCCGATCAGGTCCGCCTCGTCGGAGTAGACGATCTCGCCGTCGCGGTTGAAGATCTTCAGCTCGACCGGGTCCATGTCGTCGAGCTCGGCGCCACCGCGCTGCAGATCGGCCGCGGCGCCCTGGACGGCGGCGCCGACGGGAGCCAGTCGCGCCGGGTCGATGCCCTGCTCGAGATCCTCCGGTGACAGCTGCGGCTGAAGGCCGAGCCGGACGGCGACGAGCACGGTCCACTCGGCCTGCTCGCGGGCACGCTCCGTGATGGCGGTGCTGAGCACCGAGGACAGCACGAACCCCACCGCGATGGTCAGCACGAGGCTGGCCACGCCGAAGCGGGTCAGCAGGCTGAGTCCGCGCGCGCGGCGGAGCAAGCTCATGCCTATCCATCGGATGCGGCGCCGTCCTCCTTGAGAACGTGCTCCGATCCACCCCTTCCGGGGGGCACCCCTCCTTTCGTGCGGAGAGCGCACGCGAGGGCGCATCGCGCGCCGGGGGCACCCGGCGTTTGCTCACCGTGCCGGTTTCCACAGATCACGCAGAGTGCTGACACGCGTGCGCATGGCACCAGTTCCGGAACGACAACCGAGTGCAGTCCGCAGCCGGGTCCTAGGTCCCTGGGGTGGCCCCCGCGCGCCGGTCACGATCCCCCCATGAGCGAGACCCGGTCACCGTGGGAACCCGAGCAGGCACAGCCCGCTCCGCACGGTGACGACCGGTCGGTCGACCCCGCTGTCCCGGAGCCGCGTGCGAGCGTCGAGCCGCTGCGCCTCCCGCCGCTGCTCCCCCGCCGGCAGAACCCGTGGCTGGTCGTCGAGGTCGACGACACGCCCGCGACGCACGGCGCCCTGGTCTGGGCGCTGCGCGAGGCCGCACGACGGGAGGCCACGGTGGTCGCCGTCTGCGTCCTCGACACCCCGGAGGACGACCCCCTCGGCGGCGCGAGCCGAGGCGCGCTCCGGGCCCAGCTGGCCGCGCACGACCGGCTCGAGGCGCAGGTGCTGCGCGCCATCGCCGAGACCGGCGTGCAGGGCCGCAGCCGCACCCAGGTCCTGGCCCGCCCGGTCTTCGACGCGCTGACCGCAGCCGCGCGGGGCGCCGACCTCGTGTTCGTCGGGGCCGGCAGCAAGACCCTGCTCCGCCAGGCCGTGCCCCGCACTCCGACGCGTCGCCTCGCTCGAGGCGCATGACCGCGCTCCCCCGTCCCCGGGCGACTTCCCCTGCCCGGCCGAGCCTCCTACCGTCGGGCCGTGTCCCCGCCCGACCTTCCGGACACCGTGGCGACCGGTGACCGGTCCGACCCGCCGGCGTTGAGCGTCCCCGTGCTCGCCGCCGCGGTGAAGGCGGCGGCGTCCGGGAGCCGGCTGGAGGCCACCCTGCGCGACATCGTGCACGCCGCCGTCCGGCACGTCGGCGCCGCCTACGGAGCGCTCGGGGTGCTCTCGCCCGACGGGCGAGGCCTCGACCGGTTCGTCATCGCCGGGATCGACGAGGCCGAGGCCGAGCGCATCGGCCTCCTGCCGACGGGCCAGGGCATCCTCGGCCTGCTCGTCGCCGAGCCCGAGGTCCTGCGGCTCGAGGATCTCGGCCTGCACCCCGACTCGATCGGCTTCCCCGCGGGTCACCCGCCCATGCGGTCGTTCCTGGGTGTGCCGGTGCGGGTCGGGGACGCCGTCTTCGGCAACCTCTATCTCACGGAGAAGCAGGCCGGCGGATCGTTCACCGACGTCGACATCGAGATCGCCCAGGCACTGGCCGCCGTCGCCGGGCTGGCGATCGGCAACGCGCGGCTGGTCGAGCAGACGGAACTCCGGGACCGGTGGCGGCAGGCCGGGACGGACATGACCACCGCCCTGCTGTCCGGCGCCGAACCCGACGACGTGCTGCGCTCGGTCGCCACGCGCGTCGCCGATCTGGCGCCGGCGGACCTCTGCGCGGTCCTCGCCCCGAGCGTGGACGACGACGAGAGCCTCACCATCGTCGCCGCGGAGGGGAAGGCGGCCGGCGACGTGGAGGGGGTGCGCATCCCGATCGAGGGCACCTACGTCGGCTCCACCCATCAGGCCGGCGTCGCCCGGCTGATCGACGACATCAGCACCATGGCGGTCCTCGGCCGGCGCGCGGCGACGGTCGTGGAGCTGACGGCCGGCTACGGCCCGGCACTGATCGCGCCGGTCGGCAGCCCGCCCGATCGTGACCTGCTGGTCGCCATGCGGACCGCCGGCCGCGAGCCGTTCCGCAACGACGACCTGCAGCTGCTGTCGACCTTCGCCGCCCGCGCCTCGGTGATCCTCGAACTCGCCCGCGCGCAGCAGCGGGAACGGCAGCTGCGGTTGCAGGCCGACCGGGACCGGATCGCCCGCGACCTGCACGACCACGTCGTGCAGCGACTCTTCGCGACCGCGCTGTCGCTGGACCGGCTCAGCCGGTCGCTGGCGCCGCGGAATCCGGAGGCGGCGGCCCGCCTCTCGGCGAGCGTCGACGAGCTCGACGGCACGATGGCCGAGATCCGGGCGGCGATCTTCGAGCTGCAGCAGGAGACCGGACCCGAGCCCTCGACGGTCCGCCGCCAGCTGACCGACGTCGTCCGGCAGGCCACCGAGGGCCACGCGTTGCAGCGCGACCTCCGCTTCCGCGGCGCCGTCGACGACCTCCCGCGCGAACTCACCCCCGACCTCGTGGCGGTCGTCCGGGAGCTGGTCACCAACGTCGTGCGGCACGCCCGTGCGCAGCGCGTGACGGTCACGGTGAGCGCCGGCGACGAGGTCCGGGTCACCGTCACCGACGACGGCGCGGGCCTGCCGCCGGTGACCGTGCGCAGCGGCCTGGCCAACCTCGCCGACCGGGCCGAGCGCCGCGGGGGCCGGTTCAGCATCCGCACCGGGGGATCGGGCACCGAGGTGTGCTGGATCGCGCCCCGCCGCTCCGCCGCCGCCTGACCGTCAGGTGGCGGCGCGGTCGCGCAGCTCGGTGGCGAGGATCGCCGCCTGGGTGCGCCGCTCGAGCCCGAGCTTCGCCAGGAGATGGCTGGTGTAGTTCTTCACCGTCTTCTCGGCCAGCCCCATCCGGACACCGATCTGGCGGTTGGTCAGGCCCTCCCCGATCAGCCGCAGCACCGTGCGCTCCTGATCGGTGAGCAGGCCCAACCGGTCGCCTCCGGCCGCGGCCGGGCCCCGTGCCCGCGGCGGGCCGGGAGGCACCTGGTCGTACAGCGTGCCGCCCGCCGCGACGGTCCGCACCGCCGACACCAGGGCCGGGCCGCGGACCTGCTTGAGCAGGAAGCCCGCCGCCCCGGCCCGTCGCGCGGCGTGGAGGGCCTCCTCCTCGGAGAAGCTGGTGAGGACCAGACAGCGGAGCCCGGGCACGCGGTGCCGCAGCCCGCGGCAGAGCTCGGCCCCGTCACCGTCGGGCAGCCGCATGTCGACGACGAGGACGTCGGGACGCACGGCCGGCACGCGCGCCAGAGCGTCGGTCACGCTGCCCGCCTCGCCGACCACGGTGATGCCCGGATCGTCCTCGAGCACCTCGGCCACGCCGCGGCGGACCACCTCGTGGTCGTCGACGAGGAAGACCCGTACCGGTACCGCAGCGACCATGGGGACCCCCTCCCGGTTCGCCTCCGGACGCTAGCGCCCTGGCCCCCTCCAGCGCACCGCTCCGAGCGTGCGGGAGGAGGGGGTCCTTTCTCAGGCCGGGAGCAGCAACGCGGCGTAGAGGGTGAGCCCGGGTCCGAACGCCATCGCGACCACGGGACCGTCCACGTCGGCGAGCTCCTCGAGCACCAGCAGGACCGTCGCGGACGAGCAGTTGCCGTGCTCGGCGAGCACCCTGCGCGAGGCGCCCATCTGCTCCTCGGTCAGGCCGAGCTCGTCCCGGACGACGTCGAGGATGCGGGGGCCGCCGGGGTGCACCGCCCACCCGGCGACGTCCTCGACCCGCAGGCCCGCGCCGGCGAGCAGCTCGCCGACGACGTCGCCCACGTGCCGGGCGAGGACGTCGGGAACCCGCGGGGACAACCCCATGCGGAAGCCGAGATCGGTGACGTCCCAGGTCATGTGGTCGGCGGTGGACGGGTCGGTGCGGGCGACGACCCCCGCCATCCGCCGTCCGCGCCCGGCGCCCGGCTCGACGACGACGGCCGCCGCCGCGTCGGAGAACAGCGCGTGGGCGACCACCTGCTCGAGATCGGCCTGCGCCGGCTGGACGTGCAGGCTGGTCAGCTCGCAGCAGAGCAGCACGGCGGGGCGCGAGCGGGCGGTGACGAAGTCGCTGACGGCGGCGAGCCCGGGGACGGCGGCGTAGCAGCCCATGTGCCCGATCAGCAGCCGCTGCAGCCCGGCGGGCATGCCCAGGTCGCTGGCCAGCCGGATGTCGAGGCCGGGAGTGGCGTACCCGGTGCAGGTGGCCACGGCGAAGAGCCCCACGTCGCCGGGCGCGAGCCCGGCCGCGTCCAGCGCCCCGGCCACCGCCTGCTTGCCCAGCGGCAGCGCCTCCTGCACGTAGCGCTCCATGCGGGCGCCGGTGCCCCACTGGCTCAGGTCCTCGTCCAGCGGGCTGGCGACCGCGTGCCGGCGGCGGACGCCGGCCCCGGCGAAGATGCGGCGGGCCGAGCGGACGCCCGCGTAGTGCCGGGCGAAGAAACCGTCCCAGACCGCGTCCTGGTCGATCGTCGCGGGCAGGGCCGAGCCCGCACCGGTCACGACGGCGGCACTCACGGGTGATCCGGGGCGCACGGGCTCGGCGTCATCTGTCCGACGGTACGACGCGCCTTTCCCCCACGCCCGTCAGCGCTTGCGCCCGTAACCGGCGAAGACGACGGCGGTGGAGCGGGTGGGCTTCATGGTGACGGCGCTCCGGCGGCCGAGTCGCCACGCGATCGCCTCGCGCAGCGAGGGCCGCAGCCCGACCAGGCGCAGGTCCAGGCCCAGCCGGTCGGCCGCGGCGAGCAGCCGCTCCCGGTCGACGAAGAGGGCGGGATCGTGCAGACCCCTGGGGGGCCCGCCCGGCAGGCGCTCCAGCAGGTGCACGTTGACCAGCACCGACAGCCGGCCGGCCGCGAGGGCGTCGAGCACGAGCGTGCCCCCGGGCCGCAGCAGGCGGGCGCACTCGGCGAGCACCCCGACGTCGTCCTCGACGTGCTCGAGGATCTCCCCGGCGAGGACGACGTCGGCGCACCCGTCGGCCAGCGGTACGGCCAGCACCGAGGCCCGGACGGGCGTCACCCCGTGCTCGCGGGCGATCTCGAGGCCGCGCAGCCCGATGTCGACGCCGAGGTGGCGGTAGCCCAGGCGCGCGACGTGCGGCCCCATCAGACCGCCGCCGCAGGCGAGGTCGACCAGCACCGAGCCCGGGTGCGCGGCCGGCGGGATGTGCTCGGCGCGCGACGCCGCCAGCCAGTGCAGCGCCGCGAACTCACCGTCGGGACGCCACCAGTGGTCGGCCAGCTCGTCGTACTGGGCCGGGTCGTTGCGCATCCGCCTCACCGCGCGATCATGGCGCGCGGACCACCGTTCGCGCGTCCGCGGTGGTCACGACGCCATGATCGCGGCAGCCGCTGCCGCTCGCCCCCCGGAGGCCCCGTGTCCGTCACCGTCGTCGGCAGCCTGAACGAGGACGTGCTGGTCACCGTCGGCCGCCTGCCCGGCCGGGGGGAGACGGTGATCGGCCGGGCGGCCGCGCTCGCGCCCGGCGGGAAGGGCGCGAACCAGGCCGCCGCCGCGGGCCTGCTGGGTGCGGGCGTGCACATGGTGGGCCGGGTCGGGGCGGACCCGGCCGGGCAGCGGCAGCGGGACGCGCTGGTCTCCGCCGGGGTGGCCGTGGACCACGTGCACGCGGTCCCCGGGGTGCCGACGGGCAGCGCCACGATCCCGGTGGAGGACGGCACGGGGGAGAACCTGATCGTCGTCGTCCCGGGCGCCAACGCCGAGCTCGGCGTGGCCGACGTCGAGATCGACGTGGTCCGCACCGCCGCCGTCGTCCTGCTCCAGCTCGAGGTGCCGATGGAGACGGTGCACGCCGCGGCGCGGGTCGCCACCGGCACGGTCGTGCTCACCCCCGCACCGCCGCGGCCGCTGCCCGACGAGCTCTGGGCGCGTGTCGACGTCCTGGTGCCGAACGAGCACGAGTTGGTCCAGCTCGCCGGGGTCGACCCGGGCGAGCGGTCCCCGGCCGAGCTGGCCGCCCTGGCCCGATCGGTCGCGTCGTCGGCCGTCGTGGTCACCCTCGGTCCCCGCGGCGCGCTGGTCGTGCCGGAGGAGGGCCGGGCCCTGGTGCAGGTCCCGCCGCCGGTCGAGCCGGTGGACACCACCGGGGCGGGCGACTGCTTCTGCGGCGCGCTGGCCTCGGCGCTCGCCGCGGGGGAGCCGCTCGCCGACGCCGTCCGCTACGCGGTCACCGCGGCGGCGCTGTCGACCACCGGCGCGGGTGCGCGCGGGGCGCTGCCCGACGACGCCGCCGTCCGGGACCTGCTGCCGCTGCTGCCCGCCCCCGTCCCCGTCGGCTGACTCACTGGCGCTCCCGCGGCGAACTGCACCGCAGGCGTGAGCTTTCTGTACCGAAAGCTGGGTCGGGTCAGTAGGAGCGGGGGAGCTGCAGGTCGTGCTGGGCGACGAAGCTCAGGATCATCTCCCGGCTCACCGGGGCGATCCGGCTCAACCGGGAGGCGACCAGCAGCGCGCCGACGCCGTACTCCTGGGACAGGCCGGCGCCACCGTGGGTCTGCACCGCCTGGTCGACGGTGCGCGCGGCGGCCTCGGCGGCGGCGTACTTCGCGCTGTTGGCCGCCAGCCCCGCCTCGGCGTCGCGGCCGGCGTCGATCAGCCAGGCCGCCTTCTGCGTCATCAACCGGGCCAGCTCGATCTCGATCTGGCAGGCGGCCAGCGGGTGGGCCAGCCCCTGGTGGGCGCCGATCGGCGTGCCCCAGACCCGGCGCTCGCGGGCGTAGTCGGTGGCCTTGCGCATCGCCAGCCGGGCGACGCCGAGCGAGAAGGCCGCGGCCATGACCCGCTCGGGGTTCAGCCCGGCGAACAGCTGGGCGATCCCCTGGTCGGGGTGCCCGACCAGGGCGTCGGCGGGCAGCCGGACGTCGTCGAGGAACACCTGGAACTGGCGCTCGGGGCTGACGATCTCCATCGGGATCGGCTGCGCGGACAGGCCCGGCGCATCGGTGGGGACGACGAACAGCGCCGGCCGCAGGGTCCCCTTCGGCCCGTCGGCCAGCTTGCCGACGACGAGGACCGCGTCGGCGAGGTCGACCCCGCTGATCCAGGTCTTGCGGCCGGTGAGCACCCACTCGTCGCCGTCGCGCCGGGCGGTCGTGGTGATCTCGTGCGCGTTCGAGCCGGCGTCGGGCTCGGTGATCGCGAACGCCATGATCGAGGAGCCGTCGGCCAGGCCCGGGAGCCATCGCTGCTTCTGCTCGTCGGTGCCGAACCGCGCGATCACGGTGCCGCAGATCGCCGGCGAGACGACCATCATGAGCAGCCCGCAGCCGGCCGCGCCGAGCTCCTCGCAGACCAGCGCGAGCTCGACCATGCCGCCGCCCCCGCCGCCGTACTCCTCGGGCAGGTTGACGCCGAGGAACCCGGCCTTGCCGGCGTCGGCCCACAGCTCCCCGGTGGTGCCGCCGGACCGTGCCTGCGCCAGGAAGTAGGCCTGGCCGTAGCGCGAGCCGAGGTCGGCGACCGCCGCGCGCAGCGCCCGCAGCTCGTCGCCCTCGTCGAAGTCCAGACTCACGAATCCTCTTCCTGTCCGATGACGGCTGCCTCGATCACGGCCAGCACGGCGCCGGCCTCCACCTGGGCACCGACCGTGGCGTCGACCGAGCCCACCACGCCGTCGGCCGGGGCCACAACGGGGTGCTGCATCTTCATCGCCTCGAGCACGAGCAGGGGCTGCCCGGCCGCGACCCGATCCCCCGCCGCCACGTGCACCGCGACGACGGTGCCCGGCATCGGGGCCACGAGCGACCCCTGCGCCACCACCGCCGCGGCGTCGAGGAATCGCGGCAGCTCGCGCAGCGCCACCGCCCATCCGTCGCCGTCGACGTCCACGAGGTCGCCGTCGACGGCGACGGCGAGGCGGTGCTCCACGCCGGCCAGTTCGACGACCACCTCGTCGGGCGTCGCCGACACCAGCCGCAGTCCGGGGACGTCGGTGAGCAGCCCGTCGCGGGTGAGCCGGTACTCGACGTCGAGGGTCTCGTCGCCGAGCGCGAAGGCGACCCGCTGGGGCTGGGACGGGACGTTCCGCCACCCGCTCGGCAGCGTCCCGAGCACGGCCGCGTCCCGGCGGCGGGCGGCCGCCCCCGCCAGCGCGGCGGCGAGGAGCGCCAGCCCGAGCTGCGTCTCACCGGCCAGCGGGGCCGCGAGCGCGTCGAGCCCGACCCGGTCGAAGAACGCGGTGTCGGTGCGGCCGGCCAGGAAGTCGGGGTGCCGGAGGGTGCGGACCAGCAGGTCGCGGTTGGTCACCGGACCGTGGACACGGGCACCGGCCAGGGCCGCGGCGAGGCGGGCGGCGGCCTCCGCCCGGGTGGGCGCCCACGCGATCACCTTGGCCAGCATCGGGTCGTACGCGGTGCCGACCGGCGTGCCGTCGAGGACGCCGGAGTCCAGCCGGATGCCCGGCCGCGCGGGGACGTCGAACTCCGCGGCCACCCCGGGGACGGCGAACCGGCGGACCGTCCCGCCGGTCGGGCGCCAGCCCCCTGCCGGGTCCTCGGCGTACAGCCGGGCCTCGATCGCGGCACCGCGCGGCTCCGGCGGCGCGGCGGGCAGCCGCTCCCCCGCCGCGATCCGCAGCTGCCACGCCACCAGGTCCAGCCCGGTGACGCACTCGGTGACCGGGTGCTCGACCTGCAGGCGGGTGTTGGTCTCGAGGAACCAGAAGCTGCCGTCATTGCTCGCGAAGAACTCGACGGTGCCGGCGCCGACGTAGTCGATCGCCTTCGCCGCGGCCACCGCCGCCGCCGACAGCTCGGCGCGCAGCGCGTCGTCGACCATCGGCGACGGCGTCTCCTCGACCACCTTCTGGTGACGGCGCTGCAGCGAGCACTCCCGCTCGCCCAGCGACCACACCGTGCCGGCGGTGTCGGCGAGGATCTGCACCTCCAGGTGTCGGCCCGCCTCGACGTAGGGCTCGCAGAAGACCGTGGGATCGCCGAACGCCGACGCCGCCTCGTTCCGGGCGCCCTCGAGCGCCCCGGGCAGCTCGGCGAGGGTGCGCACGATCCGCATCCCGCGCCCGCCGCCCCCGGCCGACGCCTTGATCAGCACGGGGAGGTCCTCAGCGGTGACCGTGCCGGGGTCGAGCTCCGGGAGCACCGGCACCCCGGCGTCGGCCATCAGCCGCTTGGCCTCGACCTTGGAGCCCATCGCGGCGATCGCGGCCGGCGGGGGTCCGATCCACACCAGCCCGGCGTCCAGCACGGCCTGGGCGAACTCGGCGTTCTCCGACAGGAAGCCGTAGCCGGGGTGGACGGCGTCGGCCCCGGCCGCCCGGGCGGCGTCGACGATCAGGTCCGCGCGCAGGTAGGTGTCGCCGGGCGCCGAACCGGGCAGCCGGACGGCCCGATCGGCCTCGCGGCGGTGCGGGCTGTCGGCGTCCGCGTCGGAGTAGACCGCGACCGTGCCGATGCCGAGGTCGCGGCAGGTGCGGAACACCCGGCGGGCGATCTCGCCGCGGTTGGCCACCAGAACTCGGGTGATCACGGGGCCCCTCACATCCGGAAGACGCCGAAGCCGGGGGCACCGCGCCCGGCTCCGACGCCCTCGATCTCGCGGTTGGCCACGGCCGACAGGCACAGACCGAGCACGGTCCGGGTGTCGCGGGGGTCGATGACGCCGTCGTCGTAGACCCGGCCGGACAGGAAGGCGGGCAGCGACTCGGCCTCGATCTGCGCCTCGACGGCGGCGCGCATGGCGGCGTCGGCTTCCTCGTCGAACGGCGTCCCGCGGGCCTCCGCGGCGGCGCGGGAGACGATCGACAGCACCCCGGCGAGCTGGGCCGGTCCCATGACCGCCGACTTCGCCGACGGCCAGGCGAACAGGAACCGGGGGTCGTACGCCCGGCCGCACATCCCGTAGTGACCGGCCCCGTACGAGGCGCCGAGCAGCACCGACAGGTGCGGGACGCGGCTGTTGGCGACGGCGTTGATCATCATCGCGCCGTGCTTGATGATCCCGGCCTGCTCGTACTCCTTGCCGACCATGTAGCCGGTGGTGTTGTGCAGGAAGACCAGCGGGGTGTCGGTCTGGTTGGCCAGCGCGATGAACTGCGCCGCCTTCTGCGCCTCCTGGCTGAACAGCACGCCCTGCGCGTTGGCGAGGACGCCGACCGGGTGCCCGTGGATCCGGGCCCACGCGGTGACCAGCGACGGTCCGTAGCGCGGCTTGACCTCGTCGATGTCGGAGTCGTCGACGATGCGGGCCAGCACCTCGCGCGGGTCGAACGGCCGCGTCAGGTCGGAGCCGACGATCCCCAGCAGCTCGTCCTCGGCGTACCGGGGGGCGAGCGACGGGCCGGGCGCGGGGCCGCGCTTGCGCCAGTTGAGCCGGGCGACGATCCGCCGTCCGATCCGCAGCGCGTCGGGTTCGTCGACGGCGACGTGGTCGGCCAGGCCGCTGACCCGGCCGTGCATCGCGGCGCCGCCGAGTTCCTCCTCGTCGGCGATCTCGCCGGTGGCCATGCGCACCAGCGGCGGCCCGCCGAGGAAGACCTTCGCCCCGCCCTCGACCATCACCACGTGGTCGCTCATGCCGGGCAGGTAGGCGCCGCCGGCGGTGGAGTTGCCGAAGACCAGCGCGAGGGTGGGGATGCCGTCGGCCGAGAGCCGGGTGAGGTCGCGGAAGATCTGGCCGCCCGGGATGAAGATGTCCTTCTGGGTGGGCAGGTCGGCGCCGCCGGATTCCACGAGGTTGATCAGCGGCAGCCGGTTCTCCCGGGCGATCTGCATGGCCCGCAACGTCTTCTTCAGCGTCCACGGGTTGCTGGTGCCGCCGCGGACGGTCGGATCGCTGGCGATCAGCACGCACTCGACGTCCTCGATCACGCCGACGCCGGTGATCACGCTGGCCCCGACGGCGAAGTCGGTGCCCCACGCGGCCAGCGGCGAGAGCTCGAGGAAGGGGCTGTCCTGGTCGAGCAGCAGCTCGATCCGCTCGCGGGGCAGCAGCTTGCCGCGCGACCGGTGCCGGGCGACCGACTTCTCGCCACCGCCGGCCAGGGCCTTCGCGTGCTCGGCGTCGAGATCGGCCAGCGCGCGCAGCATGGCCGCGCGGTTCTCCCCGTACGCGTCCGCGCCGGTGTCCAGGGTCGAGCGGAGGACGGTCATCGCGGGGCCCGGGCGGGGGAGGGGGCCGCGGAGTAGCCGAGCAGCCGGCCGGCGAGGTCGGCCAGCACCTCGGTCGCGCCGCCGCCGATGCCCAGGATCCGCACGTCGCGGTAGTGCCGTTCCACCTCGGACTCCCTCAGGTAACCGGTGCCGCCGTGCAGCTGCACCGCCTGGTCGACCACCCACTCGCCGGCGGCGACGGCGGCGTTCTTGGCCAGGCACGCGTCGGCCGTGACGTCCTCTCCGGCCGCGTGCCGGACGGCCACCGAGCGCGCATACGTGCGGGCCAGCTCCACCCGCTGGTGCATCTCGACCAGCCGGTGGACGACGGCCTGCCGGGCGGCCAGCGGCGCGCCGAACGTCGTCCGGTCCCGGGTCCAGGCCCGCGTCAGCGCGAGCGCCCGGTCGGCGACGGCATAGGCGTGCACCGCCAGGGCCAGCCGCTCGGTCACGAACTGCCGCATGATCCGGCCGAAGCCGGTGCCCTCCTCGCCGACCAGGTTGCCGGCCGGCACCCGCACCCCGGCGTAGCCCAGCTCGGCGGTGTCGGAGCAGAGCCAGCCCATCTTGGCCAGCCGGCGGGTGACGGTGAACCCGGGCGTGCCGCGCTCGACGACGAGCAGGCTCACGCCGCGCGCCCCCGGTCCACCCGTGCGCACGGCGGTGGTGACGAAGTCGGCCCGGCCGCCGCTGGTGATGAACGTCTTGGCACCGTCGACCACGTAGTCGTCCCCGTCGCGGCGTGCCCTCGTCCGGAGCGCGGCCACGTCGGAGCCGCCGTCGGGTTCGGTGACCGCCAGCGAGCCGATCAGCTCCCCGGCCAGCGTCGGCCGGACGAACCGGTCGATCAGGTCCTCGTCGCCCGACGCGACGATGTGCGGCAGGGCGATCGAATGGGTGAACAGCGCCGCGAGCAGGCCGGAGGAGGCACCGGCGCCGACCATCGCCTCCATCATCGTGACGACGTCGACCAGGTCGCCGCCCTGCCCACCCACCTCCTCGGGGAAGCCGATGCCGAGCAGGCCCGCGCCGGCGGCGGCCCGGTGCAGGTCGCGCGGCACCTCGCCGGCCTCCTCCCACCCGGCCAGGTGCGGGACGACGGAGCGGGTGACGAAGCCGGCCGCCGCCTCGCGCAGCGCCCGGCGCTCGGGCGTGGACCAGGGATCGGCGGTCACAGCAGCGCCTCCGGGACGTCGACCAGCCGGCCGCGCAGCCACTCGCCGACGGCCTTGCCCTGCGGGTCGAACCGCGTGCTGGCGGCGACCCCGCGACCGAGCAGCCCGTCGATCACGACATTCACCGCGCGCAGGTTCGGGAAGGCGTGCACGGTCACCGACAGATCGGCGGCCTCCGGCAGGAGCTCGCGCACCTTCTCGGGGGTCAGCGTCGCGGCGAGCCAGGCGAACGCCTCGTCGGTGCGGGTCCAGAGCCCGACGTTCGCCGTCCCTCCCTTGTCTCCGCTGCGGGCCCGGGCGACGGCACCCAGCGGCACCCGCCGCGTCGGCAGGGTCAAGCTTTCTGTACCGAAAGCTCCGGACGACGCGGGAGCTTTCGGTACCGAAAGCTCGGGGGGCGGCAGGGGCTGGGTGGCGGCGGGCGGGGCGACGTCGACCCGCGTGCCGTCCGGCAGGACCGCGACGTGCGCCACCTCCGCCTGGGGCACGTACGCGGCGGTGTAGACGCCGTACGGCGAGCCGCTGCCCGGCGGCGCGGTGAGGTGGAAGCCCGGGTACCCGGCCAGCGCCATCTCCACGGCGGCGCCGCTGAAGGCCCGGCCGACCACCTCGGCCGAGGGGTCGAGGGCCTGGCAGCGCAGCAGCACGCTGGCCGCCGCCTCGGTGTCGGCGTCGGGCCGGCCCTCGCCCAGCCGCGACCACACCAGCTCCGCGGGGCGGGCCGGCAGCGCCGCCTCGAACTGCGCGCGGGCGAACGCCTCCTTGGCCGCGAGGTCGGGCCCGGTGAGGACGAAGGTGACCTCGTTGCGGTGCCCGCCGAGCGCGTTGAGGCAGACCTTGACCTCGGGCGGCGGGGGCTCCCCGCGGGCGCCGGCGATCCGCACGCGGTCCGGCCCGTCGTCGTCGAGGGCGATCGTGTCGAAGCGGGCGACGACGTCGGGGCCGGCGTACCGCGCCCCGGCGATCTCGTAGAGCAGCTGCGCGGTGACGGTGTCGCGGTCGACGATCCCGCCGGTGCCGGGGTGCTTGGTGATCACGGCCGTTCCGTCGGCGGCGATCTCGGCCAGCGGGAAGCCGGGGTGCAGCAGCCGCTGCACCGGGTGCTCGCCGAAGCAGGACAGGTTGCCGCCGGTGGCCTGGGCGCCGCACTCGAGCACGTGACCGGCGACGACGGCCCCGGCCAGGGCGTCGAGGTCGTCGCGGCCCCAGCCGAAGTGCGCGACGGCCGGGCCCACGACCAGCGAGGCGTCGGTGACGCGGCCGGTGACGACGACGTCGGCGCCCGCCCGCAGGCACTCGGCGATGCCGAAGGCCCCGAGGTAGGCGTTGGCGGTCAGCGGCGTCCCGAAGCCGAGGTCACCGGCGCGGGCGAGCAGGTCGTCGCCCTCCACGTGGGCCACGCGGGCGGGCACGCCCAGCCGGCCGGCCAGCTCGCGCAGCGCCGTCGCCAGGCCCGCCGGGTTCAGCCCGCCCGCGTTGACCACGATCGCGACACCGCGGTCGACGGCGAGCCCCAGGCACTCCTCCATCTGCGCGAGGAAGGTGCGGGCGTAGCCCAGACCCGGATCGCGAACCCGGTCGCGGCCCAGGATGAGCAGGGTCAGCTCGGCGAGGTAATCACCGGTCAGGACGTCGAGCGGCCCGCCCTCCAGCATCTCGCGCACCGCGGCCCGCCGGTCGCCGTAGAAGCCCGACGCGTTGCCGATCCGCAACAGCGTCACGGCGTCCCCACCGGGAACCGGCCCGGCCCCGGGGGGCCGGCGAAGGCCTGCGCGAGGTCCAGCCACCGGTCGGCGTCCGCGCCGACGGCGGTCAGGCCCAGGTCGTCGCGGTGGCGACGCTGCGTCACCCGCAGGCAGAAATCCAGCGCGGGGCCGGTCACCCGCTGGGCGGCGTCCTCGGGCCCCCACGCCCACGTGCCGGCGTCCGGCGCCGCCAGCTCGACGCGGAACTGCTCGTCCGGCGGGGTCAGCCCGTGCTGCCGGAAGGCGAAGTCCCGCGTGCGGACGCCGATGTGCGCGACGTGCCGCAGCCGCGGCGAGGCCGACGGCGGCATCCGCAGCGCGTCGGTGACGTCGAGCCCGTGCGCCCAGGTCTCCATGAGCCGGGCCGTGGCCATCGACGCCACGCTCATCGGTGGGCCGAACCACGGCAGCCGCGCGTCGTCGGGGAGCGCGGCGAGCCGCTCGGCGAGCGCGGACCGCCCCGACCGCCACCGGGCCAGCAGGCGGGCGGGCTGCTCCCGGGCGCCGTCGGCCGCCGCGTCGTCGACGACGGTGGCCAGGCGGGCACCGGACTCGGCGACCGCGCGGGTGAACCCGTCGGGATCGGTGGCCGCCCGCAGCGCCTGGTCGTCGGTCCACGCGAGGTGGGCGACCTGGTGGGCGACGGTCCAGCCCTCGGCGGGCGTGGGCCCCAGCCAGGCGGTGTCCTCGAGGTCGGCCACCACCGCGTCGAGCGTGTCGCCCTCGGCCCGCAGGTCGACGAGCAGCTCGGCCCGGTCCGCCACGCCCACCTCCTCGGCACCGGCGACGCTGCCGGCTCCCGGTGCGAACCTACGGTCGGGCGCCCCGCCCTGGCCAGGGGCCCCCGGGTCGGGCAGGCTCGGCAGCCGTGCTCCTCGACGCCGCGCTGCTGTCCACGACGTCCGGTCCCTCAGCGTTCGACGACGTGGCGGCCACCGCCCGCGACGTCGAGGCCCGCGGCTACGCCGGGCTCTGGGCGTCGGAGGTGGCCCACGACCCCTTCCTGCAGTTGCTCGCCGCCGGTCAGGCCACCGAGCGCCTGCAGGTGGGCACCGCGATCGCGGTCGCCTTCGCCCGCTCACCGATGACGCTGGCGCAGACCGCCTACGACCTGCAGCGCTACACCCACGGCCGGTTCGTGCTCGGACTCGGCACCCAGATCAAGGCCCACGTCGAGCGGCGCTTCTCGATGCCGTGGACCGCGCCGGCGGCGCGGATGCGCGAGTTCATCGGCGCACTGCACGCGATCTGGAACGCCTGGCAGCACCGCACGCCGCTGCGGTTCGAGGGCGAGCACTACCGGCACACCCTGATGACGCCGATGTTCTCGCCGCCGGCCCACGACTGGGGTCCGCCCCCGGTCTATCTGGCGGCGGTCGGGCCTCTCATGACGCGGCTGGCCGGCGAGGTCGCCGACGGCCTGCTGGTGCACGGCTTCACGACCGAGCGCTACCTGCGCGAGCGGACGCTGCCCGCGTTGGCCGAGGGGCTGGCGTTGTCCGGACGCAGCCGCGAGCAGGTGGCGGTGACCCTGCCGGGGCTGGTGGTGTCCGGCCGGACCGAGGAGGAGATGGCGCGGGCCGCCGCCGCGGTCAAGGAGACGATCGCGTTCTACGGCAGCACGCCGGCCTACCGGCCGGTCCTCGAACTGCACGGCTGGGAGTCGCTCGCCGACGAGTTGCACGGCCTGTCCGTCGGCCGCCGCGAGGACAAGTGGACGGCGATGCGCGACCTGGTCGACGACGAGGTGCTGCGGACCTTCGCGGTGATCGCGGAGCCCGAGGACGTCGGGCGGCTGGTGAAGGAGCGCTTCTCCGGGGCGGTGGACCGGTTCAGCGTCTACGCCTCCTACCCGGCCCCGCTGGACCTGTGGGATCCGTTGGTCCGCTCGTTCCGGGCATGAGGCGTACGTGAGGCAGATCTCACGCCATCGCGACCAGGATCACCGGTTCGGGGCTGTTTCCACGGCGGAGCCTCGGGGGAGAGTTGACCCATGGCCGACACGCAGCGCGACATCCGGGTAGCCGACGACTCGTCGGAGCAGACCGAGGAGAACCGCACCCCTGAGCAGGCGGCCTCCGTGAGCGTGGCCCGCATGCTGGCCAACCCCCGCCGCATCCGTCGCAACTGAAGAAGGACCACCCTCAGGGTCACCTTCCGTAGCCACACCGGCACCACGATCCCCCGCCGCCACGCGGCTCCCGATCACCCCTCGTCACCCAGAGCAACCATCCTCGGCGTGCCGCGAACTGCTCCGTCACGTATGTGGTGCACCATTCCCGCGTGACCGCCGCCCCGACTCTCGCCGCCGACGTCCTCGCCGCTGCAGATGCTGCAGGCGGCGCACCGGTCCGCCGCAGCCGCGCCGAGCGGCAGGCGATCGTCCTGGACACCGCCGAGCGACTGTTCGCCGGCCGGAGCTCGCGCAGCGTGGGCATGGACGAGCTGGTCCGCGAGACCGGCCTGGGCAAGATGACCGTCTACCGGCTCTTCAAGAGCAAGGACGACCTGGTCGGCGCCTACCTCGCCCGCAAGGCCGCGACGGTGCTCGGCTTCATCGACGCCGAGCTGATCCGCCTCCAGGGCGACCCGCGCGCGGCACTGCTCTCGGTGGTCGACGCGGTCGAGCGCGACGTCACCCGCACCGGCTTCCGCGGCTGCCCGTTCACCAACGTCAGCAGCGAGTACGACGACCCCCAGCACCCCGCCCGCAGCGCGGCCGCGGACTACAAGTTCGAGCTGCACCTGCGGCTGGAGCGGCTGGCCGACGAGATCATCCCGGGCAACGGGGAGGACCTCGCCGCGCAGATCCACCTGATCATCGACGGCATGTACCTCTCCGGCGGCCTGCTCGGCCCCGACGGCCCGGCCTCGCACGGCCGGCAGCTCGCCGAGAAGCTCGTCGACGCGGCGATCGCCCGCGCCTGAACGGGCGACCGTCGACGGCCCGCCGCACGATGGGCGGGTGACGACCGACCGCACGCGGCCCGACCTCGACGACACCACCGTCGAGGGGCTGGGCAAGCTCTCCGAGGCCCTCGAGACCGTCGATCAGGCCCGCGGCCTGCTGTACGGCTTCCACCAGCTGACCGGCAAGGCCGACCTGCTGCTGCAGGACGCCGTCGACCTGCTGCGCCGGGCCGGTCACTCCGTCCTGGCCGACGACCTGGAGCGCGACCTCGTCGGCCGCAACGTGATCGCCGACCGCTGGACCTTCCAGATCGTCGAGGACTACGACGCGAACTACTGGACGACGTTCCGCGACTTCGACGCCCGGGCCCGCGACGAGCTCGCCGGGGGAGACCGGCACGTGTACGAGGCGCGGATGAAGCAGCGCGAGCGGACGGCCGGCCATCCCCGCCACGAGGCCGGCCCCGCGCTGGCCGACTGATCGGGGCTCGTGCGGCGCGCTGACCTGCCGCCCGGCA
The DNA here is from genome assembly GCF_039534705.1 of Blastococcus jejuensis. NCBI lineage: Bacteria > Bacillati > Actinomycetota > Actinomycetes > Geodermatophilales > Geodermatophilaceae > Blastococcus > Blastococcus jejuensis. The sequence continues at coordinate 702,938 of NZ_BAAAVV010000001.1, forward strand.
CCGGGAACGGGCACACTCAGTGATGTGACGAACCCGCAGTTCCCGCCCACCGGACCGGCCGGACACCCGACGCCGGGAGGCATGCCCCCCGGCGCGCAGCCGGGGCAGGGCCCGGTCGCCGGGCGGCCGACCGCACCGCCGCCGGCCGCACCCACCCGCAGCACCGGCCGCACCATCGGGCGCACCCTCGCCCTGGCGCTGCTGATCTTCGTCACCGTGATGCTGGTGCTCTTCGTCGTCTTCAACACCCAGACCGTCGACATCAGCCTCGTGTTCACCGACGTCGAGGCGCCGCTGGTCCTCGCGCTGGTCATCGCCGCGGTGCTGGGCGGGCTCTTCGTCGCCCTGGCCGGCGCCGTCGCCCGGGCGCGCCGGCGCAACCGCTGACGACGGCTCCCGGGGTCGGTCTCGCGCTCCCCGTGTCCTGCAGAACCCCCTGAGCGCGACGAAGACCCCCAGAGCGGCCCGCCGGCGCGCCCGCTGACCCACCCCGTCCGGGCATGTCTCCCGGCGCTGCGACTTGTCCCGCACCTACTCGTCGGTAATATCGTTGTTACCGGCGAGTAGGTGATCGCCGTCCACCGGCACGGAGCACGGGAGCCAGCGCAGATGAGCCACTACACCGCCAACCTCCGGGACCTCGAGTTCAACCTCTTCGAGTTCCTGGACACCAAGGACAAGTTCGGCACCGGCCCGTTCGAGCAGATGGACGCCGACACCGCGCGCGGTGTCCTCGCGGAGATCCGGCGCCTGGCCGAGGGCCCCATCGCCGCCTCCTTCGCCGACGCCGACCGCAACCCGCCGGTCTTCGACCCCGCGACCCACTCGGTGACCCTGCCCGAGTCGTTCAAGAAGTCGGTGCAGGCCATCCACGACGGCGAGTGGTACCGCCTGGACCTGCCCGAGCACCTCGGCGGCTTCGGCGCCCCGCACGCGCTGACCTGGGCGGCGTTCGAGATGGTGCTGGGCGCGAACCCGGCGGTCTTCATGTACGGCTCCGGAGCCGCGTTCGCGGCGATCCTCGACGAGGTGGGCACCTCTGACCAGAAGCAGCTCGCCCAGCTCATGCTGGAGAAGGGCTGGGGCGCCACGATGGTGCTCACCGAGCCCGACGCCGGCTCCGACGTGGGCGCCGGCACGACCAAGGCCGTGCAGCAGCCCGACGGCTCGTGGCACATCACCGGCGTGAAGCGGTTCATCACGTCGGCCGAGCACGATCTCTCCGACAACATCATCCACCTGGTCCTGGCCCGGCCCGAGGGCGCGAAGGCCGGCACCAAGGGGCTGTCGCTGTTCGTCGTCCCCAAGTTCCACTACGACCCGCAGACCGGTGAGCTCGGCGAGCGCAACGGCGTCTACGTGACCAACGTCGAGAAGAAGATGGGGCTGAAGGTCTCCACGACCTGCGAGCTCACCTTCGGCGCCACCGAGGTGCCGGCCCAGGGCTGGCTGGTCGGCGAGGTGCACGACGGCATCGCGCAGATGTTCAAGGTCATCGAGCACGCCCGGATGTTCGTGGGCGCGAAGGCGATCGCCACGCTGTCGGCCGGCTACCAGGTGGCGCTCGACTACGCGAAGACCCGCGTCCAGGGCGCCGACCTCACCGCGACCTCCAAGGACGCGCCGCGGGTGACGATCACCCACCACCCCGACGTCCGTCGCTCGCTGATGCTGCAGAAGGCCTACGCCGAGGGCATGCGGGCGCTGTACCTCTACACCGCCAGCTTCCGCGACCGCGTCATCGCGGCCGAGGCGGCGGACGCGGCCGACAGCGAGGAGGCGAAGCTCGCCGAACGGGTCAACGACCTGCTGCTGCCGATCGTGAAGGGCTTCGGCTCCGAGCGGGCCACCCAGCTGCTCACCGCCGAGTCGCTGCAGACCCTCGGCGGCTCGGGCTACCTGCAGGACTACCCGATCGAGCAGTACATCCGCGACTCCAAGATCGACACCCTCTACGAGGGCACGACCGCGATCCAGGGCCAGGACTTCTTCTTCCGGAAGATCGTCAAGGACGGCGGCGTCGCGCTGACCTGGCTGGCCGGCGAGATCCAGGCCACGATCGACGCCGAGGTCGGCAACGGCCGGCTCAAGGAGGAGCGGGCACTGCTGCAGGCGGCGCTGTCCGACGTGCAGGGCATGCTGACCACGATGTTCGGCCACCTCACCGAGGCCCAGGAGGACATGACGGCGGTCTACAAGGTCGCCCAGAACACCAGCCGGCTCCTGCTGGCCGCCGGTGACCTGATCACCGGCTGGCTGCTGGTCCGCCAGTCCGAGGTGGCCCTCGCCGCGCTGTCGGGACAGGTCAGCGAGAAGGACCGGTTCTTCTACGAGGGCAAGCTGGCCGCGACCCGGTTCTTCTGCAGCCAGGTGCTGCCGCGCCTGACCTCGGAGCGGGCGATCGTCGAGAACACCGACAACGCCCTCATGGAGGTCGACGAAGCCGCTTTCTGATCGCAAGGATCTCGGGCGCTGTGGCCGCCTCCCCGACGACGGGGAGGCGGCCGCCGTCGTTTGGTCCCCCGGCTGACGGGCATGCTCGGGGCATGAGCGAGTCAGACCCCAGCGGCTACGGGGACTCCCCGGACACCACCGACCCGGACGGCGCGGGCGAGGCGCCCGAGAGGTCGGCCGGCACGCCCCTCACGACCGACGACGACGCCCAGCGCGAGGACGCAGTCACCCGCCCCGGCAACGAGCCCGATTAGTGCTCACGCGCTCATGCCGCCGTCGACCACCAGCGTGCTCGCGGTGGTGAAGCTGCTCATCGGCGAGGCCAGGTAGAGCACCGACTTGGCGATCTCCTCCGGCTGGGCATGCCGGCCCAGCGGGATCTGCTGGTCGAACATCTTCGTCGCGTCGGTGCCGATGACCTGGCTCAAACGCTGCTCGATGCCCGCCTGGAAGGCGTTCGCGACCGGCCCCGGGTGGATCGTGTTGACCCGGATGCCCCGTGCGGCCACCTCCTTGGCGACCGAGCGCATCAGCCCGACCTGGGCGTGCTTGGCGGCCACGTAGGCGACGACCCCGGGATCGGCCCGCAGCCCGGCCACGCTGGAGACGATCACGACGCTGCCGCCGTCGCTCATCACCCTCAGGGCGTGCTTGCAGACCAGGAACACCCCGCGCACGTGGACGGCGAAGGTCTGGTCGAACTCGGCCACGTCGAACTCGCTGATCGGCGCAGCGGACGCCGGCGTCCCGGCGTTGGCCACCAGCACGTCGAGCCGGCCGTGCCGCTGCACCACCGTGTCGACGGCGGCGGCGACGTCCTCCTCGCGGGTCGCGTCGCCCACCACGGTCGAGACTTGGACGTCGTCCAGCCGGGCGGCCGCCGCGGCCAGTCCCTCGGCGTTGCGGTCGGCCAGGACGACGTGGGCACCCTCCTTGAGGAACAGCCGCGCCGTGGCCAGCCCGAGACTGCCGCCCCCGCCGGTGATCAGGGCGACCTGGCCCTCGAGCAGGTTGCGCCGGTCAGGATCGGGCACGCGCATGGGGTCAGGACCTCCGTCGGTGGATGGTCGGCGATACCGCTCGACCGCCCTCCCCACTCTGCCGAACCTCCCGACGGCCTGCGCGCCCGGTCCGACACCGCTCCTACGCTGGGCCGGTGCCGCCTGTCGCCGTCCGCCTGCCGGTGGAGGAGTGGTCGGCCCGGTCGCGGGCGCACGCCGAGCGGGCTGACGCCCTGACGGCGGGGCACCGGGCGCGCCGGGCCACCGGCGAGCGGCACGCCGTCGAGGACTTCCTGTACGAGTACTACAGCACCCGCCCCGCCCTGCTGCGGCGCTGGCATCCCGGCGCCGGCGCCGTCCTGGAGCCGGGCTCCGGTCCCACGCCGCACGCCACCTGGCGCTGGTACGCGACCGGTGACGACGGTGCGGTGCGGCTCGACGTCGCGGCGTTCCTCGCCGACCGGGGGGACACCGTCCGCTTCGTGCAGCGGCTGCTGGCCGCCACCGCCGCCCGCCCGGCCTTCACCGGGTGCTTCGGTCTGCACGAGTGGGCGATGGTCTACCGGCAGGACGAGCACCGGCACGCGCTCCCGCTGCGCCTGGGCCAGGCCGGCACGGACGCGGTCGTCGACGGCCACCAGGTCCGGTGCACCCACTTCGACGCCTACCGCTTCTTCACCCCCGCCGCAGTGGCGCTCAACCGGGTGCGTCCGACCCGCGCCACGCAGGTCGATCTGGAGCAGCCGGGCTGCCTGCACGCGTCGATGGACGTGCACAAGTGGGCCACCAAGCTGGGCCCCGCCGTCCCCGGGGAGCTCGCGTTGGACTGCTTCGCCCTCGCCGCCGACGTCCGGCTGCTGGACATGCAGGCCTCGCCCTACGACCTCACGCCCTACCGGTTGGCGCCGGTCGCGATCGAGACCACCGAGGGCAAGGCCGAGTACGTGCGCCGGCAGCGGGAGCTCGCCGACCGCGCCGGCGAGCTGCGCGTCCGCCTGCTCGGCGTCTGCGAGACCCTGCTCACGACTGCCCCGGACGGGGGCGGCGCCGGGTCGGCTCGTCGTACCGTCAGGGGGTGACCTCTACGCGCACCGACCGCTGGGTGCGGCTCGACGGCCTGACCAACATGCGCGACCTCGGTGGCCTGCCGACCACCGACGGCGGGCGCACCGTGCCCGGCCGGGTGCTGCGCAGCGACAACCTGCAGACCCTGACCCCCGGGGACGTCCGCGTGCTGGTCGAGGAGATCGGGCTGCGGCAGGTCGTCGACCTGCGGACGACGGCGGAGATCCTGCTCGAGGGTCGCGGCCCGCTCCGGGACCTGCCCGAGGTCGATCACCGTCACTTCAGCCTGCTCCCCGAGCGCGGCCACCACACCGACGTGTTCGCCGTCGAGGAGGAGGACCTGCCCGACCTCCCCGAGGGCTGGGTCGAGTCGCTGCTGCCGCGGCAGGCGCCGGAGCACGCGCTGGACGAGCCACCGGCGGTGCGCTACTACCTCGGCTACCTCCACGACCGGAGCGAGGCCGTCGTCGGTGCCCTGCGCGCGGTGGCCGCCGCGGAGCGTGGCGCCTCGGTCGTGCACTGCGCCGCGGGCAAGGACCGCACCGGCGTCGTCGTCGCCCTCAGCCTGGCGGTCGCGGGCGTGCCGCACGAGGAGATCGTGGCCGACTACGCGATGACCGCCGACGTGATCGACGCCCTCGTCGCCAAGCTGGCCGCGTCCCCGACCTACGCCGAGGACATGGAGCAGCGCGACGTCGCCAGTCACACCCCGCGGGCCGAGACCATGGAACGGGTCCTGGCGCTGCTCGACGAGCGCTTCGGCGGGCCGACGGGCTGGCTGCACGAGAACGGCTTCGGCGCCGCCGACCAGGCGGCCTTGCGGGCGCGGCTGCGCGACTAGCGCGCGTCCTCCGGCGACCGGCCGTACTGCTTGTGCCGGTACATGGCCGCGTCGGCCCGGCGCAGCAGCTGCTCGGCGGAGTCCGTGGCGCCGGGCTCCTGCACGGCCACGCCGACGCTGGTGCCCACCGTCACGTCCTGACCCTCCAGCCGGAAGGGCACGTCGAAGCAGCCGACGACCCGCTGCGACAGGCTGTTGGCATCGGCGGGGTCGACCAGGCCGGGCAGGATGATCGCGAACTCGTCACCGCTGAGCCGGCCCACGGTGTCACCGGGACGGACCGCGGCCCGCAGCCGGGCGGAGACCTGGCGGAGCAGCTCGTCGCCCGCCGCGTGACCGAGCGTGTCGTTCACGGACTTGAAGCGGTCGAGGTCGCAGAACAGGACGGCGAGGTGCGCACCCGCGGTGACGCCGCGAATGGCCCGGTCGAGGGCGTCGAGGAACAGCACGCGGTTGGGCAGCCCGGTGAGCGCGTCGTGGGTGGCCTGGTGGCGCACGGTCTCGAGCAGCCGGGCCTTCTGCAGGGCGGTGGTCGCCTGGTCACCGACACCCCGCAGCCGGGCGAGGACGTCGCCGTCGAGCTGGGTGGGCGTCTCGCCGTCGCGCCACCCGGCGGTCGCCACACCCAGGAAGGTGCCGCCGGCCAGGAGCGGGACGGCGACGACGTCGCTGGTGCCCACCCCGTCGAGGACCCGGCGCATGACCGGGCTGCTCGTCGCGGCGCTGAGGATCCGGGGCTCGCGGTCGGTGAGCATGCCCACGAGCTCCGGCACGTCCTCGGCCCGCAGCACCGTGGCCTGCAGGAGTGCGTGCCCGTCGTCGTCGAGACCGACGGAGGAGTCCGAGCGCAGCGAGCCGCTGGCCGGGTCCCAGAGCAGGATGCCGGCGCTGCTGCAGCCGACGATGCGGGGCAGCGCCTCGCTGACGATCTCCGACACGGCGGCCGCGTCGGTCGTGGCCGCCAGCTCGTGCGCCAGGTCCAGGAGGGCCCCCGCACGGTCGGCCTCGTTGCGGGCCCCTTCGAGGGCGATGATCAGGTCGAGCGCGGCCGCCGCGTGGCCGGCGTAGGCGGCCAGCATCGAGGTCTCGTCGCCGATGGCGCCGTCGCCGGGCCGGTAGAGCGCCGCCAGTCGGCCGTGGCTGCGGCGGGCGGAGGCCACCTCGACCACGACCGCACCCGGTCCGAGGTCGCCGCCGGCCCGGAGCGCTGCGGCGAGGCCGGCGACCTGCTCGTCCGGCACGCCGGCGCTGTGCACCAGCGGCGGACCTCCGGCGGGGTCGTCGACGGCGAGCAGGTACGCCGGGGCCAGCACGGCCTCCGCCGCGCGGGCCACGATGCGGTGCAGGACGGTGTCGAGGTCGTCGCTGGCGACGAGGTCGGTGGCGGCGGACTGCAGGATCTGGAGCTGGCCCCGCAGCGCGTGCAGTTCCGGGTCGACGGCGCGGGGTGCCGAGCGGCGGCGCCACGGCAGGCGGGACCGCGCCTCCCAGGTGAGGTGGTAGACGCAGGCCGCGTACCCGTCGGACTGGCACTCGTCGTGCACGATCGTCGCCGGGGGCAGCGTGAAGATCTCCGGGACGGTGGTCAGCAGGCCCTGCGTGTAGTCGCAGTCCAGCCGTGAGTGCGGGTAGCCGTCGTGCAGCCGGTAGCGGATCGTGGTCGACGTCGGCCCGACCTCGAGGATCTCCATCGTCGAGGTGGTGCTGAACTTCTGGACGGCGCGAGGCAGGGTGCCGAACACCTGGCGCGGGGAACCCATCGCGCGCAGCAGGATCACCAGGGAGTGCGCCAACCCGGTGTGCAGCGCGGCGGCGCCGACCTTGAACATCGTGCGGGGGTCGTCGAGCACCTCGGTGCCGGCCTGGAAGAGCCGGATCCGGGTGTCGTAGCTCCACCACCGGGACTGGTCGTCGAGCTCGGCAGCCGTCGCCGCGACGCCGGCCCGCCGGATGACCTCGGCCACCGCGGCGTCACCTTGCTGTCCCCGGACGTAGCGCAGCAGGCCGCCCGTGGTGGCGCCGGAGGTCTCGCGGGGCTCGTCGTGTCGCGCGGTCGTCATCCGACCCGCCACCGGGCGACGGGGTGGGTCGGAAGACGGAGGGTCCGCCGACCGGCGGACCACCCGGCTACCGCCGACGTCCCCTCGTTGCCCACGACAACGAGATCGGCACATCGCGGCCGGAACCTGAGCGCCGTCCCCACGCGGGGGGAGGCGGAACGACGGCCGACGCCCCGGAGCAGTTCCGGGAGGGATCCGGTACGGGCACGCACAGCAACAGCATGACAGCTCTCCGTGCCCGGCCTCCCCCCGGACAGCACGCGACCCCGGCCCCCTCGAGGGGGCCGGGGTCGCGATGCGTCGGCGCCGGTCGGCCGGCGCCGGGAACTCAGCGGGAGAACTGGCTGCTGTTGGCCAGCGTCAGGAGCTCGTCCCGCATCGCCGGGCTGTTCGTACGCGCCAGGGCCGCGTCGAGCGCCCGCCGGGTACGCGCTGCCTGGATGCGCTTGCGCCAGCTGGACGTCACGCTGCTCATCTCGGTGCCTCTTTCGTCGTTCGATCAGGAAGTACACCCATAGTAATCCAGGCGCACACCTTGATATTCCGACGAAACGCAGGCGAACTTGAGATCTAGGCTACGTTCTCTCACCCGCACGGGTGAGTGATCAGCTCGCCAGCACCGCCCGGACAGCCGTGCGCGCCTCGTGCGGGTGTGCCGCCGCCAGTGCCACCTCCGCCGCCCGGCGGCAGGCGTCGAGATCGGTGAGCGCCAGGCGGGACCCCACGCCGGCCACCGCCGAGGCGGCACAGGACAGCGACGTGATCCCGAGGCCCACCAGCACGCAGGCCAGCAGGGGGTCGGCGGCAGCCTCGCCGCAGACGCCGACGGGCTTGCCCGCCCGCTGCCCCGCCTGGGCGGTCAGCCACACCAGGTGCAGCAGCGCCGGCTGCCAGGGGTCGGTCAGGTCCGCGAGATCGGCCGAGAGGCGGTCGGCGGCCAGCGTGTACTGGGAGAGGTCGTTGGTGCCGATCGACAGGAAGTCGACGTGGTCGAGCAGCCGCTCGGCGAGCAGCGCGGCCGACGGCACCTCGATCATCACGCCGGGGACCAGGGCGCGGTCGCGGACCAGCGCCGCGAAGCCGGCCGCCTCGGCCACGGTGGCGACCATCGGCGCCATCACCCACGGGGTCGACCCGGTCCGCCGCGCCGCCTCGGCGACCGCGTCCAACTGGCGCTCGAGCAGCCCGGGATCGCGGCGGGCGATGCGCAGCCCTCGGACACCGAGCGCCGGGTTGGCCTCGTCGGGGAGGGTCGCGAACGCCAGCGGCTTGTCCGACCCCGCGTCCAGCGTGCGGAGCACCACCTTCCGGCCGGCGAAGGCCTCGAACACCTCGGCGTAGCCCCGCGCCTGCTCCTCGATCGAGGGCTCCTGGGCGTGCCCGAGGAAGGCGAGCTCGGTGCGCAGCAGCCCGACGCCCTCGGCGTGGGCAGCTGCCGCGGCCCGGGCGCCCGCCCCGTCCTGGACGTTGGCCAGCACTGCTACGGCGAACCCGTCACGGGTCGTCGCCGGCCCGGTGTAGCCGGCGAGCGCCTGCGCGGCCGTTCGGGCCGCCGCCACCCGCAGCCGCGCCTCGGTCTCCTCCGGGTCGACCGTCACGGTGCCCTGCTCCCCGTCGAGGAGGACGGTCGCCCCGGCCGGGACGTCGTCCAGCCCGCCGACGGCGACCACGCACGGCAGCCCGAGCTGGCGGGCGATGATCGCGGTGTGGCTGGTCGTGCCCCCCAGCCGGGTGGCCAGGCCGATGACCCGCGCCGGGTCCAGACCGGCGGTGTCGGCCGGGGCCAGGTCGTCGGCGAGCAGCACCGAGGGCACCTCGGGGCTCGGGACGCCGGGCTCGCCCTGACCGGTCAGTTCGGCCACGATCCGGTCGCGGACGTCGCGCACGTCGGTCGCCCGCTCGGCCATCAGCCCGCCGAGGGCGGTGAACATGTCCACGAACTGCTGCGCGGCCTCGCAGGTGGCGACCGCGGCGGGACGACCCGCATCGATCCGCTGCTCCACCGCCGTGAGCAGCCCCCGGTCGCGGGCCAGGCCGGCCGTCGTGGAGAGGACCTCGGCACTCACGCCGGTGGACGCCGCGGCCCGCGCAGCCAGGCGCCCGGCGACCACGTCGGCCGCCGCCACGAACCGCTGCTTCTCCGCCGGGCGTTCGCTCTCCGGCACGTCGGATTGGTCCCCGTCGGGCAGGCGCACGGTGCCGGAGGGGCGGATGACGGGTCCGAGCGCCACACCGGGCACCACGGGGGTGCCGGTGAGCACGACGGGGCCGGAGGTCGCGGGGAGCGATTCGGTGCCGGAGGTGGTGCTCGACATCTCAGACCTCGCTGGAACGTGTGGGGGCGGGGGCAGGTGCAGTGACCAGAGTCACGACTTCCTGTTGACTTGTCAACGGAACCCACGTAAAACAACGTAGTAGCAATCACAAACCCACACGACCGGGCATCCGGTCGGCGGCCGATCGCACGAGCCGGAGGTGAGCATGTACGCCGAGGAGCGACAGCACGCCATCGCCGGCCTGGTCGCCGAGCGCGGCCGGGTGTCGGTCACCGCGGTCGCCGAGCGGTTCGGAGTCACCACCGAGACGGTGCGGCGCGACCTCGCGCTGCTGGAGCGCGCCGGCCTGCTGCGTCGCGTGCACGGCGGGGCCGTCCCGGCCGGCGCGGCCCTCACCCTGGTCGAGACCGGCCTGGGCGAGCGGCACGGCACGCGCATCGAGGCCAAGCGCAAGATCGCCGCGGTCGCCCTGGACCTGCTCCCCGGCATGGACGGCAGCGTGATCCTCGACGGCGGCACCACCACCGCGGCCCTCGCCGACGTGCTGCCTCCCGATCGACGGCTCTACGTGGCCACCAACTCGGTGCCGATCGCCGCCCGGCTGTCGGCCTCCCCCGGCGTCACGCTGCACCTGCTCGGCGGCCGCGTCCGCGGCATCACCCAGACCGCGGTCGGTGATTCCACCGTCCGCGCGATGGAGGACCTCCGGGTCGACGTCGTCTTCCTGGGCACGAACGGGATCAGCCCCGGGCACGGGTTCAGCACCCCGGACGAGGCCGAGGCCGCCACCAAGCGGGCGATGGTCGCCGCGGCGCAGCGGGTCATCGTGCTCGCCGACAGCAGCAAGATCGGGCGGGAGCACCTGGTGCGCTTCGCCGCCGTGGACGATGTCGACGTCCTGGTCACCGACAGCGAGGCCGATCCCTCGGTCGTCGCCGAGCTCGAGACGATGGGGATCGAGGTCCTGGTCGCATGAACCCCCGCCCGGCCGGCCGCGTCGTGACACTGACGGCGAACCCGAGCCTCGACCGCACGCTCTCCCTGCCCGGACCGCTCGAGCGCGGCGCGGTCGCCCGGCTCGGGCCCAGCTCCACCGAGCCCGGGGGCAAGGGCGTCAACGTGGCGCGCGCCGTGGCCGCCGCCGGCGGCGACGTCGTCTGCGTCCTGCCCGCCGCCGACGACGACCCGATCGTCCGGGCGCTGCACGGGCTGGGGCTGCGGCTGGCCAGCGTGCCGGTCCCCGCGCCGGTGCGCACCAACTACACGCTCACCGAGCCCGACGGCACCACCACCAAGCTCAACGAGCCCGGCACCGCGCTCGACGAGGCGACCCGCGCGGCGCTCACCGCGGCGCTGCACGAGCACGCCGACGGCGCCCGCTGGGTGGTGCTCTCGGGCTCGCTGCCCGCGGGCACCCCGCTCGACTGGTACGCCTCGCTGGTCGCCGCCCTGCGCGACACGGGAGCTCGGATCGCCGTCGACACCTCCGAGGAGCCGCTCAAGGCCCTGCTCGGCGCCGGCCCCGCGGCCGCGCCGGACCTGCTCAAGCCCAACACCGAGGAGCTCGCCCAGCTCACCGGGGTGCCCGAGGACGCGATCCTCGCCGACCCCGACGTGGCTCTCACCGCCGTTGCCTCGCTGCACGACCGCGGCGTGGCCGCGGTGCTGCTGACGCTCGGCGCCGACGGCGCGATGCTCTCCACCGCCGACGGGGGCCTGTGGTCGGCCCAGCCGCCGCGGATCACCGTCCGCAGCACGGTCGGGGCCGGCGACAGCAGCCTGGCCGGCTACGTGCTCGCCGACCTGGCCGGCGCCCCGCCGGCCGAACGCCTGGGCACGGCCGTCGCCTACGGGTCGGCCAGCGCCTCCCTGCCCGGATCCGCCGTCCCCACCCCGGCCCAGGTCGACGGCTCCGCTGTTCGGGTCACCACCGGGGCGCCCGCCGACGCGCGCCGCGGCGTCTCCACCCCGCCCGCCCCCCACGCCCCGGCCGCCGGCCGGGGTGCCCGCTGACGCCTCGGGAGAGGTCCCCCATGCCCGCACTCATCACCACTGACCTGGTCGCGCTCGACGCCGACCTGGGCGCCGACAAGGGCGCGGTCGTGCGCCGGCTGGCCGAACTGGTCGCCGCCGCCGGCCGAGCCACCGACGCCGACGCGCTGCAGACCGACGTGCTCGCCCGGGAGGCCCAGGCCGCCACCGGGCTGCCCGGCGGCATCGCGATCCCGCACTGCCGTTCGGCCGCGGTCACCGAGGCCTCCCTGGCCTTCGCGCGGCTCTCACCGAAGGTCGACTTCGGCGCCCCGGACGGCCCCGCCGACCTGGCGTTCCTGATCGCCGCGCCGGCGCACGGCGACGCCGACCACCTCACGCTGCTCACCGCCCTGGCCCGCGCGCTCGTGCGGCCGGAGTTCGTCGCCTCGCTGCGCGCCGCGGCGTCGGACGAGGAGATCGTCCGGCTGGTCGACGAGGTCGTCTCGCCGGCGCCGGAACCCGCCGCCGCGGCGTCGCCCGCCGCGTCGGTCCCGGCCACCGCTGCGGCGCCCGCCGCTCCGCGGAAGAGCGTCGTCGTCGTCAGCGCCTGCCCGACCGGCATCGCGCACACCTACATGGCCGCGGACAAGCTGACCGCCGCCGCGCAGGCCGCCGGCGTCGACATCCACGTCGAGACCCAGGGCTCCTCGGGGTCGACCCCGCTCGACCCGGCCGTGATCCGCGCAGCGGACGCGGTCATCTTCGCCGTCGACGTGGGCGTGCGCGACCAGCACCGCTTCGCCGGCAAGCCGCTCGTGCAGAGCGGCACGAAGCGGGCCATCAACGAGCCCGACGTCATGATCCGCGAGGCCCTGGCCGCCGCCGACGACCCGAACGCCCGCCGCGTGGCCGGCGGTGGGGCCGGAGCGGAGGCGGCGGCGTCGTCGTCGGCCGGCGGCGCCCGCACCGGTTCCGAGATCCGGCGCTGGCTGCTCACCGGCGTCAGCTACATGATCCCGTTCGTCGCGGCCGGCGGTCTGCTGATCGCGCTGGGCTTCCTCTTCGGCGGCTATCAGATCGTGAACGCCGACCCCTCGGGCGAGGGGCTGTCCTTCGCCCGGACCTGGGTCCTGAACAACTCGTTCTTCGACCTGCCGGTCGCCCCGGACCTCGAGGGGCTCAACGGCGGCTTCCTCGGCTACCTCGGCGCTGTCTTCACCGTGCTCGGGCAGGCCGCCTTCGGCTTCCTGGTGCCGGCCCTGGCCGGGTACATCGCCTACGCGATCGCCGACCGCCCCGGGATCGCGCCCGGATTCGTCGTCGGCGCCGTGTCGGTCACCCTGGACGCCGGATTCCTCGGCGGCCTGATCGGCGGCATCATCGCCGGCCTGGCGGCGCTCTGGATCAGCCGCTGGAAGCTGCCGACGGGAGTGCGGGGTCTCCAGCCGGTCGTGATCATCCCGCTGCTGGCCACCGTGATCTCCAGCGGCCTCATGGTCGTGGTGCTCGCCCGGCCACTCGCCGCGGCACTGAGCGGGATGGGCGACTGGCTCAACGGGCTCAGCGGATCGTCGGCCATCCTGCTCGGCATCATCCTCGGCCTGATGATGTGCTTCGACCTGGGCGGGCCGGTCAACAAGGCGGCGTACCTGTTCGCCACCGCGGGGCTGTCCGCGCAGACCAGCGGCTCGCTGGTCATCATGGCGACCGTCATGGCAGCCGGGATGGTGCCGCCGCTGGCGATGGCGCTGAGCACGGCTCTCCGCCCGAAGCTCTACACCCCGGCCGAGCGGGACAACGGCAAGGCGGCGTGGCTGCTCGGGCTGTCGTTCATCTCCGAGGGTGCCATCCCGTTCGCCGCCGCCGACCCGCTGCGGGTCATCCCGTCGATGATGCTGGGCGGCGCGACCACGGGCGCGATCGTCGCGGTCGCCGGCATCGAGGCGCGCGCCCCGCACGGCGGGGTGTTCGTGTTCTTCGCGATCACCAGCTTCCTGGTGTGGCTCCTGGCGATCGTCGTCGGAGCGATCGTGGGCGGCATCGCGGTCACCGTCGCGAAGAGCATAGGCCGGCCGAAGGTCGAGGAGGTCCCCGAGGACGCCGTCGACCTGGCCCACGCCCACGTCCCCACGCACGCCACCCAGCCGGCAACCACCTGACCGGGCATCCTGCCCACAGCGTCCCTCCGCAGGAAGGAAGACACATGCCCAGTCAGACCGTCACCGTCGGGTCCCGGGTCGGGCTGCACGCCCGCCCGGCGGCGCTGATCGCCGAGGCCGTCAGCAAGTCCGGTGTCCCGGTCACGCTCGCGACGCCCGGCGGCATGCCGGTCGACGCCGGCTCCCCGCTGATGCTCATGACACTCGGCGCCAAGTGCGGCGCCGAGGTGGTCGTGACCAGCGACGACCCGGCGGTGCTCGAGCAGATCGCGGACCTGGTCAAGCAGGACCTCGACGCCGAGTAACCCGAGACCCCAGGACGACGGCGCCCGCCCCCTCACGCGAGGGGACGGGCGCCGTCGTCGTCCATGGTGGTCAGCCAGGGCCGGCCACCATCGCCCTCAGCTGGGGCGTTCGACGTCCCCGCGCCAGGCGCCGCTCTCGGTGCCGCGGCTCTCGATGAACTCCTTGAACTTCTTCGCGTCGGCCTTGACCTGGCGGTCGTCGAAGCCCAGCGCCGCGCCGGCCTTCTCGACCAGGCCCTCGGGCTCCCAGTCGATCTGGATCATCACGCGGGTCTTGTTCTCGTCGAGCCGGTGGAAGGTGACGACGCCGGCGTGCTTGGCCTCGCCTCCGGTGCTCGTCCAGGCGACCCGCTCCTCGGGGTGCTGCTCGGTGATCTCGGCGTCGAACTCCCGCTTGACCCCGTCGATGTTCGTGACCCAGTGGGTGTGCGTGTCGTCGAGCTGGGTGATGCGCTCCACCCCGCCCATGAACTGCGGGAACGACTCGAACTGCGTCCACTGGTCGTAGGCGACCCGGATCGGGACGTCGACGTCGACGGACTCCTGCACGCTGGCCACTGCTGGCTCCTCTTCGCTCGTGAACTCGGTCGTGCACCACCTACCCCGCCGGTATGCAGGTCACACGGGACGTCCACCCGTCCGGGCGACGGGGAGCCGCAGCACGAACCGCGCGCCGCCCGGGACCGTCAGGTCCAGTTCGAGACCGCCCCCGTGCCGCTCGGCGACGTCCCGCGCGATGGCGAGTCCGAGTCCGGCCCCGCCGTCGCCCGCCGACCGCGCGTCGTCGAGCCGGGTGAACCGCTCGAACACCCGGCCGGCGTCGGCGGGCGGGATGCCGGGGCCGTCGTCGGTGACGGTCAGCACCGCCGTGCCCGACGGCTGCTCGCGGAGGGTCAGGACGACGGCGTCGCGCGCGTGCCGGACGGCGTTGTCGAGCAGGTTCCGGACCGCCCGCTCGAGCTGCTCGGGATCGCCGACCACCTGGACCGGCCGCACGTCATCGGCGTCGACCCTCGGGTCCGACCGCGCCCGGACGACGCGATCGACGACGTCGTCGAGGTCCACCGGCACCGCCCGCGCCGGCGCCCCCGCATCGCCGCGCGCCAGCAGGAGGAGGTCCTCGACCAGCCGCTGGAGCGCGGTCACCTCGGCGAGCACGCTCGTCGCCGTCGCCGTGGGATCGGCCGAGCCGGGGTGCGCGGCGTCGACCTCGAGCTCGGCGCGCATCCGGGCCAGCGGGCTGCGCAGCTCGTGCGAGGCGTCCCCGACGAACCGGCGCTGCTCCTCGGCCGAGCGTTGCAGCCGGGCGAGCATCGCGTTCATGGTCCGGGCCAGCCGGGCGATCTCCTCGGCGGTGGCCGGCTCGGGCACCCGCTCGTCGAGGCGGCGGCCGGTGATCCGGTCGACCTGTGCCCGGATGCCCTCGACGGGGCTCAGCGCCCGCCCGACCGCCCACCACACGAGCGCGGCGAGGACGGCGGCGCTGAGCGGGACGCCGATCGCCAGCCCGCGGACCAGCGCGACCGTGCTCTCCTCCACGTCGTCCAGCGGCGCGGCGACGACCACCGTGGCCGGGCCGGCCGCGCGGGTGGTCAGCCGGCCGCTCCCGTCGGCGGGCAGCTCCACCGTGCGGGTCTCCCCGTCGGGCGGAGGAACGGCGCCGCCGAGGAGGGGCTCGTCCGACGGCGGCACGGACGACGTGACGGTCCCGGCGGCGTCGAGCACCTGGACGAGGACGTCGTCGCTGGCGAGATCCTCGGCGGTGACCGTGCCGCCGGCGCGCACGACCCGGGCCGCGCCGTCGGCCGCGAGGGCCAGGGTCTCGTCGACGTTCTCGGTGAGGATCGCCCGCTGGGTCAGCACCAGGGCCGCCCCCGCGGCGGCCAGGACACCGAGCACCGCCACCGCCGCCCCGAGCGCCACGCGTGCGCGCAGGGTGCGCGGACGCCGCGCGCGCCGGCTCGTCACGCCCGGGCGAGGCGGTACCCGACGCCCCGGACGGTCTGGATCGTGCCCCCGCCCGCCCGCTCGTCGAGCTTGCGGCGCAGCCGCGCAACGTAGACCTCGACGACGTTGGGGTCGCCCTCGAAAGCGTCGTCCCAGACCCCGGCCAGGATCTGCTGCTTGGACACCACCTGGCCGGCGCGGCGGACGAGGAAGGCGAGCAGGTCGAACTCGCGGGCGGTCAGCTCCACCTCTCCCGCGCCGCGGCGTACCCGCCGGGCGCGCAGGTCCAGGACCAGGTCACCGGCGGTCAGCGGTGGCGGCTCCCCGAGCGCGGCCCGGCGCAGCAGCGCGTGCACCCGGGACACCAGCACCGGGAAGGAGAACGGCTTGCGCAGGTAGTCGTCGGCCCCGGTGTCGAGCCCCTCGGCCTCGTCCAGGTCCCCGTCCTTGGCGGTGAGCATGAGGATCGGCGTCGTGTCCCCCGCGCGGCGCAGGTCGGCGCAGACGCGGTACCCGTTGCGGCCGGGCAGCATCACGTCGAGAACGATCAGGTCGTAGCCGCCCTCCCGGGCGCGCCAGAGCCCTTCCACGCCGTCCGGCGCCACCTCGACGGTGAAGCCTTCCGCGGTCAGACCCCGGCGCAGGGCGGCGGCGATCTTCGCGTCGTCGTCGACGATCAGCAGCTTCATGCGCGCGATCCCTCCGGCCCTCGCGACCATGATCACCCGCAGCGGCTGTCAGCGGGCTGAACGGGTCAGCTCCCGTTCAGGACGGGTCGCCAGCATCGGCGGCGTCACGATGACGACCCAGCAGCGGAGGCAGACATGAAGCGCAGCACGAAGATCATCGCCGGGACGGCGTTCGCCGCCGCCGTCGCCGCCGGCGCCGGGGTGGCCGCCGCCGGCGGCTCGGACGACTCCGGCGAGGGTCCCGACGTCCCGATCACCGGCGACGCCCTGGAGCAGGCCGAGCGGGCCGCCCTGGCCGAGACCGGCGGCGGCCGGGTGACCGGCACCGAGGTCGGCGACGAGGAGAGCTACTACGAGGTCGAGGTGACCCTGGACGACGGCAGCCAGGTCGACGTCCAGCTCGACGAGGACTTCGCCGTCGTCGGCAGCGACGCCGACGTGGAGGACGACGATGCGGGCGCGGACTGACCGCAGCCGGGCGGCCGCCGCGGTGCTGCTCGTGGCGGGCGCCGCGCTCGCCGGCTGCGGAGCGGACCCCGCACCGATCGCCGACGCCGGCCTGCCGCAAGGGGACGAGGCCGTGGACCTCGACCCGGCGGACTTCACCGTGGACATCACCAACCGGTGGTGGCCGATGGCGCCCGGGGACCGGTGGGTCTACCAGGAGACCGACGGCGAGGGCGGCGTCGCGCGCGTGGAGGTGAGCGTGCTGGACGAGACGTACACGGTGGCGTCGGGCATCGAGGCGCGAGTCGTCCACGACGTGGTCAGCCAGGACGGCGTCGTCGTCGAGGACACCCTCGACTGGTACGCCCAGGACGCCGACGGCAACGTCTGGTACCTGGGCGAGCAGACCGCGGAGTACGAGAACGGGCAGGTCGTCTCGACCGAGGGCTCCTGGGAGGCCGGCGTCGACGGGGCGCAGCCGGGCATCGCCGTCCCGGCCGACCCCCGCCCCGGCGTCGCGTACCGGCAGGAGTACCTGGCCGACGAGGCGGAGGACGCGGCGGTGGTGCTGTCCACCGACGAGCAGGTGCAGACCGCGACGGGTACCTACACCGGCGTCCTCATGACCCGGGAGACCACGCCGTTGGAACCCGACGTCGCCGAGCTGAAGTTCTACGCGCCCGGCGTGGGCCAGGTGCTCACCGTCCAGATCTCCGGCGGGTCGGGCCGCGAGGACCTGGTGGAGACCACCCGCACCGGCTGAGCCGCTACCGGAGCGCCTCGGCGACGCTGCCCCGCACCGGCCGGCCGGCCAGCAGCAGCATCTGGGCGAGGTGGTACGCGTCGGGCTGCCCCACCCAGGTGCCGTTGCCGACGTCTCCGGCGGGGGTGAGCTCGTGGTGCCAGCTCCCCGTGGCGGGGTCGGCGAACAGCTGCTCGCCGAGGTCGAGCCAGTCCTCCGCGAGCAACGCGTAGCCCTCGTCGGCGAATGCCTCGGCGAGCACGTGCGCGGCAGCGATCGCCTCGCAGTGCACCCAGTGCATGCGGGCCCCGACCACGGGACGGTCCGCCCAGTCGAGCGTGTACGGGAAGCCCGCGTGGCCGTCGGAGACCGTGGACGCGACCGCGAACAGGTTCCGGGCGCCGTCGGACAGCCAGGCGGGGGGCTGCGCGGTGACCGCCCGGACGTGCACCGCCAGCCGCGCCCACTCGAACAGGTGCCCGACCGTCACGCCGTACGGCCGGAACGGGTCGGCCGGGCGCTCCCGGTTGTACTCGGGCAGCGGCGTCCAGTCGGCGAAGAAGTGCTCGGGCAGCCGCCACCGGAAGTCGCGGCCCCACTCGGTGAGGACCCGCTCGGTGGTGCGCCGTGCCTGCTGCCGCAGCCGGCGCTTGCCGTCCTGGTCGGCGACGGGCAGCGCGTCGGCGGCGGCCAGGGTCGCCTCGACGCCGTGCATGTTGGCGTTGAGACCGCGGTAGTCGGACAGCCGGCTCCACCTGCGGTCCCACTGCTCGACGGCCATGCCGGCGTCGTCGTCCCAGAAGCGGTCCTGCCAGACCGCGAGCGCCTCGCCGAGCAGCGCCCGGCCGCCCTCGACGCCCGCAGTGGCCGCCGTCGATCCGGCGAGCACCACGAAGGCGTGCGGGTAGGCCGCCTTCGTGTCGTCGTCGGTGCTCGCCCGCCAGCCGCCGTGCTCGCTGTCGTGCAGCGGGCCCTCGGTCAGCGCCTCGACGCCGTGCCGGGCCAGGTCACCGGCCCCGGGGCGGCCCAGCAGGTGGGCCAGCCCGAACACGTGCGTCATCCGGGCGACGATCCACGTCTCGACCGGCCGCCCCCCGACGACCCGGCCGTCGTCGCCGAGGTAGCCGAAGCCCCCCTCGGGCAGCCGGGAACGCTCGGCGAAGGCGAGCAGCCGGTCGAGGTCGGTCACTGCGGCCTTCTGCTGCGGGCCTCGTCGACGGCCAGCCGGGCGGTCGCCATGCCGATCAGCAGCAGGCACACCAGGCGCAGCAGCCCGGCACCGATGTTCGCCCCGCCACCGGAGTCGGCCAGCGCGAACCCGTCCAGGACGGCGAGGAGCACGACCGCTCCCCCCACCACCCCGCCGGCCCGGTGCGCGCCGTCGGCCCACAGCAGGACCGCGGCGGCGAGCGCGCAGACCGAGCCCACCGCCTGGACCACCAGCGGCGCCACACCCTGCTCACCGGCCGCCCGGCCGCCGCCGATCAGGATCGCCGCACCCGTGCAACCGACGAAGACGAACAGCAGCACGAGGGACGTGCGACGTCGGTCCACCGCGTCAGAATGCCAGCGAGATCCCCGGGTCGGAGACCATGGCGCCGATGTCGGCCAGGAACCTCGACCCCAGCTCGCCGTCGATGATCCGGTGGTCGAAGGAGAGCGCCAGCTGGGTCACCTGCCGGACCGCGATCTTCCCCTTGTGCACCCACGGCATCTCGCGCACGGCCCCGAAGGCCAGGATCGCCGACTCGCCGGGATTCAGGATCGGCGTGCCGGTGTCGACGCCGAACACCCCGACGTTGGTGATCGTGATCGTGCCGCCGGACATGTCCGCGGGTGAGGTCTTGCCCTCGCGGGCGGTCGCGGTGAGGTCGCCCAACGCCCCCGCCAGCTCGGCGAGGGAGAGCCGGTCGGCGTCCTTGATGTTCGGGACGACGAGGCCGCGCGGCGTGGCGGCCGCGATGCCGAGGTTCACGTAGTCCTTGACCACGATCTCCTGCGCGGCGTCGTCCCAGGAGCTGTTGACCATCGGGTGCCGCTTGACCGCCAGCAGCAGGGCCTTGGCGACGAACAGCAGCGGGCTGACCTTGAGGCCGGCGAACTCCGGGCGAGCGCCGAGGCGGGCCCGCAGCTTCATCATCCGCGTGACGTCGACGGTCAGGAACTCGGTGACGTGCGGCGCGGTGAAGGCGCTGGCCACCATCGCCGCAGCCGTGTGCTTGCGGACGCCCTTGATCGGGATCCGCTGCTCGCCGCCGGTCCGCGCGGTGGGCTCGCCGCCGAACCCGGGGAACCCGCTGAAGTCGCCGAAGTCGCCCTGGAGCAGGGTGCCCCCGCCGTTGCGGGCCGCGACGACGGCGTCGACGTCGGCACGGGTGATCACGCCGTTCTCGCCGCTGCCGCGGACGGTCGTCAGGTCGACGCCGAGGTCCTTGGCGTACTTGCGCACCGGCGGCTTGGCCAGCGGGCGCAGCCGGCCCCGGCCGTGCGGCGCGGCCGACGACGGGGCGGCCGCCTCGCTGAGGGCGTGCGCCTCGGCCTGCCGCCCGACCTCGAGACCCCCGTGCCGCACCGGCTTGGTGGCCGCGTCGGGTGCGGTGGTCAGGAGCGGGGGATGGTCGACGGGCACCGTCGTCGTGGGTGCGGTCGCCCGCGCCGCGACCGTCTCCCCGGTGCGGCGGGGCCGGCGGCGGGCCTCGGTGGTGCGGGGGCCGTAGCCCACGAGCACGGCGGTGCGCCCGCCCGGGGCCGCGCCGCCGATGAGGCCGGCGGCCGGCTCGTCGGAGGCCGCGGGCTCAGCGGCGGGCTCGGCGGCGGGCTCGGGAGTGGGAGCGGGGGCGCTGCCGCCGCCGACGTCGATGGTGATGATCGGCGTGCCGACGTCGACCATCGTGCCGGCGTCGAACAGCAGCTCGGTCACGGTGCCGGCGTACGGGGAGGGCAGCTCGACGGCGGCCTTCGCCGTCTCGACCTCGCAGAGCGGCTGGTTGACCGTGACGGTGTCACCGACGTCGACGAGCCACTGCAGGATCTCGCCCTCGGTGAGGCCCTCGCCGACGTCGGGCAGCTTGAACTGCTTCAGGTTCGACATGTCCTCAGAACCCCAGCGACCGGTCGACGGCGTCGAGCACGCGGTCGAGGTCGGGGAGGTACTCCTCCTCCAGCTTGGACGGCGGGTACGGGGTGTCGTAGCCACCCACGCGCAGCACCGGTGCCTCCAGCGAGTGGAAGCAGGTCTCGGTGATCCGGGCGGCGATCTCCGCGCCGAGGCCGAGGGTCAGCGGCGCCTCGTGGACGACGACGCAGCGGCCGGTGCGGCGGACGGACTCGAACACGGGGTCGAGGTCGAGCGGGGACAGGGTGCGCAGGTCGACCACCTCGAGCGAGCGGCCCTCCTCCGCGGCGGCCTCGGCGGCCTGCAGCGCGGTCTTCACCATCGGGCCGTACGCCAGCACGGTGACGTCGTCGCCGCCGCGGACCACGCGGGAGGCGAACAGCGGACCCGGGGTGGCGTCGGTGTCGACCTCGGCCTTCTCCCAGTACCGCCGCTTCGGCTCGAAGAAGACGATCGGGTCGGGATGGGCGATCGCCTGCTGGATGCCCCAGTACGCGTCGACCGGGTTGCTGACGGCGACGACCTTGAGCCCGGCGGTGTGCGCGAAGTAGGCCTCGGGGCTCTCGCTGTGGTGCTCGACCGCGCCGATGCCGCCACCGAAGGGGATGCGGATGACGATCGGCATGGGCAGGCGGCCCTTGCTCCGGGCGTGGATCTTCGCGACCTGGGTGACGATCTGGTTGTAGGCGGGGAAGACGAACCCGTCGAACTGGATCTCGCACACCGGGCGGTAGCCGCGCATGGCCAGGCCGACCGCGGTGCCCAGGATGCCGGCCTCGGCCAGCGGGGTGTCGACGACGCGGTCGTCGCCGAAGTCCTTCTGCAGCCCGTCGGTGATGCGGAAGACCCCGCCGAGCTTGCCGATGTCCTCGCCCATGAGCACGACCTTGGCGTCGTCCTCCATGGCCTTGCGCAAGCCGAGGTTCAGGGCCTTGCCGATCGTGAGCGTCTGGGTGCTCATCAGTGGTCGCCCCCGTCCGCGAAGCTGGCGTGGTACTCGACGAACTCGGCCCGCTGCTGCGCGAGGTGCGGGGTCTGCTCGGCGTACACGTGGTCGAACATGCTGGTCAGCGGCGGATCGGCCATCTCGGTGGTGCCCTGGCGGATCTTCGCGGCCAGCTCGGTCTCGTCGGCCTCGACGGCCTCGAAGAAGGCGGCGTCGGCCTTGCCGCTGCGCACGAGGTAGGCCTTGAGCCGCGCGATCGGGTCACGCAGCTTCCACTCCTCCAGCTCGCTGGCCAGCCGGTAGCGGGTGGGGTCGTCGGACGTGGTGTGCGCGCCCATGCGGTAGGTGAACGCCTCGATGAAGGTCGGGCCCTGGCCCTCCCGGGCGGCGGCGAGCGCGGCGCGGGTGACGGCCAGGACGGCGAGGACGTCGTTGCCGTCGACCCGCACGCCCGGGAAGCCGAAGCCGGCGGCGCGCTGGTACAGCGGCACCCGCGACTGCCGCTCCAGCGGGACGCTGATCGCGTACTGGTTGTTCTGGCAGAAGAAGACGACGGGGGCCGAGAAGCTCGCCGCCCAGATCATCGCCTCGTTGACCTCGCCCTGGCTGGTCGCGCCGTCGCCGAGGAAGGCGAGGACGGCGTTCTCGGCGCCGTCGCGCTGGATGCCCATCGCGTAGCCGGTGCCGTGCAGGCACTGCGCGCCGATGACGACGGTGTAGAGGTTGAAGCCGGTGGCCACCGGGTCCCAGCCGCCGTTGTCGACGCCGCGGAACAGGCTGATCACGTCGAGCGGGTCGACGCCGCGGGTCCAGGCGACGCCGTGCTCGCGGTAGGTGGGGAAGGCCATGTCGCCGTCCTGCAGCGCGCGACCGGCGCCGACCTGGGCGGCCTCCTGGCCGAGGAGGGAGGCCCAGATGCCGAGCTCGCCCTGGCGCTGCAGCGCGGTGGCCTCGACGTCCCAGCGGCGGACCAGCGCGAGATCGCGGTACAGCCCGCGCAGCTCCTCGTCGCTGAGGTCGACGGCGTAGTCGGGGTGCTCCACCCGCTCACCCTCGGGCGTCAGCAGCTGGATCAGGTCGGGCTGCTGCGGCAGGTGCGGGGCGGCGGCCCCGGGTACGGGGTCGACCACCTCGGTGGCCTGGCTCAACGCGGTCACGGAATTCTCCTCGCCGTCTCCCGCGGGTGCCGGGGTGACCGGCGCCCTCGGTGTGTGGACGTCTCGTGGCGGCCGGGGTGTGGTGCCACTCACACATGGTGACACGACCACCCGGTGCGACGACAACACCACCCCGATATCGATCTGCGCAAGATCCCTCGGAATGATTGCGCAGAAGACGCAGTAGTAGGACGTCCTCGCATGTCAGACTGAGCAACATGGCCGATGTCGACGCCACCGATGCGCGGCTGCTGCTCGCGCTGGGCGAGGATCCCCGGGCGAGCGTGATGGCGCTGTCGCAGCGGCTCGGGCTGGCGCGCAACACCGTGCAGGCGCGGCTGACCCGACTGGAGAGCAACGGGGTGCTCGCGCCCTTCGACCGGCGGGTGCGCCCCGAGGCGCTGGGCTACCGGCTCGGCGCCTACGTGACCGTGCAGGTGGTGCAGCGCAGCCTGGCCGAGGTCAGCCGGGGTCTCGCCGACATCCCCGAGGTGCTCGAGGTGACCGGCCTGTCCGGCGTGGCCGACCTGCTGGTGCACGTGGTGGCCCGCGACGCCGACGACCTGTGGCGGATCAGCGAGCAGCTCCTGGCGATCCCCGGCGTCCAGCGGATCGACACCGCCCTGGCGCTGCGCCGGTTCGTCGACCACCGCATGGGCCCGCTGCTGGAGAGCGCCGCCGGCGAGGCGTAGACCCGGGGCCAGATCTGCACACTGGCCCGGTTCAGGCGCCTGAGGTGGGCCAGTGTGCAGATCTCGCCTCGCGGGGCCGGATGCGACATGCTCCGGCCGTGCGTCGCGGAATGGTCACCCTGCTGCTGACGGCGCTGCTCGCGGTTGCCGGGCTGCTGGTCGCCGCACCCGCGCAGGCGTGCAGCTGCGCCGAGGCCACGACCGCACAGCACTTCGCCGACGCCGACGCGGTGTTCACCGGATCGCTGCTCTCCCGCGACGTCGACCACCCCGACTGGCCGGTCATCGGCAGCGGTGACCCGGCGCTGCTCGTGTTCACCGCGCACGTGGTGTTCAAGGGTGAGGTGCGCGAGGCGCAAGGCGTGGTCACGGCGTCGTCGAGCGCCAGCTGCGGGCTGGAGCTGTCGGGCAAGGGCCCGTTCGTCGTCTTCGCGACCAGCGATCCCGATCTGCCGGACGGCCAGTACCGAGCGGGCCTCTGCGGCGGGACCGCAGAGCTCGACCCGCTCGTGGTCGGTGAACTGGCCGACCTGACGAACCTGACGACGTCGACCGGGGCCCCCGGAGGGCTTCCCCTGGAGGGCGAGGCGGGGACGGAGCAGCCCGGCGGCCCGGACCTGCTGCTGCTCGGGCTCGGTGCGGCGGTGGTGCTCGCGGTCGGCCTGGGGAGCGCCTGGTTGCTCCGCCGCCGTCGCGGCGCGTGAGGGCTACTGCCAGCCGTGCTCGTGCACGCCGCCGGGCACCGGCGCCTCGGGGTCGTAGGGCGTGCGCGTGAAGATGAACGTGTCGAGGTCCAGGTGGTCCTCGGCGATCCGCAGCGTCTCGCCGGCGAAGTAGCCGTCCAGCCCAACCCAGGTGCCGTCGTCCCGCGGGGAGAACCGGCTGGCCCGCCCACTGCGGCCCGGCAACGGGCCCAGGTGCAGCAGGTCGCTGCCCACGGAGCGCAGCACGTAGGGCGACGGGCCCCAGAACCAGACGCCGAGCCGCTCCAGCGGCAGGGGTGAGGGCGCCGGCGTCCAGGGCTCCACGATCCGCGGCTCCGCGGCCCGCAGGTCGGTCAGCAGGCCGAAGACCAGCGGGTCCACGCCCGAGGTCGAGTTGGTCAGGGACACCGCGCCGATCTGCTCGTCGCGGTCGACGAACACCCCGGCCAGGAAGCCGGGCATCGAGCCGCCGTGCCCGACCAGCGTGCACCCGTCGACGCGCAGCACCTGCAGGCCGAGCCCGTAGGAGGCCCAGCCCGCAGCCGAGGAGTCGACGCCCGCCGGGACGGTCATCTCCTCGAGCGTGGCGGGGTCGAGCACGCCGGCGGTGTCGCCGAGCAGGAAGGCGCCGAACCGCCCCAGGTCGGTCAGCGACGCCCAGAGCTGGCCGGCCGCGGCCATGACGCCGGCATGGTGCTCGGGCTCGGCGAGGACGACGTCGGCCCACGGGTGCACCGCCCGGCCCTCGGCGGCCGGCTCGACCGGGCGCGGGGTCGTCCGGGTCATGCCCAGCGGGGCGAGCACCTCGGCGGTGACGGCGTCCTCCCACGAGGTCCCGCGCAGCCGCGCCACGAGCTCACCCAGCAGCCCGAACCCGAGGTTCGAGTAGTGGAACCGGCGGGCGGCACCGAGGACGACGTCGGACGGCCCCAGCCCCAGCTCGCCGAGCGAGCCGCCGGGCGTGCGCTCCCACCAGCCGCCGGGGCTCTCGGCCGAGGCACCGGCCAGGTGGGAGAGCAACTGACCGACCGTGCGGTCGCCGAGCGGCGTGCCCGGCAGGTGCTCCTCGAGGTGGTCGTCGAGGTGCAGCCGACCCTCGTCGCGCAGCCGCATCACGACGACGGCGGTCACGGTCTTGCTGATCGATCCCAGCCGGTACTGGACGTCGGCGTGCGGCTCGGGCACCTCACCCCGCGCGGCCGACCAGGCCAGGCCGCCGTCGCGCACGACCCCGGCGACCAGGCTCGGCGCCCGCCCCTCCCGCTGGGTCCGCGCCGTGCGGGCCAGGAGCAGGCGGGCGGTGGAGGGCAGGACGGGCTCGGGCATGACGGGGACCGTATCCATCCGCCGCCGGCGTGCGCCGCTCAGGACGCGGGAACGGCACTCCCGACCGGGAGGTCACCGGCGCGGGTGGCGCGGCGCTCGAACCAGACGGTGGCCAGGGGCGGGATCGAGGCGAGCAGGGCGAGCAGGGTGGTGCCCCGCGACCAGCGGAGGGCCCGGCTCGCGACCAGGGCGAGGAGGACGTAGGCGACGAAGACCGCGCCGTGGATCGGGCCGAACACCTGCACGCCGATCTCGGTGGTCTGCGGGACGTACTTGACGAACATGCCGGCGAGCAGGCCGATCCAGGAGATCGCCTCGGCGATCGCGACGGCACGGAACGCGGTGGCTGCGGTACGGGGGTTCACAGCCCCGATCCTCCCCGGCCGGTCAGCGCAGGTAGGCCCGGCCGCGGGGTGATATTTCATACCCGACCGCCAGGCTGCGGGTCAGTCCCAGCTCCTTGAGCTTGCGGACGTCGCGCTTGAACGAGAGCGTCTCGCGCCCGAGCGAGGCGGCGAGGTCGGGCGCGCGGACGCCCGGCCTGTCGGCGATCAGCGCGAGCACCTGCCGCGTCCACGCCCGCCCCGGGCCGCGGCGTCCCACCGGTCCAGCCGGGCGTCGACGGCGCGGCGCTCGTCGGCCGACAGCGTGGCCTGCTCGCGCAATTCCACCCGCGGATCGGGGCCGGCAGGCCCCACCCGCAGGCGGTACACGTGCGCGCCGGGCCGCCGGTCGAGCAGCCGGTGGAGCTCGGCCAGCGAGCGGACGCCGCTCTGCACGGCGTCGTCCTCGGTCAGGCTGTCGGGGTCCACCTCGTCGACCGAGTCGATACGGACGACGCCTGCCGCCGTCCGCTGGGTGCCGCCCGGGCGCATGCGCGGGCGGTCCCAGCGGCGGAAGGCGAGGGTCACCGAGCCGTCCGCGATCCCCGCGGCGGTGGCCGGGTCGATCAGCACGACCGCATCCTGGCAGGGTCGGGCCCGTGCGGGGACTGGCCAGGCGGGAGTTCTGCCTCGTGCTGCTCCGGCGGATGGCCGACGTCCGCCCGGATCTCGTCGCCGAGGCGCTCCCGCGGCTGGGCGCCAGCCGCCGGGAGGCGCACGCCGCGCACACCCGCTGGCAGGCGCTGCAGCACTCGCCCCGGGCCCCGCGCGGCCTGGCGCTGCGCACGGCGGTGCTCGGCCCGCCCGACGAGCTCGAGGACCGCCGGTTCGGCGACCTCGACGTCCAGGTGCGCCGCTGGCCGGTGCCGCTGTGGCCGCACCTCTACTGGGAGGTGCTGACCGGCCCGGGCGGCTCGGTGCTCAACGAGCACCTGGTGCGGGCGCCGGGCTCCCCCGTCCCGCCGGCCACCGCCGACGCCCTGCTCGTGTGGGAGCACACCCTGGACGACGTCGTCGGCCTGCCCGGGGCCCGCAGCGTCGACCCGGGCGTCGTCACCCGGTGGGAGGTGGAGCTGCCCGGCGGGCGCCGGGCGGCGTTCGTCTGGGGGCTGTTGCAGCGGGTGGGGTGATCAGCCGGCGATCCGGCGAGCGCCGGCGTAGCCACCCATCGCGTCGATGCTGGCGACCTTGACGACGTCGCCGGAGGTCGGCGCGTGCACCATCTGCCCGTTGCCGATGTAGATGCCCACGTGGCTGACCGGGCTGTAGAAGAAGACCAGGTCACCGGGCTGGAGCTCGGCCCGGGAGACCGACTGGCCCATGCCGGCCTGCATGCGACTGGAGTGCGGCAGCCGCACGCCGGCGGCGGCGTAGGCGAACGCCGTCAGCCCTGAGCAGTCGAAGGAGCGCGGCCCGGACGCGGCCCAGACGTAGGGCTTGCCGCGCTGGGCCATGGCCGTGTCGACGGCGACCTGCGCCGCCTGGCTGCCGGCGACGATCGGGCCGGTGGCGGCGACGAGCTCGCTGCGGTCGTCGCGGCTGGCGCGGTCGTCCCCGTGGTGGGCGGCGACGGCGGCCTGCTGCTCGGCCAGGCTGAGCCGGTCGTAGAGCGCCTGGTAGTCGGCGATCTGCGCCTCGAGATCGGCCTGCTGGGCGGCGACGGCGTCGTAGGTCGCCTGCGCCTGCGCCGCGGCCTCCTGGGCGGTGGCCTGGGCCTGGGCCGCGGCGATGCTGGCGGTGGCGGCCACGCCGAGGACCTCGTTCTGGTGGCCGGCGACCATCTGCAGGGTGGCGACGCGGTCGACGAACTCGTCGGCCGACTCGCTGGTCATCAGCGCGCGGAAGGAGCTCATCGACTCGCCGGTGTAGGCGGTGCGGGCGATGCCGCGGACGGCCTGCTGGGCCGCCAGCAGCGCGGCCTGCGCCTGGTTGGACGCGGCGACGGCGGCCTCGGCGGCGGCGTGCTGGGCGACGAGCGTCTCGCGGGCCTCGTTGAACTGCTCGGTGACGACCTCGAGTTCGTGGCCGCGGGCCGCGACGAGCTCGGCGGCCTCGGCGGACGTGCCCGGATCGCCGGGGGCGGCCTGGGCGGGAACCCCCGCGACCAGGATGCCGACGGCCGCGACGAGAGCGAAGCCGGAGCGCAGGGCGAACCGGCGGCGGGTGGCCGCGCGCGGTGCGGCGGGGGTTGCAGTCGCCATGGTGCGGCGGCTCTCCGTTCTCGTCCACGAGCCGCCTACCGGGTTAGCTGACGGGTTCGGGCGGGAGTTCGCCCGGCGTCGCGGATGCGGCGCTGCACCCCAGTGCTTCGGTGGGTCCCCGGCCCGTCGCCTGCGAGTGCGGGCGACCGGCTCGACGGCGCCCATCCGGGTGTCACTCAGACAGTGACTGAAAGCCCCGATGGACACACGCACCGTAAGGTGCGTGACCACGCCGTGACAATGACAAAGATGTTATTTGTGGCCTTCTGCACCAACTTTCCCGAACCCTTGCGCGAACCGGTCCGTCACGGTCTCGTGACGACGGCGGTGACGCTGCGGAATCCCCGCCGGTGACGGGCCGGTGGCAGTGCCCCGGACGGGCCGGATACCGTCCGCCGGTGGAGCACAGCAGATACGACGTCGTCGTGGTCGGCGGCGGGCACAACGGCCTGGTCGCCGCCGCCTACCTCGCCCGGGCCGGCCGGTCGGTCCTCGTCCTCGAGCGGCAGGCGGCCCTCGGTGGGGCCGCGGTCAGCCGTCAGGTGTTCGAGGGCGTCGACGTCCGGCTGTCGGCGTACTCCTACCTGGTCAGCCTGCTCCCGGATCGCATCGTCGGCGATCTCGACCTCGACATCCGGCTGGCCGACCGCACGGTCGCGTCCTACACGGCGCTGACCCGTGACGGCCGCCCCGGCGGGCTGCTCGTCGAGCGGGAGGAGGGCCCGGCCACGGCCACCTCGTTCGCCGCCCTCACCGGCTCCGACGCCGAGTTCGCGGGCTGGCAGCGCTTCTACGGCCGGCTGGCCGGCCTCGCCGAGGACCTCGCCCCCACCCTGGTCGAGCCCCTGCTCGCACCGGCCGAGCTCGAGGCGCGGCTGCGCGACCCGGAGCTGTGGCACGACCTGCGGGAGCGGCCGCTGGCCGACGTGGTCGGCGACCACCTCAGCGACGACGTCGTGCGCGGCGTGGCGCTGACCGACGGGCTCATCGGCACGTTCGCCGACGTGCACGCCGCCGACGGCCTGGCCGGCCGCTGCTTCCTGTACCACCTCGTGGGCAACGGGACCGGGCAGTGGCGGGTGCCGGTGGGCGGCATGGGTGCCGTCAGCGGGGCCATGGCGGCGGCCGCGCGGCGGCACGGCGCCGAGCTGGTCACCCGGGCCACGGTGACCGCGCTCGATCCGCGCGCCGACGGCGTCACGGTCAGCTGGACCGACGACGACGGGAGGCAGCGCTCGGTGGACGCGGGACACGTGGTCTGCGGCGCCGCCCCGACCGTGCTGGCCGAGCTGACCGGGGCCGATCCCGGGCCGCGGCCGTCGGGCTCGCAGCTGAAGGTCAACATGGTGCTGGCCCGGCTGCCCCGGTTGCGGTCGGGCACCGACCCGGCGACCGCCTTCGCCGGCACGTTCCACGTCGACGAGGCCGCGAGCCAGATCGACGCCGCCTACGCCCAGGCCGCCGCCGGCCGGCTGCCCGACGTCATCCCGTTCGAGGTGTACTGCCACTCGCTGAGCGACGCGTCCATCCTCGGCCCGACCGAGCGGGCCACCGGGCACCACACGCTCACCCTGTTCGGCCTGCACACCCCCGCCGAGCTCTACCGCGACGACCCGGACGGCACGCGCGACGAGGCGGTCCGCCGGGTGGTGGCGCAGCTCGACGCGCACCTGGAGGAGCCGCTGCTCGACTGTCTGGCCCGCGACGCGCACGGGCGCCCCTGCCTGCAGGCCGCCTCACCCGTCGACGTCGAGGCGTCGTTGGGCATGCCGGGCGGGCACATCTTCCACGGCGACCTGGCCTGGCCGGTCGCCGCCACCGACGACGAGGTCGGCGGCTGGGGCGTGGCCACCGGGCACCCGCGGATCGTCGCGGCGTCCTCGGGTGGCACGGTGCGCGGCGGTGCGGTCAGCGGACTCGGCGGCTACGCGGCGGCCCGCCACCTCCTGGACCCGCGCTGACACCGGGGCCAGGCCTCCGAGCCGGCCTGGCCGACCTCGCCTCGGACATCCGGCGGCGTCTGCACGGCCGCGACCTCGCGCTCATCGCGGCCGGCCTGACCTTCTACGCGGGCATCGCCGTCGTCCCGCTGCTGGTGCTGGCGTTCGCGCTCACCGGGCTGCTCACGTCCACCGGCACCGTGCGCGAGCTCGGCGGCCGGCTGGGCGACCTGCTGCCGGCCGAGCTCGGTGCGCCGGACGCCCTCGCCCGGCTGGTCGACGCGGGCGCGCGGCTCGACCTGCTCGGTGGGGTCCTGGCCCTGCTGCCGATGTCGCTCTACGGCGAGGGGCTGCGCCGCGCGCTCCTGCGGTTCAGCGGGCGGGAGGAGGCGATGACCGCCTGGCGCGGCCGTCTCGCCGCGCTGCCGCTGCTGCTGCTCGCCCCGGTGCTGCTCTACCCGCTGCTGCTCGCCGCCGGGGTGATGGCCGACCTCGCCGACACCGGCGGGGCCGGGGCGGCACTCGGCCGCATCGCGGTCGGCTTCTACTCGGTGCTCGTCGCGTTGACCCTGCCGCTGGCCTGGGGGTTCCGGGTCGTGGGCGGGGGACGGGTGCGAGGCATCGCGCTGATCGGCGGCGCGCTGTTCACGGCGGCCTGCGTCTCAGGGTTCCTGCAGGGGTTCGTGCTGTTCCTGTCCCTGCCGCTGGACCTGGGCGCCCCGTTCGGCGGGCTGACGGTCGTCGGCGGTGTCGTCGCCCTGGGACTGTGGCTGTTCGCCCTGCACCTGGTGGTGCTCATCGGCTGGCTGGCCACGCAGGCCCTCGACGCCAGGCTGGCACGGCGGGCGCGGGACGACGCGGGTCGGGCCGGCCGCTCAGCCCCGGGGTAGCCCGGGGATCGGCGGCCACCCCGGCGGGAGCGGGATGGCCGGCAGCTCCGGATCGGGGTCGGGATCGGGATCCGGAGGCGGATCGGGGACCGGGTCCGGCGCGGGCGGCGGATCCGTCGCCGGGGGTGGGACGGGCGCCGGCTCGGGGACCGGCGGCGGCGGGACGTACCGGGAGCCGTTGCTCACCAGGATCGTGACCAGCTGGCCGGGGACGCCGCGGCCGCCCCGGGGCGGGCTGAGTTCGGTGAGCAGACCGGCCTCGAGGTCGCTGTCGACCTCGACGGTCGTGTGCGTGAAACCCCAGGCGATCAGCGCGCTGCGGCAGTCCTCGAGCGTGTTGCACCACGGCACCGGCCGGGTGTTGCCCGCCTCGACGACGGGGTCGGCGGGCGGGAACTCGCTGCTGCCGCGGGCGGTGAGGATCGGGGCCATCGCGTCGTGCCAGATGGTCGCGCCCTTGCCGCCACCGAAGCCGCCGACGTTCTCGTTCCGCTTCGGGTTGAACACCATGACGCTCGCGGCGATCTCGGGGGTGTACCCGACGAAGGCGACCGAGTAGTTGTTCTGGGTCGTGCCGGTCTTGCCCGCGATCTGGTGCCCCGGGACGTAGGCCCGGCGGCCGGTCTGCCCGCCCCAGCCGGGCTCGACGTCGCGGCGGAGCATCTGGTTCAGGGTGGTGGCGACCCCGGGCGGGATGGCCTCGGGCGTGCAGTTGCCGGTGGGGACGAGGCCGCCGCCGTCGTCGGCCAGGACCGGCTCGCCGAACCGGTCGAGCAGCTCGGTGATCGGCAGGACGTCGCACTGCGTGCCGCCGGCCGCCAGCGTCGAGTAGGCGCTGGCCAGGCCGAGCGGGCTGGTGGCGTCGGGCCCGAAGGTGAACGACCCGCGGTTCTCCTCGATCACCTGGTCGGCCAGCCCGTCGGGCCCGAACTGGTACAGGCCCATCGCCTCGGCCATCCGCACCGGCTCCTCGACGCTGCCCAGGGCGTCCTCGAGGGCGAGGAAGTAGGTGTTCGACGACTGGTAGAGCGCCGTCGTGAGATCCAGCGTCGCGCGGTAGGAGCCGGCGTTGCGGACCGGGTACGGGCCGCCGTCCTTCTTGTAGACACGCGAGTAGTACGGGTCCGACGTCCGCAGCGTGTACTGCGTCGAGTAGCCACGGGCCAGTGCGGCGGCGGCGACGAACACCTTGTACGTGGACCCGGCACCCCGGCTGGGCGCCACGTTGAGGTTGTAGGACTCCTGCGCCGGGTCGTTCCGGTCGTAGCCGAAGATCCGGTTGACCGACAGCGCCAGCAGGTGCCCGGTGCCGGGCTCGACGGCGCTGAACGTGGCCGCCTTCGAGTCGCCCATCGGCAGGGTGGCCAGCACGGCGGCGTCGCCGGAGCGCTGCAGCTCGGGGTCGAGCGTCGTCCGGATGACGTAGCCGTCGTGGTCGAGCTCGTACTGGCTGATGCCGAGCCGCTCGGTGAGGTACTGCTGCACGAAGTCGCAGACGTACGCGCCGACGCTGGCCTCGACGCAGCCCCGCCGCGGGGCCGGTTCCGGGGTGAGGGCCAGCGGGGCGGCCTTGGCCTCGGCGGCCTCGTCCGGGGTGATGTAGCCCTGCTCGGCCATGCGACCCAGCACCTGGTTGCGCCGGATGGTGGCGCCCTCGGGGTTGGAGAACGGGTCGTCGTCGGACGGGCTCTGCACCAGCCCGGCCAGCAGCGCCGCCTGGGTGAGGGTGAGGTCGGCGGCGTCGACGCCGAACAGCGCCCGGGCCGCGGGCTGCACGCCGTAGGCGTTGCCGCCGAAGTAGACGATGTTGAGGTAGCGGGTGAGCAACTCGTCCTTGCTGTAGACCTCCTCGAGCGCCATGGCGAAGCGCGCCTCGCGCAGCTTGCGGCCGAGCGTCTGCTCGGTGGCCGAGCGTCGCTCCTCGGGGGTGTCGGCGGTCTGGAGCAGGGTCTGCTTCACCAGCTGCTGGGTGAGGGTCGAGCCGCCCTCCTGCACGCCGCCGGCGGCCACGTTGGTCACCAGCGCGCGCAGGGTGCCCTGCAGGTCGAGGCCGCGGTGCTCGTAGAAGCGGGCGTCCTCGATGGCCACCATGGCGTGCTTCATGACGTCGGCGATGTCCTCCGACGCGACCGGGTCGCGGTTCTGCTCGTAGAAGGAGGTGATGACCTCGCCGTTGGCGGCCAGCATCACCGTGTTGCCCGCCGGCGGTTCGTCGGTCAGCTCGAGGGGGAGGTCGCCGAGCAGGCTGGTCGACTGCTGGGCGGCCAGCGCCGGACCGCCCACCCACGGCAGCAGCATCCCGGCCAGGAGAGCGCCCGCGACGACGACGGTCACGGCGAGCTTGAGCAGCGTCGCGAGCGCGTGCCGATCCATGACCCTCCCTCCGGGAACGGCTCACCCCAACAGAGAACGGATCGCCTCACAACCATCCGCGCCGCCGCCGGTGGGCGGGCTCGACCCTCGGAAACCTCCGGTCACGCGAGTCCCACGGCTGCGCCGTCGTCCTCGCGGTCGTCGATCAGCGGCGCCGGGAGGTCGCCGCGGTGGAGCACGACGAGGGTGCTGACCGCCCGAGTGAGGACGACGTAGAGCCGGTGCAGACCGCGCGGCTCGGCCGCCACGATCGCGGCCGGGTCGACCACGACCACCGCGTCGAACTCCAGCCCCTTGGCCAGGGTCGCCGGGACGACGGCGATGCGGGCGGCCGCGTCGCCGTCGTCGGTGAGCGCCACCGCCGGCAGCCCCGCCGCGGCCAGCAGCGCGACCACCTCGCCGACGGCGGGGTCGGCGCAGACGACGCCGATCGAGCCGGGCACGGCCGCCAGTCCGGCGACGACGTCGGCCAGCGGGCCGGCCAGGGAGCTGACCGGCCGGACGGTCAGCGAGCCCGGTTCCGAGCGGACCGCGGTGGCCGGCGGCAGGTCGGGTGCGATGACCGGGAGCAGCCGGTTGGCGTACTCGAGCACCTCGCCCGGGACGCGGTAGCCGCGGGTCAGCGGGCGGACGACGGTGCCCGGGCGGCCCAGGCCGGCCAGCGTCTCGCGCCAGTCCGACGGCGCCCACGGGCTGGTGGCCTGCGCGAGGTCACCCAGCACGGTCAGCGACCCCGCGGCCAGCCGCCGCGCGACCGCACGGCACTGCATCGGGGAGAGGTCCTGCGCCTCGTCGAGCACCACGTGGCCGTAGCCCTCGGTCCGTTCGAGCAGGCCGGCCGCCTCGTCGACCAGGACAGCGTCCGACTCGCTCCACGGCGCGGTCCGGACGCTCCGCGGCGCGGGGTCCCAGCGCAGGGCCGCCTGCTCCTCGTCGTCCAGGAGCCCGCGGGCGGCCCGTCGCAGCAGGGCGGCGTCGGTGAGCAGGGCGTGCACCAGCCCGGCGGCGTCGCGGGCCGGCCAGACGGTGTCGCAGAAGCCGCGGACCTCGGGGGTGCGGGCGGCCTTGCGCGTCTCGGCGTCGGTCGGGCTGCCGCCGGCCGCCTCCTTCTGCCGCCGGGCGTCCTCGGCCACGAGCATCGCGAGGCGCTCCCGGCCGGCGGCGTAGTGCAGCAACTGCTGGTCGTCGTCGGTGCGGCCGCGGCGGCGCAGGTCGTCGACGTAGCGCTTGAGCCGCTCGACCGGCACGCGGTACCGGCGGCCGGTCAGCGTCACCTGGACGTCGTCCACCGGCTTGGCGATCTCTCCCCACAGCGCCCGGCGCAGCACCTCGGCCATGCGGGCGTCGCCCTTGAGGACGGCGACCTGCGGCGGGTCCACCGCGCGGACCGGCACCCGGGCGGTGAGCCCGGCGACCGTCGTCTGCTCGACGTCGACCTCACCGAGCGTGGGCAGCACCTGCTCGATGTAGCGCAGGAACGCCCGGTTGGGCCCGACGACGAGGACCCCGGTCCGGCTGAGCTGGCCGCCGTGCGTGTAGAGCAGGTACGCGGCGCGGTGCAGGCCGACCGCGGTCTTGCCGGTGCCCGGTGCGCCCTGGACGCAGATCGACTCGGCCAGCGGCGCCCGCACGATGTCGTCCTGCTCCGGCTGGATGGTGGCGACGATGTCGCGCATCGGGCCGCTGCGGGGCCGCTCGATCTCCTCGCGGAGGTAGTGGCTCTCGTGCTCGTCGCCGGCACCGAGGAGCTCGTCCTCGTAGCCGGTGAGCTCGCCCCCGTCGAAGCCGAACCGGCGGCGCCGCTCCAGACCCTGCGGCTCGGCGGCGCTGGCCTGGTAGAACGGCCGGCTCATCGGCGCCCGCCAGTCGATGACGACCGGGTCACCGGCGGCGTCGCGGACGTGCCGGCGGCCGATGTGGAAGGTCTCCGTGCGCTCTCCCACCCGCCCGTCCGTGCGGCCGAAGAACGGCGGGACGTGCGGATCCGCGGCCAGGGCGCGGAGCCGTTCGGCCCGCGCGGCACCCAGGCGCTCGGAGGCCCAGGCGTCGACGCCGGCGTCGGTCACGGCGCTCGCCGCGGCGCGCATCTCGGTCAGGCAGTCGGCCGCGCGCGCCAGGTGGGCGCGCTCGGCGGTGAGGACGGGATCGGGGGACTCGGTCGACTCACTCAGAGCGGAGGACACGGTCGAAGGACGCTACGCCCCGCCGTCGGAACCGTCATCCAGCTTTCGGTACCGAAAGCTCCGGTGCGAGATCGCGCTTTCGGTACCGAAAGCTGGTCAGACGCGCTCTCCGGGTTCCACGATGTGGACGTCGACCGCGCGGAACTGCTTCGGCGTCTCGAGCAGCACGGCCTTCGTCGGCTCCCCCACGTCGAGCGCCGGCTCCTTCCGCAGCGCGGCCAGCGGCGCGAGCCGGCGATCGGCCAGCACGTCGTCGACCAGCCCGCGGTCGCCACCGGTGAACAGCGCGACCACCTCCGCGGCGTGCGGCAGCAGCACGCGGGCGGCGGTCTCGACGGCGTGCTCCACGACCGCGTCGGTCTGGTGCCCCCGGCGCCGGGCGAACCGCTGCTGCGACCACCCCCCGGCCGCCGTCCGCCCCTGCACCTGCCGGGCGTCGACCTTCGACACCACCAGATCGCGACCGTCGAAGACGCCGACCGCCCACCGGCCGCGGCGGACCAGCAGGACGGCGGCGCGCCGGGGTTCGCGGGCCGCCGCGGTGAACGACGTCAGCAGGGCCGGGCCGGGCGTCCAGTCGAACGGTGCCCGCAGCGCGACGGTCGTGCCGTCGGCGCAGGTGACCTGCACGGTGCCGTCGGCCAGCAGGACGTCGGTGAACGCGCCGTGCCGTTCGGCGACGCCGTCCAGCCAACGGCCGAGCCGCTCGGGCTCGACGCCGAGGCGACGGCCACCGCCTGCGGCGGGGCGGGGCCGGGTCACCCGCGGGCCGGCGACGTCAGCGGGCCAGTGCCGGGGAGGCGGCGTGCTCGGCCGGCACGTGCAGCAACCGCTGGAAGAGCGCGACGACCGCGGCGGCGATGCCGGCGGCGACCGTGGCCACCAGGAACGAGGCGTTCGCCCCGTAGACGTCGACGATCTTGCCCGCGACCGAGGCGCCGACCGCGACACCGAGACCCAGCGCCGTGCCGATCCACGTGAACGCCTCGGTGACCACCGCCCGCGGCACCAGCAGCTCGGCGAGGGTGAACGAGCTGATCAGCGACGGCGAGACGGCCACCCCGGCGACGACGACGAACGGGACCATGATCCAGACGTCCTCGATCAGCAGCAGCGGGACGCTGAGCAGGGTGAGCAGGATCAGGACGACGGCCAGGCGGTGCCGCAGCGGGTGGTTCCAGTGCACGGTGCCCCAGCCGATGCCGCTGGCCATCGACCCGACGGCCAGCCCCGCGATGAGCACGCCGGACAGCGCCATCGCGTTCTCCTCGTCGGCGAACGCCACCAGCGCGATCTCCAGCGTCCCGAGGATCGCCCCGACGGCGGCACCGACGACGAACAGCACGCGCAGGCCGGGGGTGCGCATGGCCGACGGGCCGTTGCGGCTCTCGTGCCCTCCGGGCGGCGGCTCGGTGCGGCGCTGCGCCGCGAAGAGCAGGGCCCCCACGGCGGCCAGGGTGAACGCGGTGACGACGCCGGAGGTCGCGT
Source organism: Blastococcus jejuensis (assembly GCF_039534705.1). NCBI lineage: Bacteria > Bacillati > Actinomycetota > Actinomycetes > Geodermatophilales > Geodermatophilaceae > Blastococcus > Blastococcus jejuensis. The sequence goes on from NZ_BAAAVV010000001.1 coordinate 740,296, forward strand.
GCCCCGTCGTCGACAGGAAGGTGACCAGCACGGGGCCGACGATGAACACGAACTCGTCGACGACGGACTCCATCGCCAGCGCCGTCGGCAGCCGGTGACTGCCGCGCAGCAGGTGCGTCCACCGGACGCGGATCATCGACGAGACCGGCGGGATGCAGGCGCCCGCGATGCCGGCGGAGGCGAAGACCGTCCACAGCGGCCAGTCCTCCTTCACCGCGGCGAGGAAGCAGGCCCCGCTGACGACGAAGATCCCGAGCACCGGGAGCAGCACGCGCCGCTGACCTCGGGCGTCGGCGAGCCGGCCGAGCAGCGGGCCGGCCAGGGCGGTCGTGACCGCGCCCACGGCCGCGACCGCGCCGCCGAGCCCGTAGGACCCGGTCTCCGAGGCCACGAGCAGGACGCACCCGAGCCCGACCATGGACAGCGGCAGTCGCCCGATGAACGCGGCCAACACCATGGGCAGGGCGTGCGGGGTCCGCAGCACCTGCAGGTAGGGATTGGCCACGAGCGGGGAAGCCTGTCGTCGTACGAGTGAGGGCGACTCACGCTAACCGACGCAGTACCGCAACGCCCCGGCGACGCCTCGACATGACGGGGCAGCGCCTCCCGGGACGACGATCAGCCACCCGGAACGACGATCAGCCCCCGGAACGACGAACAGCCTGGCTGATCGGAAGGGATCCTGGCTCAGCGTCGATGGTGAGGCAGGACCCCTTACGACCAGCCAGGCTGATCATCGGGGGCTGTGGATCAGGAGGAGAGGCGGCTCTTCAGGATCTCCAGCTCGTCCCACATCGTCGTGGGCAGCTTGTCGCCGAACTTCTCGAACCACTCGGTGATCTGCGGGATCTCCGCCTGCCACTCGTCCTTGTCCACGCGCAGCGCGTGCTCCACCTGCTCCGGCGTCATGTCCAGGCCGGAGACGTCGAGCGAGTCCGCCGTCGGCACGTGGCCGATCGCGGTCTCCTCGGCCGCCGCGGTGCCCTCGATGCGCTCGATGACCCACTTGAGGACCCGGCTGTTCTCGCCGAAGCCCGGCCACAGGAAGCCGCCGCCCTCGTCGCGCCGGAACCAGTTCACGTAGAAGATCCGCGGCAGCTTGGTCGAGTCGTGCGCCTTGCCGGTCTCGACCCAGTGCCGGAAGTAGTCACCGCCGTTGTAGCCGATGAACGGCAGCATGGCGAAGGGGTCGCGGCGGACGACGCCGACGGCACCGGTGGCCGCGGCGGTCGTCTCCGAGGAGAGCGTCGCGCCCATGAACACGCCGTGGTTCCAGTCCCGGGCCTCGGTGACCAGCGGGATCGTGGTCTTGCGGCGGCCGCCGAACAGGATGGCCGAGATCGGCACACCCTTCGGGTCGTCGTACTCCGGCGCCAGGATCGGGCACTGGGTGATCGGGGTGCAGAAGCGGCTGTTCGGGTGGCTGGAGGGCTCGTCGCTCTCCGGCGTCCAGTCCCGGCCCTTCCAGTCGGTGAGGTGCGCCGGCGGCTCGTCGGTCATGCCCTCCCACCAGATGTCGCCGTCGTCGGTCAGGGCGACGTTGGTGAAGACCGAGTTGCCCTTCTCGATCGTGCGCATGGCGTTCGGGTTGGTCTCCCAACCCGTGCCCGGCGCGACGCCGAACAGGCCGTACTCGGGGTTGAGCGCGTAGAGCCGGCCATCCTCGCCGAACCGCATCCAGGCGATGTCGTCGCCGAGGGTCTCGACCTTCCAGCCCGGGATGGTCGGCTCGAGCATCGCCAGGTTGGTCTTGCCGCAGGCCGACGGGAAGGCGGCGGCGACGTAGTAGGTCTTCTGCTGCGGGCTGGTCAGCTTCAGGATCAGCATGTGCTCGGCGAGCCAGCCCTCGTCGCGCGCCATCACCGAGGCGATGCGCAGCGAGTAGCACTTCTTGCCCAGCAGCGCGTTGCCGCCGTAGCCCGAGCCGTAGGACCAGATCATCCGCTCCTCGGGGAACTGGACGATGTACTTGGTGTCGCTGCAGGGCCAGGGGACGTCGGTCTGGCCCGGCTCGAGCGGGGCGCCGACGGAGTGCATGGCCGGGACGAACGCGCGGTCGGTGCCCATGGCCTCGAGCACGTGGCTGCCGATGCGGGCCATCACGCGCATGGAGACGACGACGTACTCCGAGTCGGTCAGCTCGACGCCGAACATCGGGTTCTCGGCCTCGACCGGGCCCATGCAGAACGGGATGACGTACATCGTCCGGCCGCGCATGCACCCCCGGTACAGCTCGGTCATGACCGACTTCATCTCGGTCGGGTCCATCCAGTTGTTGGTGGGACCCGCGTCGGCCTCGTCGACCGAGCAGATGAAGGTGCGGTCCTCGACGCGCGCCACGTCGGTGGGGTCGGAGGCGCACCAGAACGAGTTGGGCTTGGCCTGCAGGCGGGTGAAGGTGCCCGCCTCGACCAGCTGTGCCGTGAGCCGCTCCCACTCCTCGTCACTGCCGTCGACCCAGACGATCCGGTCCGGCGTCGTCAGCTCGGCCATCTCCTGCACCCACGCCAGCAGCCGGGCATGGGTCGTAGGGGCGTTGTCGAGACCGGGGGTGGCCACTGAAGTCACGGCGTCTCCATCCTCTGGGGGGCCGGGGCGGAGTCCTGCACCGGCGTTGGTGCTCGCTCCGGACAACGACGGAAGGTGTCGAAGGATCCGGATCGCGTCAGGTTACCGACGTTCTAGACGTCTGTAACCGTGAGAGATGTTACGTCTAGGACGTCTTGCGTTCAGGTCGAAAGTCCCTGGCGGAGCGCGGTGTGCGCCACATCTCATGGTCTGTCGACGGGCCGGCGCCCCTATCGTGCGCGGGCATGTCACCCCGCCGGCTCCTCGTCGCCGTCTCCGCCGTCCAGCTCGCCGCGAGCGTCACCGGTCAGGTCGTGGCCCTCCGGCGCCGCCGCCACTTTGACGTGCCGTTCATGACGGGGAGCCCGGACCACGTCGGCCGGGACTCGTGGTGGTTCGGCACCGCGTACAGCGCGCCGTCCTACATGCTCGCCGCGCAGGCGTACGCGGTCGCTCGGCTCGCCGCCGGGCCCGACGACCGTGCCCGCGGCATGCTCCGGCTGCTCGGTACCAGCATGATCGGCGGCTACCTCTCGGAGCGCTTCAACCGGCAGGTGCTCACCGGCCGCGTGGTCGACCCGGTCGAGACCCCGATCGTCGTCGTCGGCTTCGCCGGGACGATCGCCATGGCCGTCGCGGGCGCGAATCGTCAGGCCGGGCGGTAGCCCGGCCCCACCTCGGCCCAGAAGGTGTCCCACTCGGCCGGCCCCGGCCGGCCGCTGACCTCGGCGTCCAGCTTGTCGAGGTACCAGTGCCAGCCGCCCGCGAAGTCGGCGACGTCGGCGTCGGCGGCGAACCACTGGCGGAACACCAGCACCGTGCCGGCGCCCTCCTCGGCCAGGTCCAGCTCGAGCCGCCAGATCTCCCCAGGGCCCGTCGTGTCGACCACCAGACGCCGCGGTGGCGCGCACTCGACGATCGTCGCCGGCGAGCCGGTGTGCTCGCCCTCCTCGTGGGTCATGAAGAACGTGCCCGCGCCACCGGGCGCCCGCTCGCCCTCGTACCGGCCGATCCACCGCGCCAGCCGCTCGGGCTCGGTCAGGGCGGACCAGACGTCGTCGATCGGGTCCGGCCAGGACCGGCGGAACTCCAGCCGCTGACGGCCGTCGGCCTCGGCCGTCACCGTCCCCCGTCGGTCCTCGGCGCTCGCGTGCTCGCTCATGACGGCCCTCCGTTCCTCGCTGCCCGCCGTCCGCGGGCGATCTCGGTGTCCAAGGCATCCAGTCGCTGGGCCCACAGGTCGCGGTAGCGCTCCAGCCAGGTGTCCAGCTCGCGCAGCGGTTGGGGGTCCAGGACGTAGAGCCGCCGCTTGCCGTCGGTGCGCACGCGCACCAGCCCGGCCTCACGCAGCACGCGGAGGTGCCGGCTGACGGCCGGCCGGCTCACCGGGAAGCGGCTCGCCAGCTCACCGGCCGAGCGCTCGCCGCCCGCGAGCAGGTCGACCAGTTCCCGCCGGATCGGGTCCGCGAGCGCCGCCAGGGACTGCACGGCACATGCGTAACACATCCGTTACGCGTTGACCAGCGGTTCGGACGGCGACGGCGCGGGCATGGGCCCGCCATGACCGATACCGACCCGCAGACCCCCGACCTCGACGAGTCGTCGGCCGACGAGACGGCGGCCGGCGGCCTCCCCCTGACCGGAGGCGTGCCCCCGGCCGACGACGCCGCGCAGGCCGACGACGACGCCGACACCGGCGAGCCGTTCACGCAGATCGCCCCGCCGACCTGATCGCAGGCGCCGGTGCACCGCCTGCGCGCCGGCGGCCGGCGCGCGGCACGATGGCCCGGTGATCCGGACGCCGCTGACCCGCTGGTTCGACCTCACCACCCCGGTGATCGGGGCGCCGATGGCCGGGGTCGCCGGCGGGGAGCTCGCGCGGGCGGTCTCGGCGGGCGGCGGCCTCGGGATGATCGGCGTCAGCGGCCGGCACACGCCTGAGTTCGTGACCGAGCAGTGCGCGATCCCGGCGGCCTCGCAGGATCCGTTCGGCGTGGGGCTGATGATCTGGACCCTCGCCGACCGGCCGGACCTGTTCGACGCCACCGTGGCCGCGCAGCCGAGCCTGGTGTCGATGTCCTTCGGCGATCCCGGGCCCTACGTCGGCCCGCTGCACGACGCGGGGATCGCCGTCGCGGCGCAGGTCAACACCCTCGCCGACGCCGCCCGGGCCGTCGACGCCGGCGTCGACGTGCTGGTCGCCCAGGGGACCGAGGCGGGCGGCCACACGGGGCAGCGCGCGCTGCTCCCGCTGCTGCAGGAGGTCCTGACCCTCACCGACCGGCCGGTCGTGGCGGCCGGCGGCATCGCCACGGGCGCCGGCATGGCGGCGATGCTCGCGGCCGGCGCCGCCGGCGTCTGGGTGGGGACGGCGCTGCTCGCCTGCACCGAGGGACTCAACGGCGCCGCCGCCCGCGAGCGGGTGCGCGCGGCCACCGGCGACGAGACCGTGCTGACCCGCGCCTTCGACGTCGCGGAGGGCATCGACTGGCCCGTGCGCTGGCCCGGCCGGGCGCTGGTCAACGACTTCTCCCGCGTCTGGCACGGCCGCGAGGACGACCTCGTCCAGGACGAGGCCGCACGCCGGCTCGTGGTCGAGGGCCGGAGCACCGGCGACCCCGCCACCGCCCCGATCTACGCGGGCGAGGCGGTCGGGCTAGTGACGGCGGAGCGCTCGGCGACCGACGTCGTCCGGCAGCTCACCGCCGATGCGGAGAAGGCGCTGGCGGCCGCGGCGAAGCTGCTCGGCTGACTAGAGCGCGCAGCCGTCGTCGCCGCAGGCGTCGGCGGCCGGAACCGTCACCAGCGGGTGGCTCTCGGCCCAGGCGCGGTCGAGGATCTGCAGCAGCAGCTCGGCGGGCTGGGCGCCGGCGGCGCCGTACGTCCGGTCGACCACGAAGAACGGGACGCCGGTCGCGCCCAGGGCCCGCGCGGTCTCTGCGTCCTGGTGCACGGCGGCCAGGTAGCGACGGTCGGTGAGGGCCTCGCGCGCCTCGCCCTCGTCGAGGCCGACCTCGGCCCCGAGCGCGACCAGCGCGTCGACGTCGAAGACCGAGCGCCCCTCCTCGAAGTGCGCGTGCAGCAGCCGCTCCTTGAGCGGACCCTGCAGTCCGCGCTCGGCGGCCAGGTGCAGCAGCTCGTGGGCGAGCAGCGTGTTGCCGCTGACGCCGTCGGCGAGGTGGTACCGCAGGCCCTCCTCGAGGGCGACCTGCTCGACCCGGGCCATGTTCGCGCGCATCGCGTCCTGGGTGGTGCCGTACTTGGCGGCCAGCGCGGGCAGCGTCGGGTGCGTCTCGCCCTCGCGAACGCTCGGGTCGAGCTGGAAGGACCGCCAGACGATCTCGACCTCGTCGCGGTGGGGGAACCGCTCGAGCGCGGCCTCCAGCCGGCGCTTGCCGATGTAGCACCACGGACACACGACGTCGGACCAGATCTCTACCTGCACGCCCGGCCCAACGCGGCGCCACCCACCTCGATTCCTTGCACGTTCAACTTCCCGGCCCGTGCGCCGGAACGATGTCCCTCAGGCGGCCGCTTCGGCATCGGACATGGCCGCCTGGGGGACACCGATCGACGTCAGCGCACCGCCACCAGGTCCACGACGAACACCAGGGTGGCGCCGGGCTTGATGACGCCGCCGGCGCCGCGCTCGCCGTACGCCTTGTGCGCGGGGATCGTCAGCCGGCGGCGGCCGCCGACCTTCATGCCGGCGATGCCCTCGTCCCAGCCCTGGATGACCATGCCCACGCCGAGGCGGAACTCCAGCGGGTCGCCGCGGTCCCAGGACGCGTCGAACTGCTCGCCGCCCTCGTGGGTGACTCCGACGTAGTGGGCGCTCACCAGGCTGCCCGCGGTCGCCTCGGGGCCGTCGCCGACGACGAGGTCCTCGATCACCAGGTCGTCCGGGGCGGGCCCGGTCGGCGGGTCGACCTCGGGTCGGGTCAGCTCGGCCACGGTTCTCCCTCCCGCACCGGGACGGTCCCGGCGTCGTCGTCCCATCCAATCAGCGCTCCGGTGGGGCCGCAGGAAGGGCCCGGGACGACGGCGGCGCGTCCGCCCTACCCGGGTGTCGGCCCCCGCCGCTACGGTCCGGGCATGATCGACCACCTTGGCCTCCAGGTTGCCGACGCCGAGGCCGCCGCCGCCTTCTACGTGCGCGTCTTCGCCGCCTGCGGCATCCGCGAGGCCATGCGCCACGACACCCCGAACGGCCCCGTGGTGGGCCTCTGCGGGCCCGACGGGATGCCCCAGCTGTGGGTGAGCCCGATGGAGGACTCCGGCCACCGCCCGGTGCACCTGGCGCTGCAGGCCCCCTCGCGCGAGGCCGTCGACGCGGTGTTCGCCGCCGCGAAGGAGACGGGCACCGAGATCCTGCACGAGCCGAGGGTGTGGCCCGAGTACCACCCGGGGTACTACGGCGTCTTCGTCCGGGACCCCGACGGCAACAACGTCGAGGCGGTCCACCACTCGCCGCCGTCGTCCTGACGGAGGCCGACTCCGAGGAGGACGCGGTGACCGCCGACGCCCCCTGGTGGACCCGCGCGGTCGTCTACCAGGTCTACCCGCGCTCGTTCATGGACTCCGACGGCGACGGGATCGGCGATCTCGGCGGCGTCCTCTCCCGGCTGGACCACCTGAGCGACCTCGGCGTCGACGTCCTGTGGCTCTCGCCGGTCTACCCGTCGCCGCAGGCGGACAACGGCTACGACATCAGCGACTACCAGGACATCGACCCGCTGTTCGGTTCGCTGACCCAGCTCGACGAGCTGATCGAGGCGCTGCACTCCCGCGGGATGAAGCTGCTGATGGATCTGGTGGTCAACCACACCAGCGACGAGCACCCGTGGTTCCGGGAGTCCCGGTCGTCCCCGGCCTCGCCCCGGCGCGACTGGTACTGGTGGCGCCCGCCGCGCGGGGGCATGGCCGCCGGTGACCCGGGCGCGGAGCCGACCAACTGGCAGTCGTTCTTCTCGGGCCCCGCCTGGACGCTGGACCCGGCCAGCGGCGAGTACTACCTGCACCTGTTCGACCGCAAGCAGCCCGACCTGAACTGGGAGAACCCCGAGGTCCGGCAGGCGGTCCACGCGATGATGCGGTGGTGGCTCGACCGCGGGGTCGACGGGTTCCGCATGGACGTCATCAACATGATCAGCAAGGTGGTGGCCGACGACGGCCACCTGCACGACGGCCCGCCGCTGCCGGGCTCCTCCCTCGGCGACGGCTCGGGGCAGTTCCTGTGCGGCCCGCGGATCCACGAATTCCTGGCCGAGATGCACCGCGAGGTGTTCGCCGGGCGGGACGGAACGTTCCTGACCGTCGGCGAGATGCCGGGCGTGACCGTCGAGGACGCCGAGCTGTTCACCGACCCGGCCCGCGCCGAGGTCGACATGGTCTTCCAGTTCGAGCACGTCGGGCTCGACCACGGCGCCCGGAAGTGGGACATCCAGCCGCTGCGGATGCGCGACCTCAAGGCGTCGTTCGGCCGATGGCAGGCCGGCCTGGCCACCTCCGGGTGGAACTCCCTGTACTGGGACAACCACGACCAGCCGCGCGCGGTCTCCCGCTTCGGCGACGACTCACCGCGCTACCGCCGCGACTCCGCGACCTGCCTGGCCACGCTGCTGCACCTGCACCGCGGCACGCCGTACGTGTACCAGGGGCAGGAGATCGGGATGGCCAACTACCCGTTCCAGACCCTCGACGACTTCTCCGACCTCGAGTCGCTCAACCACTACGTGCACGCCGTCTCCGCCGGCGAGGAACCGGCCCACGTGCTGGCCGCGCTCCGGAAGATGAGCCGCGACAACGCCCGCACCCCCGTGCAGTGGGACGCGTCGCCGTCGGCCGGCTTCACCACCGGCACGCCGTGGCTGCCGGTCAACCCCGACCACGTGGAGTGGAACGCCGAGCGGCAGCGGTCCGACGACACGTCGGTGCTCGCCCACTACAGGCGGCTCATCGCGCTCCGGCACGAGAACCCGGTCGTCGCCCTGGGCGACTTCCACATGCTGCTGCCCGACCACGAGCAGGTGTACGCGTTCACGCGGTCCCTCGACGGCGAGGTGCTGCTCGTGGCCTGCAACCTGAGTCGCACCCCGCAGCCGCTGGCCGACCTGCTCCCCCAGACCACCGGGGCCGAGCTGGTGCTCGGCAACCTGCCGGTCGACGACCCCGCCGTACTGGCACCGTGGGAGGCCCGGGTGCTGCGGTTGCCGTGACTGCTCGTGCGCGGTTGCGCGCGCCCTGCGAGTGGTGCACCACCCAGAAGGCGGCAGCAACCGCGCAAGAGCGCGGACGGACGACGGCGGCTCAGGCCAGCGGGCTGCGGGGGAGCAGGCGGTCGCTGATGATCCGCTTCTGGATCTCGCTGGTGCCCTCGAAGATCGTCGTCAGCCGGGCGTCGCGCCAGTGCCGCTCGACCTGCCGCTCGGTCGTGTAGCCGTTCCCGCCGTGCAGCTGCATGGCCTGGTTGGTCACCCGCACCGACATCTCGGTCGCCTCGAGCTTGACCATCGACGCCTCCTTCGCGCACGGCAGGCCGAGGTCGAGCAGGTGGGCGACCTGGCGGTAGAAGGCCCGCGACTGCTCGATCTGCGCGGCCATCTCCGCGACGTTGAACCGCAGTGCCTGGAAGTCGGCGATCGGGTGCCCGAACTGCTCGCGCTCCTGGAGGTAGAGGATCGAGTCCTCCAGCGCGGCGCGGGCCAGGCCGACGGCCCGGGCGGCGGTGTGCACCCGCGCGGTGTTCAGGAACTTCTGCGCCTCGGCGAACCCGGCCTGTTCGGCGGCCTCGCCCTCCTCGTCGCTGTCCTCCCGGGCGGCCTTGGCCTGGTCGATGACGTTGTCCTTCGGGATGCGGACGCCGTCGAACTGCAGGTCCCAGGTGAGGAAGCCGTGGTAGCCGACCTTGTCGATCGGGTAGCCGGAGAGGCCCTCGGGGAACTGCCCCCGCTCCTTCTCCAGCAGCAGGTTGACCAGCCCGGCCGAGCGCGACTCCCCCTCCTCCGGGTCGCGCTCGCGGACCAGCACCTGGATGAAGTCGGCGGCCTTCGCGTTGCCGCACCAGCGCTTGTGGCCGGTCACGACCCACACGTCCCCGTCCAACACCGCCCGGGTCGAGACCCCGGCCAGGTCGGAGCCGGCGTCGGGCTCCGACAGCGCGATCGCGCCGATCCAGTCGCCGCGCGCGCTGCGGGCCAGCAGGTCGTGCCGGCGCTCGGCGTCGAGGACGGCGGTGCCCAGCCCCTGGGAGCGGGCCAGGATGCTGGCCGTCGACATCCACGCGCGGGCCAGCTCCTCGCTGACCATGCAGTACTCGAAGACGCCGAGCCCGAGCCCGCCCTGCTCGGCAGGCACGGTGATGCCGAAGTAGCCCAGCTCGGCCAGCCGCGACAGCAGGGACGCCGGGATCTCGCCCTTCTGCGGGTCCAGCTCGTTAGCGACCGGCAGCACCTCGTCCATCGCGAACCGGCGGGCCTGCTCCTGCAGCTTCTCCCGCTCCGGCGTGTGCCACGGCGGCAACAGCTCCGGCGGCTTCGGCTGCCAGGTCTCGCTCTCGCTCGACGTCATCGTCGGCTCACTCCTCGGCGGGCGGGGTGGGGCGGGCGGGCTCTTCGGGTGTGGGTTCGTACACCTTGGTGGCTGGGGATGCCCGCCGCACGCCGTCGTCATCCGGAAGGTGAGCGAGACCACGCCCTAGGGTGCTCACCCGTGAGCGTGCCCGGCGTCGACGTCCCCGACCATCGCGGCCGCACCGGCCTGGACCGGGTGGGCCGCGACCTCGCCGGCAACCCCGACATCGTCGTCCGGGAGGTCGAGCTCCTGGCCAGCGGATGGCACGTGCTGCGACGGACGACGCTCGAGCGGCGCCGTCCCGACGGGACCTGGACCACCGAGCAGCGGGAGACCTACGACCGGGGCAACGGCGCCACGCTGCTGCTCTACGACGCCGACCGGCGCACGGTGCTGCTCAGCCGGCAGTTCCGTTTCCCCGCGTACGTGAACGGCCACCCCGACGGCATGCTGCTGGAGGCCGCCGCGGGCCTGCTCGACGACGAGGACCCGGAGACCGCCGTCCGCCGCGAGGTCGAGGAGGAACTCGGCGTCGCCGTCGGCGAGGTCGAGCACGTGTTCGACGTGTGGATGAGCCCCGGGTCGGTGACCGAGCGGCTGCACTTCTACGTCGCGCCGTACTCCCCCGCCGACCGCACCGGGAACGGCGGCGGCCTCGAGGAGGAGGGGGAGGACATCGAGGTCGTCGAGCTCGACATCGACGAGGCACTCGACATGATCGACGACGGCCGGATCGCCGACGCCAAGACGATCATGCTGCTCCAGTGGGCCGTCCTGCGCGGCCCGTTCCGCCCCTGAGTCAGCTTTCGGTACAGAAAGCTGGTTCAGGCCTGACGGCGTTCCTGGGCGAGGCGGACGTAGTGCTCGACCGCGGCGGCGTCGTCGACGGCCCCCACGTTCAGCGCCTTCGCCGGGTCGACGCCCTGGAACAGCCGCTTCAGCGGCACCTCCAGCCGCTTCCCGGTCCGCGTGTGCGGGACGGCGGGGACCTCGATGATCTCGTCGGGCACGTGCCGGGGGCTGGCCTGCTCGCGGATCGCCGCCCGGAGGGTGGCCACCAGCTCGTCGGTCAGCGACTCCCCGGGCGCCAGCTGCACGAACAGCGGCATCCAGTAGCCGCCGTCGGGCTGCTCCACGCCGAGGACGACGCAGTCGAGCACCGCCGGGATCGACTCGACGGCGGCGTAGATGTCGGCGGTGCCCATCCGGACGCCGCCGCGGTTGAGCGTGGAGTCCGAGCGGCCGGTGATCAGGCAGGTGCCGCGCTCGGTGATCTCCAGCCAGTCGCCGTGCCGCCAGACGCCGGGCCACGGCTCGAAGTAGGCCTCCCGGTACCGCGACCCGTCCGGGTCGTTCCAGAAGTAGAGCGGCATCGTCGGCATCGGCTCGGTGACCACCAGCTCGCCCAGCTCGCCGACGACCGGCCGTCCCTCCTCGTCCCGGGACGCCGCGGCGACGCCCAGCATCGGCCGCTGCAGCTCCCCCGCCGTCACCGGCAGCAACGGCGAGCTGCCGATGAACCCGGTGGCCACGTCGGTGCCGCCCGACAGCGAGCCGAGCAGCACGTCGGGCTTCACCGCGTCGTAGACCCACCGGAAGGCCGCGGCGGGCAGCGGCGAGCCGGTCGACCCGATCGTCCGCAGCGCCGAGAGGTCGTGGTCCTCGCCCGGCCGGAGGCCGGCCTTCTCGCACGCGGTCAGGTAGCCCGCACTGGTGCCGAGGTAGGTGATGCCGGTGCGCGCGGCGAGGGCGAACTGGGCGTCCAGCTGCGGGTAGGCCGGGGCGCCGTCGTGGACGACCACGGTCGCGCCCACGAGCAGCGCCGACGTCGCCAGGTTCCACATGATCCAGGCGGTCGAGGCGTACCAGAAGAAGCGGTCACCCGGCCCGACGTCGAGGTGCAGGCCGAGGTTCTTGTGCTGCTCGAGCACCACCCCGCCGTGGCCGTGCACGATCCCCTTGGGCAGCCCGGTCGTGCCCGACGAGTAGACGATCCACAGCGGGTGGTCGACCGGCAGCGCCGCGAACTCGGGCTCGCAGACGCCCGCGACCGCGTCGGCCCACGCCAGCGCGCCGTCGGGGAGGTCGTCGCGCAGCCGGGGGACGGCGATCGTCGCCCGCACGGTGGGCAGCGCGGCCCGCAGCTCGGCGACCACGTCGCGCCGGTCGTAGTCCTTGCCGTTGAACCGGTAGCCGTCGACGGCGACGAGCACGCTCGGCTCGATCTGGGCGAACCGGTCGAGCACCGCGCGGGTGCCGAAGTCGGGCGCGCAGGAGGACCACACCGCCCCGATCGAGGCCGTGCCGAGGAACGCGACGACCGCCTCGGGCACGTTGGGCAGGTAGCCGGCCACCCGGTCGCCCGGCTGCACGCCGAGCTCGCGCAGGGTGGCCGCGAAGGCGCCGACCTGGCCGCGCAGGGTCGCCCAGGAGATCTCGACGGGGTCGCCGTCCTCGGCGGTGGCGATGAGCGCAGGGCGCTGATCAGTGGCGTGCCGCAACGCCTGCTCCGCGTAGTTGACCGTGCGTCCCGGGAACCAGACGGCGCCGGGCATCGACCGGTCGGTCAGCACCTCGTCGTCCGGGACGCCGGGCAGCACGCCGGACCACTCGGCGACCTCGGCCCAGAACTGGTCGAGGTGCTCGAGCGACCACCGCCACAGAGTGTCGTAGTCGGGAGGCGAGCCGAAGGACAGGCCCCGCCGCCGCTCGACCGATGCCGCGAACGCCGCGATCCGGGTGGCGCCGACGCTCTCCGGCGTGGGCTGCCACAGGACCTCGGGGGTCGACGGTTCGACGCTCATGTCCGCACCCTGCCATCCTGACCGCGCGCCCGTCCCTCTGGAGCCAGGAGCCGCCGTGACGCCCGAGCCCACCGAGGAGCGCAACGTGCTCGGCGCCCCGCTGGAGCCGTGCGGCACCGACCCGGTCACCGGCTTCTACCGCGACGGGAGCTGCACCAGCGGACCGGACGACCTGGGCCGGCACACCGTCTGCGCCGTCGTCTCCGCCGACTTCCTGGCGCTGCAGCGCGACCTCGGCAACGACCTGATCACCCCGCGACCGGAGTACGGCTTCCCGGGGCTGAAGCCGGGGGACCGCTGGTGCGTGGTCGCCGCCCGCTGGATGCAGGCCTACCAGGCCGGCGCGGCGTCCGGCGTCGTGCTGGCGGCCACCAACGAGCGCGCCCTGGAGATCGTGCCCCTCGAGGCGCTGCGCCAGTACGCGGTCGACGTGCCCGACGACGTCAGCAGCCTGGAATGAAGTCCGCACCCTGAGCGCTGCGGCGGTGCATGAGCGACCTCCTTGACCTGCCCGTGGCCACGCTGGAAGGCAACCCGGCGACCGTCGGCGCGCTGACCGAGGGGCGCGTGGCGCTCGTCGTCAACGTCGCGAGCAAGTGCGGGTTCACGCCGCAGTACGCCGACCTCGAGGCCCTGCACGAGGAGTACCGCGACCGCGGCTTCACCGTGCTCGGCGTCCCGTGCAACCAGTTCAAGGGCCAGGAGCCCGGAACCGCCGAGGAGATCGCGCAGTTCTGCTCGGCCACCTACGGCGTGACGTTCCCGCTGACCGAGAAGGTCGACGTGAAGGGGCCGGACGCACACCCGCTCTACGAGCGGCTGACCGAGGCGCCCGACGCGTCGGGCACCGCGGGCGACGTGCAGTGGAACTTCGAGAAGTTCTTGATCGACCGCAGGGGCGCCGTCGTCGCCCGGTTCCGGACGAAGGTCGAGCCGCAGGCGCCCGAGGTCCGCGAGGCGATCGAGGCGGCGCTCGCGAACTGACCGCCTTTGCATGGTCATGCATAGGCGTGCATAATCCTGAGCATGTCCAAGGTGCTCACCTCCCTGCCGGTCGGCGAACGCGTCGGGATCGCCTTCTCCGGGGGGCTCGACACCTCGGTGGCCGTCGCGTGGATGCGGGACAAGGGTGCGGTGCCCTGCACCTACACGGCCGACATCGGCCAGTACGACGAGCCCGACATCGACTCGGTGCCCGGCCGGGCGACGGCGTACGGCGCCGAGATCGCCCGGCTCGTCGACTGCCGCGCGGCGCTCGTCGAGGAGGGGCTCGCAGCCCTGACCTGCGGTGCGTTCCACATCCGGTCCGGCGGCCGCAGCTACTTCAACACCACCCCGCTCGGGCGGGCGGTGACCGGCACCCTGCTCGTGCGGGCGATGCTCGAGGACGACGTCCAGATCTGGGGCGACGGGTCGACCTTCAAGGGCAACGACATCGAGCGGTTCTACCGGTACGGACTGCTCGCCAACCCCTCGCTGCGGATCTACAAGCCGTGGCTGGACGCCGACTTCGTGCACGAGCTCGGCGGCCGCAAGGAGATGTCGGAGTGGCTGCTCGCCCACGGTCTGCCGTACCGCGACAGTGCCGAGAAGGCCTACTCGACCGACGCCAACATCTGGGGTGCGACGCACGAGGCCAAGACGCTCGAGCACCTCAACACCGGCATCGAGACCGTCGAGCCGATCATGGGCGTGCGCTTCTGGGATCCCGCCGTCGAGATCGCCCCCGAGGACGTCACGATCGGCTTCGCCCAGGGCCGGCCGGTGACGATCAACGGCAAGGAATTCGCCTCCGCCGTCGACCTGGTGCTGGAGGCCAACGCCATCGGCGGCCGGCACGGCATGGGCATGTCCGACCAGATCGAGAACCGCATCATCGAGGCCAAGAGCCGGGGCATCTACGAGGCGCCCGGCATGGCGCTGCTGCACGCGGCCTACGAGCGGCTGGTCAACGCGATCCACAACGAGGACACCCTCGCCAGCTACCACAGCGAGGGCCGGCGGCTCGGCCGGCTGATGTACGAGGGCCGCTGGCTGGACCCCCAGGCGCTGATGCTGCGGGAGTCCCTGCAGCGCTGGGTCGGCATGGCGGTCACCGGCGAGGTGACCCTCCGCCTGCGGCGCGGCGAGGACTACTCGATCATCGACACCACGGGCCCCGCCTTCAGCTACCACCCCGACAAGCTCTCCATGGAGCGGACGGAGGACTCGGCGTTCGGCCCGGTGGACCGGATCGGCCAGCTGACGATGCGCAACCTCGACATCGCCGATTCCCGCGCCAAGCTCGAGCAGTACGCCGGGCTCGGCATGGTGGGGGGTTCGACGCCCGCGGCCATCGGCGCCGCACAGGCGGCCTCGACCGGGCTCATCGGTGCGATGACCGCGGGCGGCGCCGAGGTGATCGCCTCGCGCGGCGAGGTCTCGGACGAGGACGAACTGCTCGACCGCGCCGCCATGGAGGCCGGCACCGACTGACGCCTCAGCTCGCCCAGGGCGGCGCGATCGTCGAACCGTCCGGGAGCCGGGCCTCCAGGCCCGGGGTGGTGGTCACCCAGGCAGCGGCTCCCGCGGGCCCGCCGTCGACCTGAAGTTCGGCATCGGCGGGCACGAGGACGACGTCGCCCGCGCACACCTGCGCCCGCTCGCCGTCGAGCGTGACCTCGAGGCTGCCGGCCAGCACGAGCAGGACCTCCTCGCGGCTGGGCCGGTGCGGGGCGCCGATCAGGCCCGGCGGCACGTCGAGCCGCCAGCTGCACAGCTCGCGGCTGCCGCGGGAGGGCGCGACGTAGGCGGTGAAGCGGCTGCCGTGGGTCTCGAAGGTCTGGGCGTCGGGGGCGCGGAAGACGGGCACAGGGATCTCCTCCAGTGGTCAAGTTGGTTGACCATATGGTCAAGCTGCTTGACTGCTCTGTCAAGGTGGAGCCATGGACGAGGAGAACTGGACGACGGCGGCCGCGGTGCTGGGTCTGGCCGGCCGGTTGATCGACGGCGTCCAGGCCGGCATGTCGGCGCGCGGCTTCTCCGACGTCCGACCGGCTCACGGCTTCGCCTTCGCGCGGATCAGCGCGGGCGCCGCCACCAACGCCGACATCGCCGAGCACCTGGGGATCACCAAGCAGGCAGCCAGCCAGTTGGTCGAGCAGCTGGTCGGCCGCGGATACGTCGTGCGACACCCCGATCCGCGCGACGCCCGCGCCCGACTGCTGGAACTCACCGACCGCGGGCGCGCGTGCACAGCCGCCGCGGAGGAGGCGGCCGCGGAGGTGGTCGAGGGCTGGCGCGCGCGGCTGCCGGCCGAGGGGTTCCGGGCGCTGCGCGCGGCCCTGGTCGCCCTGGGGCCGCCCGGGCCGCTCCGCATCTCCTGGAGATGAGTAAGGTAAGCCTTCCCTAGCTTGCCCTCGCCTCTGGGAGCCGCACGTGACCGTTCCGGTCGTCGCACCGGCTTCCCCGGCCCGGCGGATGCCCGTGCGGACCCGGCGACTGCTCGGCCTGGGCCTGCTGGTCGTACTGGCGGTCGTGGCCGCACTGGCGAGCATCGCCGTCGGCACCCGGTCGATCGGCCTGGGCGACGTCTGGCGCGCGCTGGCCGACCCGTCCCTGGCCACCGACGACGCCGTGATCGTGCGCGGCCTGCGGATCCCCCGGACCGTGCTCGGGCTGCTCGTCGGCACCGCGCTCGGCATCGCGGGCGCGCTGATGCAGGGGCACACGCGCAACCCGCTCGGCGATCCCGGGCTGCTGGGCGTGACCGCGGGCGCCTCGCTGGCCGTCGTCCTGGCCATCTCGCTGCTCGGTGTGGGGACGCCGGCGGGCTACGTGTGGTTCGCCCTCGCCGGCGCCCTGGCCGGCACCGTCCTCGTGTACGCGATCGGCTCGGCCGGCCCCGGCGGCGCCACCCCGCTGACCCTCGCCCTGGCGGGCGCGGCCCTCTCGGCCCTGCTCTACGCCCTCGTGCGGGCGCTGCTCGTCGGCGACGCGCAGACCCTCGACAGCTTCCGCTTCTGGGTCGTCGGCTCCCTGGCCGGCCGGGGAGCCGATGTCGCCTGGCAGGTCGCGCCGTTCATCGCCGTGGGCATCGCCCTGGCCGTGGCGAACACGCCCGCGCTGAATCTGCTGTCGCTGGGGGAGGACGTCGCCCGCGGGCTGGGCCAGCGCATCTGGCCCGCCCGCGCCGTGGGGCTGTTCGCCGTCACCCTGCTCTGCGGCGCCGCGACGGCCGCCTGCGGGCCGATCGCGTTCGTCGGGCTGGTCGCGCCGCATGTCGTCCGCGCCTTCACCGGCCCCGACCACCGATGGCTGATCCCGTGCGCCGGTCTCCTCGGGGCGGTGCTGCTGCTGACCGCCGACGTGCTCGGCCGCGTCGCGGCACGGCCGGGTGAGCTGCAGGCGGGCATCGTCCTGGCGCTGATCGGGGCTCCCTTCTTCATCGCGCTCGTCCGCCGCCGCCGGACGGTCGGGCTGTGAGCGCGACGACGGCGACCGCCCAGGCCGTGCGCCTCGGTCCGGTGTCCGGGCGGCTGCGCTGGCGATCCGTGCTCGTGCCGCTGACCACCGGCGTGGTCCTGGTGCTCGTCTCGGCGCTCAGCCTGGGCCGCGGGGACTTCCCGATCGGCGTCGGCGACGTGCTCCGCACACTGGTCGGCCTCGGCGATCCGTCGCAGGCGTTCGTGCTCCTCGAGCTGCGCGCCCCCCGGATCGTCGTCGGCGCGCTGGTCGGCACGGCGCTGGGCCTGGCCGGTGCGCTGTTCCAGACCTTCGCCCGCAACCCGCTGGCCTCCCCCGACGTCCTGGGCATCACCCAGGGCGCGTCGGTGGGCGCCGTCGCGGCCATCGTGCTCGCCGGCGGGGGCGGGCCGGCCGGGGCGCTGCTCGGCGGCCTCGGCGTCCCCGTCGCCGCCCTGGCCGGCGCCCTGCTCGCCGGGAGCCTGCTGCTGGCGCTGACGTGGCGCTCGGGCATCGACGGCTACCGGCTGGTCCTCGTGGGCATCGCGCTGTGGTCGGCCGCCGCGGCGCTGACCGACTGGCTGCTCACCCGGGCCGACATCACCGACGCGGCCGCGGCCTACGTCTGGATCACCGGTTCGCTCAACGCCCGCACCTGGGACCACGCCCTGCCGCTGCTGGGGACGCTGGCCGTGGTCCTGCCCCTCGCGCTGGCCACGAGCCGGGTGCTCGGCGTCCTCCAGTTCGGCGACGACACCGCCCGCGGGCTCGGCGTGCGGCTGCCCCTGGCCCAGACGGTGGTCGTGCTGCTCGCGGTGGTCGCCGTCGCCGTCGCCGTCGCCGCGTCGGGACCGGTCACGTTCGTCGCGCTGGTCGTCCCGCAGATCGCGGTGCGCCTCACCGGCGGCTCCCGGCCGCCGCTGCTGGCCTCGGCGCTGCTCGGCGCGGTGCTCGTGGTCGGTGCCGACCTCGCCGCCCGGACGGCGCTCCCGCAGGCGCTTCCCGTCGGCATCCTCACCGCCGTCCTCGGCGCGCCCTACCTGCTCTGGCTACTGGTCCGCGGAAGGCGGAGAACGACATGACCCAGGTCCTGCACCGCCCACCCGTCCGGACCGGACCGGTCCGTCTCGCGGCCGAGCGCGTCCGGCTGGCCTACGACGATCGCGTCGTCGTCGACGACCTCGACCTCGAGCTCACCGAGGGGTCGTTCACGGCGATCGTGGGACCCAACGGCTGCGGCAAGTCCACACTCTTGCGCGCACTGGGCCGGCTGATGCGGCCGCAGGCGGGCCGGGTGCTGCTCGACGGCCGGGCGATCGCACGGACGCCGACCCGCGAGGTGGCCCGCGTGCTCGGCCTGCTCCCGCAGACGCCGACCGCGCCGGAGGGGCTGACCGTCGCGGACCTGGTCGCCCGCGGCCGGCACCCGCACCAGAGCTGGCTGCGGCAGTGGTCGAGGGACGACGAGGCGGTGGTGGCCGAGGCGCTGGCGTGGACCGACCTGTCCGATCTCGCCGACCGCCCGGTGGACGAGCTGTCCGGCGGCCAGCGGCAGCGCGCGTGGATCTCCATGGCGCTGGCGCAGGGCACCGACCTGCTGCTCCTCGACGAGCCGACGACCTATCTCGACCTGTCCCACCAGATCGACGTCCTCGACCTGGTCTTCCGCCTGCACGCCGACCGCGGGCGCACCGTCGTCGTCGTGCTGCACGACCTCAACCTCGCGGCGCGCTACGCGCAGCGGTTGGTGGCCATGAAGGACGGCGCGCTGGTGGCCTCGGGGACACCGGCCGAGGTGCTCACCGAGCGGCTGCTGGCCGACGTGTTCGACCTGGAGGCGCGAGTGATCCCCGATCCCGTGGCCGGGACGCCGATGGTCGTCCCGGTGCGCCGCCTCCGCTGAACGGTCTCGCTAGCTCGCCAGGGCGGCGGGCGTCTCGGGGAGAACGGTGGGCACCGGCGTGGCGCGGGCGGTCTGGGCCAGCACGATCCCGGTCAGGACGACGACGCCACCGGCGACCTGCCATCCCGACAACACCTGCTCGAGCCACAGCCAGGCGACGATCGAGGCGAACACCGGCTCCGCGGTGGCGACCAGGCCGGCCGCCGTCGGGGGCAGGTGGCGCAGCGCGGCGATGGACAGCCAGAACGGCACCACGGCCCCGAGGACGACGATCCACGCGACCAGCACCCACAGCGGCAGCTCGAGCGAGCCCAGCGAGAGCGGCACGTCCTCGGCGAGCACGCCCGCGTCGAAGCTCCACCACGGCGCGGCGATCGCCCAGAACACCGCCGCCGCCACGAAGCTCCAGCAGGTCAGCGCCACCGGGTCGCGGGTGACCGTGCCCCGCTCGCCCATCAGGTAGTAGGTGGCCAGGCAGAGCGCGGCGATCAGGGCGGCGCCCACGCCGACCGGGTTCAGCGAGCCGCCGCCCTGCCACACCTCGGCGACCAGCACCAGCCCCGACAGCGAGAGCAGCAGCGCCAGCCACAGCCGGCTGCGCACCTTCTCGCGGCGGACCAGCCAGACGTAGAGGGCGATGAACACCGGCGCCGTCATCTCGAAGACCAGCGCGATCCCGACCGGCATCCGCCCGATCGCCACGTAGTACAGGAACTGGGTGAGCGCGACGCCCACGACGCCGAAGACGGCGAGGAACGGGACCTCGCGCCAGGTGATCCGCAGGCGCGCCGGCGCCACCACGGCCAGGACGGCGACCAGGGTGATCGCCGCCCCGGTGCAGCGCAGCGCGGTGAGGTTGGTGGCGGGGATCCCGGCCTGCAGGGCCAGCGTCGACACCGTGCCGTTGACGGCGAAGATCGCCGCGGCCGCCAGCGTGAACGCGTAGCCGAGGGCCGGATGGGCGGTGCGGGGCACCCCGGCAATGTAGTCCCCGTCCAGGGTTGTGCCCCCTACCGGGGGGAGTCGCGACGTGTCGTCCGGCGCACCGCGGGACGCCGGCGGGCTCCGGCGCGTTGTTCCCTGGACAGGCGCCCGCAGCGACACCGAGGAGGTCCCGTGGAACCACGGCCCCCCTGGTCCGACCGGCGGCGCCGCACCCTGCTGGCCCTGGCCGGCGCGATGCTCGCGTTCACGCTGGCCGGCATCGGCCTCCCGGGCGAGTTCGGCGCGACGTCGGCGATCCTCGCCGCGCTGTGCGCGTTCCTCTTCGTGGTGGCCACCGTCGTGTTCGTCGCCGTCCCGGGCCCCGGCACGCTGGGCACGCTCGCGCGCTCGGTCCCGCTGGCCGGCGCCTCCCTCGTGGTCGCCGTCCTGCTGCTGCTGTCCACCCCTGCCGACCTGCGCTGGCTGTGGGTGACCGGCACCGTCGTCACGGCCGCCTGGACCGCCGCCGCGCTCTGGGACTCACGCCGGAGCGGGCAGTCAGACGGCCGGCCCTGACGAGGCGGTCCGAGCGTGCGGTTCGAGGAGCGCCGCGACGTACGCGTCGCCGACCCAGGCGCCGAACCGGTCGGTCGACCACCCCCGCTGGCCGACCATCAGGTCGTAGACCTCCGGGGCGGTGAACAGCCAGAAGACGTCGCGCGCCTCGTCCACGGTGACACCCGCGCGCAGATGTCCGCCGTCGGCGAGGCGTCGCGCGTGGCCGGCCATCCTCTCCAGCCGCTCTGCCTGCATCTGCTGCCACGCGGCCGCGAGTTCCTCGTCCGCCCCCGCCGCCGCACTGACCAGCAGCATCAGCGGCGCCACGCGCGCCGTCACCGCGCCGACGATCGCCCCGAAGCCCCGGAGCCGGCGCACCGGGTCCGCTTCGTGGACCGAGATCCGGTCGGCGCGCTCCTCCGCGGACTCGCGGGCGTCTCCCCTGATCGCATGGTGGAAGACGGCGAGGACCAGTCGCGCCTTGCTCCCGTGCGCCTTGTAGACCGACTCCACGGAGACGCCTGCCTCGGCAGCGACCGCGGCCATGGTCGTGGCCGCATATCCACCGTGCAGGAACAGCCGTTGCGCTGCGTCGAGGACACGCCGCCGCGCATCGTCGGCGCGCGCCCGGCGACGCGTCGTGTCGTAGCGCCTCTTGACCGCACCGGGGGAGGAGTCCACGGTGCCACTATCCGATACAGAGGCATGTAACGAAAGGCGGTCCGCGATGACGGATCACCCGCCCACGATGCTCCACCGCCTCCAGCAGGCGATCGACGCACACGACCTCGACGCGCTCGTGGCGCTGTTCGCGGCGGACTACCGCAACGAGACGCCCGTCCATCCCGCCCGCGGCTTCGCCGGCCGCGACCAGGTCCGGGCGAACTGGACCCACATCCTCGCGGCGGTGCCCGATCTCCGGGCCGTCCTCCTCCGCTGGGCGGAGGGCTCCCCCGAGGACCCGGCGCTCTGGGCCGAGTGGGACTGGTCGGGCAACCGGGCCGACGGGAGCGTCCTGCGGATGCGTGGCGTGACCGTCCTCGGCCTCGACCGGCAACGGCACCAGGACGTCGTCCGGTGGGCGCGCTTCTACATGGAGCCGGTGGACGACGACGGATCCGGCGTGGCCGAAGCCGTCCGGCGCACCATGGGTGCGGTCCGGTGACGACCGCGGCCGGCCCCCGGTCCACGCCTCCGCCGCGCACGCTCATGCGCTGGGTGGTCAATCCCGTAGTCCGGTCCCTGGCCCGGTCCCCCGCCGCCGGCGTGACCGGCGCGGTGCTCCTGCTGGAGTTCACCGGCAGGCGCAGCGGACGACAGCTGAGCGTGCCCGTGCTCGCTCGTCCCCATGCGGGCGCGCTGTACGCCCTGACCGACGCCTCGTGGGCGCTGAACTTCACCGGTGGCGCCTCCGTCACCGTCACCGCCCGTGGCCGGCGGTGGGCCGCCCGCGGCGAACTGGTGGAGGACCCGGCGGAGACCGCGGCGGTGGTGCGGACCGCGATCAGCACCACCGGGGCGAAGAAGGTGGGGCTCCGCATGCCGCCGGGGTGGGTGGCGACGGACGACGAGCTGTGCGCCCTGAGGCGAGCGGTGCGGATCAGCCCGGGCGGGCCCGACCCCTCGCGGTGAGCGTCGGTCCGCCAGGCCAGACTGCGGGTATGG
This sequence comes from Blastococcus jejuensis, assembly GCF_039534705.1. Taxonomy (NCBI): domain Bacteria; kingdom Bacillati; phylum Actinomycetota; class Actinomycetes; order Geodermatophilales; family Geodermatophilaceae; genus Blastococcus; species Blastococcus jejuensis. The sequence goes on from NZ_BAAAVV010000001.1 coordinate 762,733, forward strand.
ATCTGCCCGGCGCCCTCTACGTCCCCACGACGGCCGACGGCTTCGAGGCCACCGAATTCGCGGCCACCGAGTTCCAGGCCACCGAGTTCCAGGCCACCGCGCTGACCATCGGCCCCTGGGACCCCGCCTTCCAGCACGCCGGCCCTCCCGCGGCGCTGCTGGCCCGCGCGGCGGAGCGGGCGAGCGGTATCGAGGGCGGCCAGACCGTCCGGCTGGCCTACGACATCCTCGGGCCCGTCCCGGTCGGCCCGATGCGGATCTCCACCGAGGTGCTCCGGCCCGGCCGCCGGATCGAGCTGCTGGAGGCGGTGCTCTCCGGCGCCGACGACCGCCCCCTCATGCGGCTGACCGCCTGGCGGATGCGCGTCCGCGACGACGGCGCGACGCCCGTCGACGCGCCCCCGGTCCCGGTGCCCGCCGGACCCGAGCAGAGCCGGCCGGAATCGGCCGCCTTCTTCACCCAGGAGATCGCCTACCACCGGGCCCTGGACTGGCGCTTCGCCGCGGGCAGCTTCAACGCACCCGGACCGGCCGCCGCGTGGACCCGGCCGCAGTGCACCCTCGTCGAGGGCGAGCCGATGTCGCCGCTGGAACACCTCCTGGTCATGACCGACGCGGCCAGCGGGATCTCCGCGGCGCTCGACTGGCAGGCCGCCACGTTCGCCAACGTCGACCTCACCGTGGCCCTGCACCGCCCGCCGCGGGGCGAGTGGCTCGGGATGGACGCGCGGACGGTGCTCGGCGACTCCGGCGCCGCCCAGGCCTTCGCCGTGCTGTTCGACGCCGAGGGCGCGATCGGCCGCTCGGCACAGTCGCTGTTCGTCGAGGCCCGCTGATGTCCGCAGCCCTCGACGACGTCCTGACCTGGTTCGCCGGGCGCGGCCTCGAGGTCGTGCTGATCATCCTCGGGTCGGTGCTGCTCGCCCGGTTCGTCGCCTGGACCGGCAACCGGATCACCGACCGCATCGACGCCAAGGCCACCGGCGGGGACGCGCTCGTGCGCTCGGAGGCGGCCAAGCACCGCCACTCGCTGACCCAGGTGCTCACCTGGGCGGCGATCGTGCTCATCTACTCGATCTCGGTCTTCTTCGTCCTCGAGCGGCTCGGCGTCCCGGTGACCGGCCTCGTCGCACCAGCGACCGTGCTCGGTGTGGGTCTGGGGTTCGGCGCCCAGCGCATCGTCGGCGACGTCCTGGCCGGCTTCTTCATCATCACCGAGCGCCAGTACGGCTTCGGCGACGTCGTCTCGATCCAGGTCGTCGGCGGCGGCGACCCCGCCGAGGGCACGGTCGAGGACGTCACGCTGCGGGTCACCCGCGTGCGCTCCCAGAACGGCGAGGTGATCACCGTCCCGAACGGGCAGATCGTGAAGGTGGTCAACCTGTCCCGCGACTGGGCGCGGGCGGTGGTCGACGTCCCCGTCCCGACCAGCGTGGACGTCAACCGGGTGAACGAGATCCTCCGCGAGGTCGGGCGGGACGCGTTCCGCGACCCGGCGATGCGGCCGCTGCTGCTCGACCCGCCGACCGTCATGGGCGTGGAGAGCCTCGGGCTGGACGAGGTGAACGTGCGGGTGGTCGCACGCACGCTGCCGGGCAAGCAGTTCGAGGTCGGGCGGGACCTGCGCGCCCGCATCGTGCGGGCCTTCGCCGGCCAGGGCATCACCGTGGCGCCCCCGCCGGCCCAGGAGGCGGCACTCGTCGACGGCGCCGGCCGGGAGGGGGACGCATGACCGGGCCCGACGACGCGACCCGCGAGCAGGAGGTCGTGGACCAGCCGACGGTCAGCACCGCCCCGCCGCCGGCCCGGCCGCACCGCTGGTGGTCGGGCATCCCCTCGCACCTGGGGCGAGCGCGGACGTCCACCGCCGTCCTCGGGGTGTTGTTCCTGGCCCTGTTCGCCCTCTACCTCAACGTGCGCCCCGACCCGGAGGGGACGACGACGACCGGCGGGGACACCCCGGTGACCGAGCCCGCCACGACGACCGGCGGCACCACCCCGGCGCCGACGACGACCACGCCGCCCGCCCCCACGAGCACCGCCGTCCCCACCACTCCCGAGGACACCACGACCGCACCGACCACGGAGTCGACGCTCCCGTCGGAGACCACCCCCACCGTCCCGACGACGACGGGGACGACGTCGGTGCCGGCGGTCCCGACGACGGCGACCCCGACGGGGTAGCGGCAGGACCGGTGACGTAGGTCCTGCGAACCTGCGACCACTGGGTCCGGACGCGACACGCTCCGCGCGCGACAGTCGGCGTCGTACGCCTCCCGAGGAGTGGTCGCCGTGACCGGACGTCCCCTGACCCGTCGAGCGGCCGCTGCCGTGGCGGCCCTGACCAGCGTGACCCTCGTCGCCGCGGGCTGTGGCGGGGACTCCGGCGACACGTCGTCCGGCTCGGGGGACGGCAGCAGCGCCACCCCGCTGCCGTCGGTCGCCGCCGACGACGCCCTGGCCGCCATGGTGCCCGCCGCGGTCAGCGAGGACGGCGTGATCTCGGTGGGCAGCGACACGACCTACGCGCCCAGCGAGTTCATCGCCGAGGACGGCGAGACGATCGTCGGGTTCGACGTGGACCTGTTCACGCTGGTGGCCCAGAAGCTGGGGCTCGAGGCGCAGTTCGAGACGGCGCCGTTCGACTCGATCATCGCCGGCGTCGGATCGGGGCGGTACGAGGTCGGCGTCTCCTCGTTCACGATCAACGCCGAGCGCATGACCCAGGTGAACATGGTCAGCTACTACTCGGCCGGCACCCAATGGGCGACGCGGGCGGGCAACCCGGACGACGTCGACCCCGACGACGCCTGCGGCCTGGCGATCGCCGTCCAGAAGGCGACCGTGCAGGTCGACGACATCACCGCCCGCTCCGACGCGTGCGTGGCGGCCGGCGACGAGCCCATCACGATCGACCAGTACGACGGCCAGGACCAGGCCACCGCCGCGATCGCCTCGGGCCGGGACGCCGCCGGCCTGGCCGACTCCCCCGTCATGGCCTACGCGGTCGACCAGACGGGGGACCAGCTCGAGCTGCTCGGCGACATCTACGACTCCGCCCCCTACGGCTACGTCGTGCCGAAGGACGAGACCGACTTCGCGCAGGCGCTCGCCGACGCGGTGCAGGCGCTCGTCGACGACGGCAGCTACCTCGAGGTCCTGCAGCGGTGGGGCGTCGAGGACGGCGCGATCGACGATCCGACCGTGAACCCGGCCGCCGGCTGAGTCCCGTTCGCCATGCCCCCCGAGACGGCCTCCGACACCGCGACCCGGCAGGCGCCGCCGGAGCAGATCACGGCGATCCCGGTGCGGCACCCCGGCCGGTGGATCGCCGCCGGCCTGATCGCGGTGCTCATCGCGATGTTCGTGCACATGCTCGTCACGAACCCCGTGTTCCAGTGGGGCTTCATGGTCGACAACATGTTCACGCCGGCGGTCCTCCGCGGAGCCCGGACGACGCTGATCATGACCGTCTTGGCGATGGTGCTCGGGGTGCTGCTCGGCATCGTCCTCGCGGTCATGCGCCTCTCGCCGAACCCGGTCGTGTCCGGGGCGGCGTGGACCTTCATCTGGTTCTTCCGCGCCATCCCGCGCATCGTCCTGCTGTTCTTCTGCGCCAACCTCGGTGCGCTGTACGCGACCTACGACCTCGGCATCCCGTTCGACCGCCAGCTGATGGACTTCTTCGGGTTCAGCGGTGACCTGCGGTTCCTCGGCCTCGACGGCAACCAGATCTTCGCCGGCTTCACCGCGGGCCTGATCGGCCTGGCGCTGTCCGAGGCGGCGTACATGGCCGAGATCGTGCGGGCCGGCATCCAGTCGGTCGACCCGGGGCAGACCGAGGCCGCCAGCGCGCTGGGCATGAGCCGGAGCCGGACGATGCGCCGGATCGTCCTGCCCCAGGCGATGCGGGTGATCATCCCGCCGACCGGCAACGAGACGATCGCCATGCTCAAGGACACCTCGCTGCTCATCGCGGTGCCCGTGACCAGCGAGCTGAACTTCCAGCTGCGGGCGATCGGCAGCCGGACCTTCCAGATCATCCCGATGGCCGTGGCCTCGATCCTCTGGTACCTGGCACTGTCCAGCCTGCTCATGGTGGGGCAGCACTTCCTGGAGAAGCGGTTCAGCCGCGGCTTCGGCACGCGGGAGACGCGGGCCCAGCGCGCCGAGCGAACGGCCCGGATCGTGGGGAGCTCGCATTGACCGGCGACGCGGGCGGCCCGGTGCCGGCCGGCCCGATGGTCAAGGCCGAGGGAGTGTGCAAGTCCTTCGGCCAGCTCGACGTGCTCAAGGGCATCGACCTCGAGGTCGCCCCGCGCGAGGTGATGTGCGTGATCGGCCCCTCCGGGTCGGGCAAGTCCACGTTCCTGCGCTGCGTCAACCACCTGGAGAAGATCAACGCCGGCCGGTTGTGGGTCGACGGCGAGCTCATCGGCTACCGGGAGAAGGGCGGCAAGCTGCACGAACTGCGGGACCGGGAGGTCTCCGCGCAGCGACGGGACATCGGCATGGTGTTCCAGCGCTTCAACCTCTTCCCACACATGACCGCGCTGGAGAACGTCATCGAGGCGCCGATCCAGGTGAAGGGGCTCCGCCGGGACGCCGCCCGTGACCTCGGGGCCGCTCAGCTGGAGCGGGTGGGCCTCGGGGACCGCGTCCACTCCTACCCGAACCAGCTCTCCGGCGGCCAGCAGCAGCGGGTGGCCATCGCCCGCGCCCTGGCCATGGAACCCAAGCTCATGCTCTTCGACGAGCCGACGTCGGCGTTGGACCCCGAGCTGGTCGGTGAGGTCCTCGACGTGATGCGTGGTCTCGCGGAGAGCGGCATGACGATGCTCGTCGTCACGCACGAGATGGGCTTCGCCCGCGAGGTCGGCGACACCCTGGTGTTCATGGACGACGGCGTCGTCGTCGAGGCGGGCGCACCCCGACGGATGCTGGCCGACCCCCAGCACGAACGGACGAAGGCGTTCCTGTCGAAGGTGCTCTAGGAGGCCAGTGCCCTTCCTGAATCTCAGCGTCGCGCCGTTCCCCCCGTCGGACGAGTCCCCGATCCAGCAGGCTCCTAGAACGGTGGGTCGTCGTCGGGTTGGTCCGGGGGTGGTTCGGGTGGGGGTCGGCGCAGGCCCGGTGGCCAGGTCGTGCGGGTGATCCCGGACGGGGTGGTGACGTGCAGGGTGCCGTCGGGCTCCATGACGAACTGCCAGCCGCGGGCGAAGGTCTTCA